>QUMM01000058.1 GCA_003435055.1 Lachnospiraceae bacterium OF09-6
CCGTAGATCATGTAGTCATCCCAGCATCATCATAATCGCCGTCATAGACAGAATAAAACTCTGCAAAGGAGAGAGGGTAGATTCTAATCTCATCACCTCTGCCACGGAATTCGGTCACAATGTCGCTGGACAGGAACTTGGAATTACTTCCGGTGACATACACATCAATATTGCTCATGCGTAGCAGGCTGTTCAGCACTTCCTCAAATCGTGGCATGAACTGCACTTCATCCAAAAGGAGATAATACTTCCCGTCGTCTTTCATGGCATCCTTGATGTACTTGTAGCATACCTTGGGATCTCTTAATTCCTCGTTCTCAATACCATCCAATGCAATTTCAATAATATGATCAACATCAACGCCGTTCTCCAGTAAGTATCTCTTAAAGATGGTAAATAGCAAAAAGGATTTGCCACATCTACGAATGCCGGTAATCACCTTTATCATTCCATTATCTTTTCGCTCGATCAGCTGCTGTAGGTAAGCGTCTCTTTTAATCTCCATCGTTACACTCCCCATTTTCGTGCATCTACACACTTTTTAGTAATGAGATTCTATCACAGAACGACCTGAATTTCAATATGTATTCCCATTTTATGTGCATCTACACACTTTTATGTAATGTTAATAAATATATTTTCAGATTTTTTGATTGCAGTGTCTATAATCGACTACTCCAATCGTTATTTCAGATTTGTCTTTCACCATATGTCAGCAACTCTATCGATATCTTCGTTCAGCAACTTTCTAATCATAACAAATATTCTCCACAACTACGTCCTTTATGCTTTTCTCTTTTTTTCATTCTATCACAAGCTCACCATTAATCATCATTTTTTTGATATTTTTTCTTTTCCCCCACTGTAAAACAGGCTCTCAGCGTTTCGTTATATAGAGGGATACAAATAAGAGCAAGATCCACCCGTGTTTAACAGTATTGCCGCTTGGCATCCTGTTCTCCTATGGGATTTATCTTGATGGGGATCTCCCCATACCCTCTCAATAACAGACGTTTCACTTGTCTGTTGGCTCCACCTAAAGGTGTTCACAGCACTATTTCTAATATCGGAAGGGACAGCCGATATTGAAATATGTGGACTCCCAGTGGGAGGAATAGTATCAACGGAAGGAGGAGTATGAGAACAAAAAACAAAGATAAAGAACTGAATCACAGACATTTTATAGGATTACGTCTTACCGATGTCGAACTGGATTTATTAGACCAAGGCGCTGCTTGTTTATCTATTAGCCGATCAGAATATCTGAGAAAACTCCTGCTTGAAAAGCAAATCAATCACCAGATTGAAGTTGTTGCAGACATGAACGACCTCAGAAAACTGGTCAGTGAATATGGAAAGATCGGATCGAATCTCAATCAGATCGCCAAGCATTTTAACAGTGGCAGCAGTCAGTCACGTGCTATAGAAAATGAAATCCATCCGTGCATCACGGACTTATTCCTACTGAGAAAAGAGGTACTGAAACTGGCAGGTGGTATGAATGGCAATCGTAAAGCACATTAAAAGCAGAAATGCAAATTACTCAGCTGCTATCAATTATCTTCTGTTTGAACATGATGAAAAAACCGAGAAAAAGATTGTAGATTAGCATTTATGCGAAAAGGTTATACTTCTCAGGATATTCTAACACAATGTAAAAGGCTAGAACAGGCTGGCATTGAATATGGATTCTTCTATCTAACCAGCATTTCCGGTAAGGGAAAAGGTGAGGTTGGTGCGAAAGCCTCCGCAAATATTTTTAATCAACTGCATCCCTTCCTGATCGACCCGAATATGCTGACGATTTATCCCGAATCCGAGCTCTATCAGGAGATTCAAAACGGAAACTGGAAAGAAGAAGGAGAACTTGAAAAATATAGGGAACTTCGAGCTCTTGTAGAAAATCTTAATATTTCAACATACTTTGCCGCAATGGGAGCTTCAAATGCTTTTCAACTCAGGGGGCGTTTACCAGATGATAAAAAGAACTTACTGAATACACTTGACAAAATCATTTCAGAGGTCAGTGAAGAAGATTTACGTCATTACAGAAAAAATCTCCGGCATCTATGATAGACTATATTTGGGGATACACCTAAGCAACTTAAAATAATAGATTCATTCACATTACTTCTTTAACACACTTCGCAATATATTTCGCATAATATAGTAAATATTCCGCAATATATCAATTATATTTTGATATATTGCGGAATATTATTTTCGTTTAGTTGCCCTTGTATGCATCCTGCTTTGAAACTTCAGCCATTTGCAATCTCTACATTTTTACCTGCAAAGGCGATGCCATATTTTACGATTTCCTTGATTCCACGGTCCTTCATATCTGTATCATAGTGCTTATCCTCAATCTGCTTCAGAGCCTCGTCGGCGGATGCAGATAAACCAGCATCATTCTTTGTCGCTTTGAATTCCATGATAATACCCGGCAAAGAATGTACCTTAGGCTCCAACACAAGATCGAATCTTCCCTCTCCGGATTCCCTGTTTGATCTGATGTAATATCTTGAGGACATGCCCGCTGCCAGTCCAAGCATCATACCATGGTAAAAGCCTTCTGCTGCTCCATCAAAACAACTGATGCAGGTAATCATATATTTCCGGAGGAATTCCTGAAGTTTCTTCCCATCATTCAGAAACAGTGCTTTTTCAAGTCCAGCCATGACATTGCCATCTACTGTCCCCCTGAGCCAGGATAAAATCTCTGTATTGTAAACTCTGTGAATCTCCTTATTCGGTAACGCCAGCTCCATAAATGTCCCAAATTCTGTTTCAACCGCATCGCTTACAGGTTTTAAATACCCTGCAAGTAACAGGAAGCTGAAGATGGTATCCGTTCCATCCGTTATCCTCGGATAGATGACATCCATATTTAACGATGCCTGAACGGTCTGCTCCTGCAACAGTGCAAAAAGGTTTTCTGCAATATCCGGTGTAAGAGATATCATGATCTCCCGAATGATCTCATTATCACTGGTATTGGTCCAATATGGTTTCGCCTGACAGTTATTATAGAAATAATTGGCAACAGACCAGGGATTATAGATTTCTGTACTTCCGAAACGATATCCATCGTACCACTCACGAAGTTCTTCCAGTTTTGCCTCCTGTCCGTAGTATGCTGCCATGGTGTTCACTTCATCCACGGTAAATCCAAAGTATTTGCTGTATTTCTCATCAAGTACAGAATTTACGATTGGATTATTAAGTCCACTAAACAGGTTCTCCTTTGACACACGCAGGATACCAGTAAGAACGCCAAAAGCAAGAGAAGGGTTATCCTTAAGACCACCGGACATAAAATTACGCATAAATGTAATCACTTCATTATAGAAACTTCTGGAATGTCCCTGTTGGATCGGAGTGTCATATTCGTCAATGAGAATGACTACCTTAGACTGATGATGTTTTTCCAGCATGCGTCCCAGATTCAGGAGTGATCTGGTATATTCCACATCACTCAGCTCATCCGTCTGCATTCTAGACAAATAATCCTGTTCCACCAGATTAAGTCTGTCGCTTGTAAAAAGCTCATTGTGCCGCATAAATTCATCACGGATCACATTTTTAATTGCCGCATAAGTACTGGCCCAATCCGAAAACTTTGCATCTTTGAAAGTGATGGAAATCACCGGAAATGCCCCTTGCATTTTCTGATATTTTTCACCGCATGACCAAATCTGTTTATCTTTAAAATAAATAGATGTATCCTCTTTCGTTTTTCAAAAACGTTTTAATCATATCAAGAGCAAGTGTTTTGCCAAATCTCCGTGGTCTGGTAAACAAAATGACCGGAACCTGATCGTCAATCAAATCACGAATCAGAAGCGTTTTATCTACATAATAGCTATTCTTTACTACATCCATGTAAGATGTATTACCGACTGCGCAAGAAAGGATCTCTCCATTTTCTTCTTTAGGCTTTGCGGTACCCAGGTATGCATATACCGTCTCTTCCGGAACCATCCAATTGCGACCTTTTCTTAAAGTACCTTCCAGTTTTCCCGCATTGCATAATCCAACTACTCTTCTGGTTGATAAGCCCATGATCCCGGCGGCTTCTTTTGTTGAAATATATCTAATATCGGTCATATCATCGCCCCTTTCGGAAATATAATAACATATATCGGAAATTTCAGCAATATATTTCCGTTAAATTTCCGTTATTCTCCATCTGCGTTTCTGAGTGAATGTCCGGTTCCTTGCATTCGTTATACCCATTATATCCACTTATTTTTAATACAGGCGGGTATAATGGGTAGAGTAGGCGGATGAAATTTTCATCTGCCCCTCATCAAACCGTGCATGAGGTTCTCCCTCACACGGCTTTCCGACATTTTTCTTTCTACAGCATTGCGTCATGCTCTAGCCATTTTCTTTAATCCTTTTCCGTAAATGCTATTTCTTACAAATCCCACTTTTTGCAAATAACCTTTGAACCTTCACCATCGATTACAATTCCCTGACGGTTGTTAATTGGGCATAGATTCAAATCCGAAAATTCAGTCATTATTTTCTCAGTAACTTTCTTAAATGGTGCTGTAAGATAATGCGGAAGAACATAGAAATCAATCAAATCAAGCCCTGCATCATCTTCTTGTGAGTAGTCCTCCGGCTTTTCATCCATTTGTTCAATATATTGGATAGTTGGAGCGCATATAATCGCACCCGCCGATTCACCGATCATCAGTTTTCCCTTTTCCAATTCCTTCTTCAATAGCTCATCCGTTCCCGTTTTACGGAGCTGATCCATAAGGAAGAAAGAATTTCCACCAGTAAAATAGATCACATCCGCATCTTCAAAAACGGACTGTATCGTTAAATAAGCCTCCGTTGAAATATCAATTTCCGTTACGGTTGCTCCCAGTTTATTGAATAGCTTTCGAGCCGAGCCGACATAACCGGTATAGCCTTCACGCAGCGAAGCTGTGGGAATAAATGCGACTTTCTTGTTATCAATTTCTTCTTTTATCAAACTTCCTACACTTGAAAAGTGCGAACATAAAAACAGTTTCATCCATATCCTCCTTAATAAATTCCGATTTCTATTTTCGTTTCCATAGCATAGTGTACTCTTTTTCACCAGTAGCTTCATCCAAGCCTTCACATTGAATAATGAACCCTTCTCTTTGGTAAAAAGAAATTGCTCTGGCATTCTTCTGGTATACATTTAATCGTAAGCTAACTTTTTTATCCTTAACATAATCTAATAAAAGCTTACCTATGCCACATGACTGCATTTCATCAGAGACAAAAATACCTTCGATATATTCATCATTTAGTCCTACAAATCCTTGTATCATTTTATCTGCTTCAAACACATAAACTTCGTATTGTGACATCATTTCTTTTACTAATTCATAATTACTTTTCCAGTATTGATTGGAAATAAAATAATGGGCTTTCAGATTTGTCTTTAACCATATGTCAGCAATTCTATCGATATCTCCGTTCAGCAACTTTCTAATCATAACAAATATTCTCCACAACTACAACCTTTAAAATGGAATCATCTTCACTTAATACTCGGATGATCACCGGTACTTTACGATATCCCAGTTTCTCCGCAGCATGTTTTCTTCTGTGACCGGATATGATCTCATAGTATCCATCCGGTACCGGTCTGACGATCAGCGGATTTAATATTCCATACTTCTCAATGCTTTCCTGCAGAAGAAACATTTCCTTATCATCTTTTACCTGAAACGGGTGCTCTTTGAACGGACGAAGACGCTCAATCTCAATTTCTATGATTCTTTCTTCGTTTTCTCCTGATTGTCTGTTTGGCTCAGTCATCTTGACTCCTTTCCTCCAGGATTCAGGAAATAAAAAATGCCTGCCTGGAACTTTTATAGATAGTAAAGTTCCAAACAGACATTGCTGTTTGACCATTAGCTGTAGCTAATAGAATTGAATACTGTTTCAGCTAATTCATGTTTGCAGGTTTGGGAGAGATTGTTTCTTTTCCCGCCTTTTCTCTGATTTACATCCCCGAATAAGGGGTGACAACGGAGCGGAACCCAAATGTTAGCTGGACTTCTTAAAACCCATGTTTGCAAACCGGTAATTTTGATTAGCTGTCAGCTAACAAAAATCGGATTGCGTTAGCTGGAAATTGATCATTTTGAATGGAATTTTGTGTCACGAACGTGATTTGAAAATAACAAAAGCGTTCGTTGTCAGCTAATCCAGCTAACATTTTCGAACGCTTTGAAGCCCGTCGCCAAGAGGATTTGAACCTCCGACCCCTCGCTTAGGAGGCGAGTGCTCTATCCAGCTGAGCTATGACGACACATGCCGCAACCCCTTGATTTTACTGGGTTTCTGGGATTTTTCCCTTCGGCCATATATAAGATTATCAACTCTTTTTCGAGTTGTCAATCTACAGATTTTTTTGATTTGGTAACATTAGAACATTTCCCAATTTGGGGAATGCTTTGTTGTCACCATTAGCATTTTTCAGAATAGATTCGAACTGAAAGTTGTTTTTCATTTTTTCCCTTTGGGGAATGCCTCGGCTTTCTCTTAGGAGGCACTTATTTTATACATTAAATTAAGAGAACTTATCACTCTATTCTTCCGGGAAGTTAATGTATCCCTGAAGCCAGACATTTCCCTTGAATCTGCGACCTACTTCTGGATCACCCAACAGATCTGCTTCATTAATGCAGACATCCATCTCAATATCATTACAAAGAACCTTCATCTGATACAGATATTCCTTGCTGCGCATATTTCTCACTTTATGATATTTCAGGATCTCTCCCATGATCTGGTAATGGTCGCATTCCATACCAAACGGCATAAAGAATGTATCTACGATAGAAAATACATCCTCTGTCTGAATTCTTCTGGAAACCATACTGTAAGTATCCATTTCTTCCAGTGTCAGGCTCTCAATCGCATCCTGATCTCCGTTCTTTGCAGCATTGATCATCTGGGAACGGGTATTCAAAGCTTCTTTATCCGAAAGCACCTGCTCCGCATCTTTATACATCGGGAGCAATATTTTGCCATCAGAAGCCAATGCCGTCAACGATGTACTCAGTCGATTTCCTACACTCCATTTTACAAGACATGCACGCATATAGTCAACTGTATTTTGCACGTAAAAGATCAGAGAAGTTCCCAGCCGGTTATCTTCACAGACACCGGCAAAGGAATCTTCTCCTCCATGCTTTTCAATGGACAAATCTTCCTCACTGCTGACTGTATCTGTATGAAAATACGGGAAATAATAGTCCTGATGAAATCCACTTTCATCCAGTTCTCCACACACAGCCAGACCGAATCCAGGTCCGAATTCTTTTCTGTACTCTACAAATGCCTGTCCATGATCCAGTCTTACTGCATTTCGCGTATCACAATTAAGACATACATCCCTGATCAGTTCATCTATGCCTTTTCTGTCTTTTATGTTACTAAATCCTACGCTGCGCAAAAAACTGTGCATAAATCTATCTCCCGTTATTCACAAATACCATGCCATTAATGCTTTGGAACAATCTTTTCAATACCGCCCATATATGGCTGCAGTGCCTTTGGAATATTAACACTTCCATCTGCATTCAAATTGTTCTCCAGGAATGCAATCAGCATACGTGGTGGTGCTACTACTGTATTATTTAAGGTATGTGCCAGATACTTCTTGCCATCTTTTCCTTTTACACGGATTCTCAGACGACGAGCCTGTGCATCCCCCAGGTTAGAACAGCTTCCTACTTCAAAATACTTCTTCTGACGAGGAGACCATGCTTCAACGTCACACGATTTTACTTTCAGGTCTGCCAGGTCACCAGAACAGCATTCCAGTGTACGAACCGGAATATCCAGAGAACGGAACAGATCTACTGTGTTCTGCCATAATTTATCGTACCAGATCTTACTTTCCTCTGGCTTGCAGACAACGATCATTTCCTGCTTTTCAAACTGATGAATACGATATACACCGCGTTCTTCAATACCGTGCGCACCCTTTTCCTTACGGAAACATGGAGAATAGCTGGTCAGAGTCTTTGGCAGCTCTTCTTCCGGTGTCATGGTATCGATAAATTTACCAATCATAGAATGTTCACTGGTTCCGATCAGATATAGATCTTCTCCCTCGATCTTATACATCATAGATTCCATCTCAGAGAAGCTCATAACGCCATCTACAACAGCACTTCTGATCATGAAAGGCGGGATACAGTACGTAAATCCACGGTCAATCATAAAATCTCTCGCATAAGCCAGAACAGAAGAATGAATTCTTGCAATATCACCCATCAGGTAATAGAATCCATTACCAGCTACTCTTCCGGCAGCATCCATATCAATTCCATCAAAACGTTCCATAATATCAGTATGATAAGGGATCTCAAACTCAGGAACCACCGGTTCACCAAATCTTTCGATCTCTACATTTTCACTGTCATCTTTACCGATTGGCACAGATGGATCAATGATATTTGGGATTACCATCATGATTTTACGGATCTTTTCTTCTACTTCTTTTTCATCAGCAGACAGCTCAGCCATACGGTCAGCCTGTGCGGTAACCTGCTTTTTCACTTCCTCTGCTTCTTCTTTCTTACCCTGGCCCATCAGCGCACCGATTTGCTTGGATAATTTATTTCTGTTAGCCTGCAGAGACTGCAGTTCATTCTTGATATCTCTGTTCTTCTGATCCAGCTCGATCACTTCGTCTACCAGTTCCAGCTTGGACTCCTGAAATTTATTCTTAATATTCTGTTTTACAACATCCGGATTTCTCTTACAAATTTGATATCTAACATATTCTATCCCTCTCCGTATCATAAACATTCATTGAATATCATACCGCATTTTTAAATATTCGTAAAGGAAAATTTATGGTTCATACTATATAGTTATGTAAACCAATTTATGCTTCGTTAAATTTTACATAACTACATAATTCATATTATTCTATGTTATTCACAATTTCGTTTATTTATGTGTGAATTATGTGATTTTCTGGAAAAATTTTCTTTTTGTTTTGGCAAAAATCCTTATACTTTACATAACTCACAAAATTTATGGTTCATACTATATAGTTATGTAAACCAATTTATGCTTCGTTAAATTTTACATAACTACATAATTCATATTATTCTATGTTATTCACAATTTCGTTTATT
>QUMM01000059.1 GCA_003435055.1 Lachnospiraceae bacterium OF09-6
ATTTTGCATTTGTTTTTATTTTTGATTTTGCATTTGTTTTTATTTTTGTTGACACAATCAAACATTATGTTTTATACTATTCACAAGATATTTGTTTGTTTTACGAACATATTATCAATATAAAAGAACAGAAGAGGTTTATAAATGAATAAAGAACAGCGTCTAGCCGCTATATTGAATATATTAAATCAGAACGGAAAGGTGCAAATCAGTGATCTTATCGAAAAGTTTAATGTCTCTGACATGACTATACGACGCGATTTTGACTGCCTTGTATCAAGAGGACAGATTACCAGAACACACGGTGGTGCAGTATTAGCAGAAAATTCTAATCAGGAAAAATCCTTGCCCGTTACTCTTGAGCCGGCCTATTTAACTCGCGTAAATGAGCAGGCCGAATACAAAGAAGAAATTGCCCAAAACGCTTTACAATTAATTAAACCAAATCAATTTGTTTTCTTGGATTCCGGTACAACAACATTATATATTGCACAAATGATCCCAAAAGATTTTCCATGCACTTTTATCACAAATGGTGTCAATGTTGCAATTACACTTTTATCTAAACAATTTCCAAATGTTTTAATCATTGGTGGCGAAGCTGATTTAAACACCTGGTCTTCCAGAGGAACACTTGCTGAAAGCCAAATTTCCAGTTTCCATGCGGATATCGCATTTCTGGGATGCAATGCAGTTTCACCTTCCGGAAATGTTATGGTCGGTAATACGCCTGAAACTGGCATTAAGCACAAGATCATGGATATCTCTGACGAAATATATTTACTGGCAGATTCCTCAAAATTTGGTTCCTACAGTTTAATCTCCTATGCTTCTGTAAATGATTTTCATGGCGTTATTACAGATCGTTATCTTCCGCAAAACATTCAAAAGGAAATTCAGGATTTAGGAGGTAAATTTATTTTTTCTGACAACTAAATTTTAATAAAAATATAAAGGAGATCTATTATGGCAATTTTAGGTATTGATGTTGGAACAAGTGGTTGTAAAATATGCGCTTTTGATTCTAAGGGTACGGTTCTTACTTCCTCAAGCCGAAAATATACCGAACTTCGTGGAAATGGAACACGGGAAATTGTGCCTGATATTGTACGTACCCGAGTTTTTGAAGCATTAGAAGAAATAACATACAAATGTCCAGATTCAATTCAGGCTATTTGTGTCACATGCTTGGGAGAGTCTCTTGTATTCCTTGATGAAAATGATCAGGTATTAACCAATTCTATGGTTACAGGAGACAATCGTGGTTCTGAAGGTATTGATAAAATTTGTTCTGAACTGAGTGCTGATTATACCTTCCGCACAACAGGTTTAATGCCGAGCCAATTGTACTCTCTCCCAAAACTTATATGGTTGTATGAACATACCGATGTTATTCCAAAAACTTCCAAAATTTTTTTCTATGAAGATTATATTGGTTATCTGTTAACCGGTGAGCGGTCTGTCAGTTACAGTACAGCCGCCCGAAGCATGGCTGTTGATATTCATAATCTCGTATGGGATAATAAATTATTGTCTATGGCTGGACTTACATCTGATTATTTTTCTTCGTTGGTTCCGTCCGGAGCAATTATTGGATATGTAAAGTCCGATCTGGCAGACCGATTAAATATGAAAAATAAACATATTCCGGTTATCGCTGGTGCGCATGACCAAGTATGCGCCGCTCTTGGATGCGGTTTTCTCGATTCAGCATTGGCAACAGACAGCATTGGTACATGCGAATGTCTTGCTCTTATGCTTCCACAAAAATATGATGAGAAAATTTTAAAAGATCTTGATATGCCATGTATGATTTATCCGCTTCCTTCTTCCTATTTTACCACATTGGAAATCACGACTTGTGGAGCGCTGACAAACTGGGCGCGTGACACACTTTTTTCCGGTACGAAGATTTCCTGTGAAAAACAAGGCATTGATTTTTTCCAATATATGGACAACCGGGTTTCAAATCTCGATACTCAGGTTTTGATTCTTCCTCAATTTGGATCTTCTGGACACCCGGATCTTAACCTATCGAATATGTCAGGAACTATCTGCGGGCTCAAACTGGAAACCACCGAAGAAGAATTGTATCTGGCTTTGAAAGAGTCTATGATCTATCAAATCAAGCTAGCCCATGAGCATGCAACTCCTCTTGGTCTGGAATTTGAGCGTTTAATTATGTCAGGTGGTGCTGCACATTCCAAGATTTCAGCTCAATTACGCGCGGATATTTATCAACGACCAGTCTATTCTCTGACAAATAACGAAGCTGGTACATTGGGATGTATGATACTGGCCGCTGTGGCAATTGGTGAATATCCAGATCTTGTTACTTGCGTAAAAGAAGTTGTTCATTATGGAACAGAAACTCTTCCTGATCAGACTCGCTTTTCTATCCATCAGGAAAAATATGAAAAATTCAAAGAATTTTATAACAAAATGCATGACTTTAAATAAATAACCTATAAAGAAGCATCGTTTCACGACTAATTAATCTGTTATGAAACGATGCTTCTTTCCTTTTATGATTAACAAAACAAGAATCTTCCTGCTATGTTATACTTTTGGGATATCTTCTCCCATTTCCCTCATCAATTTTCTGCGGTATTCTGTATCGCTGGTAATTCGTTTCAGATCATCAATACGATTTGCATCCATCAGTTTTTTTACCAGATTTGTTACAGCTGTTTCGCCACGTTCTAATCCAATCTGCTCTCCCTTTTTTATCAGTTTGTCTGACTCCAGTTCCGGAACCTGTCCGCCCATAATCTCACTCAGCTCCTTTCTGATATTTTCTTCTTTCGAGAAATATAGTCTGTAATTCGGTTAATTAATTCCATTACATCACGAAAAGCTTTTTCCTCCCCTTTTTGCAAATAGGTCTCTTCCAGATATTTCTGAATTAATGCACATTCTTCATATAAGTGTTTGCATAATTTTTCATCTTCTAATTTTGCATTTTCATAACGCATTACATAAAATGGAGGTAACATAATCAAATGCTTCTGAAATATCTTTTCTATGGAATACGATTCCATTCTTATAACTGGTACGCTGTATTCAATGGAACGTCCGTCTGGCAACATCAGTTCCAAATTCTGCGAAGGGGTGGGATCATCACCACGTAAATATAGTACACAGGAATATGGTAAGTGAATTCTATATCTGCCGTCTTCCTTCTGTGCATATTCTAACCCAATTGCAAAATCATATTCTATCATCCGTAGTATCATCGTATTGTCTTCTGTACTCTGACATTCCAGATGATATCTGCATGTTCCTATGAGCAGGTACGAATCAGTTATTATTTTTCCGTTTGCTGTATGATCTTCATTTTTTCCTTGTACAATAGCAGTATCTGTAGAATAATCCGTTCCAAATACTTCATTAATTAACGGTATTGTCAACTCAGGCATTTTCTCTTTTATTGTCTGAAAAACATCATCAAATATCGTATTATTTACCATGAGATCTCTCCTTACTCTTTTTTACTATCTCATGTACTTTTAATTCATTATCCTTTGTATATTTGAATCTGTTTTATCACTTCAGATGTTATCTTTTGTAAAGTATGTAGTCTGGTACCTCCTTGTGACTATCATAACACAGAAAAGAGCAGGTGCAGTGCGAGAGTTTTCTAAAGTTTTTGTACCCAAAACGCGCCCCTCATTTCTGAGTTGCGCCGTTATCTTTACACTCCACTATATGCGCTGTATCCGCCATCTACCGGAAGTACGATTCCATTTACGAATCTGGACATGTCATCACTGGCCAGGAACAGTGCTGCTCCTACCAGATCGTCTGGATTACCGAAGCGTCCCATCGGAGTTCCCGTAATGATCTTATGAGCTCTTGGGGTGTAGCTTCCATCTGGCTGAAACAGCAGGTCATGATTCTGCTCTGCTGCATAGAATCCTGGAGCGATAGCATTACAGCGGATTCCGCTCTCACCAAAGTGGGTAGACAGCCACTGGGTCAGATTTACTATGGCACTCTTGGCATTGCCATAAGCCATTACCTTGGTCAGTGGAAGAATGGCTGTAACGGATGCGATATTGATAATGCTTCCACTTCTCTTTTTCCGCATATCCTGGGTAAATACCTGAATCGGAAGCAGTGTACCCATATAGTTCAATTCTACCACATCTCTGATCTTGTCTTCATCCAGATTCCAGAAGGAATCTTCTCCTTCTGTTACTTCTTTTCCAAGCATCTCAATAGAAGTAATGGCTCCCGGCTGGTTGCCCCCTGCCCCATTCAGTAAAATGTCGCAGCTGCCAAGTTCTTCTCTGATGACTTCTGCTGTTTTCTCCAGTTCTGCTTTATTTGTCACATCACAGCTGTAGCCTTTTACAACCGGTGCTGTACCATTCTTTTTTTCTACGTCAGAAATAATCTGCTCCACTACTTTAACCAGTTTTTCTTTATTCCGTCCAATAATCGCTACTTTTGCTCCGTTTTCTGCAAAACCGCTGGCCATAACAGAACATAAGGTTCCGCTTCCACCTGTTACGACCGCTGTTTTTCCGGTTAAATCTATTGTTCGCATATGTGCTCCCTTCCAAAATCCATCTTCATAATCAGTAAATATTTTTCCAAACACAAAATCCGATGCCCTGGTTGGCACCGGATCTGTCATAATCTGTACAAATTAGATCAGTGTAGTTCTTACTTTCACTACTACTTTACGTACTGTCATTGGTTTGTCAGCAGCTACTGCCGGTCTGTGAACATCGCATGGGAAAAATACGGTGAAACATCCAGGTGTTGCATATACAAAACCTTCATTTTCTACTTTCTTGTAGAAGATCAGGTCTCTTTCTTCAAAATACTCGTCCACTTCATATTCATCTTTCAGTGGAGTAAAACCAAGCTTTTCTTCTCCGGAAGCCAGGAACTGAACATCCAGATAATTCTTATGAGATTCTGGTCTTTTTTCTTCTACGCTTCCTGTCTCTGCATCAAATACCTGTGCGTAGATGTCTTTTCCCTGGATCTCGTATACTCCAGGTTCCATATTTACAAAATCATTACTCTTTAAGTAGTCGATAACTTTGCGGATTACCTCTGGATATTCTGCATAGTTATCACATGTATGAATTGATGAAAAAATCATTACTCTTTGTCCTTTCCTTCCATTGCATGTACCATATTTACTACAAATTCATGACATGGTACTTCTACTCCGACTTCTTTTGCTGCTCTTACCACTGCACCACTGATGGTATCTACTTCTGTCTTTCTTGGTACTCTCAGGTCTGCACGAATAGAGGTACATCCATTTGGATTGTTTACAGAAGTTTCTTTTACTTTCTTCACAATCTCTTCTTCATCAGCTTTCAGACCCATTGCATGTGCAACCTCTACTGCTTCATGAATCAGCTTGCAGGTAAGGTTCCATGCATATGGATTGGCTGCAATGTATCCCATATCTACCTGTAGAATACCAGTTACTGCGCTGAGAGATACATTCGTGAACAGCTTATCCCAGATCAGTTGCTGAATGGTATCACAGACATTCAGAGTGAATCCACAGCTGTCAAAGGATTCCTTCATCTTTGCCAGGAAGCCTTCTTTATCTTCTACCAGCATACCTGCATTGGTCTTGCCGACGCCACCACGTCTTACATGGCCCATGCCAAGTACTGCACCATTATCTTCAGTGGTACCAATAACGACTCTTTCCTTTGGTACATATTCCATCAGCAGATGTTCATGACCAGCACCGTTCTGCAGGGTAAGAAGATGAGTATGTTCTCCAATGATATTCTTATTGCCTTCCAGTGCAACCTTAGAGAAGATTGCCTTTACAAACAGAATTACCAGATCTACATCGGTAATGCCTTCTGTACTGGTAACAGCTGTTGGATGATAGGTATTGGTCACACCGTTTTCATCAATCTGCAGTCCGTTCGCATTAATTGCATCTACTACGCTCTGGTTGGTATCTACAATATAGACTTCGTTATTCTGT
This sequence comes from Lachnospiraceae bacterium OF09-6, assembly GCA_003435055.1. Classification (GTDB taxonomy): domain Bacteria; phylum Bacillota; class Clostridia; order Lachnospirales; family Lachnospiraceae; genus Marvinbryantia; species Marvinbryantia aceti. The sequence goes on from QUMM01000059.1 coordinate 5,978, forward strand.
GAAAGATGTCCACCATATATGGAACCCATTGCTCCGGCTCCGATTACTACTATTTTCATAGCCAGTCTCCTCTGTTATTTATTGTTTTTATTTATAAGGTGCGCATCATACCGTGTATTTCACACCTCTTCTGCGCACCTTCTGCTGTCTGTATTAACTCTGTCTTACTCTGTGAATCCTGGAAGTCCTTCGATTGCGTATGCACGTACCGGGCAGGAATCCAGTCCATGGATTGGAAGTGGAGAATAGCTCATGAAGAATACGTCGCTCTTCAGCTGTTCCAGATTCTTTAATACTTCCAGAAATACAATATTCTCAGCCATCAGAATATCATGGAATGGCTTAACATCTTCGTTGCTGTTTTCGATAGAAACACCATCACCGAAACCAACACATTTTACTTTGTGATCACGGAACCATTCAGCTACCTCTGCATTGATCAGAAGTCTGTGGTCTTTTTCTGTATTTGTATCTGGTGTAAATGGTGTCATTTTATAAGCGGAATCAAGAATTACGATGTCGCCTTCTTTGATCTTTCCTTCTGTGATTCTGTCAAGATCTGCTGCTGTGATATGAGTATATGGTGCAACAGTATCTTTGAAGTCAAGATAAATAGCTCGTCCAAGGAATGTGGTCAGTGGAAGCTGTGCAACGCTTGGCCAATTGTCATCATGATGATAAGGCACTCACAATGGGTTCCAAGGTGGCTGGTAAGGTCCATGATTGTGTGGAAATCTGGAATAGGACCGCCTGTGTTAAAACGATACATGTGGCATCTTCTTGTTTCAGTAGCCGGATCGAGTTCTTTTGTTAAGTCTACAATTCTTAAATCTCCCATCTGATAAACACTGTTCATAATAATATCCTCCGTTTCTTAAGTTTTAAATAAATGATTATTATTGACAGTATGACCATTTTCCCATGCTGACGAATGGCCTTTCGATATAACCAGTATACCGGTATATCGGTTTTCTGTCAATATATAAATATTATACTATATTCAAAAAATTTTGAGTAGATTTTTTTGCAATTTTTCTGATTTCCAATCTTTTCTTGACCTTTGTCAAAAAATATACTAACATTATACTGATGTCCAGTTGAAGGAAGCGGAACGAAACTGCACATTTTCACAGGTATAGCCTGCCCGATCTTTCACCCTGGTATCGTTATTTTATCGAGATCGGAGTCAAAACATAATATGAAAGCGAAAAGCCTACTGCAACAGCAAGCATACGATTACATTAAAGGGAAGATTCTCTCCGGCGAATTTGAACCAAATGTTCTTTATTCTGAAACCAAGCTTTCTGCCACTGTCGGTATCTCCAGAACACCTATGAGAGAGGCGCTTCAGTGTCTGAGTCAGGATGGTTACATTACCATTGTTCCAAGCAAGGGATTTCAGATTCGTCAGCTGAATGAAAAAGATATGACCGAAAGCATTCAGGTGCGATGTGCCATAGAAGGATTCTGCACACACACCATTGCATCTTCCATTGACACCCCAAAGGGGAAAGCACTTCTTGCTACTCTGGAAGATCTGATTATACGAATGCGAGCCTATTCTCGAAATGCGGGTATCAGCCATGAAACTATGGGAGAATTTATTAACTGTGACCACAGTTTTCATCTGAAACTGGTGGAATATATGGATAATTCTGAGTTTGAGCAACTGTATCAACGTCTGATGTATATGATACGTCTTACTTCCAATGAAGCTCTGACCAGACAGGGTCGTCTGGAAGAAACCATTGCCGAACATGAGGCTTATCTTGCCGCATTAAAGGAACATCGCGGAAATGATGCATACAATATTCTTCTGAGTCATCTGCTTATGCCAATAAAGATTCATGATCATGAAGTGTAAAAATTCCTACATGAAAAATGATACAAAATATGCTATACTAAAGAAAAAATCGTATCTGTGAAGGTACTGAACAGATACGAAAACAGCATAGGAGGGATCATTATGGCAAACAGAATTATTACGATCAGTCGTCAGTTCGGAAGCGGCGGAAGAACCATCGGAAGAAATGTAGCAGAAAAGCTTGGCATTAAATGCTATGACCAGGAGCTTATTATCAAGATGGCAGAACAGAGCGGATTTTGCCATGATTATATCAAAGAAGGCAGTGAATATGCTGTTCCTGGCGGCTGGCTTGCCAATGCATTTGTAGCCCGTTATGCCAATGGTATGAGCAATCAGGATAAGCTGTGGATTATCCAGACCAACATTATCCGGGAGATTGCGCAAAAAGAAAGCTGTGTCATCGTAGGACGCTGTGCTGATGCTATTCTAGAAAAAGAAGAATATGCCGACAGTCTGAGAGTGTTCATCCATGCAGACTTTGAAAAACGTGCAGAGCGTATTGTAAAAGTATATGGTGAAACTGATGTACCATCTGAGAAACGTCTGAAAGACAAGGATAAACGAAGAGCTGCTTATTACCAGTTCTACACCGACCGTAAATGGGGCGATGCCGCACACTACGATGTGTGCCTGGACAGCGGAACACTGGGAATTGACAAATGTGTGGATATTATTACACAGTTATATTAAATCATAACCACCGGCTTAGCCGGTGGTTTGCACTGCCCCTATAAGGGGCTCATCCCTGCTTGCGCCCGGAAGGCGCACTGAGAGGGTCCGCCTCTTGCACTGCCTTTC
>QUMM01000006.1 GCA_003435055.1 Lachnospiraceae bacterium OF09-6
CATCTCCCACCTTATAATTCAATGTAAAATCATTATACTTTTTTTATGTATGCAATTAAAATAAATATCCATATCTAACCTCACAAATTTATTCTATCCATTTTACCATATTCTTCTTTTATCATCCACGCATAAATATAACAAACCCGGTTATTTCACATATATCGATGTGCAATGAACGAGTTAAGAACTTACATGTAGTTATAATAATTTTTTATCTCTACTTCACCATACGGGCTTAGCTTTCTTTCAATATTTTTCGTGCAGTTGCCGCATCTACGTCTAACTTTCTACATAAAAATTCTATAACCGCATCTTCTTCCAGATGAAATTCCCTGCTCATCTGGAGTATCGTTTCCTCCCGCCCTTTTTCTAGTCCTTTTTGCATTCCTGCCTGTAGTCCAGCTTCTTGTCCAGCCTGCCAGCCTCCTTCGTATTCTGCTTCCCGAAGTTTTCTTTCTTCCTCTTCTTTGTTATATTCAAATATACTCACTGTTTCAACCTCTGCCCGATTCCGGCGAAGGAATTCTTCCAGTATTCCTTCGTCTATACATTCCTTTACCGCACGATGTACTGCCTCATCAAGCCCCATCCTTGCTGTATACTTTCTCACTCTTGCTACATATTCAGCATATTCTTTTAATGACTGGCACTGCTCCAGCAGTTTCCTGTTATGTCCTTTATTGATATTCAATGTCTGTACTTTTAATTCCAGATCCGGCTCACCGGTCAGATTCTCAAATGCGGATGACAGATATTCTATCCGGCTGTCCTCCATCTCTTTCGAACCGTTATAAAAGACCAGGAACTTCGGTGCCGGGATCTTCTGCTGCACAGATGAATACAGTGACCTTCGATCTACCAGCTTCTGATATTCATGGGCTATGTAGAACAGATCTCGCAAAGCCATGTTTGCATTGTTGGTAGACTGGTGTTCATACAGACACAGGTTCGTGTCTATAATAAATGCCAGATCATTCTTCATCCCCATATAAACGGCATTCTCCAGTGTCACAATCTTCAAATCCTCCGGATCCGTATAAGCCGTTCCATTCATTGCGTTATAAAGTGTCAGCAAATTCTCTTTTTCAGAGAATAACATACGAAATACCGTATCCTTGTATTTCCGGTTTGCAGTTGTTCGTTTTCTTTTTGCCATAAGCTTGCCCTCCTGTTTTGAAGCAGGAGACACCTGTAACGCATTTGCAGCACATTTCCTATCTCCTGCTTTTCCATTACCTGATTGATAGAACGAAAAGCATAAGATCTTTGAAATGATGTTAAGAATTCAGACAGCGTATTGCGCCATAAACTGAAAAATATGCTTTTGTGATTCTTAGTGTATCATTTTTATTTTGCTTTTTCAAGCATCTTTTTGTTTTTGTATATGCAACTTTTTATTTTTATACGAAGTGATAATCCGCCTTGATTTTTAGTGCCGAATTCTATATCAAAATACAAGTCGCTATCTATTTCTTTTTTTATGAACTCCTCAAATACGCTTGTCGTCAACATCCCAATAGTCTTTAGAAATACCTGCTGCATTCCAGTATGCGTAGTTTCCTTCAAACCAGCTTTTCCAGTTTCTCTGCGATACTAATTGACTCCATGATGTTTTCTTCGGTTTTGCACCAACTAGAGCTGTCTTTGTCGTGGAGTAGATTACTCTGCGACTTCTTGTCATTTCGGGGGCCAATCCGATTTCTTTTCACATCTTCCCGGCCACGATTTTCACTTATTTTCTCTTTTCCGTGGTTGATCCGGCTTCTTTTCACATCTTCCCGGCCACGATTTTCACTCACTTCTTACTTTCCGGGGCCATAACCTGAAAAGGGCGTAAGTTCCTGGCACAAAAGCCAGAAACTTACGCCCTTATAGCCTCTATTATCCAGAAGGGATACAAATGGTCCAGCAGCTACACGAACTGATTCCGCTGTGCATCGTATTCGTAGTCGATGCCTGCCAGCTTCTTTACCAGGTCTTCCTGATCTATTTCCAGTCCTTCTGCCAGGGCTTCCAGACTTGGATAGAAGTCTCTCAGCTGTGTATTTACGTAACTTAATAATATCATTGGATCTTTGGGTATCATGCCTGCTCCTCACCATGTTCAATTCTGGTAATCAGTGTACCGTCCTTCGCATCGATGACAATCACATCACCGCTACGTACTTCGCCGGACAGAATCTCTCTGGCTGCCAGTGTTTCTACATTTTTCTGAAGGAATCGTTTCAGCGGACGGGCACCGTACATCGGTTCATAACCGCCTTCAATGACAAAATTCTTACCTGCCTCTGTCAGCTTCAGGGAAATCTCCTGCTCGGTCAGTCTGTCATTGATCTCATCCATCATCAGGTCAATGATATGACCGATGTTGTCTTTTGTCAACGGCTTGAACATAATAATCTCATCCAGACGATTCAGAAATTCCGGTCTGAAATGCGCTCTCAGATCATTCATGACCATCTTTTCTGCATCCTCAGAGATTTCTCCCTGTTCATTGATGCCATCCAGAAGATACTGCGATCCGATATTGGATGTCATAATCAGAATGGTATTCTTAAAGTCTACCGTACGTCCCTGTGAATCGGTAATACGTCCGTCATCCAGTACCTGAAGCAGTACATTAAATACATCCGGATGTGCTTTCTCGATCTCATCAAACAGAACTACGGAATATGGCTTTCTACGAACTGCTTCGGTCAGCTGACCGCCCTCTTCATATCCTACATATCCTGGAGGCGCTCCAATCAGTCTGGAAACAGAATACTTCTCCATATACTCACTCATGTCGATACGTACCATGTTCTGTTCATCGTCAAACAGACTCTGTGCCAACGCTTTGGCAAGCTCTGTCTTACCAACACCGGTAGGTCCCATAAACAGGAGGAACCGATTGGTTTACCTGGATCCTTGATACCTGCCTTGGATCTGAGAATTGCGTCGGTCACTTTCTGCACACCGTCATCCTGACCTACTACTCTCTTATGGAGTTCTTTATCCAGATTCAGGATCTTGCTTCGCTCACTTTCTGTCAGCTTCGATACCGGAATACCAGTCCATCTGGAGATGATACGGCTAATCTCTTCTTCTGTTACACTTTCATGTACCAGAGAAAGATCTTTATTCTTTACCTTCTCCTCCTCGATCTTCAACTGCTGCTGCAGCTTTGGCAACTCACCATACTGAAGCTCTGCTGCCTTATTCAGATCATAATTACGCTTTGCGAGCTCAATATCCTTATTCATCTGCTCTATCTGCTCACGCAGTTTTGAGAGATTCTCTACAGAATTCTTTTCATTGTCCCATTTTGCCTTCATGTTGGCAAACTCAGCCTTCAGCTCTGCGAGCTCTTTCTGAAGAGTCTCCAGACGATCTGCACTCAGACGATCGGTTTCTTTCTTCAAAGCTGCTTCTTCGATTTCCATCTGCATGATCTTACGAGACAGTTCATCCAACTCTGTCGGCATGGAATCCAGTTCCGTCTTGATCAGGGCGCAGGCTTCATCCACCAGGTCGATAGCCTTATCTGGAAGAAAACGATCGGAAATATATCTGTGTGACAGGGTTGCTGCCGCTACCAGTGCACTGTCTGTGATCTTCACGCCATGATATACTTCATAACGATCCTTCAGTCCACGCAAGATAGAGATGGTATCCTCTACGGTCGGTTCATCTACCATAACAGGCTGGAAACGCCGTTCCAGAGCAGGATCTTTCTCGATGTATTTTCGATATTCATCCAGAGTCGTTGCACCGATACAATGCAGCTCACCACGGGCCAGCATAGGTTTCAGCATATTGCCCGCATCCATGGCACCATCTGTCTTACCTGCACCAACAATCAGATGCAGCTCATCAATAAACAGGATGATCTCACCTTCGCTGTTCTTCACATCCTCCAGGACTGCTTTCAAACGTTCCTCAAACTCACCACGGTACTTGGCACCTGCTACCAGTGCTCCCATATCCAGAGAGAAAATCTTCTTATTCTTCAGACCTTCCGGTACATCTCCACGTACAATACGCTGTGCCAGTCCTTCTACTACTGCCGTCTTACCAACACCAGGTTCACCAATCAGAACTGGGTTGTTCTTTGTCTTCCTGGAAAGAATCCGAACGACATTACGAATCTCGGCATCTCGTCCGATGACCGGATCCATCTTCTGCTGACGTGCCTTCTCCACCAGCTCCTGTCCATATTTGCTTAAGGTATCATAAGTAGCTTCCGGATTATCCGAAGTCACTCTCTGATTGCCCCTTACGGTAGACAGAGCCTGCAGGAAACGTTCACTGGTAATCCCATATTCACGAAACAGCTCTTTTACTGTTCTGCTTGGATGATGAATCATGGCAAGGAACAGATGCTCTACTGAGACATATTCGTCTCCCATGTTCTTCGCCTCATCCTCTGCTGTGATCAGCACCTGATTCAGATCATTGCCGATATATGGCTTACCACCGGATACCTTGGTTCTCTTCTCAATGGCAGATTCTACGCTGTTGGCAAAATACTGTGGCTGAATCTCCATCTTCTCAATCAGTTTCTTAATCAGACTGTCTTCCTGATTCAACAATGCATACAGCAGATGCTCCTGTTCTACTTCCTGATTGCCGAACTGATATGCGATCTTCTCCAGATCATTCACTGCCTGTAATGACTTCTGTGTAAATTTATTAATATTCATAACTGTCACCTCCTGCTGTCGGAATGTTCTATCAAATTTAAGTAATAACGTAACTGTTCAGTACCTTCACAGTGGGTTCTGAATAGTTACGTAATAACAAACAAATATCTGCATTTCATTATCTGTTCTATAACTACTATAACACAAGTTTTAAAAAAAGCAAGTACTTTTTTGATTTTTTTTAAGTACTCGCTTTTTTAATTTACAGTTCTTCCACAGCTTCCATGCTGCCATCACCTGCTCCGGCCTCTCCGCCTGATGCAGCGCCGGAAGGATCCGGCGTTACTGTTGTGCCGCCATCTCCGCTGCTGTCTCCTGAGGTATCCGGCGTAGAAGTGTCCGGTGTGGAAGACGTATCTGGTGTGGAAGACGTATCCGGTGTGGAAGACGTATCCGGTGTGGATGTGTCTGGCGTATAGGACGTGTCCGGTGTATAGGACGTATCTGGTGTGGATGTATCCGGCGTATAAGACGTATCCGGCGTATAGGATGTATCCGGCGTATAAGACGTATCCGGCGTATAAGACGTATCTGGTGTATAAGAAGAATCTGGCAGTTCACTGACAAAGTCTTTTTCGTAGTATTCGTCTTTTCCGTTCCGGTTTTCACTCTCTTCGCTCTCTGTTTCTTCTACCTCTCTGGCTTCAGATTTATCTTTATAGGTATGTGCCAGACCTTTCAGAATCGTCTCCAGTTCTTCATCTGTCACCACCTGTTTTTTACAGAGTTCCCGGTATGTCATCACATCATCACGGAAATCTTCCCAGTAATCTTCATGTTCTGTATAATATATCGGGCAGTCTTTTCCAGTCACATCATGGTGACGGATGATCTGTTCTCTGCCCAGATTGTAAGTCTCCGTCAGATATGCCGTCAGCTTCACCAGCGAAATATACGTATCCTTCAGGAATTCTCCTGTGGTATCCATGTGACAGTTTTCAATGGAAATTGACTCGTGGTTCTCCTGGTTCGATGCATAGGCTACTTCCCCGTCCGGTACACACTGAATGATTTCCCCTTCCAGTCCAACCACGTAGTTGGCACTCATATAACAGTTCTGAAGATCCTTCAGACTCTCGAAATAATCATGATTCTCCTGTGCCGTTGTCTTAGGATTGCCCAGATAATGAATGACTATATACTTGATTCTGTCTGTCTTCTCTCCGGGTCTGGAATAATCATTCACTGTAAGCAGCTGTTCAGACACATCCGGCTTTGGTACTTCATAGTTTACCTGCTCTGTTTTACTTGTTTTTTCCGTTTCACTCTCTGTTTTCTGTTGCATATCTATTTTTTCCTCTGCCAGATTCATAGCTACCGTCACCCCGGTTGCAGAAATCACTACAACAAGCAGCAGCAGCCAGAACAGCAGTCTGCCAATTTTTCTTTTCTTCATTTCTCTTTCTCTTCTTTTGTTTTCTTATTTCTGCGAAAGTTCCGCTTCTATATCGGTCAGTTCTTCCAAGAGCTTTAACGCCCGTTCGTATTTGGCCCGGCGCCTCTGGTCTTTTTCTGTAGGATTGGGTATTCTGGAAATATCCATATTATGCATCAGATCTGCACGCTTCACCATTGCTGCCATCGTATTTCCTGCTACTCTTCGGATATAATCCAGATAGGCCTCATCATTCCCATCCTCATGGGTAAGAACAAGGATCGCTTCTACGATTCTTTCAGGGAATCCTTCCCGTCTTAAGTCCTCTGCAGTTATTTCACTGTCTTCCAGCGTATCATGCAGCATGGCAACAATCTTCAGTTCCATGGTATCTACCTGGGATGCCACATACAACGGATGCTCAATATACGGATTCCCGCCTTTATCCGTCTGTCCCTTGTGTGCTTCCTGTGCAATCCATATTGCTTTTTTATATAAGCTTTCCAGATTTTCCATCATTTTTTAAAATCTCCCATAACGGTTTCCCAGTTTCTACAGCCAGCTTCTTTGCACTCTCATATTCAGGGTAATCCCGGTATCCATCTTCCAGTACCACACGCTTCACCTGAAGTTCTCCGTAAGCAGTCGGCACCAAAGCCTTCTCTCTCTTCAGAATTCTTCTCTGATCCAGATGCCTGCGAATCCCAATGGTCGTTGTGTGCAAAAAGATCAGTCTCTCCATCTTTTCTGTATCTTCCGGTCTTGCCAGTACCGTCAGGCACCATGCAGGGCGGTTTTTTTTCATAAAAATCGGTGTATAAAAAGCATCCAGCGCACCGTTTTCCATCAGGATCTCCATTGCTGCTCCCAGCATCTCTCCGGTGCAGTCATCCAGATTGGTCTCCAGCACCATGATCTCATCATGTTCCGTATAGTTATCAGAAACAGTCTCCTGATATCCCAGCGTCACCTTCAGCAGATTCGGGATCTTCAGGATCTTCGTTCCGGCTCCCCATCCCATTTTGTCAATAGTCATCACTGGCATGGTGCCAAAGGAATCTGCCAGTTCGGATATGATCGCTGCTCCCGTTGGGGTCACCAGCTCAGTATCCACATCAATCTGGCGGATCATCACATCCGATTCTGCAAAGATTTCACATACTGCCGGCACCGGCACTGATAACATTCCGTGCTGGCAATGGACAAAGCCATGCCCGTCCTGTACTACGGAAGCGCAGATACGATCTGGCTTCAGCATCGTGATCAGGATCGCACTTCCCACAATATCCACAATCGAATCCACAGCGCCTACTTCGTGGAACTGTACTTCTTCCATATCCCTGTGATGTACCTTAGCCTCTGCTCTGGCCACTCTGGTAAAGATGCGAAGGGAAAGATCCTTCACTTCTTTTGACAGCTCACTGTTCTGAATCATCTGACGGATATCCCGGAAGCTCCGGTGAAAATGTCCGTGTTCATGATCATGACTGTGATCGTGACCATGCGTATGCCCATGATCATGGATGTGCGCATGATCATGAGTCTGCTCCTGTCCGGTCAGAATCACATTCACATGTGTTGCTGTTATGGCATTTCTCTGAGTTGTCTCAAAAGCGATCTCATATCCTTCCAGATGAAGTTTTTCCAGCTCTGCCAGGAACACTTTCTTATCTGCACCCAGGTCAAGCAATGCACCAAGAGTCATATCTCCACTGATTCCTGCGCTACAGTCAAAATACAATATTTTTTCTCTCACTTATCTTCCTCCCGTTTTCCAGTCAGACAGTTGATGCTGTGCGCCATATAGCCGGCACCGAATCCATTATCAATGTTCACCACACTGGTTCCGCTGGCACAGCTGTTCAGCATAGCAAGAAGTGCGGTCATACCGCCCAGGTTGGCTCCATATCCCACCGAAGTTGGCACTGCAATCACAGGCCTATCCGTCAGTCCGCCAATCACAGAAGCAAGTGCTCCCTCCATTCCGGCCACTGCTACAATCACACTGGCACTTTCGATAATATCCAGCCTGGCAAACAGTCTGTGAATCCCGGCCACGCCTACATCGCAGACCTCTTCGACTTCATTTCCAAGGAATCTGGCAGTCTGTGCCGCTTCCCTGGCCACCGGAAGATCTGAGGTACCGGCACAGGCCACCAGAATCTTTCCTCTATTCAGTGGGAATGGCTCTGGCTGATACACCATAATCTGGGACAGTTCATCATACTCCAGTTCCGGGCACACCTCTCTGGCAGCTTCATATTTTTCCCTGCTGCATCTGGTACCAAGGATATGCTTCTGTCCGTGTTCTCTCATATTCTGCACAATCCCCCGCACCTGTCCTGCGGTCTTGCCGGCACAATAGATCACTTCCGGCACACCGGTGCGTTCTTCCCGTTCATAATCAATGTTGGCATACTCCAGTTCCTGCTTTTCTTCTCCATTTTGCAGCAGCTGCTCTGCCTCTTCTACGGTAATCTCCTTTTTCTCCAATCTTCGTAAAATGTCTGTTGTATTCAAATCTGTGTCACTCTTTTCTGTTTTTGTTCTATGCAGGGTAAGACACCGGTCACGGTGTTGTCCGCACCTTTTTCAGCAGCGCAATCTCTGCTGCATAGCCGACATCGTCATTCGGTGTCTCCAGTATAAATGGAAGTTCCTTTAAAATTGGATGGTTGATGACTCCCGCCAGTGCTTCCAGTCCGATCTTTCCCTCTCCGATTCTGGCATGACGATCCTTATGGCTGCCTCGTTCATTCATACTGTCATTCAGATGAACAGCCTTCAGGCGTTCCAGTCCGATCACCCGGTCAAACTCATCCAGTACCCCGTCCAGATCTCCGGCAATATCATAGCCGCCATCCCATACATGACAGGTATCCAGGCAGACACCCATCTTGTCCTGAAGCTCTACACGATCCAGAATTGCCCTGATCTCTTCAAAGGTTCTTCCCACTTCACTGCCTTTTCCGGCCATGGTCTCCAGCAGAACCGTGGTTGTCTGTTCCTGTGTCAGGACTTCATTTAACATCTGTGCTATATAATCGATCCCCACATCGACTCCCTGCTTCACATGACTGCCCGGATGGAAATTATAATAATTCCCTGGTGTATATTCCATACGCTTCAGATCATCCGCAAAGGTATTCTTTGCAAATTCTCTTAACGCCGGATCCGCAGAGCAGGGATTCAGGGTATAAGGCGCATGGGCCACCAGCTTCTGAATCTGATGTTCTGTTGCATACTGCAAAAAAGCTTCCACATCCTTCGGATCTATTTCTTTTGCTTTTCCTCCTCTGGGATTGCGTGTAAAAAAAGCAAAGGTATTTGCTCCCAGTTTTACAGCCATTTTTCCCATGGCTTCATATCCTTTTGCGGAAGAAAGATGATTTCCAATCTTAAACATGTCATTTCTCCGTTTTCCAAAATTCATTTTCATCAAAAAAACTATTTGCAGTATAGCATGAAACAGGAGTACTGTTCAATGGCAGTACTCCTGTTTTTTTACTTTACCTCAATTAATTCGTACTCATCGGTACCCAGACCAAGCTTCTTGGCATGCTCAATACAGCTTACCCAATTAGTATCTGGATGACTCATATGGAAATGATCATGGTGTTTACTTTCTTCCTCATGTTCTTTCACATGCTCTTCCAGTACACTTCCATGGATCACCGGTTGCGCATTTACTGCATCTGCACAGGCCTTGTCCAGTGCTACCGGGTCAAAGGATGCAAACATACCTACATCCGGTACAATAGGAAGGTCATTTTCTGCATGACAGTCACAGTTTGGAGATACATCCATAACCAGACTGATATGGAAAGCCGGACGATTGTTGATGACTGCTTTTGAATATTCTGCAATTTTGCAGTTCAAGATATCATTCGCCTCATCGCTGGCTGCCAGAACAGCATCCTTCGGACAGACTCCGATGCAACGTCCGCACCCTACGCACTTGTCATGATTGATAGATGCCTTCTTGTCTGTCACGACAGCAGCGCTGTGTGCACAGATTCTGGAGCAGGCTCCACATCCGATACAAAGTTCCTGGTCTACATGTGGCTTTCCAGCACTGTGCATCTCCATCTTACCGGCACGGGAACCACATCCCATACCAATGTTCTTCAGCGTGCCACCAAATCCGGTTGCTTCATGTCCCTTAAAATGTGTCAGTGTAAGGAATACATCCGCATCCATAATGGCGCGTCCGATCTTCGCTTCTTTTACATATTCGCCGCCTTCTACCGGTACCAGAACGTCATCTGTTCCCTTCAGTCCATCGCCAATCAGGATATGGCATCCGGTCGTATATGGTGTAAAGCCATTCAGATAAGCACTCTCGATGTGATCCAGTGCATTCTTACGGCCACCTACATACAGCGTATTGCAGTCTGTCAGGTATGGTTTTCCACCCAGTTCTTTTACAATATCTGCAATGGTTCTGGCATAGTTTGGACGAAGAAATGCCAGATTGCCAGGTTCACCGAAATGAATCTTGATCGCTACATACTTATTCTCAAAATCAATGTTCGCAATACCGGCTTTTTTTACCAGTTTCGTCAATTTCAGCTGCAGATTGGTATTCGTCCCGGTACGCAGATTGGTAAAGTATACTTTTGATGCTTCCATATTAGTAATCTCCTTTTATTATTTTTCTTTATTGTAAGAGTTGCTCCAAATTATGTCAAATATAAATATCCGGACAGCCCTTTTTATTTTATTTTTCCGGTCCTGCCAGATTCCGTTCAATGGCTTCCTGCTGGTTGATGATATGCGTTCTCATCACCTGTCCGGCTTTTTCTTTGTCCTTTTTTTTGATGGCCTTACGGATCGCATCGTGCTCATCGATCAGCAGCTTGTACATTCTCTTATCCTTCATATATTCCATACGGTAGCGGTACATCTGTTCTCTTAAGTTCAGCAGCATCTGCTGCAGTCTTTTATTATTGGTCGCCGAATAAATAATCTCATGGAACTGCATATCCGCTCCCACACAGCCCAGCAAATCATCTCCTTCTGCACAGCGTTTAAAATCATTGGCTGCCTGCTTTAATGCCTTCAACTGTTCTTCTGTCGCACAGTCGCAGGCTTTCTTTACGGCCAGTTCCTCCAGTGCTTCCCGTACTTCCAGTACATCATTCAGATCCTGAATAGTGATATCCGCAACGATCGCCCCTCTTCGCGGAATCATAATCACCAGACCTTCCAGCTCCAGCTTTCTTAATGCTTCCCTTACCGGAGTTCTGCTGACACCAAGCTTCTGTGCCAGCTGGATCTCCATCAGTCTTTCTCCTGGCTTTAATTCTCCCTTAAGAATCGCATTTCGAAGGGTCTGGAAAACCACATCACGCAATGGGAGATATTCGTTCATATTTACCTGAAAATTATCCATCTTTTTTCCTCCGTATTTTCGTCCAGATTTTATTGCCGTACCAGATAAACCTGCTTTGCTGCTTTTTCTTTTTTCAGCAGACGACAGACTTCCTGCGCTTTGTCTTCTTTTTCAAATATTCCAAATACAGTTGGGCCGCTTCCGCTCATCATCGCCCCCATTGCACCGTATTTCATCATCGTATGCTTGATCTCATCTATAACCGGATAGGCTGGTATCGTCACAGTCTCCAGAACGTTTCCCATCCTGGTCACCAGCTGCTCCAGATTGTTCTCCCGCAGTGCCTGTACCTGTCCGTCAATATCCGGATGTTCGGTAAGTTCTCCCACCTTCAGGTTGCCATATACGAATTTTGTCGATACATGGATCTTCGGCTTGGCAATCACCAGGCTGCAATGTGGCATGGCTGGGAGCGGGGTCAGTTCTTCCCCGATCCCCTCTGCCAGAGCTGTACCTCTCATAATACAGAATGGCACATCCGCACCGATCTTTACGCCACGTTTCATCAGCTGCTTTTTATTCAGCCCCAGCTGGAATATTCTGTTCACACCTACCATGACGGCAGCAGCATCTGTACTTCCTCCGGCCATTCCCGCTGCTACCGGAATATACTTCTGAAGTTCAATCTCCAGACCGCCATCCACCTGGAATTCATCCATCAGCAGCTTCGCTGCACGATACACCAGATTGTCCTCATTCACCGGAAGATACGACAGATTCGCAGTCACTATGATGCCAGGTTCTGTCTTTTTGCGTAACGTGATCTTATCATACAGATTGATCATCTGCATAATCATTCGTACCTCATGATACCCGTCTTCCCGCTTTCTTACTACGTCCAGTCCAAGATTAATCTTGGCTTTTGCTTTCAATTTCAGTTCTCTCATATGTATTTCCCTCGTACATTGTATACAGTTATGTTTCTATTCTATCATCTTTTTTCTGATTGTCAATCAGCTAGTTAGTTCAATGAAACAGTTTTTACAATGATCAATCCGATTCCTGGTCTTACCTCTTTTTCTTCTATCTGGTTCAGCTGACAGATCCGCTCCGGAGTCGTATAGTATCGTTTGGCAATACTCCATAAGGTGTCTCCCGGCTGCACAATGTAGCCCACGATTCCAGGCATCTCCTGTATCTTTCTCAGATCCATTTCCCTGATCTCGATATCTGTGATAAATGCCTCCTGTTGTTCTTTTACCACAAAAAGTTCCATAGCCACTGTTGCCTTGATCTCTGCGGTTTCGCTGTCCAGCATATTGACGCCCAGCTGCTCCAGATGATTCTGAATTCGGAACCGACAGTGTTCATCCAGCTGTTCCATTGACGCCAGCTGTTGAAATGGTACTGCTGCTTCCATCACTGCATACGGATTCTTATCATCTGAAGACAGATACAGCACCTGCACCATCACAGCGCCCTCCAGCATCAGTCCTTCTTCCGTTATGCGCACATCATCCATCTTTACCGTACCTATGCTGCTGCAGACCTGCAGGATTCTTGGCTGCGTGGCCGTAAGTCTCCCTTTTCCACCTGCTTTGATACGGAGACTGCTCTTTGCCATCAGGCTTTCATACTGACTGATCTCCCGGTCTGGAACCAGTTCTTTTACCGGCGAGTATACATCCGTCAAAATCTCTGCACGTTCTTCTTCATATAGATGGATGACCATTCCCAGTGCTGCTTCTACAGATAGCTGCCTTTTTTCTCCATCATAGTCTTCTGACGCTTCTATGCTGCAATGCTCCATCTGTACCTCTATCTGAGAGACCAGATTTGCTCCTGCTCCGGGACAATCCAGATTTCCCTGGAACGGAACTGCCGACTCCAGCCACTGAAGTCCCGCCTGTTCTTCCTCCCCTTCATATAAAAGAAAGAGAAACAGTTCTCCACGAACGGACAGTTTGCCATCTTCCGGCCGCACTTCTATTCCACGCAGCTGTACACTGTCCCAGAGGATGGTTCGGATCGTAGATTTGCTGGATGGCAATGTCAGACTTTCCTTCAACCGATAAATATCTTTTTTACATTCCTTCAGTTCCAACAGCTCCAGTTCTTTTTTCTGAATGCTCACATCCGCCATTCCATGCAGTTCTACTGCTGCCTGAATCTCTTTGCTTTCTTCTAAGTGAAATACAAAGGTGATCAGTCCTCTGATACTTACTTTTCTGGAATTGATCAGTGAGACAGTGATATCCTCCAGTTCCCATCCTACCTGTACGTTTTCTTTTCCCACTTTTCCCTCCAGCATCCGGCTCTCCTGAAAAGGAATCGTCTCTTCCAATCGGTGAATCCGATGTTCCTGCGTATCATCCTGATACAGAATCTGCACCTTCCACTGACCATTTAAGGTAATCCGGCTATCTTCTGTCTGTATTTCATCCACATTCAGCATGGCCTTTTTCCACACTATTTTACCAGCATCCGGCAGGCTGTCCGGCACGATACAATCTTCCTCCAATGTCATCTGGTCTGTGGTACTTCCGTTTTCTCTCAGCAGTCTGATATTCTTTTTTAACAGATCCATCTTGCACCTCCCTGATCTCTCACTATTCAAACAGGATACTTTCTCCGGTTTTCTCCAGCCTCACAACGATATATGGCCAGGTTGCCTCTTCCGGCAGAGTTTCCCCGGCGGATGGCCCCAACAGCTCAAACCGGATATGAATGCCATCCTCATCCAGGTAACAGTATTTTGTTGTGATGCTATATCCACCGGTTTTCTGCTCGCCAAATCCACGGGCGATATAAAGCATTTCATCTTTTTCATAACTTAGCTTCATTTCCTTGGTTTTATTTTCCTCAATCACCTCAGCCAGTGGCTGTGGAATCTCATCTTCCTTCAACACAGTACATTCCAGATCCTGATGCTGGTCAGACTGCTTCTTTGCCACGCTGCAGCCTGCCAGCAACAGGATTACCCCCAGAAGCAGCAGCCATATTCCATATCTTCGTATTTCAGACATAACATCTCCCCTTCATTCTTTCTTTTCTACTATCTTTATGAAGGAGTCTCTGGGAATATGTTTTTCTGATTGCAAGATGCCTGGATTTTCAGTATACTGTTACAGAAGCAATTGAAAATTTATAAAAACAGAAAGGAAATCATTATGATACGACTGATCATCGTAGCACTGACGCTTGTACTGTTTCTGATTCTGTCCATCCCGGTTCTGATCGTAGAATGGATCATTGGAAAGTTCAATCCTCGTGCAAGAGATATTTCCTCCCTGCGCATCATACAGGGAGTATTCAAACTGATTTTCTGGGAAACCGGTTCTCATCTGACTATTATCGGAGAAGAGAACATACCGAAGGGCGAAACGGTTCTCTATGTGGGAAATCACAGAAGCTATTTTGATGTGGTGACGGCTTACAGCCGATGTCCGGATCTGACCGGCTTTGTTTCTAAGGATAATCTGGAAAAAATCCCACTGCTGTCTGCCTGGATGAGACGTCTTTACTGCCTGTTCCTGAATCGTTCCGATATCCGTCAGGGGCTGAAAACCATTCTGACCGGTGTGGAACAGATGAAGTCCGGTATTTCCATGTGTATTTACCCGGAAGGGACCCGGAATCATGAAGAGGAACTTCTTCCATTTAAAGAAGGCAGTCTGAAGATGGCTGAAAAGACAGGATGTGCTATCATCCCCATGGCTATCTGCCACAGTGATGATATCTTTGAGAATCATATGCCATGGATCCGCCCAGCCAATGTCATTCTGGAATATGGCAAACCGATTTATCCAAAAGAATTATCCAAAGAAGATCGAAAATTCCTGGGTGCTTACACAAGAGATGTGATCACAGAAATGTATCAGAAAAATAATTAAACCAACGGGGACGGTGTTTCTGGCTCTAAAGAGCCAGAAAACACCGTCCCTGTTGGCTTAGAAGTTTCCAGTCTCTTCCTGGAAATCAGCAAATTCATCTTCTGTACTATCTTCATTCTGTTCTTCTGCCGGAGCTTCCTGAGCTGCATCCTTGCTCACTGCCGCTTCTGACTCCAGATCTGGCTGTTCTACGCCAAATCCTGCTTCCAGAATAACCATGATACTACGATAAACAACCACTGCATCATTGTTCTCCAGCTGAGAATCTTCCAGAATCTTCTCAGAATCTTTCAGAACCAGTCTTCTGACATATTTATCCATCTGTACCAGATCTGCATCTTCATAATGTTTATCTTCTGCCAGATCCTGCGTCTCTTCTACAATGTTCTGAGGAATCTCTGTATCCAGTGCCTCTTCCTGCGCAACCTTTTCTGCTCCTTCTGCCAGTACCTTCAGCAGATATTTTTCTACTGCTTCTGGCAGCTTCTTTGCAGCATCTTCGGTCAGATATACCACGGTTCCGTCATCTCCGGTTACCTGCTTCTCTGTATAAGCCTGATCCAGATTGGACTTCACTTCATCATAGATTGCTTTCTTTTCCGGATCCAGATCCTCTGCTTTGATTGTGCTTTCTGTTTCTGCTCCTGCTTCTGTTGCTGCCTCTGTAATTGCTTCTGTCTCAGCAGCTTCGCTGGTTACTGTTCCATCTCCGGTTGCTTCCGGAATACCAGTTCCATTATCACCTTCTGTCTCAGCCTCTGTCTGTTCCAGAACAGTCTGTGTGGTCGTAGATTCTGATGCATTGGTAGAATTTGGATCCAGTGCAGAAATATCAGTATTATCCAGAATATTTTCTGTCTGATCCTGTGCACCGTCAATGGTAATATCAGCATTATCCTGTGCTGCTTCACTTTCCTGTGTCTGTTCTTCCGCTGCGGCCTCAGCTTCCTGTGCCTTCTTCTCTGCTTCCGCCTGCTGTTCTTCTGATGCGCCTGCATCTCCGGCTACGTTCGCCTGTACACGCTCCAGTGTTGCCTTCAGCTGTGTGATATCGTAATCCTGCTGTGCAATCTTCTGCATCAGGGCTGCGATCTCGTCACTCTGATCCTGACTCATGGTCACATCATAATTATTAGAAACATTGTTCACGATATTGTTGATCTCTCCGATATCGGTCACATTATTCTCAATTACCTGCAGCTTCGTCTCATTAATCACTGCAGTTGCCTTACTCTGTCCCACTGCATCTGCCAGATTACCAGTGGTTACCAGTTCTTCATTGGCCAGATCTTTCTTTTCCTCATCCAGCGTCACATCACTGGCTGTCTCGTAAGCCATGATTACTCCGGTCAGTGCTCCGGTTCCGGATACTTCAAACGGAGATGCCGCTACTACCTGACAGTTGGTTACTCCGGAAGTTGACAGGGTAGATGCAATCATGTTACAGGTTACCCAGCTTAAGTTCGCTGTCTTGACCTGAATGCCACCCTTGGTAGTCGGTGCTACCAGTGCGCAGCTAAAGGTCTTTGTTCCGATCTGTTCCAGTGGGACATAGGAACCCAGATGTTCTCTTTCATCATTATTGTTGATATAAATAATATCCACAGTATCTGCACTGACACCAAAATACTTCAGCATCGTGTTCTGCTGATCCTGTGTCAGATCCGCTCCCAGTGTCACCACTCTGCGGCTGTCTGCCATAGCCGGTACGGCACAGCCAATGGTAAGTGCCAGACCCAGTGCAATACTGCTCAGTATTCTCTTTTTCATATTCTTATCCTCCTTTTACTCCTGCTTTGTCAGCACTTCGACTATTTTTTCGAAATGCATAAAATGAGATGCCTTCACCAGAATCGTGTCTCCCTGTTTCAGACACTGTTGGAGACTGTCGATTGCCTCTTCCAGTGTCTGCTTATGGATCACTTCCATCTGAGGGTTCGTCTCTTTTGCAGCCTTTGCCATGCCTTCTGATAAGGCCCCTACGCAGATCAACAGCTGAATTCCCTGCTGTCCTGCTGCCACACCTACTTCTTCGTGAAGCTGCTGCTCATTCTCCCCCAGCTCTCCCATATCTCCCAGGATCGCCACTTTTCTTCCCAGTGCATCGCCAAGGACCTTTAAAGATGCCTTCATTGATACCGGGTTTGCATTGTAACAGTCATCTACTACCGTATAGTTATCTGTCTCGATAATGTGAAATCTTCCACTCAAAGACTCCAGCTTCTCGATTCCCCGTTTGATTTCCTCTGTCGTCATCCCAAGGGACAGGCCAACGGCCGTTCCTGCCAGTGCATTATATACCATGTGGTATCCCGGAATCGGGATAGTCACATCAAAATCGCCCTGTCCGGTACAGATTCGGCAGGCGATCCCCTTCAGCCCCAGGCTGTGGATCTGTGTGGCAGAAATCATTCGGTCACTGTCGATTCCAAAAAAGACCGGTTGTATGCCTTTGACTTCCTGTAACGTGGCCAGCTTATCATCATCACCGTTGAGTACGATTGTTCCAGCCGGCACCAGATAATCAAAAATCTCTGTTTTGGCTTTCAGGATGCCATCCCGGTCACCCAGGAACTCCAGATGGCATTGTCCAATATTGGTTATCACACAAATATCCGGTCTGGCAATCTTACTCAGACGATGCATCTCACCGAAATGACTGATCCCCATCTCCAGAACGGCGATCTCGTCTTCCTCTCTCAGACGAAATACCGTCAGCGGAAGTCCCAGTTCATTGTTAAAGTTCCCAAGAGTCTTGAGAACTCTGTACTTCTCTGACAATACGGAAGCGATCATCTCTTTGGTACTGGTCTTACCCACACTTCCCGTGATACCAACCACTTTGATATCCAGCTGTTTTCTGTAAAATTCTGCAATATCTTTGATCGCCTGCAGCGAAGAATCCACCTGTATGTATGCACCAGCCGGAGCTTCTAATTCCTGCTCGCTGATCACACACAGTGCCCCCTGTTCAAATACGGCCGGGATAAACTTATGGGCATCCACCCTTTCTCCCTTAATTGCCACAAACAGGCTGTCTTTTCCTGCTTTGCGGCTGTCCGTCGTGATCTCTGCGATCGTTTTTCTTTTGCTGCTTCTGTGCCGTGGTAGATACCACCACAGGCATCAGCAATATTTCCAAGTGTCATATTTTTCATATGGAGTATGCTCCTACTTATTCTCTAATGATACACTGATCAGCTTATCACACAGATCAGCGAAAGACATTCCCAGTACTTCCGCTTCCTGTGGAAGAAGGCTGGTCGGTGTCATGCCCGGAAGTGTATTCGCCTCCAGACAGTACATATTATGGGATTCGTCCATCATAAAGTCCAGTCTTGCATAATTCTCCAGGCGAAGCACCTGATATCCCATCTCTGCAATCCGCTGCATCTTTCTGGTCAGTTCTTCTGATAATTCTGCCGGACAGGTCTCAATGGTGCTGCCTGCCTGATACTTATTCTTATAATCATAGAATCCTACAATCGGTGCAATCTCAATAATCGGATAGGCTTTTCCATTTACTACACCTATAGAGAATTCTCTTCCCTTCACATACTCTTCCACAACCAGCTTATCTTCATAAGAAAAGCCATTCTTCAGAGCCTGAGCAAATTCTTCTTCTGTCTTTACAATATAGACACCTACACTTGAGCCGCCACATGCGGTCTTTACCACACATGGGAACGTAAAGCCCAGTTCTTTCGCACTCTTTTGCACATCCTTCTTATGAAGAATGATCCCCTTCGGTGTCGGAACTCCGTTCTCCATGAACAGCTGCTTGGTAATGCTCTTATCCATAGCCAGTGCACTTCCCAGGTATCCACTTCCAGTATACGGAATACCCATGAGATCAAACGTGGCCTGCACACGGCCATCTTCTCCACATGCTCCGTGAAGTGCCAGGAATACCACATCCGCCGCATTACAAAGTTCCAGAACCTTTGGTCCGAAGAATGACTTTCTCTCCTTCTGGATCTTCGTTATCTGATCATTAAAGCTGCTCATATATGCGACCTCTTTTTCCAGATCAAAGGGGTCGGTAAAATCGTATCCACATCTGTGTCTTCTCTCCCACAAAATACATCCACTAAAACTGCCTGATGTCCTTTGCTTCTCAGTGCTTCACATACTTTACTACCGGATACAATAGAGATTTCTCTTTCTGTGCTGGTTCCACCTGCCAGAACTACTATTTTCATTTTTCTGCTACCTCTTTTTCATTTTATCTCTTTCCAGTATACTCAAAAGGAAGTAATAACACAAGTGCATTATTACTTCCTCTATCTTAAGATTTTATGATGCCAGAGCCATTTCTTATCTTTCTTCCAGAATCTTATCAATACTTACCAGTTTCACACTCAGTACAAAGACTTCTGCCGCTGCTGCCAGATCTTCCGGTGTCGGGAACGATGGAGCAATACGGATATTGCTGTCCTGTGGATCCTTTCCATATGGATAGGTTGCGCCGGCCTTGGTCATGATCACACCGGCCTCTTTTGCCTTGGCAACAATGGCCTTGGCACATCCCGGAAGCGCATCAAAGGAAATGAAATATCCTCCCTTTGGTCTGCTCCAGCTTCCGATCTCCAGTCCGCCCAGCTCACGATCCAGGACGCCCAGCACTGCTTCGAACTTCGGACGCAGGATTGCTGCATGCTTCTTCATATGTTCTCTCATACCATCCATATCTTTGAAGAAACGTACATGGCGCAGCTGATTCAGCTTGTCATGACCGATAGTCTGATAATTCATAAATCTTCTTGCATCTGCCAGGTTGGCTTCTGATGCTGCCATAGCGGCAATACCAGAGCCAGGGAAGCTTACCTTGGATGTGGAAATAAACTTATAAACCAGATCCGGATTGCCTGCTTTTTCACATTCAGAAAGCAGTTCCAGAATCACATCCTGATCATCATCGTATAAATGGTGAATGGAATAAGCATTATCCCAGTAAATACGGAAGTCTGGTGCTGCCGGCTGCAGATGTGCGAAACGCAGTACCGTATCATCAGAATAAGATACTCCAGATGGATTGGAGTATTTCGGTACACACCAGATTCCCTTGATATATGGATCTTCGGATACCAGCTTTTCTACTATGTCCATGTCTGGACCAGTCGGAAGAAGCGGTACATTGATCATCTCGATACCGAAGAACTCGGTAATTCCAAAATGTCTGTCATATCCAGGTACCGGGCACAGGAACTTCACTGGTTTATCCAGCTTGCTCCATGGTGTGTGTCCACATACACCCATAACCATGGCACGGGCTACTGTATCAAACATCACATTCAGACTGGAGTTGCCATAAATCAGAATATTCTTTTCCGGAACTTCTGACATATCTGCCAGCAGCTTTCTTGCTTCCGGAATACCATCCATCACCCCATAGTTTCTGCAGTCTACTCCAGATTCGCAGACCATATCAGACTTGCTGTTCAGTACATCCATCATACCGTTAGACAGATTCAGCTGTGCTGCTGAAGGCTTTCCTCTGGACATATCCAGCTTCAGGTTTCTGTCCTGAACCTCTTTAAACTTCTGCTCCAGCATGTCTTTCTCATGCAGTAATTGTTCTTTGCTCATTTCCTTGTAACCAGACATCTTTTTTCCTCCTCGTAAAACATATCATAATCTTAATCTTTCTCAGGCCGGTTGAAGAATCCTTCCTGACCAAGTTCCTGTGTCTGCATCGTTCCTCTGACCTTAAACTTCAGTTCTGGATTCTTGATGCTTACCCTGGTCTGATCCGGTACCGAAGAAGTAATAAATGCATTACTTCCAATCACGGCACCTTCACCGATCACAGTCTCCCCACCCAGGATAGATGCACCGGAATATACCGTTACATTGTCCTTCAGGGTCGGATGACGCCTGGTACTGCGCAGGGACTGGCCGCCTCTTGTGGATAACGCTCCCAGAGTCACGCCCTGATAGATCTTTACATTATTACCAATCCTTGTTGTTTCACCAACTACCACGCCGGTTCCATGGTCGATAAAGAAGTATTCCCCAATGGTTGCTCCCGGGTGAATATCAATCCCGGTAAGATTGTGAGCATACTCTGTCATAATACGCGGGATCATCGGTACCTTCAGTAAAAACAGTTCATGTGCCACCCGGTTCACCGTAATGGCAAACACCCCTGGATAGGAAAAGATCACCTCATCGGTATTAAATGCAGCCGGGTCACCATCATAGGCCGCCTGTACATCTTTGGCCAGCATACCACGGATCGCCGGAATACGCTCCAGAAACTGAACTGCTATCTGTTCTGCTTTCTCTCTGGCTTCTTTTTCCGAAAGACTGTCACCAGACACATACTTCAGTGCTTTCTTTACCTGCTTCGTCAGATTATACTGAATATCTTCCAGCAAATCTCCTACATAATATTTGACACTGTCGTCACTAAGCTTTTTTTGACTGAAATAGCCCGGGAACAAAACTTTCCGAATATTCTCCAGAACCTCTATAATCACTTCCCGATTCAGGTGATTCTCTGAATCGATATTACTGATAATCGGATATTCTTTGTAATTTTCTAATATTGATGTTACCAGTCTGTCCATATATCCTCCATACTCTAAAAAAACATCATTACTAGGGAGTATAGCACATTTACTTTTGCATATGCAAGAATTCTAGCTTTTCCTCTCATAAAAAAATCTTGAGTCAAATATGAAAATTTTCTGCTTGACATATTTCGTTCTATCTATTATAATCTTTCATGTGTCAAGCGAAACATGCTTTTCACTAAGCCCAGATAGCTCAGTTGGTAGAGCAGAGGACTGAAAATCCTCGTGTCACTGGTTCGATTCCGGTTCTGGGCATTTGATTCACTTTAGTGTTTCATTTTATATGATTTGCGGGTGTAGTTCAATGGTAGAACACCAGCCTTCCAAGCTGGATACGTGGGTTCGATTCCCATCACCCGCTTTTTTCATGCCTGTTTTTCTAGTATTCAAACGTAACAATAGCCCACGGTGTTTGCCGTGGGCTTTCTATTTTTATTCCAGATACAGGCACGGATCCGTGACCTGTCCATCTTTTTTCATTGCAAAATAAAGGTTGCTTCCTTCCTCGCAGTAGTACTTGGTCGGTTCACTGACATATCCCAGCAGCTCACCCTGTTCTACTACGTCTCCCTGTGCAACTGCCACTTCCTTCAGCTGTCCATAAATCAGTTCATAATTATCACCAATATTCATAGTCAGTGTGGTTCCCGTCTCTTCATTGATGTCTATGCTTTCCACAATTCCTTTGGCAGCTGCAACCACCGGATTGCCTGTCTGACTGCCGATGATCAGTGCCGGATTATATTTGTACTCATTGAGTGTCTGGAAATATACGGTTCCATCCATGCTGTAGTCCATCAGAATACTTCCGGCTGCAGGCCAGCTCAAAGAGGAGTCTTCTGTAAATTGAACCGTAGGAGAAATTACGCTTCCTGAAAGTACTTCCTGGGTATCTTCTGTCATCGCATCGCTCTCTGTGGAAACTTCTCTGGTATGCCTGCCGTCTGCCTCAGTCTCATTTTCCTGAGCACTGTCTGTACCTACTGTATGCTCCCCGCCATCGGCGATCTGCGCCTGCACGCTCGTAGTATTTGCTATCTGCGCTGCATCCTTCTTCCCGTCGTCTATCTGATCCAAAGTTGCCAGTGATGCATTCTTTGCACTGTCCACCGTTTCCGTCTGACTGGTCTGCGTGCTTTCCTTCTGTTCCTCTGTCTCTGTTGTCACCGGATAACTTGTCCGATAGGATGCAAAGGCCACAATCCCCACCAGTGCCAGTGTCAGTACCCCAAGTGTTCCTCTTTTTCTGATAAAATCGAATATCTTTCCTTTTTCCATCGCTTTCACCTCGTAATACAATTTCTATATCGTTCTATTTCCAGTATTACCATTTGCGATGGATTTATACGTTTTTTTGTATCTGCTCAGCGCCTTCACAGTGAATTCTGAACATTCACGTTTTTCAAAATATGTCTGCTATGGATTCCAGCTTCGTCTGGTCAAAAAAATACGCCAGTATCTCCCGGTAACCAGTACCATTTTTCGCCAGCTGCTGTGCGGTATACTGACTCAGACCCAATCCATGCCCGATTCCTCTTGTGATCACAAAGACACCATCTCCATTTTTCTCAACTCGAAAATTCGAAGAAGGCAGTCCCAGTTTGATCCTGAATTCTTCGCCGGACATTTCGGTATCATTTAGCTTCAGACGCAGTACATATCCGGCGCTGTCTTTTTCTTCGATTTCCATATTTCTCCAGGATTCATCAATCTGAATACTTTGTCGATACTGTGGCGCATCCTTATCTCCCGGACAGGCTTTCCCTGTCAGATATGGATAATCCTCTGACCGGAACACTTCTCTTGCTTCTCTTGTCTGCCCGGCACTGACCGGATGACAGGAAGCCAGAATCGGTTTCCCCTGCCATGTTAAAATCTCTCCCTTCGTCTCCTTCTGTGCTTTCCGAAATGCATCTCCATTTCTCATAAGTTCTATCTCTGCCAGTGACATTCGCTCCTTTGGCCGAATACCACCGTTTTGCAGCTGACGATACGCATTGGTGCGCACCAGAACCATCTGCGCCTTGATTGCTTCCAGCTGCGCATCTGCAGGCAGCTCAGACGCCGTCACCTCCAGTACATATTCTTCCAGACTGATCTCCTCTGTCTTATCTCCACTTTCTATGGAAATATACTTCGTCTCATCCTGTATCGCCTGATAGATTCGGCTCATTCTGCTATTTAACAGTAATGTAATGGCACAAGGCAGTAAAATCACCACCAACAGAACCGTCAGGACCTGTTCCGTATAAAATTTCAGCTTCATACACATACCCTCCCAGGATATTATATGAACAGAGAAAGGAAGTTATACACAAAAAGGAACCATACATGACATGTGTACAGTTCCTTTTTACAACTCATTCCTTGTTTTACACTGAACGAATCTTTATTTTACTTTTACAGTTTCTTTCTGCAGGTGCCAGATCTCATCCACGTACTGCTGAATCGTTCTGTCAGATGTGAACTTGCCACTGCATGCGGTGTTCAGCATCGCCATCTTAGCCCATCCTGCTTCGTCTCGGTATGCTTCTTCTACACGTTTCTGTGCATCTGCATAAGAACGGAAGTCAGCCAGAATGAAGTAAGTATCTGCGCGGTCGCTGCTCTTAGTGTTCAGCAGAGAATCATAGATCTCACGGAATCTTTCCGGATCATCTGGCGCATATTCTCCATTGATCAGCTGCATCAGCACACGTCTGATATCCTGATCGCTGTTGAAGATATTTTCTGGATGGTATCCACCATTCTGTTCATAGTTGATAACTTCGTCTGCGGACAGACCGAAGATGAATGCATTCTCTTTTCCAACTTCTTCTACGATCTCGACATTGGCACCGTCCATGGTTCCAAGAGTCGGAGCACCGTTCAGCATGAACTTCATGTTACCGGTTCCGGATGCTTCCTTGGAAGCTGTGGAGATCTGTTCGGATACATCTGCTGCTGCAAAGATCCATTCTGCGTTGGATACACGGTAATCTTCAATGAAGACTACTTTCAGTTTATTCTTAATAGAAGCATCATTGTTGATCACATCTGCTACAGAGTTAATCAGCTTGATGGTCAGTTTTGCACGTCTGTAACCAGCTGCTGCCTTTGCGCCGAAGATGAATGTTCTTGGGTAGAAATCCATTTCCGGATGGTCTTTGATCTGGTTGTACAGATACATTACATGAAGGATATTCAGTAACTGACGTTTGTATTCATGAAGTCTCTTAACCTGTACATCGAAGATAGAACGCGGATCCACTTCGATACCATTGTATTCCTGAATGTATTTTGCCAGACGCACTTTATTCTGGTATTTAATATTCATGAATTCCTGCTGCGCCTTTGGATCATCTACATAAACCTTCAGCCTGGAAAGCTGTGGCAGATCAGTGATCCATTCGTCTCCGATGTGATCGGTGATCCAGGATGCCAGCAGTGGATTGCCGTGAAGCAGGAAACGTCTCTGTGTGATACCATTGGTCTTGTTGTTGAACTTCTCTGGCATCATCTCATAGAAGTCTTTCAGTTCCTGATGCTTCAGGATCTCAGTATGAAGCTGTGCAACACCGTTTACAGAGTAACCTGCTGCGATAGCCAGATGTGCCATCTTCACCTGTCCGTCGAAGATGATGGCCATCTTGCGTACTTTTTCGAAATCTCCCGGGTATTTAGCTTCAATCTGAGCTACAAAACGACGATTGATCTCTTCAATAATCTGATATACGCGAGGAAGCAGTCTGGAGAACAGCTCAATTGGCCATTTTTCCAAAGCTTCTGCCATGATGGTATGGTTGGTGTATGCACATGTCCTGGAAGTAACTTCCCATGCTTCATCCCATGTCAGGCCTTCTTCATCCAGAAGGATACGCATCAGTTCAGCAACTGCTACCGTTGGATGGGTATCATTCAGCTGGAAGGTTGCTTTTTCATAGAACTTGCGGATGTCATCATGGTTCTTCTTATATTTGGCAATTGCTGCCTGCACACTTGCAGAAATAAAGAAGTACTGCTGTTTCAGACGCAGTTCTTTTCCTGCATAGTGGTTATCATTCGGATACAGAACTTCTACGATGTTACGGGCAAGATTTTCCTGTTCTACTGCCTTGCGGTAATCACCTTTGTCGAAAGAATCCAGCTGGAATTCGCTGATTGCTTCTGCATCCCAGATACGTAAGGTATTTACGATATTGTTATTGTAACCAACGATCGGGAAATCATATGGTACGGCACGCACTGACTGATATCCTTCCTGTTTGTAGTAGTTACGTCCTGTCTTCTCATCATATTCTACACGAACATAACCGCCGAATTTTACTTCTTTTGCATATTCCGGACGGCGCAGCTCGAATGGATTGCCATCTTTCAGCCAGTTATCCGGTACTTCTACCTGATACCCGTCTTCAATCTTCTGTTTAAACATACCATAACGGTAACGGATACCGCATCCGTATGCCGGATAGCCCAGAGTTGCAAGAGAATCCAGGAAGCACGCTGCCAGACGTCCAAGTCCACCATTACCAAGAGCTGCATCTGGCTCCTGATCTTCGATCACATTGATATCCAGGCCAATCTCTTCCAGCGCTTCTTTTACTTCATCGTAAATCGTCAGGTTGATCATGTTGTTGCCCAGTGCACGACCCATCAGGAATTCCATGGACATATAATATACATACTTTGGATCATCCTTCTCATACTGTTCCTGAGTTGCCAGCCAGTTCTCAATGATCTCATCTTTTACCGTATAAGATACTGCCTGAAAAATCTGCTGCTGTGTAGCTTCTTCCAGATTCTTACGATATAAAGCTTTTACATTGGCTTTTACTTCTCTGATAAACTCTTTCTTATTAAACTTCTTAGCTGTCATTCGCTTCTCCCTTCATTCTCTACTGCTTTTCAACAGCCATGGTAACTTTTTCACCATTGATATTCCAGTCTTTTTCATAACCACTGGTGCTGCCGAGTACTATGTCGTTGGCCAGTACTGCAGATTCGATTTCTTCTCTGTGGGCGCTTAAGATCTGTTCGATCTTCTCATTACCCTTCGCATAGACAACAATTCTGTCCATCACCTGGAAGTCTGCTTCTTTTCTCATTGTCTGTACTTTACTGATCAGCTCATTGACAAATCCTTCTTCAATCAGTTCCGGAGTCAGCTTAATCTCAAGAACAACCGTAACTTCATTATCCTGCTCTGTCACGTAATCTTCAGACTGTGCTGTTTCAATCAGCAGATCATCACTCGTTAATACTACATCAGTATCGCCTTCTATGTCAAGGTGAAGGGCACCGGTCTCTTTCAGTTCTTTCATAGCTGCCTGACCATCCAGAGCGGATAACTGCTGACGGATTGCGCCAAGAAGCTTGCCATATTTCGGTCCCACTGTCTTCAGCTGTGGCTTAAAGGTATAAGATACAAAGCCATCTACTTCATCGGTAAAGGTTACCTGTTTGCTGTTTAATTCATCACGGATAATGTCTGTAAAGTATTCAGACAGAACCTTTGGTGCCTTTACATACATATTGGCAATCGGCTGTCTGTTCTTGACATTGGCTGCATTTCTTGCTGCACGTCCAAGTACTACTACTTTCAGTACTTCATCCATATCAGCTTCCAGTTCCGGATCAATGTGTGCTTCATCTGCAACAGGGAAATCGCAAAGATGTACACTTTCCGGTGCTGTCTTATCAATGCTGCATACCAGATTCTGATAAATCTGTTCTGTCATGAACGGAATCATCGGTGCTGCTGCTTTTGCTACGTTAACAAGAGCCGTATACAGAGTCATGTATGCATTGATCTTATCCTGTTCCATGCCCTTTGCCCAGAAACGTTCACGGCTGCGGCGTACATACCAGTTACTGCAGTCATCTACGAATTCCTGAAGTGCTCTTGCCGTTTCCGGAATCTTGTATGCTGCCAGGTCTGCATCCACGGTCTTGATCATAGTGTTCATCTTGGACAAGAGCCACTTATCCATAACGGATAATTTATCATATTCCAGTGTATATTTAGTTGCATCAAATTCGTCAATATTCGCATACAGTACGAAGAATGCGTAGGTATTCCACAGAGTACCCATGAACTTGCGCTGTCCTTCCTGAACAGCTTTTCCATGGAAACGGTTTGGCAGCCATGGTGCACTGTTGATGTAGAAATACCAGCGGATCGCATCTGCACCGTATTTTTCCAGTGCATCGAAAGGATCTACTGCATTTCCTTTGGACTTACTCATCTTCTGTCCATTTTCATCCTGTACATGTCCCAGAACGATAACATTCTCATAAGGCGCTTTGTTAAACAGCAGTGTAGATTCTGCCAGCAGAGAATAGAACCATCCACGAGTCTGGTCTACTGCTTCTGAGATAAATTTTGCAGGGAACTGCTTTTCAAATACGTCTTTATTCTCAAATGGATAATGATGCTGTGCAAATGGCATTGCCCCTGAGTCGAACCAGCAGTCGATTACTTCCGGTACACGGTGCATCTGTTTTCCACATTTCGGACACTTGATAGTGATTTCATCAATGTAAGGTCTGTGCAGTTCTACCGTCCTGGCAGCTTCGTTTCCACTCATCTCAAAAAGTTCCTGACGGCTTCCGATGGAATGCATATGACCACATTCACACTCCCAGATGTTCAGCGGAGTTCCCCAATAACGGTTACGGGAAATACCCCAGTCCTGAACGTTCTCCAGCCAGTCGCCGAAACGTCCTTTTCCGATACTCTCCGGGATCCAGTTGATGGTGTTGTTGTTGCGGATCAGATCATCTTTGACTGCTGTCATCTTGATGAACCAGGATTCGCGGGCATAGTAGATCAGTGGAGTATCACATCTCCAGCAATGTGGATATTCATGTTCAAACTTCGGTGCATCAAACAGCAAACCTCTGTCGTCCAGATCTTTTAATACTTCAGGGTCTGCTTTCTTTACAAACAGTCCGGCAAATGGAGTCTCTTCAGTCATTTCACCTTTTCCATTTACAAACTGTACAAATGGCAGATCATATTTGCGGCCAACTTTAGAGTCATCTTCACCAAATGCAGGTGCGATATGAACTACGCCGGTACCATCTGTCAGTGTTACGTAGGTATCGCAGGTAACAAAGTGAGCTTTCTTATGCTGTTTTTCAGCCACATCTGCTGCACACTGGTATAATGGTTCGTATTCCTTGTATTCCAGGTCAGTTCCTTTGTAAGTCTCCAGTACTTCATAAGCTGGTGTCTCTTCGGTTCCCAGTTTGCCAAGGATGGTATCCAGCAGAGCTTCTGCCATATAATAAGTATATCCGTCTGCTGCTTTCACTTTTACATAAGTCTCATCTGGATTCACACAAAGTGCAACGTTGGATGGCAGTGTCCAAGGTGTGGTCGTCCATGCCAGAATGTAAGCATCTTCCCCTTTTACTTTGAAACGTACCACTGCGGAACGCTCTTTTACTGTCTTGTATCCCTGTGCTACTTCCTGTGCAGAAAGCGGAGTACCACAACGAGGGCAGTAAGGAACAATCTTGAATCCCTTGTACAGAAGCTTCTTATTCCAGATCTCTTTTAAAGCCCACCATTCTGATTCGATGTAATCATCATGGTAAGTAACATATGGGTTATCCATATCTGCCCAGAAACCAACGGTGCCGGAGAAATCCTCCCACATTCCTTTGTATTTCCAGACGCTTTCCTTACATTTGTTGATAAACGGTACCAGACCATATTCTTCGATCTGCTCTTTGCCGTCCAGTCCCAGCATCTTTTCTACTTCCAGCTCAACAGGAAGTCCGTGGGTATCCCATCCGGCTTTACGAGGAACCATTTCCCCCTTCATAGTATGATAACGTGGGATCATGTCTTTGATTACACGAGTCAGTACGTGACCAATATGTGGCTTACCATTTGCTGTTGGCGGTCCATCATAGAATGTGTAAGTCGGGCCTTCTTTACGATTTTCCATACTTTTTTCAAAAATGTGATTCTCTTTCCAGAACTTTTCCACATCTTTTTCTCTCTCAACAAAATTGAGATCGGTAGATACTTTCTTGTACATGATATTTTTCCTTTCTGTATATATTTAGATAACGTAACCTTTTATGGAATATGGCTTGCCATATTACAGAAAAAGCTCCCATCCGTAAAAGGACGAGAGCTCGTTATACCACCTGTTACTCTTCTGGATACGTCAGATTGTGCCTGTATATCCGCTCCCTGTAACGGGGGAATCCGTCAGAATCTAGTCTGTAGTTGGTTGCTCATTTCGATTCTGAAACTCAGAAGTGATCTTCCATCTGCCTTACTCGGTCCGGACTTTCACCTGCTCCGGCTCGCTGTGCCTTTCACAACAAATGTACGGTCTTCGTCATGGTTTTTACCATCATTTTGGTTTCACGGTAATAATAGTACCCCAGGAAACCGCTAAAGTCAAGGGAAATCCCGTTTTCTGTTTGCATTTTAGTCAATCATACATGACCAAATCGTAATTGACTAAAATACAATTTTCATCTTTTCTGATACCTATATCTGCAGTTCCTCTGAATTCGCCAGATACGTCTGTGTATACAAAATGACGGTATCGTCTTCCTGCAGGAGCATCGTTCCATATGGGATCAATGCCTTACCGTGGCGTTTTACCAAAACAATGACACTGTGCCTGGATATATCCAGATCGCAGATCCGATGTCCGGTCCATGAATGGCGTTTTTCCAGTGTTACCTCTTTTAATGTGATCCGCTCGCTGTCAGGTACAGATTCTGCACCAATCACCAGCACATCTCCTGCCTTCAGTTCCAGATCCCCATTGGGGATCTGGACGTTTTTATTTCTCTGTACTACTGCAATAATAATATGCTTTGGCAGATGCAGATCCCTGATTTTTCGTCCACACCAGCCATCCTGTGACGTCAGCGGAATCCGGATAAAATGGATGTCCTCTTCTTTTCCGTACTCGCTCATGCGTTTGATACGGGAATACTGGTCAACGAAACCGGCTGAAATAATACCTGTAGGGATGGCCACCATTCCAACTCCAAGAAAAGCAATAAAGATACCAAATATTTTGCCCATTGTGGTGACAGGATAGATATCTCCATAGCCTACCGTCAGCAAAGTGGAAGCCGCCCACCAGATACCGGAAAAAGCATTGGTAAATACTTCCGGCTGAGCTTTATTTTCCAGACTGTACATGCACAGACTGGAAGAAATCATCAGTACCAGTATAATAAAGACCGAAGACATCAACTGCTGTTTTTTACTGATAATAACTTCGGTAATGACATTCAGCGAATCATAATAGGCATTAATCCGGAACAGCCGGAAAATACGGATGATTCGCAGCATTCGGAACGCCACTGCCCCTGACGGGAAAAAGACTGGCAGATAATACGGAATAAACGACAACATATCTACAATACCAGAAAAGGACAGCAGATACTTTCTCACTGCCCCCAGCTCTGATTCATTTGGATACAGGCACTTCGCCGTAATCACACGCATCAGAAAATCCACTGCAAAAAATGCGACCGTCAGGCGTTCTATCGTAAGAAGGAGACTTCCGTATTTCAGTGCCCAGTTGTCAAACGTATACAGGATGCTGACTGTCAGATTTAATATGATCGTAAAAGTGTTAAGCACATCATAGCCCCAGCAGGCAGCATCATAATTGCAGCCAATTTCAATTAATTCATAAAGACGCCTGCGACGCTTTTCCCATTCTGGTTTCAAAGAGATTCCTCCTTGCGAAAATATTAATTTCATTTTACAGGAATGTACCGTAAGCGTCAACGCTGGTACTTGCATTATTCCCAAATTTTGTTATACTGTTAGCAGGGTCAGTTTTCGACCCTTTTCTTATATTCGTAATAACAAAGGGGGTTTTTTATGAGTAACTTTTTTAATATGGACAATTCGCTCTGGCGCTTTCTGGGAAGGCTAGCAGATGTGATGATTCTGAACATTGTGTTTCTGATTACCTGTCTCCCGGTTGTGACGATCGGAGCCGCATGGACTTCTCTCAGTTATGTCACTTTGAAGATGTCACGGGATGAGGAATCTTATATTGTAAAGAGTTATTTTAAGGCTTTCCGGCAGAACTTCCGGCAGGCTACTGCCATCTGGGGACTGGCTCTTGTGGCCATGTTTATTTTCTACATGGACTTTCATATTATTCGCAGCATGAACCAGTCCATGGCGCAGGTGATGTTCATTCTGCTGGCTGCCATTGCCATGCTGGCTGCTCTGACATTGTTATATGTATTTCCGGTACTTGCCAAATTTGACAATACTATCCTGAACACGATCAAAAATGCCTTTTTTATGGCAATCGGCAATCTGCCACGTACCCTGCTGATGGCTGCAGTCATCGTTGGCTCTGTTGTACTGACTTTCCTGTCACAGCAGACCATTGCTATCGGGCTTTTGGTATGGATCATGTGTGGATTTGCACTGATTGCATTTCTCAATGCACATATCCTGGTGAAGGTATTTGACCGTTACATACCAACGGATGAGGAAAGTTCTGTCGAATCTGTCATTGATGGTTCTGTTTTCCAGAATCTGCATCCGGTAGATTCAGCTGAAGATGACGATACTTCTTTATAAAATCTTTTGTTCGAGTTCAAAAGGGGCTGTCGGGAAATAGACAGCCCCCTGTTCTAACATGTTCTTTTGATGGACGATTTTATCCTGTGAACAATAAACCTTATTATTCACTGTCTGTAAAGACTGAAACTGTCTTACATCAAATTATACTCTTTGCGAAGTTCTTCTTCTATCTTTTTACCTTCTTTTTCTTCTGCTTCCTTCCGAAGTTCTTCCTTCATTTTTTCGTATTCTTTTTCCCCCATCTGATATAGCCTCCAGCAGGATTGCATATTAAAATCCCCCGCTGATCTGATATTGCATCAGACCAGCGAGGATTCTTTTTTTATCTTTCCTGATCATACTTTACAAATGCATCTACCTTGGACTGTGAACCGCAGCCTTTTACGAATTCATTTGTAAGGAATTCGGTTGTCAGAAATTCTCTTTCCTTGCATCCTGTTGTAAATGCACCCATGCAGATGATGTTAGCGTCATTACTCAGTCTTGCTCTCTGGGCAGAGTAATAATCTGTTACCAGTGCCGCATAGGCACCTTTCACTTTATTTGCTGCGATGGACATTCCGATTCCGGTTCCGCAGATCAGGATACCACGGTCATATTCACCGGCTGCTACGGCTTCTCCGACTTTTATGGCAACATTGGCATATATCGGATCTTCACTTCCAAAGTCTGAGACTTCTCCGTATCCTTTTGCTTTTATGTAGTCCATCAATTCTTCTTTTTCTTTCTGTGCATTCGGGTCACAGCCTATTGCAATTTTCATTTTGACACCCCCCGAATTCCTTATTCTAATACGGATTTCATACCATCTGCCATTGCCTTCAGCATGATACAGCAGGATGTTGCTCCGGCATCCAGAACACCTCTGGAACGTTCACCCAGTCTGCTGGAACGGCCATACTTTGCAACCATGTCTTTTGTAGACTCTTTTCCTGTCTCTGCACAGTCCTTCATTTCATCCAATGCCTGTGCAAAGTCTTTTCCTTCTGCTGCGGCTTTCTTCATGCACTCCACGCATGGATTTAAGGTATCTACCAGTGTCTTGTCGCCAGGTCTTGCATCCACGATACCATACAGTCCTTCCAGTCCTGCTTCCAGCATTTTTGCAAATACTTCCAGGGTAATGTCTTCTTCCTCTTCAGCAGAATCTGCCATGTCCATGAAAATGGTTCCATAGATCGGTCCCATAGATCCGCCGATCTCATTCAGCAGAACCATTCCAAGGTCATTCAATCCGTCTGTAAATGTGGTTTCATCTTCTCCCAGACGTTCCCCATAGGTAACAAATCCTTTGTTCATATTCATTCCATGGTCTCCGTCACCGATCAGGCCATCGATATCACCCAGATACTGTTTATTTTCATGAATAGCCTGTACCATATTCAGCAGAATCGGACGACCTTTTGCGTTCTTTACTACCATTTTTCCGCGCTCCTTTTAAACCTGTGTCAGACCCATTGTATTGCAGTCCAGATCAATCAGTTCTTTTAATTCATCATCCAGTTTCATAACGGTTAAAGTTGCTCCCATCATGTCCAGGGAAGTAAAATAGTTACCTACATATGCTTTATGAATGCGAATGCCTTTTTCCACAATCAGTTTTTCAATTTCATTATACAGTACATATAATTCCATAACCGGTGTAGCACCCAGACCGGATACCAGAACAACTACTTCATCGCCGGATTCAAACGGGTAATCTGGTAATACGATATCTGTCATCCGTTTTGCCATCTTATCCGCAGTTTCCAGTTCACATACTTCGATTCCAGGCTCTCCATGATGTCCGATTCCCACTTCCATGGTTCCATCTTTGATCTCAAAATTTGGATGTCCAACTGCTGGCAGGGTACAAGGGGTCAGACCGATTCCCACACTTCTGGTGCTGTCGATTGCTTTCTGTGCAGCTGCAATAACTTCATCCAGATCTCCGCCAAGAGATGCCTTTGCACCGCCACATTTCCACATCAGAATTTCTCCGGCCACTCCGCGGCGTTTTTCTCTCTGATCCTTTGGTGCAGAAGCCACATCATCATTGGCAACTACTGTTTTGACTGTCAGACCTTCTTTTTTCGCCATTTTCACAGCCATTTTTACATTCATGTTATCACCGGAATAATTTCCGTAGAGACACGCTACACCTTTTCCGCCATCTGCTGCTTTGAATGCATCCAGGAAAGCTGCTGCTGTAGGAGAAGAACAAATCTCGCCAACTGCTGCGGAATCACACATATTCTTTCCAACATATCCGATAAATGCAGGTTTATGTCCTGATCCGCCACCGGTTACCACGCCAACTTTTCCTTCTACCGGTGCATTGACTGCTGCCAGTACTCTCGGATGGCTGGTTTTCTTTACGATATCACCATGGTTTTTACAAACCCTTCCAGCATTTCGTCTACAATATTATCGGGATTATTTAAAATTCTCTGCATAATTTATTTTTCCTCTCTCCTATTTAATTGTATATCCGCCATCAATCAGTAAGTTGTGACCGGTGATCATTGCTGCGCCTTTACTGCAAAGGAATGCGATTACTGCTGCGATCTCTTCCGGTTCTGCAAATCTCTCTGCCGGAATCTCTTTCTTGAATGCATCTCCTACCGGGCCATCCCATGCCTTATGTCCGAGTGCTGTTAATACTACGGTTGGTGCTACGGCATTAACACGAATACCGTATTTGCCCCATTCCATTGCCATCACTTTTGTCATGGCAATAATTCCGCCCTTAGCGGCACAATAAGCCACATGTTTATCCAGTGCAATAACACCTGCCTGAGAAGCAATATTTACAATACTTCCCTTCACTCCGTTATCAATCATATATTTTCCAACAGCCTGTGCCATAAAGAAGCTTGCTGAAAGGTTGATATTGATGGTTCTGTTCCAGAAATCTTCGCTGATAATTTCTGCACTTTCCAGTGCTACGATTCCTGCACAGTTTACCAGTATATCAATCTGTCCGAATGCTTTTACGCCTTCTTCGATAACATGCTGTCTGTATTCTGCATCACATACGTTTCCGGCAACTCCGATTGCCTTATCGCCGCCCATTTCTTTTGCAATATTATTTACTTCAGGATTTAAATCTGCCAGAACTACATTTGCTCCCTGCTTTAAGAAAAATTCTGCTGTTTCATTTCCGATTCCGGCAGCACCACCTGTAATGACTGCTGTTTTTCCTTTCAGTCCAAGATCCAGTGACATAATTTCTTCTTTTGAAAAATTTGGTAACATAATTGTACTCCTCCGATTCTGTTCTGTTTTTATATCAGTTATTTTTGTTTAAGAAAGGCGGGGACTTCACGCCACCCGCCCCATTTGATTTATCTTAGTATCTGTCAACGTATTCGTCCGCGTTGTCCGGTGTAATCATCTGGAAAGGAATCCAGATTTCTTTTTCCACTTCTTCTCCATTTAAGTATGCAACTGCTGCATCGATTGCACCTGAGATCTGGCCTTCTGCATCCTGGAAGTCAGAAGCAATCATTCTGCCTTCTTTTACAGCTGCAACTGCATCTGTGATACCATCAATACCGATACATGGGATATCATATCCTTCTGCTTCAATGGCCTGACGTGCGCCAAGTGCCATTTCATCATTTTCAGCAACAACGGCATTGATTTCATCGCCATATGTGGTCAACCATGTCTCCATAAGTGTCATAGCTTCAGAACGTGACCAGTTTGCTGTATTGTATTCCAGCACTTTGATGTTTTCATGATCTGCCAGTACATTGTTGATACCTTCCCATCTCTGAAGCTGTGCTGACTGTCCCATAGGTCCTTCAATAATTACGATATTAAAATCATCAGACTTCATATAATCGATCATGTACTGCATAATTTCTTCACCGGCGCCAACGTCCTGTGAGCCAACATATGCGGTAAGAAGATCTGTGTTAACCATTGTATTTACACCAAAAACAGGGATTCCGGCTTTGTCTGCTGCTTCTACGCAGGCTACACATGCATCTGCATCCTGAGGATTCAGAATAATAGCATCTACACCATTGGCGATCATGGTTTCAACCTGGTCAAGCTGTGTAGCAGCATCATTATTTCCATCGTAAGATACATAATCAATACCGTTTTCTTCACAGTACTTGGTCGCATAATTATCCATTCTCATACAGAACTCAGTCTGCAGTGTATAGTAGGTTGCACCAATTGATACGGTATCTTCTGCCATTGCTGCTGTTCCTGCTCCCAGTGCCATTACCATTGTTCCTGCCAGTGCCATTGCGATTTTCTTGTTCATTTCCTTTTCCTCCTTTTAACCCTTATATAGTTTTTGTAACCGGATTACTCGATTTCCGATCACCCTTTAACAGATCTTCTGCGATCTGCCAAATACATAATTCAAGACTGCCCCATCAATCTGAACTTAATCCATCCATCATAACTGCTGCGATTACTACGAAACCTTTTACAATCATCTGATAGTAAGCAGATACACCCAGCATATCCAGACCGTTTGACAAGCAGACCATCAGGAGAATACCTACGATGGTTCCCCAGAGTCTTCCTTTTCCACCTGCAAGAGAGGTACCACCGATTACAACCATTGCGATCGCATCTGTTTCATAACCGTCACCGGTGTTCGTTACACCGGATGTTACACGAGCTGTTGTAATAATTCCTGCCAGTGCTGCCAGTATTCCGGATAAAATATATACAGAAGCTGTAATTTTCTTTACATCAATACCGGAAACTCGTGCTGCTTTTGCATTACCGCCGACTGCAATGACATATCTTCCATATCTGGTTTTGTACATCAACAGGAAACAGCCGATCAGAATGATGGTAAATACGATAATTGGAATAGGAATTACATTAAATACCATTCCACCACCGATTGCCTTAAAAGATTCACTTAAGTTTGGAATCGGCTTTGCATTTGTTAATATGTAGGTAAGACCTTTGGCTACACTCATGGAACCAAGTGTTCCAACGAATGCCGGTACCTTTAGGTATGCTATACAGATACCGTTGAATAATCCGACTGCAAATCCCATCAGCAGACCTACCAGAACTGCTACGATCCACGGCATATTCATGGATGCCTGTGCGAAGTATGCAGAATACATACCGGCACATCCCATTACCGCTCCTACAGAAAGGTCAATGCCTCCTGTCAGACAGACAAATGTCATACCTATGGCAAGAAGTCCGTTGATCGATGCCAGTCTCAGTACATTTCGTATATTTAATGGACTGATAAATCTTGGTTTAATAATTGTAATGATGATACAGAGCACAACCAGTGCAACTAATGATCCATATTTGGAGATAAAATTTTTCCGCGCCTGTGCCTTCATGGACGCGCTCATTTCTCCTGTATTTTTCATCTTCCCTTACCTCCTCCTTAGGTTACATATGCTGCATAGCTAATTTCATCAGAGACTTCTGATTAAATTCATTTTGGGATAATTCCCCGCTCATTTTGTGGTTACTCAATACCAGGATTCTGTCTGACATACCCATGGCTTCCGGCAGTTCCGATGAAATCATAATAATTGCTTTGCCTTCTGCAACAAATTCATTCATCAGTTTATAGATCTCTGCCTTAGCACCGACGTCAATACCTCTGGTCGGTTCATCAAAAATAATCACATCCGGATTTTTCAGCATCCATTTGGCAAGAACCACTTTCTGCTGGTTTCCGCCAGAAAGATTCTTTACTGCCAGATTCGGACTGGTTGTTTTTACTTTCAGATCTGTAATCTCTTTTCCAACTCTGTCCTTTTCTTCTTTCTGTTTTATAAAAATCTTTCGGCTCAGCTCTTTCATCGAAGGTAATGTAATATTATGAGCAATGCTCATAGGAAGTACTAATCCCTCGCCCTTC
Source organism: Lachnospiraceae bacterium OF09-6 (assembly GCA_003435055.1). Taxonomy (GTDB): domain Bacteria; phylum Bacillota; class Clostridia; order Lachnospirales; family Lachnospiraceae; genus Marvinbryantia; species Marvinbryantia aceti. The sequence continues at coordinate 38,297 of QUMM01000006.1, forward strand.
CGGTCTTCTGTCACATAGGCAAGTCCGTTTTTAATTGCATCAACCGGTTTTTTGAATTCTACTTTCTGACCTTTCAGATAAACTTCCCCACTGTCCGGCTTTGTGATTCCAAACAATGCCTGCATCGTTTCCGTTCTTCCTGCTCCTACCAGTCCCACCAGACCGAGAATTTCGCCTCTGCGAAGTTTGAAACTGATATTTTCAAATACACCTTCCTGTGTAAAATTTTTTAATTCCAGAATGGTATCTCCGATTTCTACCTTTCTTTTTGGATACTGTTCTGTCAGTTCACGACCAACCATTGCCTTTACTACCATGTCATTGGTTGCTTCTTTTGTGTTCCAGGTTGCAATGCTTGCTCCGTCACGCAGGACCGTAATCTGATCGGTAATGGTATAGACTTCTTCCATTTTATGGGAAATATAAATGATACCTGTTTTTCTCATTTTCAGATCCCGGATAATGCCATACAGGTTTTCTACCTCTCTGTCAGTAATGGAGGATGTTGGTTCATCCATTATCAGGATTCGTGCATTTTGTGATACTGCTTTCGCAATTTCCACAAGCTGCTGATCTGCCACTCTTAATTTTCCCATCTTGGTTTTCGGATTCAGGTTAATGTTCAGATTCTTAAGAAGCTCTTCTGTGTCTTTATACATTTTCCTGTAATCAATAAATCCGTTTTTTACAGGCTCTCTTCCAAGATATATATTTTCTGCCACTGACATTTCTACAACGGAAGACAATTCCTGATGGATCATGGCAATTCCCAGTTTCTGGGCATCATGTGGAGATTCTATATTGACCTCCTGGCCATCAATCCTGATTGTTCCGCCATCACGTTTGTGGATTCCAACGAGTATGTTCATCATTGTCGATTTTCCTGCACCATTTTCTCCCATCAGTGCAAGAACGGTTCCGGCTTCCAGCGTTAGATCAACGGAATGAAGCACTTCATTTCCGTAGAAACTTTTGCGGATCCCGCGCATTTCCAGTAACACACTCATATGTTCACCTCCTGTCTGATTTATGGTTCTTTGTAACTGTTCAGTACCTTCACATTGGGTTCTGAATAGTTATGGTTCTTTTTCATTTCGTTTCTGTTCTTTTGATGATTGCATTCTATCATGCGCCTGTTTTTTTCAAAAGGGGATTCCTTTTGGAAAGAGAGGGGGCATTTTTAGATTTTGTATAGTTATTATCTGTTTTATCAATATTTTTTTGTCTATTTTTTCATTCTTCTCGTATTGTATATGGTATTATTGTTATATTTTTATCATTTTTATATGCTTATTTGTGCATTTTTGCTTCTGTAACTCAAAAAATGAACGGATGCATATCTCAACTTCAGATCATACATCCGTTCTCTCTTATTCCATCTCAAGTCTCACTAAGCAAGTATTCAAATTCTTTTCTGTTTAAAATTCCGATATTTTTTCCATCTTTTACAAAAACAAGCCGATCTGCCAGAAGAAGTACATTCTGATAATTCACTGTCACAATCACTACTGCAATTCCATGATCCAGCAATTCTTTCATCAATTGATAAATCAGTGTCCGCAATTTCAGATCTGTATTTAAAAACGGATGAATGCAGACGACGATATCAGGGTGTTGCAATAAAATACGTCCATATATCAATCGGTACTTCTGATAAATGGTCATGTTTTTCACTTCCGTGCCATTTTGCGGCATTTTTTCTCCCATTCGTTCTCTTGCAATTGCTTTTCTCGTCTCCTTACGATGCCACAGACCTTTGAGCAGATGATCCGATGTAAGACACAGATTATCCTCATAACTCATATTTTTAAACAGCATATTCTCTGCCGGATTATCCAAAACCACAGCTATTTTTCTGGTATCTTTCTTTCTATACGGCTTTCCCCTGTATAAAAGCTGACCGGAATCTCCCCGCCCTTCAGTAAAAGCATATTCCAGATCATCATAGATCTGTTCCCCTCCATCATGGATGACCAGACATTCTCCCCTGCGAATGCTGAAAGATAACTTTTTTATTTTATTGTAGGAATAATCTTTGAATCGAAAGATCCTCTCCACATCAGGCGAATCTTCTACCTGCGCACTTCTTTTTATCATTCCCTGGTAAGACAGCATATAATTTCGCAATACCCGCTCTGTCAGGTTTCTTTTCTCCAGTATTTTCACAATCCTTCCGGTTTCCATAATGGCTGTTCTGTCACACATTGCACATAATTCATCCTGACATGTACTTACATACAAAAATGTATTACCTTTTCCCGCATAATACCGGACCACCTGATATAATCTGTCCATCTGATCCGGTGTGATTACAGAACTGGGATCTCTCAGAATAATCACATCTGCTCTGCTTACCACAGCTTTCAGTATTTCCAGTATATACCGTTCAAATATGGACATTTCTTCCAGTGATTTGTTGAACTGCACTCCTATTTTCAGTTCATCTGTCAGCATCTTCATCTGACTTTTTATAATCCTGTTATTAATCCAGATCCCTTTATATCCTTTTCTCAAAATAAAAATATTTTCTTCCGGCGACAGATACTTTACCAGTATATTCTCATAAGATATCATCAGGACATTGTTCTCTGTTTCTGTTCCAATAGAAAAGGAATTTACCAGCTTCTCACGGATATAGATTTGACCATATAATATAGGCAGATTCTTCTGCATCAGTTCCAGCATTTTATTCAGCCCAAAAGAATCCAGTGGCAAAAGTCCCATCACTTCACCCGCATAGATCTGCAGATTCAGATTATCCAATATGGTAATATCATTTTCTACATAAGTAACCCTCTGCATACGCAGCACTTCTTTTTTCATGTGCCATACCCTGTTTTTCAAGCGGAGTGCTGTCACGCCTCACACTTTATTAAAATCGACCTTTTTCAGTTCTCTCCGACTGGTTACAAGCGGCAGTTCAATCATTACATCGGTGCCCACTCCCGGTGTACTGTATACTGTCATGCCATATTCTTCTCCAAAAATCAGATGAATACGGTTATTCACATTCACCAGCGCAATTCCACCTTTTTTCTTTTTGTTATGCAGGCTTTCAAACAGGGACTGATTCAGCTTGCGGTTCAGATCATCCAGTGCCTCTGGCTGCATTCCAATCCCGTCATCACTGACTTGAATAATCAGCCTCTTCTCTGTACATCTGAGAGCAATCCGGACTGTACTAAAGCCCATTTTTCTTTCAATCCCATGAATAATACTGTTTTCCACCACTGGCTGAAGAGTCAGTTTTGGAAGCAGACAATGATTTAACAGATCATGCTCTTCTTCATCATATTCTATAGTGAGACCGATTCTTTCTTCAAACCGGTATTTCTGTATGAGGAAATAAGTATTGATATTATCCAGTTCTTCCTCCAGTGTCACCATATTTTCCATGTTGCTGATGGTATACCGGAAAAAATGTGCCAGTGCCTCTGTCATGCAGACTACACTGTCCATGCCCGCTTCCATTGCTTCACTTCGAATGCTCTCCAACGTATTATACAAAAAATGTGGATTAATCTGATTTTGAAGTGCCAGATACTGTGCCTGTCTTTTATTTTCATTCAGCATCTGTTCCGACTTCAGCAGCTGTATCAACTCTGAAAATATCCTGTCCACTTCTTTTGTCAATGCTATTTCACTGTCCTGAAGCCCATCTATGGTATATCCCTTCAGAAAAAGAGTCATATTATTCTCTATTCTTTTATATGGCAGTACCACCTGTCTGATAATCATCAGACCGAGTATCACCAGAAAAATTCCTATCACCAGAACCAATATCAGATCCATTCTGTTTCTGCGTTTGTCATGCAGCAGCTTCAGCCAGAACATTCCACACAGAATCATTAAAAGTGATCCAAAAAATTTTACTCTGCTTATCAGATATTTCCAGTCTTCTCCCATGCTGTACCCCTAACCGTATAATTTTCTGTATTCTCCCGGCTTTAACCCGGTATACTTGCGAAACATAGACGTAAAATGCTTTACATCACTGTAACCTACTTTTTCGCATACCTCTTTTACGGTGTCTTTCGTATCCTTCAACAGTTCCTTGGCTTTTTCCATCCTCAACTGTATCAGATAGTCTGCAAACCCTGCGCCTGTCTCTTTTTTAAAGAAACTGCTGAAATAGCTGCTGTTGAATCCCACTTTATCTGCCACCAGTTCCAGCGTGATTGGCTCCATATAATGATTCTGCATATACTGTTTTGCGATACGAATTGGTTTACGCTCTTCCTCCTCAAACTGCTGTTTCTTTTTCTGCAGAATCTGAACCAGTGTATTCTCCAGCACTCCAAATAACTGATCTGCCGAACTGCAGTGCCCGCATTTTTTCCGGAACAGAATCAGCTGGTCATGTGCCTCTTCGCTTTGCAGTGTATTCACTGCATGTGTACCGATCATCATAACTGCTTTTAACAGATCTTCACCTGTAATATTCTTTACTTTGAGAATGTCTATTCCAAACTTTTCCACGCCTTCTGCAATAATCTTTTCATCACACAGATCGGAGGCCTTATCAAATATTCTGCAATATGGTTCCGTCAGTTCTCTGCAGTCAAACTGATTATTTACCGCCGGTGGATCCAGAAGCCGCTCACCGCCTTCCAGTAGTCTGTTATCCATGGCTCTCCTGCAGGAATCCAGACTGTCATACAGTTTTTCCGTATTGTCTACATCAATTCCCATTGCCACTGAATATCTGGCATCCCACAGCCTGAACCTTTTTGCATTGATCTGATCTATAGCGTATCTTACTGACTTCCTGAAAATATGGCTGTTTTCCTTTTCATAATTGCAGAGAATATAACAATAACAGTCTTCCTTATAGATCTCCATATCATTGCAGGTACTTTTCAGTTCTGCCTTTAGAATTTCTTCCAGCTCCAGCATAATAGAGCGTACTGACTGAATATCATGTTTCTCCGTATCATAATCCAGTTTTAGTAATAATACCCGGAATATTCCGTCTGAAAAATGATACAGATACTGTCTGTTCACTTCATCTCTGTCCGGTATTGGTCTGCGTGGCGATGCCAGAAGCAGATCATAAAAAACGGCACATCTTTTTCGAATATTATCATCTTCCATATACTGCAAAAGCCTGTTGCTGGTATCAATCCGTTTTTTCTCCTGAATACATCTTGCTCCCAGTTTCTTTAAGGAAGCAGTCAGTTCATCCTGTTTAATAGGTTTCAGAAGATATTCACTTACGCCGTAATGAATGGCAGACTGTGCATATGCAAAATCTGCATACCCGCTGATAATCAGGACCTCCATAGAAATTTTCTGTTCCCTTGCCTGCCGTATAATCTCTATTCCATCACATCCCGGCATGCAAATATCTGTGATCAATATATCCGGTTTTTCTTCATTCACCATCCTCAGTGCATCTATGCCATTATTTGCCACCCCCACAAGCTGCATATCCAGCTCATCCCAATTCACCAGCATTTGTATAAGACGGCATATCTTTTTCTCATCATCCGCAATCAGTACCTTCAGCATGATATTTCCCCCTCCCAAAACCAGTTTTTGTATAATTTGTTTTTTATAGTCCTTTCCCATTATATATGATTTATATAATTTTCACAAGACGTCAGCATGGCAAGAACATTTTCTTTCTATCTTATCCGACCTGTCTCTCAAAAGAAAGAATCCTTTTTTTCCGATAAGACAAACCGGGACAGCTACCATTTTGTCAACTGTCCCGGTTCTAAAAATAATATGATATTTCATATATGCCAAAACGCTATTCCCACAAGGTGAGAACCACGTCTATATAACGCAAAAAACACCGCCCCCGTAGCTCCTAAGTCTACAAAAGCAGTGCCTTCAGTGCGCGATCAGGTGTACGAACCCTGGACACCCTGATTAAGAGTCAGGTGCTCTGCCAGCTGAGCTAATCGAAAACCCCTAAAATACAGTATTTTTCTATTATCGAGAGGAGGTTATGGCACATCGCTTTGCATATTTATATCGGATTTGTATTCAAAGTGTATTCAACAAAAAATATAGCATCTTTTTATCTAGAATTAAGCTACATCATAACGTCTTTTAACATCTTTTTATCAACTTTCATACATCTTTCTGATCTTATCCAGATACTCTGTAAATTCATCAACTACTTTCTGCGGCTTCAGGATTTTTACATCATTTCCAAATCCAAGCACCCAACCGAAAAACTGGTCACTGACTTCAATCGGTGCTGTAATGCTAAAATAATGTTCGTCTACCACATTATAAAGAATCCCTTTCTTTCCAAATCGGTCAACAACCGTATCGAATTAAGAAGGGGCAGAGAAATCCGCTCATAGAAAAAAGGATCCCTCGCAAGGTAGAAGGCTAACAAACCTTGTCCTTGCAGGGATCCTTTCAATTGCTACTGGAGAAGCCGAAATGTGGTATTAACCGACAACCCCCTTTTTTACGCTCTCATATATTCCATCCAGTGAAAAATATCCCGATAAACATCTTCCCGGTCTACTTCATTCAGTATCTCGTGCCGGTCCTGTGGATAGAGCTTCAGGGTCACATCCTTCATTCTCAGTCGTTTGAACTGTTCATATACTTTCTTTACGCTCTTTCCCGCTTTTCCCACCGGATCATCTTCTCCTGCCACCAAAAATACCGGAAGATTCTTCGGCATTTTGTCCAGTATCTCTTCGTCACTTAACATATGGATACTATAGAACAGATTGTAATACCCATTTAATGTAAACCGATAGGTGCACAGCGGATCTTTTACATAAGCAGCCACATTTTCTTCATTCCGGCTGAGCCACTGCCTGCCTTTTAATGAACCAAACTTGCGGTTGTAGCCCCCAAACGCCATGGCATCTACCAGAAAACTGCGATAATGCCATCCAGTAAATAATGCCATGGTCTTACAAAGTGCCATTCCAAATGCTGTGGCGATCCGTGGCTGATGTCCGGTTCCCATAATGATGGCACCTGCCAGCCCGCTTCCATGAAGGCAGAGATACTGACGTACCAGGAAGGATCCCATGCTGTGTCCCAGAATAAAATATGGTACATCCAGAAAGCGTTTCTGTATCATCAGGCGCAGACGGTGAATATCCCGCAGCACCACTTTATTGCCTTCTTTTTCTGCAAAATATCCAAGCCATGAATCATCCTGTACAGACTTTCCATGTCCCAGATGGTCATTTCCCACTACCACATATCCCTGCCTGGTCAGAAAAGCCGCAAACTCATCATAGCGATCTATGTACTCCACCATTCCATGGGAAATCTGAAGTACCGCAGCCGGCTTCTCATCTGGTTCCCAACAAATTGCATGAATCTGAGTCTTTCCATCATGAGACGGATAGGTAAATTCCACCTTTTTCATTGTTCTGCACCCTCCCTTTTAAAAAAGCCTCTGCCGGAATTGCAGAGGCTGTGTTTTATTGTTTTGCTAATATATCAGCTAACTTTGCAAACTGTTGAAGTGTCAGTGCTTCCCCCCGGATGCTGGCTGACACGCCTAAGGCTTCTATTGCCTGAGCAATCTGTTCCTTGGTGTAGTGCAGATCCGGTGCGTTATTTAATCCATTTGCCAGTGTCTTTCTTCGCTGGTTAAAAGATGCCCGGATCAGGCGGAACATCAGCTGTTCATTTTCAGTTGCCACGGGTGGCTCACTGTAGCGGGTCAGACGAATGACTGTACTTCCCACCTTCGGTCTTGGCATGAAGCAGTTCGGCGGAACATTGGCTGCAATATATGGTTCACAATAATACTGTACCGCCAATGATAAGGCACCATAATCCTTTGTTCCCGGTCCAGCCTGCATACGCATAGCTACTTCCTTCTGCACCATGACCGTAATACTCTCCACCGGCACATGAGACTCCAAGAGTCCCATAATAATCGGTGTGGTAATATAATACGGGAGATTTGCTACTACTTTTACCGGCTTTCCACCGTTCTTTTCTTTCACAATTTTACAGATATCCAGCTTCAGTACATCTTCATTGATCACTTCTACATTGTCATAAGAAGCAAGCGTCTCGTGCAGGATCGGGATCAATGTCTTGTCAATCTCCACTGCCAGGACATGTCCTGCTGCCTCAGCCAGATACTGGGTCATGGTTCCGATACCAGGTCCGATCTCCAGCACAAAATCATCTTTTGTGATATCCGCAGACGCAATGATCTTATTCAGCACATGACTGTCAATCAGAAAGTTCTGTCCGAACTTTTTCTGAAAGGTAAATTCATACTTCTGAATCACCTCTATGGTCTTCTGTGGATTCGATAATTTCTCGTTAAATTCCATACATTTATTCCTTTTCTAACCGGTACACCCGGCATGCATTCTCCCAGGTTGCCTGCTCTACTTCTTCCTCAGATAAACCTTTCAATTCCGCAATGGTCTGTATCACATATGGCAAATTCAAAGAAGAATTCCGTTTGCCACGGTTCGGCACCGGTGCCAGATATGGACAATCTGTTTCCACCACGATACGGTCTATCGGAGTATCTGCTACCACTTCCTTTAGTACTCTGGCATTTTTATACGTCACCACGCCTCCAACGCCAATGTAATAGCCAAGTTTCCGATATTCTCTTGCCATCTCTGCGGAACCGGAATAGCAGTGGATAATTCCCCCGGCAAATCCAGGTTTTCCGGCATGTTCTGCTTTCATCAGGTCAAAGGTATCCTGCGCTGCTTCACGGCTGTGGATATTTACCGGAAGATTGCATTCCAGTGCCAGATGGAGCTGCTCTGTAAACCATCTTTTCTGAATCTCATGAGACTCCTTGTCCCAGTAATAATCCAGTCCGATTTCACCTGCCGCTACTGCTTTTTCATGAGACAGCAGATTTTTTAGCCACTGCATTTTCTCTTCATTTAATTCGCCGACCTCATCCGGGTGCACACCAAGTGCACCGTAGACAAAGTCGTATTTTTGCATGAGATCATAGGTCGCCTGCACACCTCGAAGACTGGCGCCTACATTCACAATGCATCCTATTCCGCCCGGCTGCATACTTTTCAGGAGCTCGTCGCGGTCTTCATCAAATGCCTCATCATCATAATGGGCATGGGTATCAAATATCATGTATAACTCCTAACTAACAGATTTCTGCACCTGCAGGCATCTTCTTTTCCGGCACCATCAATGCCAGTTCTCCGTTCTCATCTTCTGCACAGAGAATCATACCTTCAGACAGCATACCTGCCAGTTTCGCAGGTTTCAGATTTACCAGTACCATGACCTTCTTTCCAACCATTTCTTCTGCACTGTAATGTGCTTTAATACCGGATACGATCTGTTTTACCTGGCTTCCGATCTTCACCTGGCTGCAAAGGAGCTTTTTAGACTTCTTTACTGGTTCGCAGGCAATGATCTCGCCAACCTGGAACTGCATTTTTTCAAAGTCTTCAAAGGTGATCTCTGCCTTTGGTTCGATATCGATGACTGGTTCTTCCGGCTTTTCCTGCTGTCCGGAAGCTGCCTTCTGTGCTGCCTGGAGCACTTCTACCTTTTCCATTACTTCCTTCAGATCCAGTCTTGCAAAAAGGATCTCCGGTTTGTCTGTTACTTTTGTTCCACTCTCGTAGAGACCGAACTGGTTCATCTGTTCCAGACCTCTCTTCTGTGCATTCAGCTGTGCCAGAATCTTCTTAGATGTTCCAGGCATGAAGGATTCCAGAAGTTCTGCACCGATGGCAATGCTCTCTACCAGGTTGTACAGAACAGTTGCCAGACGATCCTGCTTGCTTTCCTCTTTTGCCAGAGCCCATGGCATCGTCTCATCAATATATTTGTTGCAACGTTTGAACAATACAAAAATCTCGCTGATGGCATCTGCTACACGAAGCTGTTCCATCTTCTCAGTTACTTTACCCGGTGTGGCCAGTGCAACTGCCTTCAGTTCCTCATCTACCGGCTCTGTCACAACCTTATTGGCAACGACGCCGCCAAAGTATTTATTAGACATAGAGATGGTTCTGTTTACCAGATTTCCCAGGGTATTGGCCAGATCGGAGTTCAGACGTTCTACCATCAGTTCCCAAGTAATGACGCCATCGTTTTCAAATGGCATTTCGTGAAGTACGAAGTAACGGACTGCGTCCACACCAAAGAAATCTACCAGATCATCTGCATAGATCACATTTCCTTTGGACTTACTCATCTTGCCGTCACCCTGCAGCAGCCATGGATGTCCAAATACCTGCTTTGGTAATGGCAGATCCAGTGACATCAGGAAAATCGGCCAGTAAATCGTATGGAAACGAATAATATCCTTACCGATCAGATGCAGGTCTGCCGGCCAGTCTTTCTTGAACTGCTCGGTACTGTTGCCGTCGCAGTCATAACCGATACCGGTGATGTAGTTGGTCAGCGCATCCAGCCATACATAGGTGACATGCTTTGGATCAAAGTCTACCGGAATGCCCCATTTGAAAGAGGTTCTGGATACACACAGATCCTGCAGTCCTGGAAGCAGGAAGTTGTTCATCATTTCATTCTTTCTGGATACCGGCTGAATAAATTCCGGATGGGTGTTGATATGTTCAATCAGCCTGTCTGCATATTTGCTCATCTTAAAGAAATATGCTTCTTCCTTTGCCGGGGTTACTTCACGGCCACAGTCCGGACATTTGCCATCTACCAGCTGAGATTCCGTAAAAAAGGATTCACAAGGGGTACAGTACATTCCTTCATAATATCCTTTGTAGATATCTCCCTTGTCATACATCTTCCTGAATATCTTCTGAACCTGTTTTTCATGATCTTCATCTGTGGTTCGGATAAACTTATCATAAGAGGTATCTACCAGATCCCATATTCTCCTGATCTCTCCTGCGACTTTGTCTACATATTCCTTTGGTGTGATACCTGCTTCTTCTGCCTTCAGTTCGATCTTCTGACCATGTTCGTCTGTACCGGTCTGTAAAAATACATCATAGCCCTGTGCTCTCTTGTAACGGGCAATGGCATCTGCCAGAATAATCTCGTACGTGTTGCCAATATGTGGTTTGCCAGATGCATAAGCAATGGCAGTGGTCATATAAAACTTTTTCTTTTCCATTTTTAATCTCCTTCCATGATTAAGATCTATGAAATAAAAAACCCATCTTCTCAAACCGAGAAGACAGGTCAATACCCGTGTTACCACTTCACTTTATCCATACCTCGCAGTATGAACCTCTGCGGGTGCGTCTACACCCTTCCGCTATAACAGGCGATCCTGTCGCAGCCTATATCAGGACCTCATCACCCCGGTCTTCATAGTCGGTGCGCCGCTCCGAAGCCATCTTCCATCTATCGGTGCATATCCCTCTCAGCCTGTGGGAATTCTCTGTAATGTCCTGTATAAATGTACTCTCTTCATCCATGCGTTTCCATTTGCTTTTAGGCTAACACAGGAATCTTTTTCTGTCAAGGCTGGTCTTGCTTTCGCAACATCTCTTCTTCAAATTTCTCCGGTACTTTTATGATTCCAAACGTATAAAACATAGGATAGATATAGCTGACTCCACGAACATCCCCCAGTGCTTTCGGCCGCTTTATAAATGGCTGCTCCTCCTCTATATCTTTCAAAGTACTCAATGCTGTACGTAAAGAACTCCAGGTCAGGCTTTTACTGCCCTCTCTCCGGTCAATCATCAGTTCCCTGTTCAGTTTTCCATTTCTTCCACGCTTCAGTTCATATCGGAAAGGCAGCCCTGATACCGTACGAAACGGATAATTCTGATAAGCAATGACACATTCCCACAATGTCTCTTCGGTCAGGTTGTGGTGGAGCAGATCAATAGCTGTCTGTTGTTCTTCGTTGATTTGTAATTCTGCCATTTTCTTTTCATCTCTTTCTGATACAGTCTCATGCTTCTTCTCTGCACTCACACTTTTATCAGTAGTCTCTGGTTAGGCCAGTGTCGTCTTCTTCAGATCTTCTCTCAGTTCGTCCTGAATATCCTTCAGACACTCCAAAAGCAGTGGATTGAACTGTCCACACTCCCCTGCGAGTATCATTTCCATAGTCTTTTCATGAGAAAAAGCCTTTTTATATACTCGTTCGCTGCTCAATGCATCATAGACATCAGCCAGTGAAACCACCTGCGCTGCAATCGGAATCTCTTCCCCCTTCAAACCATCCGGATAGCCCCTGCCATCATAGCGTTCATGGTGCCAGCGGCAAATCTGACAGGCAATCTTAATCAGTTTCTCATTCTGATAGATTCCCATACTTTCCAGCATATCTGCACCGATCAGCGTATGCGTCTTCATAATCTCGAATTCTTCCTTCGTTAGTTTCCCCGGTTTATTCAGAATCTTATCATCGATACCGATCTTTCCAATGTCGTGAAGCGATGAAGCAGTGGTAATCAGGCTTCGATCTGCTGCCGTCAGATTGTATTTGCCTGTTTTTTCTACCAGACGCGCCAGAAGGCGTTCTGTCAGCATATTAATATGAAGAACATGCTGACCACTTTCTCCATTTCGAAACTCCACAATATGACTGAGGATGCTGACCATCATCTTATTGTTTTTTTCTTTTTCATAGTTCTGGTCGCTGATCAGCCTGGTCAGCCTTCTCTGCTTGGCATACAGCTTAATCGTATTATATACACGGCGATATACGATTCTGGCATCAAACGGGCGATTGATATAGTCAGAAACTCCCAGTTCATAAGCTCTCCGAATCGTATTCTGACTATCCTCACTGGAAATCATAATAACCGGAATATCATTAATCAAATGCTTTCGATTCATCGCAGACAAAACTTCAAATCCATCCATTTTCGGCATGACAATATCCAGAAGCACCAGTGAGATCCCGGTTCCGTACTGGGAAAGCATTTCCATGCACTGTTCTCCGTTCTCTACCTCCAGAATATCGAATTCATTCTCCAGCATAGCCGAGAGCAGTTCCCTGTTTATCTCAGAATCATCTACAATCAAAATCTGAGAACGCAGTCTGGTGTGGATACCTTCGCTGTTCTGATTACCCGGCAATGGTGACATCTCTGTCACGACCATATTCTTACTGCTCTTTGCCTGATACATCAGTTGATCTGCACGGTCTACCGCACGATCCAGTGGTTCATTCTCCGACACCAGTCCGCCTATGCTGACCGAAAGATGCAGATTGGAATACCCGGGCACGGCAGCTTCGCTGATCTGCTTCTGTATCTGATGAAGCTTCTCATCAAAAACCTCTTCCGTCACATCATACACCAGAAGCAGGAACTCATCTCCTCCATAACGTACCAGCACATCCGTCTTTCGGATAAACTTCCGAATCACCTTCACCATAGTCTCCAATGCAATATCGCCTGCATTGTGTCCACAGGTATCATTGCAAAGTTTAAAATCATCCATATCGATCATGGCTACACCTGCCGGATCAGTTCTGCCTTTTAATTCATCTTCAAAGTAACGACGGTTATAAGCTCCGGTCATTGCATCTTTGTAAAGCTCATCATTATATCCTGAGAGCTTACCAGCCAGCTTCCTTCTTCCATCGGCATCCAGCAGAGACTCTTCATACATCTTCTTAACCAGTTCCATGATGTATGGTTTTCCATCAATCTCCACATATCTGGATATTACCTGATAGATATCATCTCCCTGAAACTCCAGCTTTGTCCGCTCTGTCTTTTCCTTCCATACCTTTAAAGAAATGCAGTTCTCACAGAGGATGTCTTTCTTCCAGAACTTATAGCACTGACATCGGTCTGATACCGTTCCTGTCAGACGTCCCTTTTCCAGTGCTTTCATATCTTCCTCGCCCAGCAATCTCACCACCGAAAAAATCTTCCGGTAGTACTCCATCTCTTTTTCTGCTTCCTGTCTAGTCATCTGATAATCTTCTTTCATTTATAACTGTCAAAAAAGCGGCTTCCGATACTACATTGCTGCGTTGTAGCATCTGGAAGCCGTAAATATTCCAAATACACATCTACTTTGTATTATACGAAACTCTTTTCATTTTGTCTACCGCAAATCCCTGCTTTCCTGGCTTAACAGGCCTGTTTATATTCCATCAGCTTTTGTCTGGCCTCCCGGCTCAGGTGCTTTGGCACATCAATCTGTACCGTCACATACTGATCTCCATGAACGGATGGATTCTTCATAGACACAATTCCCTTGCCCCGCAAACGGATCTTCGTACCAGACTGTGTTCCCTCTTTGATCTTGCAGATCACATCGCCATACAGAGTCTGTACTCTCGCTTCACCGCCAAAGACAGCGGTTGTATATGGAATGTTCACTGTCGTATACAGATCCTGTCCTTTTCGTTCATATCCAGACTTACTCTGCACATTGACTTTCAAAAGCAGATCTCCTGCCTCGCCGTTGCTTCCCGGCATTCCTTTACCTCGCAGACGAATCATCTTGCCGGTATCGATACGGCCGGAATGTGCACCTGAAGGGAATGCTGAGTTCCATCTGGATTCTTCAGAGAAATCACCTTGTCGCAGCCAAAAACAGCATCTTCAAATCCAACTGTCACTTCCGCATTCAGATCTGCTCCCTTCTGCGAGCCGTATCCACTGTCAAAGCCAGCTCCATCCCAGCTGCTTCCGCCGCCAAAATTCATATGGTCACCCCAGTCAAATCCTCCGAAATGCATACCGCTGCCCCTTGCAGACCGTCTCGATCCGGATCCTCTGCCATGAAAAGCATTCTTGAACATATCTCCAAACAGATCATCCATATTACCTTCATAATGATACTCCCGGTATCCACCATTACCTCCCGTGAAATCCTGGTATCCCCCGGCGCCGCCTCCCGGTGCTCCATTCTGATCAAACGCAGCATGCCCAAACTGATCATACAGTTTCTTCTTCTCTGGATCACTCAGGACATCATATGCTTCTGCGATCTCCTTAAACTTTTCTTCTGCTGCCGGATTTCCTGCATTGTTATCCGGGTGATATTTTTTCGCCAGTTTCCTATATGCTTTTTTATCGCAGCGGAATCTGCGCTGCGACTGATTCCAAGTACTTCATAGTAATCTCTCTTTTCGCTCATGCATCTCACCTCCTGCATGTCATAATCACATAGACTCTTTCTGTTCTATTTGTAATATAACACGTGTTTTTTCTATTGTCAACGCATCACGAAAACATATTTTTGAAATTTATGTGAACAAAATCGTTTTATTTATTTCTTTCCATAATATAAAAAGACAGTCTGAGGAACAGATTCATCTGCGGATCATACATTTTTTCATGATCCAGACCAGTCAGTTTCTGTATATTTTTCAACCGGTAAAACAGGGTAAGTGAAAAAATTGCTGGATATCTGTATGCCAGGTGGCGGTTATATCTTTGACTGCAACGGTTCTATTGATATTGCCAAAGAAGAAAATATCGATGCCATGTACAATGCTTTGCTGAAATACGGTAGTTATAAATAGTCTAAATTATTCAGGAACACTAAAAAAGCCGGGGCTTAAAATAAGTCCCGGCGACTATAAGGAGATTTCCTTAACCTTCAATGGCAATATAACCATCTTTTTCTATTTTCTCAGGTGCTTTCTTTGGCACGGACAGTTTCAGAATACCATTTTCATATTTTGCATGAATGTCTTCTTCGCTTACTGCATCGCCTACATAAAAGCTTCGGCTCATGCTGCCCGCATAGCGTTCACGCCTGATATAATTACCTTCTTTATCTTTTTCATCTTTATCCAGTCCCTTTGCAGCAGAAAGTACCAGATAACCATCTTTCAGCTGTACCTGAATCTCGTCTTTCTTAAATCCCGGAAGATCGACATCCAGTTCATAGCTTTTATCCGTTTCACGGATATCTGTCTTCATCATGTTCTGTGCATGTTTTCCATACAGAGGATTCTTCTTACCCCACAACTGTTCACTGTTAAATGGGAAATTATCCCATACATCATCAAATAAGTTTTCTCCAAAAATACTAGGCATCATCATAAGTCATCTCTCCTTTGCTGTCAAATTCTGTTATTTATGTCAAATGATTACAATAAAATTCTTGTTTCAGGCAGCGTCCCTTTCGGGACGCCACCCTTTTATATCCGTTTCAGTAGCATTAGTCGGATCAGCCCTCAATAGTAATATACTTCGGGTCACTGGCTGCCGGTTTCGCTTCCTTCTTCGGAACGAAAAGCTTCAGGATACCATGTTTGTATTCACCTTTAATGTCTTCCTGAGTCACTTCTTCGCCTACATAAAAGCTTCGCTCGCAGGCTCCTGCGTAACGTTCACGTCTGATGTAGTGTCCCTTCTTATCTTCATCGTCTTCATCCAGACCTTTTGCTGCACTGACAGTTAAGTAACCATCTTTCAATGCAACTTTGACTTCATCTTTCTTGAAGCCAGGAACATCAACAATCAGTTCATAACCTTCCGGTTTTTCCTTAATATCTGTCTTCAGGAGATTCTGTGCTCTTCTTCCGTACAGCTTCTTTTCCACTTTCTTCTCATCTTTGTCATCATAATAGAATGGTGTAAAGAAATCATCAAATAAGTTTTCTCCAAAAATACTAGGCATTAACATAAGTCATATCTCCTTTCAAAAGCTCCCTGGATCTTCACGATCCAGTCTGCTGTATTATCATTTCTAGTTCTTCGAACATCTGGAATACCTTTTCTTTTATCTCTCTTCCTTTGTTCTATCTGTAATATAACACGCATTGTTAGCACTGTCAAGAGGTGAGTGCTAATTATTTTGTGAAGATTTTGTGAACGCTACGAGCCATGCAAAATGGTGAAAAAAGACGCCCTGCAAGTTTACTTGCGAGGACGTCTTTTTTTGCTATTTTATAGGGCGACAGCCCTACAGCGAGGGAATTCTTTCCCGAGCTGTGCATGGCGTAACATTCTCTTTCGCACTCTATTTTCTTGATTTGACCACATTTTTACGACAACGACTTATGGTTTATACCACAGCAGGTACGGTTTCTGGCAAGCTGCAGTGAGCATTGTGCTGAATGTCAATATCTTTCAAAATGCACAGAAAGCAAAGATCATGTAAAACTGATCACACGTCATGTATGGGAAGAATACATGGAAGTGGCAGAAGACATTCGGCAACGATCGGAAACAGACAGATCTACCAGTTAAGAAAAGAAACCATAGAACGGATCTTCGGTACAGTTAAAGAACAGCATGGATTTCGATATACGCAGTATGTAGGAAAACACGGATGGAAATGAAAGCCGGGCTTACCTTTGCATGCATGAATTTGAAAAAACTGGCAAAGATCCTGGAAAAACGAGGTTGGAACACAGCCAGATTTTTGTTGATGGTGCTGGGCATAATCCCCAACACCAAGTTTGTCTACAGTCTGAATAGTGTTATATAGCACTGTTATGTTTTAACTCATTATAGGAATTTGTCAACTCTACTGTTTTCGATTTTCTTTATCTTTTATCTATCTACTCTTTTCCATTTTGCAACAGCATTTCTTACCCGCTGGTCAATATCAAGACGTGCACTGCGACATTCTTTCGGGTATTTTCTTGCTGCCTGAAATGCCAGTTTCACAAAGAGTCCGGAGCCAACCGGGAGCATTGTCTTTAGCATGCTATCTGGAAAAACGAAATGGGTTCCATGCTCATAAATTACAAACTCTAATCTGCATGTATGAGGGTGTTCTTTCATTCGCTGTTTTATTCGGCGGATATATTTTGCAGTATCCCACAACACATCATCTTCCGCACCAATCAGCAATAACGTTCCATGGATTTTTTCAATCTTGATCATCTCGTCTTCTGTGATTGGATGAGCCTTTTCCGAGTCATCAAACAGTTTTCTTGAATTAATCATATCACCGGTCCGTTTTGTTTCTTTCTTAATCACATGCCAGTAATCCGGATGTTTGTAGCAAAATGGCATATACGGAAGGGGTTCTCCTTTGTAAGAAAAAAGAGATTCTCCTTCAATCGGCCATTCCTTACAGCCATCTTTTTTGCCCTGCATAAACCCCTGCCAGATAAAATCACTCGGTGTCAGACCTATCGTTAATGTAATATCCTCAAAATAAGAAGCGGCAGTCAATGCAAGTGTTCCTGTAGTAGATGCCCCGACAATTCCTATCTTCTGATTACTATTCATTTTTAACCAATTGATTGCTTTCTCTATACGTTCCAATGGATAATTATGATGTCCATAATCCTTTTTTCCAGGTGACATCGTCATCACATTTACGCCGAGTTTATGTAGCCATTTCACGGATGTACGCGCCAGATAATCCTCTGGATCATCTCCGATCATTGCTATCATTGCACAGTCTGAGCCTGTTTTACATTTCCAATATGCTCCATAAAATCCATCTGTTTCCACATCAAAATGTCTTTTCTTCATTTGTATCATCTCCTTAATATCGGCCACGTTTCTCCAAAACTATTATTTTATTTGAGACATTCCGAACAGCCGGAATCTTACCTATTACACAATAAACAGGCATAAGCTCTTTCATTCCTTCAACAAGACTGACTTCCTGCCGAACAGAAAATGCCGGTATGATTCTTTGCAGCTCCTTTCCGTTCTTAACTCCCCATGTGAATTTTGCATTGCTTCCCTCTATGGATTTCTCTTTCATATGCTTTACAACAAAGGGTGACATGGTTTCGACCATTACTGTAACTTTCTGAAATGATTTATCAATAATAGAAAACATCTTCCTGATATCTTTCTCATACAAATACATTGTAAGTCCTTCGATTATTACCAGAATATTCTTACCGTGATAATCGATATCATCTATGTAGGAATCATCCATTGCAGACTTTGCAATCTGATACACCGGATCAGTTTCGGTAAGGAACTGGCTCCTTATTTTCATTGTTTCCGGAAGGTCTACATTATACCAGCGCAGATATTTTCCCTTCATCCGGTAGCATCTGGTATCCAGTCCGCATGCAATATTTACAACAACTGTATTTTCATGCTTCTTCAAATATTGCTCAACCATCCGGTCTAATACAATTGTTCTTGCAATCACACCATAGTTCATAGCGTTATCTTTATCTGCTATAGAAAAGTCATAGTCCAGCTTTTCCACAAGTTCTACTGCAATCTCATCTTTGATCTTTGCATTTTGTTTTTTTGTTTCTTTTGCTCTTGCATACAGAGTCTGTACCATCGTTTCCGGCACACCTGTCACATTCACTTTTTCTTTCATTATCTGTCGCCTTCCACTGCCTTTCTTACTTCTTCCACCCACTATGCACTATGACAGCAAAACAGTTCTTCATGCTGCATGTTATGTCTCCGAATATCCGGATTTTTAAAATAAGTACAATATCTCTTTTCATATTTTCTGCCCATCTTTGTTGCGTAAAACACGTGTATCGTAGTTCCCGGCACATCAATTCCATGCTGGACTTTCGTAACCAGATCAGAATAAAACTGATTATAAACACTCTGTTTCGTAATCCATGGATTTCCTCCCTGCTCAATGCCGAACATATTTAAAAATCCATCAATCATTTCTTTCTTTGATTTATCTGCTTCATTTATTTTCTTTTGCATAAATTTAGGCAATTTACCAGTATGTACCATTTTATACATAATCGGCACAACTACAGATGACTGAATTTTCGCCATAATCTGACCAGCTTCATCCATATCACTGCTCCCAATGATGCCATGATCTATATGAATTCTTTTTCGCTGAATCAAAAGGGATACAAAACTTCCTCCAAGGGAACACCCATACGCTGCTTTAATTCTTCCATCATACTTTTTCTTGATTTCCTGCTCAATCTTTTCGCATTCATCTTCCATTGAATAAAATTCTGTTTTCTCATTTGGATCAAATCCATCATAAGAAACTGTTACCGTGTAAAAATAAGAATGTAATCTATCCAGTATATGATCAAAGCTACTATACAGGCAACAGGTACCAGGAAATAAAAATATCACTGGTTTACTACTGTCTCCACTTTCATAAAATTTCATATCTGGCCTCCTTTAGTTTTTTCATATAAGCATAAAATTGCTTATGCAGCTCCCTCATTTCATCTGGTGCCCTCCTGGCATGTTGATACATAAATTTATCTCCAAAGCTACTTTCGAATGTAACAGCAAGCATAATCGTCATAATTGGCAGTGGTAAAAAACGAAAAATATTCATTTTACAAGGTGACAGCCTACCTGCCTGTTTTCGCAAAAAGCTAAAATTTCTTTTCAATTTTTTTGCTGTTTTCTTCATAATCTTCCAGTCTTTTCCCGCTCTTTCCGGGCAATCTGCTTCGTAATATGCATCTGCAATCGGCACCACCATGGCAAGATGACATAATTGCCACATATGCATATCCACTACTTTCTGATATGGTATATGAGCATGCCTTAATATCTTTGAAAACTGCTTTGTCTTTTCGGATTTATTTCCTGATATTTCTGCAAATGTTGTCGGCTGAATCATTCTTGGAGTGAGTGCTGCATCAAGGATACCATCATTATTTATACTTCCGCCCGCTCCTGGAAAAGCAGGCAATATTCTCCCTTTTCCAACAATATCTTCCCATTTTTTATAACTGTCCAATGAATTTACCATTGTAACAATTATATTGCTTTTATTATTTTTTAATTCAGCAAGTGCTTCATATAGCTGATTTTCCCTGACAGTTAGCAAAATAAAATCGTAAGCATCATTATCTGACAATTCTCCAAGAATCGTGGCTTCTGCCCGCCTTATGTTCTGGTTTTTCTTATAAAGCAGTCCATTTTTCTTTAAAAACTCAAGTCTTTTACCTCTGGCATAAATACTCGTATCATAACCAGTTTCTGCAAATAAGACCGCATACAAGGATCCAATCACACCTGCACCATAAATCAATATTCTCATAGAAATCCGTCCTCTTTTTCATTTTCAAAAAAACTGCCAGCGCTCATGTTAGTAATATCTAACTCTCATTTTCTAAAAAACCGTGTGAAAACAAAACTGTAATTTCACACGGTTTCTTTTCTTATGCATTCAGTATATCACTTTTACCTGGTTAATCAACCAAATTTTGTCTTCATAATATTTAAAATTTCATGTTCATGCGCATTATATTCACTGCACTTGGAATGCAATTTATACCCTCATCTGGTCATTAAAATAATAATTTACATAGTATTCCAGTTCTTTAATTGCCGACCTTACAGAATCAATTCCATCCCGGCTCAGAGATGCCAGTCCCTGCATATTGTAATTCCAGTCCTCTGGCAGACTTAACATCAGGGATAACAGTCCCTTTGCCTTTAATGACAAATCTTTGTTCTTGAAATGATGGTTGCTCATTACCGTAAAATTCTTGTTTCGTTCTACACGAAAGACCTGTGCCCTTCTATCTCACTTCCTTTCCAGACAGAAAAAGACGCAAGCCACATTTCTATGACTCACGCCTTTCTCTGCACTTCATTATTAAATTGAAAATTTCTATTCTTCTTTCCTTTGTTCTAACAATTCTCTCGCATTTGCAATAGCAAGGGATAGCTTCTGTTCTAAAAGTTCTTTTGGAGGCATTTGGGTCATATACTGTCCCACATGAATATTTCCATGATCCAATTGCATTAATTCTATAGTTTCCTGTGATTTTTCTGCACATAATATAAGTGCAACCGAACTTTCTTCACCTTCCACTCTTTCATTCTTTTCCAGCCATCACAAATACAGCTCGACTTGTCCTTTATCCTGCGGTTCAAATTCCCCAAGCTTTAGTTCAACAAGAACCAACCTTCTCAACTCTTCAAAATATTATTACTTCATATACCGGAAAAACTTTTATGGATTTTCCTAAAGAAAATAACGTTATTCTTCCAGAAGACGAATAAATTTTATATTACACACCAAAAGCCCCCAGGATTGACTCCCGAAGGCTTTCATACTGTCTCATATTAAATTGTGATCACATTACTCTGCATTAAAATAAGTCGCTATGACTTCCTGTCCTTGTTAAATATAAGAATAGTTCATCTTCATAGACTTCATAAATCAACAACCAATCAGGAGCAATATGACATTCTCTGCAATTGCTATAATTTCCTGAAAGATTATGATCTCGATTCTTCGGCGGTAATATTTCACCATTTGCCAATTTTTTGATGACATCAGTCATTAATCTCATATCGTATCCACGTTTCTGAATACGTTTTAAGTCTTTTTGAAACTTACTGGTCGGCTTAACCGTATATTTCATGCTAATAATTCCTTCATCATCTTGTCCACATCTGTATATGCTTTTCCAAGAGAAGGATTCTGTTTCATTTGCTGTACTTCATTAATTGCTGATATTGTTTCACTATTAGGTGTTTCTCTGGTAATCTCAAACGGTATTCCCTGTTCTCTAATTGCCTGTTTTACAAAAATTGTGAATGCAGTTGTCAGATTCATACCTAAATCATTGAAAAGATCTTCTGCTTGTTTCTTTAAATTATCATCCATTCTAATTGATATATTTGCCATAAATCCACCTGCTTTCTAATCTATTTATATTATCATTATATAGCTTATGCAATGCATTGTCAATACTATGCATTATTTCAAGGATTATATCTTTTCCCTCTTTATATAAATATCGGTATCCGCAGCAGTCATCTTATACTCGTTTCTTCATTATATATAAGAGACTAAGACTTCCCATACCTAAAATGGGATTCGCACCTTGAAAATCCAATATTTCAGCTAACAAAATAGAGATTTATGCCGCTATAACCTCGGGATGGAGTCCTTTTCGCAGATATTCTGGCAGTCTTGCTTCAAAATCAGTGGTAAAAGCAGTCAGTTGTTCATCACTGAGCTTTAAAATTTCCTGAAGCTCGCCATTAAGGCATCCATTAGGATGCCAAGTGATCTGCTGAAAGTAATGTCTGCCATTTCATCAACAAGGAAGAAGAATAGTTCCCCAAGAGTTCGTTGGTCTTCATTTTGTCTCTGTTCCATTGCAAGTAACATATAGAAATATATAAACAACCCTATAGGTTCTCTCTTGCCAGACATATTTCTTTCAGCGCCTCCCCAATATCTCCATCTACCCCGATCGACTTTCCGGCAATTTCTGAAGGAATATAGACTTCTCCTTTATTGAAGGTGATATAAACTGCTTCAGGTTCAGAAGCAGCAAGACTCATGAAAGGCTCTTTGATCATACGGTTTCACCATCCCACGCCCAATTCCAGGATCGCTAGTCTTTTACCATGATATTTCTTAATAAAGTTCTGATAGTCTTGCATTTTCTTTTGGAACTGTTCGGTCTGAAAGAATGCATTGCTGTTTGCCATATTGACCGTAACTGGCCCTCCACAGCAGGAACAGCAGGGAACCAGTTCTGAGGGGATCTGTCCGTTTTTTTCAGCTTCCGCCATTTTGAGAATTTCATTCTGGTTTTCGTAAGGATCTGTTCCACATCCATTCTGGCACCGGGACTGGGTAAGACGGCCTTCCATCTCAAAGACCTTATCCCTGTCAAATCCTGCAGGCACGAAATGGTCCTCGCCATTGGAGGTCACAATAAAATAATCTTTGGAACCAACCAGACGATACAGATCCTCCATTACAGGACCGGGCTGTTCCAGATAACATTTCCGGCTGATCAGTCTGCTGAAAAATGCCCATTTAGATTCTTCTGTAGGATACTGAAAGAATAATCCCTGCAGTATGTTTCTGATCCCGTATCTGCTGCGGAAATCTCCGAAATCTTTCTGAAACCAGTGATCATCTGCAAAAATATTGTATCCTTCTGAAATAGATAATCCGTTACTGGCGCCGATGAGAAGAGCGTCTGCTTCCTGGATAGCTTTATAAATATTTCTGAAGTTTTCTTCCATAATGTTATTTCTCCTTTTCCAACTGTGTCCGAAGTTCCTTTAATATATCTGCCAGATCGCCTTGCAGGTAAAGACTTCTCCCTTTTAAATGTTCCGGAGCAGAAGAGGCTTCCTGGTTCAGACAGACGTAAAACACCTGGCTGTTACGGACCGTCATGTCCCAGAAAGGCAGTCTGAGCACCCCCGGTGTCATCTCTCTAATCTTTTCCGACAAGTACAGCCTTAAGAGCCAGATATAGCTGACCTGTAGGCAGATGCCACATACTGTAAATATATTTTGTATAGTAGGCCCATTGCTGTTCCAGGGAAGAGTAGCAGTAATAGACTCCGGCAAAAGGAGAAGTAAAATGGTAGTAGTCTTTGAATTCTCCCAGATGTGTTTCTAATGCAGGAGCCCAGTGGTAATGGTTAAATCCCGCAGCACTGGATAGTCCGGAACCTACGCCTACTACCACTGCATCAGCATCTGTGATCAGCCGGACAAGGGATTCTATGTCCTTGTGACTATGCTTCTCCATGCTCCTTGTTTTCCTCTTTCTTTACCCTCACTGCCTCCTGCAGCACCAGGCAATGTCTTCTTTGATAGCCAGCCCCTTCTGTTCTATTTCTCCAGGAAGAATGGCGTCCTTTGGATTAATGGTAATGTAAAACGCCTTAGGCAGGGAGTATGTGAGATTCCAGAAAGGTTCCTGGATAAACATAGGGGTCATTCGTCCTACGCCCAACTCCAGAAAAAGGATCTTCTTCTCTTTATTCTTTTCCAGAAATTCGTTGATCTTCCGGTATTCGTCTCTATACTTGGCACCTTCCAGAAATGTATATCCCCGTACCCAGGGCTCCATCTGGGCTCCGCATTTGGGACAGCGGGGGATCATTTTGGCGGGGATACACAGATTCTCGTCAATAGCTGCATTCATGGCATAGACCATATCCTTGTTGTAATAAATCTGGTCATGACATCGGCGGCTGCACTGATAATAGCGGGAATCACCCTGGATGGCGCTTAATTTTTCTTCGGACACCACACGGGTAAACTGGAAGTCCTGATTGGTGGTCATAATATGATAGTTTTTACCCTCAAGGAGTTCCATGAGATCGTAGTAAGGCTGTCCTGTCGGACACTCATATTCCATATAGCCCATACGTACAAGAAATGCCCAGTGAGCTTCCGGGGAATGATAATGATAGTAAAATCCGTTAAAGGCTCCGGTAAATCCATATTTTTTATGAAAATCCCCCAGATATTTCTGAAATATCGCATCATTCTGATAGAAAAAATTATAGCCACAAGAAGCGGACATGCCGGCTGCTGCTCCTACCAGAATGGCTTCAGCAGAATTAAGTTTATCTAATAAGGTCCGGGCATTTTTTTGATATGCATTTTCAAAAACAATATTTTTCATTGGCTGCATGGTTGACTTTCCTTTCTTTTATTGTTATTATTAAAATTACATCAAAATTGTACCATGTTAAAATATAAATTACAAGAAGAAAAAGAACATCTGACCAGTGCCCAGATTGCAAAAAGTGTAAAAACAAATCCTGCCTATATCCGGCAGCTGATGGCCGCGCTGAAAAATGCAAGCCTTATCTCCAATACCCAAGGTCGGGCAAACACCTGTCTTACCAAACCTGCGGATGAAATTACTATGCTGGATATATACCGGGCAGTGGAGGGAGAAAAGCCTTTGCTTCATCTTGATATTGATACCAACCCAGAGTGTAGAGTATACTGATAATAATAAAGAGACTGTAACATTCATGGAAAACTATGAGTTGTTTCAGTCTCTTGAGGCACCTCTTTTACAGCTCAACTTATTCAATCATTTTTTGCGCCGCCCTGTATTTTCCGATCCCCGTACTTCTTCATGATAGAAATAGTCCACGATTACAGGATGACCTGGCTCTGCGCGGCCATAAGGCAGTTCGTTGTCTACAAAAGGACAGTCGTATTTTTGGGACATCTGTGCTGCCTGATTTTCCAATGCCCGAAAATAACTTCGATCTCCCTTGCGATAGATTTCATCATACAGGGTAACAAGGTGGGGATAACATTTCTGAATATAATCCAGGATCTCCTGTTTGAAACCACTGCGGAGATTTAGATTTTCTAACCATACCAGGTCACACTGATCTTTCACACGTTCAAAAATCTTTTCAAAATCTGTGATGCCCGGAAATACTGGGGAAATGAAACAAACCGTGCGTATTCCGGCTTCGTATACCTGCTTCATTGCCTCAAGTCTGCGGCTGATGCTGACAGCTTGATCCACGTCTGCCTGAAATTTTTCATCTAATGTGTTGATCGACCATGAGACAGTGACTTTTACTGTACTTTTTCCACATCCACCTTTTCCGCAAACTGCTATTTTCATCTCTATATTTACTCCTTTACCCATAATTGATTATGATTTATAATTCCAATTTCTCTATAATACCTTTTAATGCTTCTTACTCCACTTCCTCCAGTTCTGTTCCTTCTGGAAGAATATATCCGCAGTTATCACACACTCCGTCCTCTGCAAGTATCCCGTCTTTCACAAAGGCTTCAATGCCTCCCGGTTCATGACAGCGTGGACAATCTAATTCCCGTATCTTTTTCTGATTTCTTACATCCTGGCAATTGGCAAATTCAATTTTTCCCATAGTGATTTCTCCATTTTCATTCCATATCAATTTGTCTTCGCAAAAAAGTTCCTACCATACGGGAAAAATCGCTGATATTACGAATATAGGCAAAGTCTTTTCCATAGATTCTCTTTTCCACGGAGAGTTCTCCTTCATTCCCTACAAAAATACCAATTACGAAAATTCCCTGATTTCTGGCCCGACGCACCTCATAAGCAGTATCTTTCACAGCTCCTTCTCCGTCATAGATCTTGGGCTGGCGGGTTCCTGGTCGTTGTATGCTCATATCACAGGGTTTTCCATCACTTAATACGATTAAAATCTTATTTTTTTCCGGTCGCTCCATGAGAGAGGAACAGACTGTTTTCAGTGCAAGCCCATCTCTGTTATTGGCATACGCCCGAAATTGAAAGATTCTTTCATTTGTTTCCCTTGGATCTTCATAATCCCGAAATCTCTGAAGTACTGTATATCCCCAGAAAGCACAGTATCCTGTCACCCGATGAGGAATTCCTGCCTGGCTTAATGCTTCACTGATAATATATCCCTGCGCCGCTACCTGAGCCTGTCTGCCAGCTTGGGAACCACTGGAATCAATCAGGACGTCTATTACAAACTCAGAATCCTCTGCTCTCTTTTTTCTATTAAATAACTTGTCATCGTCTGTTCTTCCAATTTTCCATAACCTTTCAGGAACAAGCTGCCCTGCATCAGATCTGCTGACAGAATCATCCTTTCGGATTATAAATGCCCGTTTCAGTGACTCTGCCAACACAGAAATATTTCTTTTGATGATCCAGTGATTATTTCCATAATAGGCTTTATTTTTTTCAAACTGCAGCTGAGAAAAACGGTATTGATTATTTTTTATGACAGGGTTCTGTAAAATTCCATCTGTAAGATACAGGATACAGTTTTTGTGGATTCCTGTACAAAATTTCCGGTTGATTCTGGCCTGCTCCGATTCACTCAGATACGATTTCCCGTAATTCAGTTCCACATATTCCCGTATCCGTCGCACTGCCTGTGGATTTATATTCTCCGAGCTTTCCGGAACTTCTTCATTTTCTGGAGAGAAATAAAATCTTTTTTTCTTTTTGTTTCTGATATCCAGACTCATCATCTTTTTTTTGAGATTAGAAAGATATTTTTGAATGATGTCTTCCATCTGTTCATCCGTCATGCATTCCTGCCACGCGTCATTGGCTAATGCCATATCCGGTAAATTCAGAATCTTCTCCAGATTTCCATTCCTTTTTTCAAAAGAGGGATCCAGAACATGATTATAAATCTCATCTATCACGTTTATGACATCTTCCGTATTTTCCGCATCCTTCAGAGAAAGAATCTTGTACAATGCAATCTCTGCCTGTGGATCCATTCCCTCATCGTCTGTGTTCTCCAGAACATGCCTTATATACAGAAGCCTAATCCTGTGAATCAGGTCTGTTCCAGCTTTGTCTGATACCTGCTCTTTCTCGGCCTTTTCCAATTCTCTGAACGCCTGTTCTCTGATTTCCTTTGTTCCCAAACGTTCTCGAATGATAAAACGCTCCACAGCAGCATCCATGCATAATCCAGCAAGAGGCAAAAGTATATCTTCTCCAGCAGAAAAATGTAATTTTTTCATCAAATACATGCCAAGTTTCTTCTGATCAAAATATCGTGCAAAGGCACCCTGCTTCACTGCCTCATATAGAACCGTTTGTTTTGAATAAACATATTTTTCTGTGTCCGGTTCAAATTCCATATCATAATCACCACTGACTGTCCAAAAAAGATTTCTGATACGATTGCTGATCTCCAGACGATGTTCTTCCAGTTGTTTCGCCGGCCATCTGACATCCTCCATACAAGTTTACCCCCATATGTCTTTTCCGGTCCAGGAAGATGGGATTCTGGTAGAAACCACATCTTCTATGATCTCTTTTTCAA
The DNA here is from genome assembly GCA_003435055.1 of Lachnospiraceae bacterium OF09-6. Lineage (GTDB taxonomy): Bacteria > Bacillota > Clostridia > Lachnospirales > Lachnospiraceae > Marvinbryantia > Marvinbryantia aceti. The sequence goes on from QUMM01000006.1 coordinate 66,619, forward strand.
ATACATCAAAACTTTTATTTATGATCCCCATCTGGATTGCATCAATTGGAGAAAGTCCGCTTTTTGTTGCTTTTACAGCAGAAACCAGTCCTCTCAGGTCAAGAGATTTTGTTGAGATTTCTCCATGATAAGCTTTGATCTGCAAATCCAGAAACAGTCCTGCAAAAGCTTTCAGTGCACTTTTTTCCCCATCTGGAAAATGTTGTCTTAATACAAAAAGGACACTATCCTCATCCATTTCAGGCATATCAATTACCATAAACCTTGAAACCAATGCTTCATTTAGCTCTCTGGTACCTGCGTAGCCATAATTCATCGTGCCGATAAATCGTGTTGCCGGATGAAGTAAAATCCTGTTATATCCTGGAATATCGATTCTGCGCCGATGATCCAGTGTGGCATGCAGTACAGAAACCGCATCATTTTTTGCCATATTGATTTCGTCCAGGATTCCAAATCCTCCAAATTCCGCGCATTGGTAGATGGGGCCTTTCCGAAGGCGAACCTCATTATTTATAAAGGTATCCGTTCCAATCAGATCGGCACTGTCTGTATTTACATGAAAAGAAATGTCGTATTCCGGTCTTCCGAATATCCATGCCAGTGTCTCACATAGTACATTTTTCCCTGTAGCTTTCGCACCGGAAAGTAACAGGTTATCTCCCTGAAGAAGCGCTGCTATTGACATTTCCAGAATCTTTTTCCCATAAAACAGGATATCCGGTTTTTCTACCCGTTCCTTTACCTGATCCTCTACCTCATAACGCATGTGAAAATCTCTCAGTTCTCCAATTAGTTCCTGCGCTATCTTCTGGTCTTCTAAATATTTTTCTATTTCTGCCCAATGATTTCTCATGAAGATTTTCCTTTCTTTACAATTAGTTATGCCAAATCAGATAATATTTCTGTTTACTCAATCTTCAAACTTTCAATCCTCCAACTCACAATCCCAACTTCTTTACAATTTCTCCCAGTGCACTTCTTACAGGAGAATCTTTCGGAAGCTGTATGATCGGCTTTCCATCACAGTCATACTGATATACCTGGTCATCATGTGGCACAACCCCTAACAATTCCAGTCCCTGATTTCGAATTTCTTCCAGAGTTCCGGCATCCAGTTTTCCATCCGGAACACGATTCACGATTAATCCAGTTTTCTGTGGTTTAAAGTTTAACTCCTTCATCAGCTTTGCAATACGTCCGGCTGCCTGAACACCTCTTCTGGAACAGTCACTTACAAGAATCGCAACTTCCATCATTGGCAGGATTCCTCTGCTGATATGTTCCATACCTGCTTCGTTATCAACCACAATATATGGATAATGACCTTGCAGTTTCTGAACCTGGGTCTGCACAAGACCATTTACAAAACAATAGCAGCCCTGTCCCTGGGTTCGCCCCATTACCATCAAATCATAATCGTCTTCTTCTGCAATTGCATCGGAAAGACGCATTTCCAGATAAGCCTGTTTTGTCATTCCTGCCGGAATCTGATATCGTGGATCAACTCCTGCACGTTCAATCTCTTCTCTCAGTTCTCCGAGTGTAATCTCCGGTTCAACGCCGAGTACTTCATTCAAATTCGCATTTGCATCTGCAGCTACAGCTAAAACCGGATGTTTTCTATTTTCACATAAATATTGAATTAACAATCCACAAAGGGTTGTTTTCCCTACGCCACCTTTTCCTGATACTGCAATTACATGTCCCATGTTTTTCCTCCTAAAATTCTGAACAATCTGTTGACTTTTTCTTTAAACCTCATTATAGTTGTTACTATATAAATTACAATAATCAATCTGTGAGATTTGTATGGTTACTCAACACATCAGAAAAATTGTTGAGAAATTATATGATACTAACTAATACAGGAGTATATAATGTCAGAAAAAACGAGAAAACAAGATCGCCGTACCCGCTATACCAGGCAAACCATAAAAGATACGTTCTTAGAGTTGTTAAATCAGAAAAGTTTTACGAAAATTACAGTTACAGAGATCTGCAAAAATGCTGAAATCAACCGTGGCACTTTTTATCTTCATTACTACGATATCCATGATGTATTATCAGATATTTTTAATGATATGACTCAGGATATGTTAACAACGGTAGATCATTTATTCTGTCTAAATCAAAAAAGCTGTTCCTATCCGTTCTGTCAGAAAATACAGATGGAATCACAATACAGGGCACTGTTTCTGGATGATGCAATTGCCCCTATTCTTCTGGAAAAAATAGCAGAAAATACAAAAGAAGGCTATGTGACCTGGCTTATGTCACACAGCCTCCTGACCTTTGAACAGGCAGAATCGGTTTTTTATTTTCAAATGAATGGCTGCCTCTCCATCAACAGACTGATGCTCCGCAATCACTGTAATGACTGGAAACAGATTCAGACAGTAATCGACAACTTTATCAAAGCCGGGCTGGAAAGTTTTCTGATTCATGATCAGAGAGAAGAAAAGGCTTCCGATAATTTTTGCAGCAAAATTTCTCCAACTGTTACCGCATCTTCTACACTCAGATAATGATCGGCATGATCCTGAAGAAATATTTTGCCAGATACAGGAAATTCTTCATCTGCAAACCATATCTTTAAAGTTACTGGATATCTTGGCAGAACTGGAAAAACAGCACACAGATCCGCCTTTGTCTCTGTGAATTCTGCACCTAGGTTTTTACATGCTTTCTGAATTTTCTCAGGATCTTTATCCTGCAAAAGCTTTTCCAGTTTCTGCTCTGCAGTCCGGTCAAACTTGGTTCCCCGAATCAATCCATCTTTCAGGTTACCAAAAGTAATGAGCTTCTGTGAACCTTCTGTTCCATCTGCCATATCCAGATAATGCAGCAATGTCAGATAATGCCATTCATCCATATCTGATTTAATATGAAACTCAGGGAGTTGAATTTCAATCACTTCATGAAAACTCTGTACCTCAAGCATATTTCGACTGCTATGAAAAACAGCCCCACTTTTTTCAGCAATATCCTCTCCAGAACGATTTTGCAGCCGTTTTACTGCCGCCTGCAACATTTCCTGAAATGCACGATTTTCTGTTTGATTTTTGTATTCCATAACTTCTCCTTTGCGAACATTTTATCGCATCATATAATAATCAATGTTTATGCAAGAATTTGGGTGGTTTCATAAATCTGGCTTTGTCCGGATTCTCTTTCATCCATTCCCGGGCAAAATCCATTACCTCAGTCATAGTTTCATAATCTTTTCCACAAAAACAGCAACTTGGGCATGTTGGACATGGCCATCCCTTATTTTTGAATCTGCATGCGTCTAAATGTCGGTATGCTCTTAATAAATTTGCTTCATATTCTTCTTTAGACTGTGAAGCTTCCCTGTTTTCACGATAATAAAGGTGATACATTTTTTTAGTCATATGTTTTTTGATTCTGGTATATAAATTTCCTTTTAATTTGTCCACAATCAGCATATTATACAATCCTCCGTAAGTTTTATTACTATGTTGACTTTTCCTTTAAATTTCATTATAGTTGTAATTATATTATTTACAATCATCAAAATAAAAAATATGTACAGTTTCTCAACACATTAAAAAGAGCTGTTGAGAACTTGGGATGTTTTTGACAAACCAGAAATATTTTCGCCTCAAAAACGTGAAACCAAAATCATTATATCATACTACAAGGAGTTTCTTATCATGAAATACTCAACGAAATTAAGCGATACTGTCCATGTAATGGTTCTGATTGCTATCAACCAGGAAAACTCTCTCTCCAGTGCCTCAATTGCAGAAAGTGTCCATACAAATCCCGGCTTTGTACGCCAGCTTATGTTAAAACTAAAAAAAGCGGAACTTATGACCAGTGTAGCCGGACATGCCCGTCCTTCTCTTTCAAAACCAGCAGAGCAGATTACATTACTGGATATTTATAAAGCAGTTGAAGGTGATAAACCTTTGCTTCATTTAGATACTCATACCAATCCAGAGTGTGGCGTTGGCATTAACATTCAGTTATCTTTGCAGGGATTTTACAATGAAATTCAAAAGGATGCCGAAGAAAAAATGGGTACGATTACTTTACAGGATATCATAGATACCTACTATCAGCGGACATCTATAGAAAATAACTTACAGAATATTATTTAACAGAAGAACACTTTCAAATTTTAATTGATCCTGTATTAGCTCCCAAAGGAAGCTGGAGTGTATTTGGGGAATACTGTGAATTTCCGTACCAAAAAATTATCCTATAAGGATAAAAATTCCGTTCATAACTCACCGGAAGACTGAATTATTTTTGAAAACACGCAGGAGCAATTGCCTTTGATCCATATACACATGGTTACTACAAGGTAACAGAACGTGTTGGCGAAGCATTCCATGACGGTCTGAAATTAAAAAAATAATATAATTATGAAAACTGAGGTTGTTGTTCCATGATAAGGAAATCCAGCCTCAGTTTATTTGAAATATTTAATTGTTACTTCCTCGGAATGGAAGTTTTTTGTCACCATATTGTCGTATAAATTTAAACTCACATCCCATATCAGGATTTCTTTAATTCTTCCATATACAGTTCAGCTATATATGCCGGACCATTGCACCACAGCTTTGTTTTTTCATCATACAGTGCTTTTCCTGTCTTTGAACAAAGAAAATCTGTCAATATCTCTTTTCTGTCCTTGCCCGTATCTTCTGCAATCTCATCTGTCACCATAGTGATAAGAAGATCTATTGTATAATTCATTTTTTCTTTTGGAATTGTTACTTCAGCCATATCTTCTCACCTTTCACAAATTTCAGACACTTAATAGCGACTTCTGTTTTGAAGCAATATTGATCTTTTAGTTTATTGGGCAGCAACTGTCTGATGCAGAAATCGTCTGCTCCTTTGATGTGATTAAATAAAATCCCTGCTCAAAATCTTTTCTCTTTGCACATTTGGCAAGATCTGGCTCTTTTACTTTATCATAACCAGCTTCTGCGAATAAGGCCGCATACAAGGATCCAATCACACCTGCACCATAAATCAATATTTTCATAGAAATTTGTATTTTTGATGTACTAAATTGACTGCTCAAAAATTCTGCTTTTTCCAAAGCTCGTGATAAGCAGAACTTGAATGAAGCAGTTGAGAATGGGTTCCTCTCGCGGTTATCTGACCATCCTCAATCATAAGTATCTGGTCAGCTTCCATTATTGCCGAAAGCTTGTGTGCAATCACAACAAGCGTTTTTCCCTTTACCATTTCGTTTATCGCCTGTTGAATATAGGCCTCATTATCGGGGTCAATGCTGGCAGTTGCTTCATCGAGTAAAACTATGGGAGCGTCCTTAAGTATCGCTCTCGCAATAGATATTCGCTGCTTTTCTCCTCCAGAGAGTGTCGAGCCGCCTTCTCCTATCACCGTGTCATAGCTATTTTCAAGAGCGGATATAAACTCATGGCAGCGAGCCTTTTTGCAGGCTTCAATAACCTCTTCCTTCGTTGCACCTTTTTTTCCAAAAGCAATGTTATTGAAAATGGTATCGTTAAAAAGATACACATTTTGAAAAACCACGCTTATATTTTCAAGGAGGCTTTCCGTTGTCATTGCTTTAATATCTGTTCCTCCAATACTTACCGTACCCGAATCAGTGTCCCAGAAACGGGCAATAAGATTTACGATGGTGCTTTTTCCGCAACCACTTTTTCCAACAAGTGCTGTCATACTGTGCTGTGGTATATGAAAACTCATATCCTTGATAACAGCCGATTCATTGTATCCGAATGTGACATTTTTAAAATCAATATCAAAATTATTGAGCTTGACTGTTTTTCCACTATTGTCCATCAATTCAGTCTGCCTTATTCTGTCATAACGGTCAAGAGAAGCATCTGCAACTCTGAATGCAGTTATATTGATAAGTGCAAGCATTGGAGCTGCAAGTTCAAAAGCAAAAACTGACATTGCAATAACAAAGGGGATCTCCATTCCGCCGTTAAGGCCAACATATCCGCAGATAAAAATAACTGCTGAAATGCAAAGTCCTGTCATACACTGTGCTACGATAACTGGCATTGAAAAACGTTTTTCAAATTTTATCTGAGCTTCGGTGAGCTTCAGAAAATCCTCCGAGGTCGCTTTGTGGCTTTTTCCTGCAAGGTTAAATGCCTTTACAACAGGTATTCCCTTTATATATTCAATGACCGTTCCAACCAGCTTGTTCTGTGCCTCCTGCTGATTTGCAGCCTCTTCTGAAGCAACCCGGTGAGCCGCAGCGAATGCAGCAAAAAACAATGCCGTTGTAACTGCCATAGCCAAAGCCACCCATATATTGAGCACAAGGAGAAAAACGAAAGATATGCCGATACCGATAACAGAAGTTGTTATTTTTCCCAGGGTATCCATTCCATGTTCTTCCACAAAGGAAATATCATTTGTAATGATAGAGGTAACGTTGCCAATATTATCCTCGGAAAAAAATCCCATTGGAAAGCGCTTTATCCTGTCGCCGAAGTTCATACGCTCACGAGCAAATATTTCATATCCCACACCAGACTGGTTTATATCTGTCAGGTAGCGGCATATCATTCTGAGAATAACACCTGCAAAAATACCAACAAAAGTGATGATAATACTATTTTTGCCGAAGTTACCGTCCATTATAGTCATAAGCACATACAGCAGCATACATATCGGAACATTAGATGCAAGACTTTCAAAAAATGAAAGTACATAAGCACGGTCAAGTTTTTTGCGGTATTCACCTGAAAGTCCCATTATTCTCTTTATGAACTTAAACATTTTCAGAATCCTCCTTTACAGCGATGTTCCAATTACCGGCTTCAAGGCTCATCTGCCACAACCTGCGGTAAATACTGTTGCTTTCCATAAGCTCATCATGAGTTCCATTTGCAGAGACTCTACCACTTTCAAGCACGACTATATTATCAGCATCTGCGATAGTCCAGAGTCTGTGCGCTATCATAATGACAGTTCTGCCCTTTGTAAGTTCATTAAGAGCATTTGTTATAAGTTCCTCGTTTTCCGCATCGGTATATGCAGTGGCTTCATCAAGAATTATTATAGGCGCATTTTTCAGTATTGCTCTTGCAATGGTTATGCGCTGACGCTCGCCTCCGGAAAGCTTTCCTCCAAGCACGCCAACTTCAGTATCATAGCCATGAGGAAGTTTTGAAATAAAGTCGTGGCAGGCAGCAGCTTTTGCCGCAGCTATCATTTCATCCATTGTTGCGTCTTTTTTTCCCATGCGAAGATTATCAGCAATCGTCCCCCTGAAAAGGAAATTATCCTGCGCAACATAGGCTGTCATACTCATAAGCGTATCAAAAGTATATTCACGAATGTCACGTCCGCCGATGGTTATGCTTCCATCCGAAACGTCCCAATAATGAACGGTAAGTCTTGCTGCAGTAGATTTTCCACTGCCCGATTCACCAACAAGAGCCGTTTTTTTTCCCTGCTCTGCTTTAAAGCTCACATTTTTAAGGACATCCCTGTCCTTATATGCAAATGTAACATTTTTAAATTCCACATCATAGCTTTCTGGAAGCTCGGAAATATTTCCAGAATGAACGTCTTCCGCGCTGTAAAGAGCTTCAAGCTGCTTTACAGTGTAATCCACCTGCGGAAACATTGGGAAGAAATTTATGACTCTCGTAAGCGGTCCGCTCATACTGAGATCAAGCATAAGAACAAAAATCCATGTGTTAAGATCAAGCGTGCCATTGTAATACATTATCGCACCGACAGGCAATGTGAGCAGAACCGTGCATGGCATTCCAGCGTAAACCAGCGACATTGAACGCCAGCTTTCCCTGAACCAGTCAAGGGTAAATACTTTATAATTCTCCACCGTATCAGAATATTTTTTAAATGAGCTTGTGGTCTGTCCAAAGATCTTTATTACTTCCATTCCCGAAACATACTCAACAACGGCATTGTTGAGTTTTGCTCCAGATTCATAATAAAGCGGCATTTTTTTCATTCCTGATTTCATCATCATTCCCATTCCGATGATTCCGAACGGCAACGATGCAAGTGAGAGCAGCCCCATTCGCCAATCTGTCACAAAAATCACTGCCAGCACAATAAACGGCATAACAAGATTGGGTATCCCCTCCGGAAGCATATGGGCAAGCATAAGCTCAATCCGTCCTATTTCTTCCACAAAGCTTTTCTTGTATTTTCCTGTTCCACCATCTGCGACCTCGCCCAGTGGCTGATGCATAAGCTCATCAGCAAGCTTTACGCGCATATTGTAAAGCGTTCCGAACGCTCCCTCGTGGGAAAGATTGAGTCCCTCGCCGTAAAGGATATACTTTACCGTAAAGCAAATCAATATAAGCGCAGATGTTCTCACAACATCTGCCATTGTCGCAGCTTCACTAATGTATTTCCCGATAAGATCGCTTATCAGAAAATACGGCACAACCCCTATGGGAACGCTTATCGAGATGAGTGCAAGTGCTGTAAAAATGTGTCGTCTGTACTTTCCCGCATACTTTAATATAGATTCCATTTCGCTCCTCCTCTTGTTAGTATTAGCTAACCAACGTAAAATAAAAAAGGCACACTTTTTCATGTACCTCTTAATATTACAGATTTAAGACTTCTTTTTTCTACTCCGAAAAGCGTTTTTTTTTGCTCCGAAGCATTATTTTTCATTCTCCGGCGATATTCAAGCGGAGAATAACCGTAAACCGCACGGAATGCCGAAGCAAACTTGCTTTGATTGCCGTATCCGACAAGATGCGCAACGTCTCCGACACTCATTTCCGTGCGTCCTGAAAGAAGTTCCGCCGCATATCGAAGCTTTTTTGCTCTGATATAAGCACCTACCGGCTGACCGTAAAGACGTTTAAAGCAACTGCTGAGATTTGTTTCAGAAATGCAGAATTTTGATGCAAGTTCGCCTACCGTGATCTCATCAATAAAGTGAAGATTTATGTAGGCGTATACTTCCTTTACTGCCTCTGCAACCGCATGGGAAAAGCTTGGCAGACGCTCCTGACATTCATAACCGCTTGCATTTATAAAACACAAAAGCTCCAGAGTTTTTAGCACCATATAAGGTTTTCTTATCTCTTCATTAACATGATACAGTTCTGAGAAAATATGCTCAAGAGCAGGTTTGGCTCTTATAAAAAAGGTCGGTGAATTGCTGAATAAACGCTCCGAAATGCGTTTAAGATCAATTCCTGCTTCGGGTATGCGCTTGTCTATGACAGGCTGTGCCTTTTCAATGTCAATCATAATAGAAATGCCTCTGTATTTTCCGTAAGGAATATGTGAAGATACAAACTGTGAGCCATTTGTATCACTGATTGCAAGATCTCCGCTGCTTAAGAAGCCAATTTCACCTGTTTCAAGCTCAAATTCAAAGCATCCTTCGTTACAGTAATTTATCTGAATAAACCCCGGAACGGGCGGAGTGTTCTGCCAGCATGATTTCATATCAAGGACATCATAGGACATAAGTATTCCATTCATGACTTCATAAACGTGCATGATTCCTTTTCCGCTTCCATCAGAATCAGAAAGATAATAGATCGTGCAGTTCTTTCCGTCTTCTTCTCCTGCAAATTTGTAGTTTCTCCATGTTTCGGGATTTATCTTTTTCATAAATTCTCCTTGCATACAAATACGCTGCACATCTGTTATTTCTGACAGATGTGCAGCTGATAGTCTTATTTAAGGTCTAGTCCACTCACTTCAACATACTGGCTGTCTGAGCAGAATTCATAGCCGTTTATCTTATCACTGTTCCATGCGGCAAGTTCAACCGTGTTTGCAAAAGGAACGCAGAGAGCTTCATCTGGAATCGTTGTGAGAATCGTATTGTATATCTCACTTATACGGCTTTCATCAGCGGAGCAGTCAAGCTCGGAAACAATCCCCTCAGGCAGGAATTCAGCAAACTGTACCGCAACGGGATCTGCGCTGACTGTTGGATCCATATTGGTAACGACCGTGAACGGATCAAACGAACCACCATAAGTACGATAGTGGATAATATCATATTCACCGTTCATCGAAGCTTCATAATAGGTCATCATATCCATATCAGAAACATTTACCTTGAAGCCAACCTTGCCAAGCTGAGAAGCAATCGCAAGCATACCATCACCGATGCTTCCGTAATCGCTTGTGTAAAGCATAGTCAATTCAAGTGGAGTTCCATCCTTGTCCCTTATGCCGTCACCATCGGAATCCTTCCATCCAGCTTCATCCAGAAGCTGTGCAGCCTTATCCGGATCATAGCTGTAAACAGTTGCCTCAACATCACAGTAAGGCTTTGATTCGCTGAAAAGAGTATCGGCAGGTGTCATTGTTCCCCGGAAAACATCGTTTGATATGGAATCCCTGTCAATTGCATATTCAACGGCAAGACGCACATTTTTATCATCAAATGGCTCTTTTGCCATATTGAAGCCTATATAATTTGTAAGAGTAGGCTCATCATTGATTGCTGTGCCGAAAGAGCTGTCTGCGGAAAGTTCGGTGTAAGCATCCGCGCTGAGTCTTGCTGCACCTGTTATAGCATCTATTTCACCACTTCTGAGTGCGAGCACCTTTGCATCATTATCCGGAATGACCTTTATCTTGAAAGTATCAGCCTCAGGAGTCTCACCCCAGTAATATGGATTGCGGACAAAGGTATAAACACTTCCGTCGAAGTCTCCCTGATACATATATGGTCCTGTTCCCATGGTCATTGTCTGAAAATCATCGGCTTTATATGTAAGGTCATCGTTAAAACCATTTGGATTTACAATACCGAGAGGATTGCAGGTGGAAAGGTCGTTGAGTGTGCCATAGTAAGGCTGGGTGAGCTTTATAACAACAGTGGATTCATCAGGAGCTTCAATCGTGTCAATGACCGTCATGAGTTTTCCGTATGAACCGATATACGCTCCAAGGTTCACCGCTGCAGCTTCAAGGCTCTTTTTTACTGCAATCGCATCGCAAGGAGTTCCATCGGAGAATTTAATGCCATCTCTAAGGGTAAAGGTATATTCCTTTCCATCCTCACTCACGTCCCATTTTTCCGCAAGACTGCCCTTATATTCGCCATCTTCATAAACAACAAGAGTATCGTAAAAATTATGTCCCCAGTAAGATATTCCATAATTCGAAGACATTCCGCCATGAACGATAGCATAAAATCCTGCATCAAACGTCCAACTCTCGCAAAGAGTTACGCTTTTATTTTCCTCTGACTGACTGGCATCACTGTTGGCTGCTGAAGTTTTTGAATCACTCGTTTCGGATGCAATGTCCGCACTGGCGCAGACAGCCACCGCCATATTTGTACAAATCGAAAGTGCCGCAGCCACAGCAAAAAACATTTTCATTTTCATAATTTTTTCCTTTCTATTGAGAATTTGATTTATATTAACCGTTTTTAACGGAAATATCATATTTTTTTATTCCTGATGACGAGGAACTTATAAGCGTTTTTGCATATTCACTTTTAAATACCTTTATATCCCCTGAATAGTTTACAGTTTCAAGTATCCTGCCACTTTTCATAACGGCTATCCTCTGTGATATGTAGAGAGCTGCATCTATATCGTGAGTGATAAGCAGGCAGCCTTTTCCCGAATTTTTCTGTATCTTTATGAGCAGATCCAGAACATTTTTTCTGACAACTGCATCAAGTCCGCTGACGGCCTCATCAAAAATTATATAATCAGGATCTGCGGCAAGCGCACGGGCTATACATACTCTCTTCTGCTGTCCTCCTGAAAGCTCTCCCGAGCGCTGTGAAAGAATAGTTTTGGGAAGTTCCATTTGTTCAATAAACTTTTCAACTGTTTTCCTTTCTTCGTCTCTTGAGCATTTTTTTAGATTTTTTATTGGTTCTGCAATACTTTCATATACAGAAAAACGTGGGTCAAGAGCAGCTCTGCTGTTTTGAAGAACAAGCTGGAGTTTTGCACAGATAACCTTATTTTTTCTTCGCAGCCTGGGAGTCAGACTCTCGCCGTCACACACAACAGTTCCACTGTCGGGAGAAATAAGTCCTGAAATTATCCTTACAAGAGTGGTCTTTCCCGAGCCGCTTTCTCCTACAAGAGAGTAGAATTCGTTTTTATCCAGAAAAAAACTCACATTATCGACTGCGTTGAATTTTTTTCCGTCTTTGAAAAAGCATTTGGTAATATTATTTGCCGTTAAAATATATCTCACCTCATATCAGCAGAGCAGCATTAAGCAGCTCCTTTGTATATTCATTTTCAGGAGCGGCAATTATCTTCTCTATGTTGCCCTGCTCCACAAAAACACCGTTTTTCATTATATAAGCATATCCACCGAAACGATCTGCCACAGCAAAATCATGAGTTATCATTATAACAGCTGCGCTGCCGCACAGGCCTTTGAGCAGATTCGTGACTGCTATTCTATGCTCTGCATCAAGGCAGTGGTAGGCTCGTCTGCAATGATCAGCTTAGGGTGGTTTATGATTGCTGCAGCCACAGCTGCTCTTTGCAGCATTCCACCTGAAAGCATATAAGGATAACTTGACCATATCGCTTTGCATTGTTCCAAGCCAGCCCTATGCATAGCTTCAAAAACAGCATTTTGAGCGGCTTTGACACTGCTTTTGTTATGAATTCTATATGTTTCCGCGAGCTGATTTCCAAGTTTGCAGGAAGGATCAAAGGATGTCATTGGATTTTGGGGGATAAGTGCAATATCACTTCCGTAAAGTTTTCTTCGTTTCTTTGTATCCGCCGACATAATATCTTTTCCCTCAAAAAATATCTGTCCTGATACATCAAAATTATATCTGTTCGTAAGACCGAACAGTGCACGGCATATCATTGTTTTTCCGCTGCCCGACTGACCAAGAATCAGAAGCGGTTCGCCTTCATCAACGGAAAGATTAATCCCATTAACAGCCTTTACTCCACTGCTTTTTACTTTTACAGAAAGCTCTTTTATTTCAAGCAGCATTTATATTCCTCCCTCTGAGGTCAGTGCGTCACGCAGCGCTTCACCAAAAAGATTAAAACCTGCTGTGGTAACAAAAATACAAATTCCGGGATAAACAAGCATCTCAGGATGACCGTAAAGTCCCGTTCTTGCTTCATTCAACATTGCCCCCCATTCGGCAGTTCCCTGTGGAAGTCCAAGACCAAGAAATGAAAAGCTCGATATCATTATGATTGCAGAAGCAACTCCCGTACTCATATAAACGATGCACTGTGGAAGAATGTTCGGTATAAGGTGTCTGAATATCAGACTTACCGTGCTGCAGCCACTTATCCTTGCTGCTATAATATACTCTTTGCCCATTTCTGTTGCGGCATATGAACGAACCGTTCTTGCAAACCAGGCCCACATAGAAATCACGACAGCAACAGCAATATTCTGTATACCGTTTCCGAGAACGCTTATCACCGCAATAGCTGTTATGAGTGATGGAAAGGAAATAAAAACGTCACAGATAAACGTAATTATCCTGTCCATCTTTTCACCTGCACAGACACTAAACGTTCCTATAATAAGTCCCAGGATTCCGAGTATCAGCAACATAGGAATACTCATTCCTATGGCATATCTTGCACCATATATAAGACGTGAAAGCTCGCATCTTCCAAGCTGATCCGTTCCAAGAGGGTAATCCCAATCTGCCTTGAGGTATTTAAGTGATGGATCTATTTGATCTGGTGAATTTGGTGCTATTACAGGCGCAAATATTGCACATATAATTACAATCATAATAAGTATAAGTCCTATAACCGCCTGTGGTTTCGAAAAAATTTTCTTAGTCATTTATCTCCCTTACCATCCACGGGCATATCAGCCTGTTTATCACATCTGCTGCAAGATTGGTAATCACAAACACTGTTGCAATTATCACAATACAAGCAGCAGCCGCACAAGAATCTCCGCTCACAACACAGGAAACAAGATATGTTCCTACTCCGTTCAGTGAAAAAACTTTTTCTGCAACAGCACTTCCTGCAAGCATATATCCAAGATACTGACCGAAAAGAGTTATCACAGGAGGCAATGAATTTTTAAATCCGTGCCTCACGATTATCTGCCACTCGGACAGTCCTCTTGTCCTTGCATATGCCGCATAATCCGAGCTTATTTCTGAAAGCAATGACGAACGCATTACCCTGATTGCTCCGCAGGCTGACGGAAATGCCAGTGCAAAAGACGGAAGTATATATCCGCTTATTCCCGCCTTCGGAACAACACTGAATATCGACAGCCTGACCGCAAACAGCAGCAGAAGCATAAATCCAAGCCAGAAAACGGGCAGGCATATCCCACCTATGGTCAACACCCTCACAATATGGTCAAACATTTTGCCATGAAACCTTGCACACAAAATTGCTATGGAAAAAACAATAATGATCATCCATCCCATTGCCATGATAACAAGTTGGAAAGTTATAGGAAAAAAAGTTTTTATATCGTCAGTTATACTGTGATACGTAACCACCGATTTTCCCATATCACCCTTAAACAGTCCTTTCAGCCACAGAAAATAGCGTGTAGGCAGCGGCTTATCAAGTCCCATTTCTTCCCTCAGGGAATCTACGAGTATTGTGTCACCTGCTGAGTTGCTTCGTATCGCAGCAGCCAATGCCGGATCTTTTCCTGACATTGTCATGAGAATAAAACACAGTACCGTCACCCCTATAAGGACAGGGATTGTGCTTGCAAATCTTTTTATAAAATACTTTTTCAAGTAAGTCCCCCTCCGCACAAGTAAGTTGCAACTAATTTTTGTTTCATTCTACATAATAGCATATTTTGAAATAATTTCCACTCCAAAATCTCATACTTTGGCTCCAAAAAAACAGCTCTACCATTTAAAACAGAAAAAGACGCAAGCCACATTTCTATGACTCACGCCTTTTTCTACTCATATTTTAAAAATCTTTATTTTCTTTTTCTTTCATATAATTCATACAATTTCCCGCATTCCATGCATATCCACCCTGCTTCGCCTGTATATAGCGGATATTTTCGTTCCTTACAATATTCTGTTTCATAATTTCCTATTAGTTCCACAAGGTTATTGATATCCCCCAATCTGCGCGGCAGCCATTCCTGTTATTGCCCACAAAAAGCCAGTTCTTTTTTTATTTTGACGGAACAGGCTTTCGCCTTGATAACGGAAGCAATATCCCGGTAAGCAGAAAGCTTCTCAAAAACGCCAGACAGACATTTATGGAATTTCTGTTCCAAAGGAGGTCCTGAAATAACTAACATACTTCGCCCTGTACTTGAACTTTCCGTAATCATTCCCGGCATACTGCTGGCATACCTGCCTGTAAAAAGCTATCTGAGACAGACACCGCTTAAGCTGACAGCGTGGCTTCTTCCTCTTCTTCTGGGAATCTGTATTTTCGGAGGAGCGGTTTGTTGTGCTCTCCACTTTCCCACCAGATGGATCCTGTTTCCTCTGCTGCCTGTTATTATGCTTATTTATCATAAAACATTAAAAATCTCTGTCTGGAAATCCGTCAGTATTTTTCTGGCAGTCTGGTATCCTGCCCGCCACTGTGTTCAGACAATGATCGCAGACGAAAACTTTGCCCAGACCTGGTATGTATTCTGGATCCTTCCGGTAATCTTCATCGGAGTGAATCTTTTTATGATTCCTAAATACCGCGATACTTTATATACCGGACGAGTCCTGCAGTGTTATATTGTTTTCAGTCTTGTACTGCTCATAATCCTGCTCCTGTTTTATGTCATGTTTCTCATGATGGCGGTCAGCCTGAACAGAAATGTCAAACTTCAGCAGGAAAACCATTTTCTTTCTCTTCAGCAGGAAAGATACGAGAATCTCTGCATTGCCATTGAAGAAGCAAGACAGGCGCGTCACGATATCCGCCATCATCTTGTACAACTGTCCTCTATGGCAGAGCAGGGTGACATGGAAAAAATCAAAAAATATCTCTTGGCTGCAACCGGAAAATCTCTGACTATAACCTCCATTTCTGTGAAAATCAGGCTGTTGACAGTGTTTTCGGATATTATTCCACTCTTGCCAAAAGAGAAAACATTCCTTTTCATGCACTGGTTTCCCTGTCTGCTGATCTTTCCATAGATGAGATTAATCTGTGCCTTGTATTTTCCAATCCTCCAAACGCTCCGGGAACGGCATGGGAATCGAATCCGTCCGCCATATTACCGACAAAAACGGCGGTGCCTGTGACTTTACCTATGAAAATGGTAGCTTCTGTTTTGAAGCAATATTGATCTTTTAATTTATTGGGCAGCAACTGTCTGATACCCCGGAAAGCCTTTAAAACAAGCACTTGTTAATTGTTTCGTGAACCAAGATTTTGTGAATGTTACAAATATTCCCCGAGCATCTGCGAAACGCATGCCTGTATGGTGTCTATAATTCTTTCACAATTGCTCTTTCGCATTCCCGCTGCAATACCTACTGCCAGAAGTTCCTTCCTTCCTGGATTTCGTCCGTTTCCATCAACTGTGGTTGTATGTTCCCCGTAATACGTATTACTGTAAGTAAGGTCATATGCCGGGCTCAATCTCCATTGATCATTTATTTCGTCATATAAATATGTGAAGTTCTTTGAATGATCATCCCGGTTATGTGCAAACACATTAAAACACATGCGGCAAAACATCTTCTCCACATCTTCTTTATTATCTCTGGTCAAAATCTTTGTAAGTTTCATCAAACTATGATAATCCAAACTTGGCTGTTCAAAATCCAGTTCCAGAAGTGCTGCTGCCGTCAGCATATGAAGTCTTTTTCCATCAGCCTCTCTATCGAATCGACTGATTCCAAAATACCCCTTACATATATCTGATGGAAAAAGTTTCGTTTCACTCATTGTAATGCCACATTGTCTTGCGCAGCAGGAATAATCGTACTCCATCTTTCCTGCATCTTTTCCATCTACATGCGCAGGAAATTTTATAATCCACTCTTTTCGATCAATTGTCGTCATAATTTTGGGTCTGGCACCTCCACTGGTGCCACCAAGGCGATACAATTCATCCAGTTTATCTGAGTATTCTGTATTCAGTATCTTCGCACACTCTTCTGCCAGTTCATCCAGATTCACAGGCTTTTGCTGTTCTGAAAAACTTTTTTCCGGATAATATGTCAATGCTCCCATTCCAGACTTTCCAACTATTGCCAATCGATCCAGAACTGTCAGTTCATCCAGGTTCTGTTTATGTTCTCGAAGTAATCGATTTAATAATAATCGTCCCCAGTTATCTGGAAGACTATCTGCAAAAACGCCAAAAAGTCCATCAAAATAATCTTTTGTTGGAATAAATACTTGTTTTTTTAAAGGCAATGAAAATGGACTGATAGAGAAACCATTTTCCAACCATTCTTCACTATATTGAAATGCCACTTTATGGTCAGCTGTCATTGCCAGTGTTCCTACATGTCTTTCATCATAGTATACCTGCAATGCATTATTTTGTCTCATTTATGACCTCCTGAATATCCCTGTAAGGTACCGTCGTAAAAAGATTTCTGATATCATCCGCTATATCTAATGCCATAGCGATCTTCGTGAGGGATATCAGCGAAATCTGCCCTGAAGTCTCAAATCTTTTAATCGAACCATAACTCACCCCACTCATAGAAGCCAGCTTCTCCTGGGAGATAGAACGACGCTTCCTGATATTTCGCACTCTCTGTGCAAGTTTCTGATCAAGTTCCTCTGCTGTTTCCCATATAAAATTTTCCATATTGCCCTCCTTATTCGGATAATATTTTATCTAAAACAGTCAGTTTTCATTCAAATTAGATAATATATTATATATGATTATTTTATCATTTATACGCTCTTAATACAACTTTTTTTAATTTAAGATAAAAAATAATGAGGTCGCTATCCACGACCTCATCGTCCCCGTATTCCCCTTTTTTTCATACACAGCCAGTTAACCGCATCCTTTATCAGCAGAATGGCATGATGCCTCCTGGCTCTGATACATATAAGCAGATTGAACAGCTAGTTTTACAAAAATATTTTCCAAGTTTTTACTATGACTATAATCAACTTCAACAAAAAACAGTTTCACAGGAAGAACAGTTAAGGAAACAGGATACTACTTTAAATGAAGTCACATCTGAAAACGAAGAGCTAAAGAAACAAATTGCTGCATTGCAGAAACAGCTTAAAAAAAACAATGATAATCAATAACATTTAATGGCACTCCCATCAATTCGGAAGTGCCACTTTTTTAATCTTTCTTATAAAACTGCGTGCAATATCCGTCTGCTCTGAGAATCAGGCCCTCCGCCCAAGGCGGTGTCCTTCCCATCTGCTCACAGATTGCATCAAGGGAAACATCTTCCCGGCACTCAATAATCAGTTCATCATGGGAAATGCCAGAGATACTGCTGACAATGCATTTTCTCCGTAGTGGCTTACAAACAAACTATCCACCACATTATATAATGCACCAATCAACATAGATAACACCATTGGTGCTGCCATAGTAATCAAAAGCTTATTGACTGGCATGACTCCCATTTTATTTTCCTTCATTCACATCCTCCTTTTAAGTAGTGTGCTACCTATATATTCTTATTAAAGGTGTACACTATATACGAGTACACTTTTTTTTCGATATTTTCCAACATCTTTTCTGATGTCTTCAAAAATATTTCCACATGTTCTTCTGGAATGCCCTCACAGATTTTATCCGGAATATATTCTCAGCTCGGTAGATATGGATTGAATACTTGCTGCTTCATTCCTATCATCTCCTTGTAATATTTTGTTTTTTATCAAACACATCTTATCATAAAATCTGCATTGTCAAATTTGTATTTCATAAAGTGTATTTTCCATTTCACAAATAGTAGCTCGTTCTGATCTCTCTCAAATTTTCCAGACAGAAAAAATGTGAGCCATATTTCTATGACTCACGCCTTTGTTATTTCATACATTCCATAATGATCTTCTCGCATCTGTCATATCCGAGCTGAGAGCTGTTCAGACACAAAGTATAATTATCCGCTTTTCCCCATTTCTGCTCTGTATAATAATTATAATTTGTCATACGTCTTTTATCTGTGTCTGCCATCATTTTGACAGCTTCCTGCTCTTTTACACTATATAAACGTCTGATGCGCTGTATTTTTTCCAGCATATCCCCATGAATAAAGACATTCAGCACATCATTCCGATTTCTCAGAATATAATCTGCATTTCTTCCAATGATTACGCAAGACTCCTTCTCTGCCAGTTCCAATATCACTTTTCTCTGCGCCTCATATACCATATCTTCTACCGATTTTCCTGTAATGTCACGTCCGATAAGTGCATATGCAAATACACCCTTTTTCGGAGATAATTCTGCATTTTCCTGCACATATTCCGGTGATAAACCAGACTCTTCTGCAATCTGACTGATAATATTTTTATCATAATAGGCAATTTCCAGTTTCTTAGCGACTTCTTCTCCGATAAAACGGCCGCCGCTTCCAAATTCTCTGCTGATTGTAATGATTCTTTTTGCCATATCTGATTCCTCCTTACCGCAAAACAGCAACCTTATTTTTTCTGATTTTCTTTAAAAATACATATCCGACAAAACATGAAATGACTTCCGTAATCGGAAAAGCCCACCAGATCAATGTAACTCCCAGCTGACCATTTCTGACAAACAACGAAAAGATTCCAGCCAATGGCAAGATGATGATCAGCTGTCTTAAAAGCGAAATCACCAAGGATTCCACACCGGCATTCAGTGCCTGATAAATGCCCTGATAAGCCACATTGATTCCGGCAAACAGAAAGCTGATCGAGATCACTCTCATTGCACTGATAAAATATTCTCTTGACTGTCCCGCATTAAACAGTGCGGCAAATGAGCCTGGGAAAATCTCTGTAATTACAATTCCCAAAATCATTAATGCAATGGTATAGATCAGGCCATATTGGATTCCATCCTGAATTCTCTTTCTACTTTTCATTCCGTAAGCAAATGCAATAATTGGAGTAATCGCATCTCTCAGTCCAAAAGCAAGGAAGAGCACAAACTGCTGAACTTTATAGAACAGTCCATAAGCTGTCTGTGCGGATGGATTGAACTTCAGAATCAGATTCATCACATAAACCATGATAGACATCAGCGCCTGAGCAATGATCGCCGGAAGCCCGATTGCATAGATTTCTTTTATAATGCCAGTATCCGGCTTCATGTATTTCACTCCATGTTCAAATTCCTTATTCAGTTTCATATGAAAGATCAGCAGCAATACTGCGGATGCTACCTGACCAATTACCGTTGCATAGGCTGCACCTTTCACTCCCATTTCCGGGCACGGTCCAATCCCATAGATCATGATCGGATCAAGGATGATATTTACAATCGCACCCACTACTTGTCCGATTGTAGAATAAAGAGAACGACCAGTTGCCTGCAATAGCTTTTCAAACAATGAAAAGAAAATAATACCAAAAGAAATCACACAGCATATTCTCAGATAACTGACTCCCATTTCGAGTACTTCTGCATCTACTGTCTGAGATGAGATATATGCTTTCACACCAAAGATCCCAAACAATAAACAAACTACATAAATGATCACGCCAAGAAACAGACTGTTGCCTGCAACCTTTGCAGCTTTTTTACCGTTTCCCTGTCCAAGTGTCCTTGCCAGAAGTGCATTCGTTCCCACACCGGTTCCGACTCCCATCGCAACCATAAGCATCTGTACCGGGAATACCAGGGTCAGCGCATTTAATGCCGCTTCACTGCCCACTCTCATATTTCCTACAAATGCACTGTCCACAATGTTATAGACCGCCTGCAATGCCATGGATAAGATCATCGGAATTCCCATTTGGATCATCAGCTTATTCACCGGCATCTCCTTCATCTTGTTACTTTCTGCCATTTTGTTTTAACTCCTCTCTTTTTCGCACAAAAAAGTGCGCACCCTGTCATATAAGCTGGACTTACGCTGACAGGCTACACACTTTTTTATGGCAATACTATATTTTAACAAATAAAAAACGAGTCGCTGGTAAACTGGATTTACGCTTACTTGCTACTCGTTCGTTGTCATTATATTTCCTGTTTTTCAAAAAGTCAAACAAAATTTACCACTGCTCCGCCAACAGGAAAGCAGCAAATTTTCTAAACTTTTTTCTGTATCGTCATTACTCGTCCAATCTGCTTTGATTAATGTAATCAACAATCATTTTACAAATTTCCTGTTTTGGTTTTCCAAGTGCTACTCCCAGTTCCATATATAAGAGATTTTCTGCTATCTGAAAATATTTTGCATCCGTAGCAGTCCACTTTTTTCCCTGTGCAATTCTTTTTTGTTTCCGCTGATAAATCATTTTTATAATAGCAACTAATGCTTCAGGATCATTCGCTTTTACTGCCACTTTATAATTCTGCTCTCTCATTTTTTCATTGTTTATCCATGCTGTCGGAATATCCGGAATTCGTTTAATCAAATTCCATGCTTCTTCTTTTGTCAGACACAATCTCAGTCTTGAATCTGAGTTTGAAACAGGAACATATATTTTTCCTTTTTCATCTTCTACCGGCTTCATCAGATAATACAATTTATTACTATTTTCATCCTGCAGATTCAAATATAAAATATTCTCTATTTTACAAATACCTGTAACTGGCTTACTAACAAAATCTCCTATTTCATATTCATGCATATACGATTCCTCCTGAAATTCAAGAATGCCTCGGCACTTTTAATTATAAAATCATTCCATTTTAATTTCAAAAGGGGTTTTCACTAAAAATACTTCTTCTGTTTTTAGTTATTATTACCATGCAGTTATTCTGTAAATGTATAACGTACAAAAGAACCGTTATTATCTCCTGTTACTATTACTATATCACCACTTTCATTGCGCGTAATTTCCAGAACCGGATATCTTCCATTTTCTTTTACATATGCTTCCGGACTGGATGCTTCTGCCTCAATCAAAGTTTTATTACTGTGTTTTTCTCCTCCACACGGATTTATTTCTTCTATAAAGATTTCATATTCATGCATATCTGGTTCCTCCTGAGTTTCATTTTATAGATTCATTTTTATTATAAAATCAGTTGATTTTTATTTCAAAAGCAGTTTTTACCAAAATACACTTTCTACTTTTAGACATTATTACTATTATGCATTTCTCTTATCCTCTTCGAATGCATTGGCAGTCATTGCAATGATTGGAATATTAGCCTTTTCTTTATCAGCGAACTGACGGATCAGTTTTGTTGCCTGATATCCATCCATATTCCCAGGGTCACAAATATAGATGCACATAATATGGCTAACTTTTTTCCGCTATTGTACATATTCTTTTCTCCAAAACTCTGTTTTCACCAGGCATTGTGGTCTTTATGATGTTCTTGCCACCTGATCAAAATCAACTAGTATTACATCATAAAAAAACACTGTCAAACAGACAGTGCACATCATTGCCTTTATTATACTCCCACATTCTACTGCACACAAGAAAAATCTTCCCTTCTCTTTTACATAATCTTTCGGACTGACTGCTTCTGTTTTTAGTCATTATTACCTTAATAAAGAAAAAAGCACCGGCATAAACCAAATGTCATTCTTATCCAAACGACACTGGCATAAGCTGGCGCTTTTACTATACTTTTTTATTATCACTGCTTTCGTAATCCGCAACTGATTGCCTGTACCGGGCATGCCTGTCTGCAGCGTCCGCAACGAATACATTCTAAGCTGTTCGCATCTTCCACCGGATTCACTTCCATCTGACAGACTTTTGCGCATTTTCCACAATGAACGCATTTTTCCATATCTACATGATAACGATAAACGGATACCTTATTGAAAATGGAGTAAAATGCCCCCAGTGGACAAATGTATCTGCAAAATGGTCGATATATGATCACAGACAACACAATTGTCACAATCAGAATTGCATTTTTCCATATATACAGCCATCCGATTGCACCACGCATAGCCTTATTCAGCAACACCAGTGGCAGTCCCCCTTCCAGTGTTCCGGCCGGACAGATCAGCTTACAGAAATATGGTGCTCCCTGTCCCATGATATCGGTCACAAACATTGGCAGGATGATGACAAATACCAGAAAAATCACATACTTCAGCTTTCTCAGTACTTTATCCCCACGAAACGTCCGAATCTTTTTCGGAAACGGGATCTTATTCAACAGATCCTGAATCAGTCCAAATGGACACAGGAAACCACAAACCAGTCTTCCAAGCAGTGCTCCCACAAAAATCAGAAATCCCACTACATAATAAGCAAATTTAAAGTTCCAGCTTCCAATAACTGCCTGAAGCGATCCAATGGGACAGGCACCCGTCGCACCTGGACAGGAATAGCAGTTCAGACCAGGTACACATACATTTTTCATTTTTCCCGTATATATTTTCCCGGTTACAAAACCAGATACATGCGAGTTCGTCAACGCCGCCCATACCGTCTGAACCGTATGGCGCGGCCAGTTTTTTATCTTTGTGTTTTTATCCAATTCCAATACACTCCATGCAAATATTTACAGCTTTTGTCAGAACCACCATCACTTCTCCACGGTATATTCCAAATGCCATCATCAGGACGCCCACCGCTGCCAGTGCAAGTCCGGCTCCTCTTGATTGTGTCAGTTTTTTCATAGATACTCCTGTTCCTCTGCTGTGGCAGTTACTGATTGGTCTGCAGTTCTTTCAGCTGTTCTTCTACCGCAGCTTTCCACCCTTCCAGATCATTACTTCCCATAATCGGATCACTTACAATATTGCCATTCTTATCCACAAAGAAAGATTCCGGGAAAGACTGTAAGCCCTGAATACGTCCGTTCAGCTTTCCTGCATCCGGGATCAGCAGCGGATAGGTCACACCTGTCTTTTCCTGCAATACTTTTGCCTTTTCCAGCACAGCTTCGTCCGTATTTCCTTCTTCATCGACAGCATCAATGATCATTCCGACTACTCCAACCCCCTGATCTTTCATATCCTGATACAGCTGCTCCAGTTCCGGCATTTCATTGACACATGGGGAACACCAGGTCGTAAATGCATTCACAAGAGTCAGATCATAGTCACTGAATACGGATTCTGTATACGTATTTCCATTAATATCGGCAGTCTCAAACGTGCCTACATTTTCTGCATCCAGATTAGCGCCTTCTACAGGCAGGTCGAACGCCGATTGCTGACTGTTAAACGGAGTCATATCTGTAAGCGTAGTCTTGATCTGTTCTATCTCATCTGTCAGATCCTTGTCTGCATCTTTATTGGTACTGAGATAATATTTGAACTTTCCGTCTGCACTGGTCCCCAGCTCTTTGTGTTCTGTACAGCCGGTGATTTCATCCAGCTTATCTGTCACATCCGTACTATACACGCCCAGTGTGCCAACACGTTCTATACTGGCCAGCCACTCATCATATCCAGTTCCCAGCAGATTCACATCTTCCTCTTTCTGTTCATCTGTCAACTTATTCCAATGCAGAAAAGCATACTCCAGACCGCTCATATCCTCTGTCCACTCTTCTGCTGTCATCATAAGTACATCCGAACTATCCATCTGCTCTTTCAAAGTATCCGGAAGGGTAAAGTTCAGCCCCATATAAGGGAATTCATATTCATCCTGTACCTGGAATCCCATTTCACTGGCCTTTGCTGTTTTGCTGACTGGTGTCCCATCTTCTGCAAATACTGCAGTATCTGAATCCCCGGCCGGCACCATAGTAACTCCCGCTTCATCCGGATCAACAGTTAAGCCTTCCGTACTTTCTTCTGTTGTATTTTCTGTTGTATTTTCTGTTGTATCTTCTGCCACAGCTGTCACAGCCATTCCATTTACCGTCAATACTCCTGCTGCCAGTAATACCATCCATCTTTTTTTGTTTTTCATATGTCTGCTCCTTTTCTTTTTCATGCCTTATCCCATGGTTTGAAACAGGCTCTGTTTTGGTCTGTGGGTATTATAACATTCTTTCGCCTGAAAAGGTGTGAATATTTGATGAATTCACAGAAAAATCACTTTTTCATTCCACTGTAATGTACCGATAACTGCTGGCACTCTATGGGCAGAAGTGTTACAATACTATAAGAACAGACAACATGTTTTTTCTACAGGAGCATTGATTATGAATATGGAATTACGTCCATCTCTGAAGCAGACAATCACTCACCAGATGATTCAGTCTTCTGAGATTTTACAGATGAATAATATGGAACTAGAAGTATATCTGCAGAATCTGGCACTGGAGAATCCTCTGCTGGATTTTGAAGAGCCACCGGAAGAAGATATACGGAAAAAAGAATGGCTGAATGCACTGGATGAACAGAACCGGGTCTATGAAAAGCAGGAACGGCAGGAGGCATCTGATCCCTGGAATCTGGATACAGCCATGACAGAAACACTGGAAGAATCTCTGCTTCTTCAGGTCAACGGGCTGGATCTCCCAGATGAAAAGGTTCGTATTTTGCATTTTCTGATTCAGAGTCTGGAGGACAATGGCTATCTGTCCACTCCATTAGAAGAGATTGCCAGCGTCTGCCACTGTTCTCTTACGGAAGCAGCGGAAGCGCTTGCCCTTTTGCAGACTCTGGAACCGGATGGCGTTGGTGCCAGGACATTAGGAGAATGTCTGTCCATTCAGTTGAAAAAAATTGCCCCAGATCAGGCACTGGCTCTGCGGATTGTTCAGGACTATCTTGATCTGCTGGGGAAGAATCAGATCCCGGCTATGGCCCGTGCCCTGCATCGGCCACAAAAAGAGGTACTGGAAGCCTGCAGTCTGATCCGCTCTCTGAATCCCAAGCCAGGCTCTTCCTTTGGTGACCGTCATTATATGCCATACATCCGTCCGGAGCTGGTCATTATCCGATTTGACGGTTACTTTGATATTCTGCTAAATGATTCTTCTATCCCTGCGCTTCGCATGAATTCCTATTATCTGGAGCTGTTAAAAGAGGGGAAAACGGAAGAGACTGCCCAGTATCTGAGGAAAAAGAAAGAAGAACTGGAACAGATTCAGTCTAGTATCCGCCAGCGGTCCAGTACTTTGCTTTCTCTTGGGAAGCTGATCGTAGAGCATCAGCAGGATTTCTTTTTACATGGTCCAGGTCATCTGCACACGTTTCTTCAGACTACTGCCGCATCCATACTGGGAGTTCATGAATCTGTCATCAGCCGTGCTGCCCGTGACAAATATCTGCAGTGTCAGTATGGAATATTTCCCCTTTCTTACTTTTTTGTACAGGGAATGGATCAGAAAGATGAAGTGAAAAATAAGATCCGTGATTTTATTGAAAAAGAAGATAAATCTCACCCATACTCAGATCAGAAGATCTCTGATCTGCTGGCCGCAGAGGGAACGAATGTCTCCAAACGTCTGGTTACCAGGTATCGTACTGCCATGCAAATTCCTGCCATGAGCGGACGCAGATTTTACGAGAAATAACACGGAACAGATTATTACACTATCTGAATATGATCCGACAGCTAAAAAAGCCGGTTCCGATGATTTTTATCACCGGAACTGGCTTTTTCTGAGAGTGTAGATATAAAAACTGTCAGATAATTGCTTTTTATACGTAAGCGATGCATTCTACTTCTACCAGTCCGCCCAGTGGAAGCTTTGCTACCTGTACACAGGAACGTGCAGGATATTCTTCACCAAAGTATGATTTGTAGATTTCATTTACTTTTGCAAAATCATTCATGTCTGCCAGGAAGATGGTGGTCTTTACAATCTTGCTGTAATCACTTCCTGCTTCTTTTAAGATTGCTCCCATGTTTTTCATAGAGCAGTGTGCCTGTGCTTCTACGCCTTCCGGCATTTTTCCAACAGCAGGGTCAATTCCCAGCTGTCCGGAACAATATACCATCCCGTTTACTTTTACTGCCTGTACATATGGTCCAACTGCTCCCGGAGCATTGGTTGTTGCGATAATCTCTTTTGCCATTATTTTACTACCTCTTTTCCTTTCTTTTTCAGAACAGATCCGTTTCTTACACCGGTATGTTCTCCGTGCTTCACTGCCAGTTCGCCATTTACCATAACATATTCAATTCCTTCCGGATACTGAATCGGATCGGTAAAGGTTCCTTTGTCAATGACAGTATCTGGGTTGAAAATACAGATATCTGCGTATGCGCCTTCACGGATTTCTCCACGATCTGTCATGTTAAATGCTGTTGCCGGTTTCTTTGTCATTTTATATACTGCTTCTTCCAGTGTCAGAGCTTTGTCTTCACGCACATATTTTCCCAGGATTCTTGGGAATGCACCATATACACGAGGATGTGGTTTTCCACCAAGCAGACCATCTGTGCAGGCATTCATCTCAGGACGTTTCATGAAGAGCTGTACATGTTCTTCTGTTCCGTAGAAGTCTACCATTCCAACTGCATTTTCTTCTTCATAAAGAAGATCAAAGGTTGCTTCATATGGATCTTTTCCGCGAAGTTCTCCCAGCTGTGTCAGGCTTAAACCTACTGCATCCTGGTTCTTCTCTGTCTTTACACTGGTTACGAAAATCTTATCCAGACCTGCAAACTCTACGAAGTTATCCCATCCTGGAATTCCATGTTCAATATCGTAAACCATTTTTTTGCGAAGTTCTTTGTCAGCCAGACGTTCCAGAACTTTATCTGTTCCGCCATCGTGTACCCAAGGAGGAAGAATTACGCCAAGCATGGTGCTTCCTGCCACGTATGGATACTGGTCAAATGATACATCAATACCTTCTTTTTCGGCTGCTTCCAGAAGACGTACCACATCATCAATCTTATCCCAGTTTTTCTTACCACATACCTTGAAATGTGAATAATGAATCTTTACACCAGATTCTCTTCCGATTTTAATAACTTCTTCCATGGAGTCCAGAATAGTATCTGCTTCACTTCTCTGATGGATTACAAATCTTCCGTCATATTCTGCTACCACTTTACACATTTCAATAATTTCTTTAGACTCAGAATATGCACAAGGCATGTAGATCAGACCGGTAGATAAACCGATTGCTCCTGCTTCCATTTCACGTCTGGTAATCTGGCGCATCTTTTCCAGTTCTTCTTCATTTGGAAGACGGTTTTCCAGTCCCATTGCCTCCATACGAATATTTCCGTGCGGAACCAGATAGCATTCGTTTAATCCTGGTTTTACATGCTCCAGCATCTTCAGATATCCTTCTGTCGTCTGATAGTTCCAGTCGATCTCATCGCTGTCTCCATCCAGTCCGGCCAGATTCTTTCTCCATGGACTGATATACTGTGGTGGGAGTGGTGCCATAGAGATACCGTCCTGTCCCAATACTTCTGTTGTGATACCCTGCATGATCTTAGGTCTTACTTCCGGATCTACCAGAATCTGAAGATCACTGTGGCTGTGTGTATCGATGAATCCAGGAGCTACTACCAGCCTGTTGCATCAATCACTTCCATATCTTCTGTTGTATCAATATCACCAATCTTTACGATCTTATCATTTTCCACCAATACATCGGCTGCATAAGCTGGTTTTTTTGTTCCGTCTACTACTCTGCCGCCTTTGATTAATTTTTTCATTTGTTTCACCCATTCCTTTCTGACAAACCTTCTATTCAGCTGTCTGCAGATCCTATTTCTGATCCGCAGACAGTCAGGTACTGTTTACTCTTCTTCCAGTTCAATTTCCGGAGCTGGTGCAACGCCCATACTTCTTTCAATTGCTGATACTACAAAGATTACGATCAGTGCTACGATACCACCAGGAACCATTGCGCTTAATCCCCATGGTGTATGTAAAACATAAATCCAGATAGCTGCTACAATTGTTCCAGATACGATAGAGATAAATCCTGCTCTCTGTGTTACGTTCTTGTAGAACAGACCACAGATAAATGCAGCGAACGGACCTGCACTTCTCAGTGCAAATGCACCCATCATAACGCTGATGATATTGGATGCTGTTAATGCTACGATCAGACCTACGCCTCCAACGATTACCATAACGATTCTGGATATCCAGATTTCTTTTGCATCATCTTGTTTTCCACCGTTGATATATGGACGGAACACGTCATTTGTGAACATCGTTGCTGTACCGATCATGTTACCGGATGCGGAACTCATGGTTGCTGCTACTACTGCTGCCAGTACGATACCTGCTACTACTGCCGGTGCAAAATTCATGGTTGCATCTGCAAGTGCGTTTTTCTGTGGACCACTTGCATATCCATCGATACATACGTAAGCCATCAGACCGATGATTGCCGGAACAATTGCATATACAGCAGACAGAATACCTGCGATCAGAGAACCAAATTTTGCTGATTTTCCGTCTTTTGCAGAACAGTATGTCTGAACAATTTCCTGTCCTGTAGGGAATGTCATAAAGTACATTGCGATATAACCGATTACGGTAGGTATACCAATCTTTGTCATACTAAGCAGATCCAGAGAAGCTCCTGTAGAATCTGTCACTGTTTTTGCTTTTGCAAACAGTCCTGCAAAGCCGCCTACCTGCTGGTTGCCAAGCATAACAAACATAGCTACTGCCATACCAACCGTAATTACAATTACGTGCATCAGGTTTGCTGCTGCTACTGACTGGAATCCACCTACCATGGTGTAAATGATAACTACGATCGTAATCACGATTGCAGCGGTACGGAAATCCAGTCCGGTTACTACGTTAATAATGGACGCTGTTGCAATAATCTGTGCTCCTGTTGCCATGAACAGAGCTGCGATAGAAGTAAATGCAGTAAAAATGTGGGAAGCTTTTCCGTAACGTTTTCCGATAATCTGTGGTACAGTGCTTGCCTGTGCTTTACGGAAATATGGTGCAATAAAAGATACCAGTACAAATCCGATTCCGGCTGCAATCACATACCAGCATGCGGAAATACCATAGCTGTAAACATTGGTTGCAATACCGGTTGTACTAGCACCACCGGTATTCGCTGCGAACAATGTTCCTGCTAGTACTAAAGGTCCTAAGGACTTTCCTGCCATCAGGAAATCTTCGTTACTCTGTTTTGCCTGCTTTGCTGCTTTTCTTTTGGACACTACCAGACCTAATACAATGGTCAGTGCCATGTAAATAAAGATAATAATTAACGCTGTTGTCTGTTTTCCACTCATGTCTATAATCCCTTCTCCTGATCAAAATCCCCAATACTTATTTTAACAGTGCTTTCATGACTCCGTAGTAGCAGTCTGTTACTTTGGTCAGCTGGTCGATTTCGATATATTCGTTTACCGTATGTGCCAGATTTTCTTTGGATGGTCCAAGGCCAAAGGTCTTGATTCCGGCTTCCCCTGCGTAATGGCTTCCGTTTGTACAGAAGTTGTACTGTGTGATTTCCGGTGTGTATCCCATTCCTTCCAGTTCCTTCTTTACATCCTGTACGAATGCATCTTTTTCATCATACAGCCATCCTGGGAAGAATCTCTCGCCTGTGATCTCATTTCCTGTGTAGCACTGTTCTTTTCCAACTGCGTAGGAAACTTTTGCTTTTAACTGAGGATCTTCAGCCATCAGCTTGTCCAACAGTGCCTGAATCGGTGCCAGAACACTTTCTTTTGTTTCGCCAACCAGCAGACGTCTGTCATACGTAGCACGGCAGTATTCTGGTACTACAGATGCTCCTGGGTATGGCGCAGACTTGATATCGGTCAGCTCCAGAATACCATCGCCCAGTACCGGGTGATGTGTCGGCTCCAGAGTACGGATTGCTTCGATCACTTTTGCCATCTTATATACTGCGTTGATACCTTTTTCCGGGTTTGCAGAATGGCAAGGTTTTCCGAATGTTTCCAGAACGATTTCGCCGCGTCCTCTCTGTCCGATCTTGATGTTCAGCTGAGAAGCTTCACCAATGACTACATAATCCGGTTTTACAAAGCTGCTGATTTCGCGAGCTGCCACACCTTCAAAGCATTCTTCATGAACCACACCTGCTACATAGATTTCTCCTGCGAAATCTTTCTTCGTATCTTCTGCAAATGCAGCTGCAGCAGTTACAAATCCTGCTACGGCACCTTTCATGTCACTGGTTCCTCTTCCGTAGATCTTTCCATCATGGATCTCAGCTGCGAAAGGCGGATACTGCCATTCTGTTTCATCTGTTACCGGCACGGTATCAATATGTCCGTCAAAAAGAATCTTTTTACCTGGACGATTTCCTTTGATGCATCCGATGACGTTTCCGTATTTGTCTACGGTTACAGAATCAAATCCTTTTTTCTTTAACTGTTCTTCCAGAACACCTGCCACACCGTCTTCATGTCCAGAATAGCTCTGCTTCTGGATCAGATGCTGACATAATTCTACTACTTCTTCCTGTCTTTCTTTGTTTAACATAATGTCCTCCTTTTCCTGTGCCTTTTTTATATGATTAGTTGTAACTGTTCAGAATCCACTGTCCCATTAGTTTTCATGAGTACTTGGATATTTTCCATCCCAAACAATTGCTTTATAGTTTTCCTGATCGGTATCCCCTTCTGTGCTGAAGAACAGTACGCGGGAATTTTCATCAAGGCCAAGTTCTTTCTTCAGATCTGCCAGTTCCGGATTGGTCATGATCTCTGCCACGCATCCGAATGCTGCTGCTCCACTTTCTCCGGAGATCACACGGTCATCTCCTTTTGCCGGATTACCAAGAATACGCATTCCCTTTGCTGCCACATAGTCCGGGCAGGAAATAAAGTGATCTGCGTAATCGGAAAGGATCTTCCATCCGATACTGCAAGGTTCGCCACATGCAAGACCTGCCATGATGGTGTTCATATCACCGGTCACAAAATGACGTTCGCCGTCATTTGCTTCTGCGGTACGATACAGGCAGTCTGCCTTGTTCGGTTCTACAATGGTAATCACCGGTCTGTCTTCGCCATAGATTGCGGAGAATAATCCGGTTACTGCTCCGGCCATGGATCCAACACCCGCCTGAAGGAAGATATGAGTCGGTTTCTCCGGAAGCTGTTCCTGTGCTTCCAGTCCCATGGTTCCGTATCCCTGCATGATCCAGGTCGGAATATCTTCATATCCTTCCCAAGCAGTATCCTGTACCATTACCCAGCCCTTCTGCTCTGCCTGGCTGTTAGCCAGACGAACAGCTTCGTCATAGTTGAGATCTGTGATACTTGCTTCTGCACCCTCTGCCCTGATGTTGTTCAGGCGTTCCAGTGCGCTGCCCTTTGGCATATATACGACTGCTTTTTGTTTGAACTGGTTTGCTGTCCATGCCACACCTCTTCCGTGATTACCATCGGTAGCTGTTACAAAAGTAATATCTCCCAGTTCTTTTCTTGTCTCATCAGAAATCAGGGTTTCATAATTTACTTCTGAAATATCTTTTCCCAGACGACCTGCCAAATAATTTCCGATTGCATAGCTTCCGCCCAGCACCTTAAATGCATTTAATCCGAATCTCCAGGATTCATCCTTTACATATACATCTTTTAATCCAAGGCATTTTGCAGTCTCTTCCAGATGTGCCAGTGGTGTCGGTGCATATACTGGAAAGCTTTTGTGAAATTCACGGATTTTATCAGCAGACTCTTTGCTGAATAATTTCAGGTCACATCCGCTGTTCTTTTCATGTTTCCGTGTCACCATCTTAAATGATTCTTTCATGCGTTCCTTCCTTTCTTTCGTACCAGATTTATTTATCTGGTATTTTTGCTTTCTGTCTATCTATACAGCAAGTTCCGTTCCCGTTTCTAAAAAAAGAATAAAAATTTAAAAAAATAAAAAAGATCCATGAAATACAAGGCTTTTTCATCACCTGGTTTTTTGTATGAATCTTTTTCGGTTCTTATATTCTCTTTTCGATTCGCTGTTTTTTCTCATTTTGGGAATTATTTATTCTCAGAATGAGAATTCCATTCCATTTTTCTCATTCTGAGAAACCAATGGGGACGGTGTTTTCTGGCTCTCCGTCCCCATTAGCTTTATTCCCCAATTTTTCGGTACAGGGTGGCAAGTCCGATGCCCAGTTGTCTGGCCGCTTCTTTTTTCCCCTGGGTGGTGTCTCCATATCTGGCAATGGCCTGACGAATGGCTCTCTGTTCCAGTTCTTTTAAGGTCAACACTTCTTCTGTCCCGCGCCCAGTCTCAGAATGTACTGTTCTTTCGTCCTCTTCTCCATCTGATGAGCTGTTTTTCTCCTCACTTTTTCCTCCCCGTTCTCTTACTTCCCGCGGCAAGGTCTTTTCATCCAGAACTCCATCCGTTCCCATCATATTCACCATGAATTCCACCACATTCTCCAGCTCTCGCACATTGCCAGGCCATGGATACTGTCTCAGACAATTCAGCACCGGTTCCGTAATCTTCCAGAAATATTTCTGAAAAAGCTTTGCATAATGAGTGGCAAAATGCTCTGCCAGCGGTGGAATATCCTCAATACGCCCTCTTAACGGTGCTATCTCTAATGGGATGACATTCAATCGATAATAGAGATCCTCCCGGAACTTCTTTTCCCGAATCATCTCCCTCAGATCTCGATTGGTTGCTGCCAGAATCCGCACATCAATGGGAATCACCTGATTGGAACCAATTCGGGTGATCTTCCGCTCCTGTAGCACCCGCAGCAGCTTCGCCTGCAGATACAGCGGCATATCTCCGATCTCATCCAGGAAAATCACACCTTTATTGGCCAGCTCGAACTTTCCGATTCGACCATGAGGATCAGCTCCGGTAAAGGCTCCCTTTACATAACCAAACAGTTCAGATTCCAGCAGGGCCTCCGGAATCGCTGCACAGTTAATCGCTACAAATCTTCCGGAATGACGATTGCTGGCATTCCAGATCGCTGTCGCCACCATCTCTTTTCCCGTACCACTCTCACCGGTAATCAGTACGGTAGAACTGCTCTGAGCCACCTGCATGATCTCCCGCTTCATCTTCTGTGTTCCCTCACTGTCACCGATAATATTGCTACAGTCCAGTGTATGAACCGTGGAGGTCATTTCATAATACTTTTTCTGAATGGCTTTACTATTCTCAAACAGAAGCAGTTTGGCATATCTGCCTTTTTTTTGTGGCAGGTCATAAAGATGTCCCATGATCGAGAACTCCCTGTCCCCAACTTTCATTTTATATTCATTCTGGTAATTCATGCGGTCACCGGTTGCCTCGATCTCCACATAGGTTCCTTCCGGCATATCCAGTTCCAGCTGCTTTTTCGCTGCTTCATTGGACGTGGTGATCACATGGTCATCCCCGATAATGACGATTCCCTGATCAATATATCCGATCGTGCAATCCAGTGTATCCAGAAGCCGGTTCTTGTTATCCATCTCACGATATTCCCTGGCTTTAGTTGAAATAAAATCCGCAATCTGCTCCAAAAATTCCAGATAAAGCTGCTCATCCCCCAGGATTCGTTCTTTCTGTTCCCGGCTGCTGCCGACCAGGCCAATGATCCCGATAATCTCCATCCCCATACGTACTGGCATGGAGATCTCAATCTCTTCCTGGCAGTCATTACAATGAGGACAATTCTGACAGATCAGTTCCCGCCCTGGAGAATAAATAATCTGACGGCGCCCGGTTTTCAGCACCTGTCGATATACATATCCCTCTGCTGACATATCCTGATTCACCAGTTCACTGAACATCCCTGTCCCTGCCACACGATACAGACGATTATCCACCACTTCCACATCAACACGGGAAATCTTCGATAACACATCCGCGTACTTTGCTACTGTATCCTGAATTTTTACTAAAATACTTTCCATGTCAGCCCTCTTTCGTATGATCTAACCCATCGGCTTTCTACATTTTATCAAACCCACACATCTTCCGCAAGGCATACGCATTTTTTCTTCTCTTCTTATTGCAGAAATACTTTCTTTTCATTATACTGGAAAAGATGGGTTCTGTTGTTTTTCAGACCCCCTACAAAACTATGGGAGAGAATTGTTATGAATATCACTACAGATAAACTATTCAGTCTTTTAAAAGAAGGAATCTGGAAATGTCTTGCCAGAATCGGCATTCTGCTGCGGTGGATCGTTCTGGCCGGAGCTGCCGGTGTGGTGCTTGGACTGATCGGAGGAGGCTTTGCCCGCTGTATCACCATCGTAACCGGATTTCGTATCACACATCCATGGATGCTGTATCTGCTGCCTGTTTCCGGCCTCGCAATCGTAGCCATGTACAGATTAGATCCTTCCAAATCTGGAACGAACAGAGTACTGGAAGGTATCTCTGGTGGGAAATATGTTCCTCTGCGTATGGCTCCACTCATCATGATTTCCACTGTGCTGACTCACGCCTTTGGTGGTTCTGCCGGAAGAGAGGGAGCTGCCCTGCAGCTGGGAGGCAGTATCGGTGGTACCCTTGGCAAATGGCTCAAAATGGATGAGTACGATCAAAAGATTATGATTATGTGCGGTATGAGTGCCGCTTTCTCTGCATTGTTCGGTACCCCGCTGACAGCTACCGTTTTTTCTATGGAAGTCGTCAGTGTCGGCATCATGCAATATGCTGCGCTGGTTCCATGCTCTATCGCAGCACTGACTGCCCGGGAAATGGCTATTCTGGTGGGTGCGGAAGGAGAACACTTCGCTATTCCGACTGGCATTCCTATGAATGCGAAGAATATCACGCTGGTAATTATTCTCGCTTTACTCTGTGCAGCCGTCAGTATTTTATTCTGTGCTGTCCTGCACCGCACAGAACATCTGTATCAGAAGTATGTACCAAATGAATGGATCCGCGTAGTCTCCGGTGCGCTGCTGATTATCCTGCTGGTAAATCTCCTTCACACTACTGACTATCTGGGTACCGGCATGAATATCATTACAAAGGCAATCTCCGGCGAAGTGGTTCCCACTGCTTTTCTGTTGAAGATGATCTTTACCGCCATCACCCTTGGCTGTGGTTTCAAGGGTGGTGAGATTGTTCCTACCCTGTTTGTGGGTGCTACCTTTGGATGCATCTTCGGTCAGCTGACCGGTTTTGATCCATCCCTGGCTGCAGCCTGCGGTATGGTTTCTGTCTTCTGCGGTGTAACCAACTGCCCAATCAGCAGCCTGTTCCTCAGCTTTGAGCTGTTTGGCTTCGACTGCATGCCATTTTTCCTGCTGGCCATCGGTATCGGATATCTGGAATCCGGATACTTCGGACTATATCACAGCCAGAAAATTCTGTACTCCAAGACAAAACTGCAGTTCATTAATACAAGAACCAAAGAATAATAGCCAAAAAACAGGGGGATTCTGTCAGAATCCCCCTGCTCCTGTCCGTTCAAAATCTTCTATTTTAGTGCATTTCCAGCACAACAGCCTGATACCCTTCCAGCTGTAATTTTTTTTCTTTCTGTTGAAATTCTCCGCAGTTATTCAGCAATACATTCTTCACATCCGCTTCCAAAGTGATGGTCTGAGGCTCTTTCTGATAATTTGCAATCACCAGCAGTGTCTGATCTTCTCCCTGACGGTAAAAGGCCATCAGGTTGTCCTGATCTGCATATACCGGCACCGTTTTCCCCCATACAATGGTATCTTTGTATTCCGGATTTTTCCGAAGCTGAATCAGCTGACGGTAATACTGATACACAGAATGCTCATCCTGTCTCTGAGATGCCAGATTGATTCTGGTATAATCTGGATTGTTCATCAACCATGGTTTTCCTGTCGTAAATCCGGCATATTCCGATGCATCCCAGGAAAAAGGCACTCTGGCATTGTCACGGCTCATTTTCTTCACTGCTTCCAGTGCTTCCTCCGGTGACAGCCCCGCCCGCAGTGCTACCTGATATTCATCGTGGGTCATCACATCATCGATCTGATCCATGGATGTGAAATCCACATTTTCCATACCAATTTCCTGTCCCTGATAAATAAACGGGATACCACGTACCATAAAATGCAGCGTTGCCAGCATCTTCTTGGACGTATCATTTACTTCCCCATCAGGGAGATAGTGGCTCACCCCTCTTGGCTGATCGTGATTCTCGATAATATTCGACAAAAATCCCACATTCCAGGCTTTCTTCTGGCTGAAAAATACTGCATCACGGTATTCATTTGCCGTGATGTGTGGCCGGTCATACCAGCCCTTCTCGCTGGCACCGCACACCGCCGTACTCATATCAAACATAGTGGAAAAATATCCATCGTCACCAATAAAGTCTGGCAGTGTATCTTCGTGCTCATCAAAAACCTCGCCTACGCTAAAGGCATCATATTTTGCAAAAGTCCGGTCACGTAGCTCCGTCAGGAAATCATGACAGCTGACTTCTTTTAACATATTTCCCACATAACTCAGCCCATCATCACGATCTGCCGGATAATTCTTCCATGGCAGAGACTTTTTCACATTAATGATAGCATCAATACGGAATCCTGCCAGGCCTTTTTCCAGCCACCAGTTCACCATGGTAAAGATCTCTTCCCGCACCTCTGGATTCTCCCAGTTCAGATCCGGCTGCTTCTTGTGAAACAGATGAAGGTAATACTTATCCGGATGTCCTGGCAATGCTTCCCAGCAGCTTCCACCAAAATAACTGCGGATATTGGATGGTAGCTTTCCGTCTTTTACTTCTTCTATATAAAAATACTTTCCATATTTGCCATTCGGATCTTCACAGGCTTTTCGGAACCATTCATGTTCATCCGAGCAGTGGTTCACCACCAGATCCATGACAATCCCGATGTCACGCTTTTTCGCTTCTGTCAGCAGCTCGTCCATGTCTTCCATATTTCCAAATAATGGATCAATATTATAATAATCTGAAATATCATATCCCTGATCAGCCATCGGAGAACAATAGATGGGAGAAATCCATACCAGATCCACACCCAGCTCCTTCAGGTAATCCAATTTACTGATTATTCCTCTCAGATCCCCCACACCATCTCCGTTGGTATCACAAAAACTCTTCGGATAAATCTGATATGCTACTTTTTCATGCCACCATTTCTTTTTCATAGGTTCTCCTCATTCGATTTTACAATATTTCTCTATATACCCGCATCACGTTTTTATAAAAAATACGATCTGCATCGTCTTCTGAAAATCCTGCCTTTACCAGTCCGTCATAAAGCTGTGGCAGCCCGGATGCATCCCCGAATTCCACCGGATTATCGATTCCGTCAAAATCGCTGCCCAGGCCGCATACTTCGATACCGCCCACGTTAACAATATGCTTTACATGACGTATCATATCTTCGATCCGGCTGACTTTCACCTGCTGATCGGTCTCATTCAGAAAAAATGACGTATCAGCAGATAAAGCTGTCGGTTTCTCCGTTTCCGTCAGAAAATCACAACAGTAATTCAATCCCATAACTCCGCCCCGTTCAGACAGGGCACGTATCATGTCATCCGTCAGATTTCTGCAGACATTGCACTCTTTTGCAGCATCTGAGTGGCTGGCTACAAATGGTTTCTTCGTATAGCGAAGAATATCCCAGAATCCACCATCAGACAAATGAGATACATCCACAATCATGCCCAGGCGTTCCATCTCCTGTACCATCTCGATACCAAACTCCGTCAGTCCCTGTCCGTTTCTCTTTCTGAACTGCGGTCTTCCCTGCTCGTCCATCGTCAGATTCGGTACGCCGATTTCATTTTCAAAGTTCCATGTCAGAGCAATCATACGTACTCCCAGACGATAAAATGTTCGCAGTAATGATAATTGTCCTTTTACCACGCATCCCTCTTCCAACGTCAGCATGGCACTTATTTTCTGATTTTTTTGATTTTCCAGAATATCTTCATAAGTAAACACCGGTGCAATCAGATCCTCATTTTTCTTTAGTTCCTGATCATAGCAGTCGATCATCCCCAGCACCGTCTCCAGCGGATCCTTTGCCTCGCTCTTATCTATAAACATGGCAAAGTTTTGCAAAAGATAGCCGCCTTTTTGCATTTTCTCTAAATTAACACAGAGATTGCCTGATCGCAATCTCTGGTCTTCATGATGCTGCTGGGCTCGATATATCTGTGCAATGGTGTCACAATGCATATCAATTACATTCATCCGTAATACCTTCCATACCACATCGTAATATTTTTTATTTTCTGAATCAGTTCTTCACTCAGTTCTCCCTTTTTCAACCGCCATTTCCAGTTTTCTCCCAGGGTTGATGGCTGATTCATGCGGGCTTCGTTGCCGTATCCCAGATAATCCTGAATCGGGATCACACACAGCTTTGATACACTCTGCATGGCCGTACAGACCATATCCCAGTAAATCTCTTTATCACTGTCTCTGTGATTATTCAGATAATTACGCACCATCTGACGCTCCTGTGGCAAGATACCTTCAAACCATCCGGTCAATGTCTCATTGTCATGGGTTCCGGTGTAGACAACACTGTTTTTCGGATAATTATGCGGTAAATAATCATTGGCACTTCCGGTATCTCTGGAATCAAATGCGAACTCCAGTACCTTCATACCTGGGTAACCGGTATCTCTGACCAGCTGTCTGACAGAATCTGTCACATAACCCAGGTCTTCAGCGATAACTTCCTTTTCCCCCAGACATTCCTTCACACGCCAGAACAGTTCAATTCCCGGTCCCTTTTCCCAATGACCGTTATGTGCTGTCTTATCTCCATAAGGAATCGAAAAATATTCATCAAATCCACGAAAATGATCAATGCGTACCATATCATACAGCTGATAGCAGTAAGCAAGGCGGCTTACCCACCATGCATATCCGGTCTGACGATGATATTCCCAACGATACAGTGGATTCCCCCACAGCTGCCCGTCCGCTGCAAAGCCATCTGGCGGACATCCTGCCACTGCGGATGGCAGATTTTCCTCATCCAGCTGGAACAGTTCCGGATTCGCCCAGGTATCTGCGCTGTCATAGGCTACATAGATCGGAATATCCCCAATAATCTGCACTCCATTCTGATGTGCATATTCTTTCAGTCGGTTCCATTGCTTCAGAAATACGAACTGAACATATTCATAAAATTCAATTTCATAATATAATTTTCTCTGATAATAATCCATGGCATAGCCCCATCTCTTACGGATGTCTTCCGGCCACTGATCCCAGCTTTTTCCACCGAAAAAGGTTTTCACTGCCATAAAAATCGCATAATCTCTTACCCAGTATCCATTCTCTTCCATAAACCGGTGAAATTCTGGATTTTCACTGATTTTGCTGCGCACATATGCTTTTCTCAGAAGCGGAAACCTCGCTTTATAAAGCTTTCCATAGTCCACATGGCGTTCATCTTTTCCAAAATCAGCCTGATCACATTCCTGTTTTGTCAGAGTCCCTTCTTCGATCAGTTCTTCCAGACTGATAAAATAAGGATTTCCTGCAAAAGTGGAAAAAGACTGATAAGGAGAATCACCATAACTGGTTGGACCAAGCGGCAGAATCTGCCAGTACTTCTGTCCGGCTTCCTTTAGCTGATCCACAAACTGGTAGGCACTCTCAGAAAAACATCCAATGCCGTATTTTGATGGGAGACTGCTGATCGGAAGCAATATTCCACTTGCTCTCATCGTCTGCTCCTCCTTCATTTTGTTTTATTCTGTGATATTTCTTACTGACTGTCCCTCAATCAGCTGTCCTTCAAAAACAAGATGTCTGCTCTTGTTTTTCTTACGAATCAGTTCCAGCAGCATACGGATCGTGGCTTCTGCCATTTCTTCTACCGGCTGTCGAATCGTTGTAATGGAAGGATTATAGTACTGTGCCACATCCATTCCATCAAACCCCACTACTGAATACTGATCCGGAATGCTGCCGCCATGATCCAGAATCGCTTTGCAGGCTCCCACCGCCATGCTGTCAGACATGGCGAATAAAGCCGTAAATGCCTTTCCCTTTTTCAGCAGCTGATCTGTCATCTCATATCCGGCCTCCATACTGTAGGGTGTCAGATTTCCAGGCACATAGCAGATCAGTTCCTCATCTACCGCTACGTGATAACGTTCCAGCGCTCTGCGGTATCCCTGCTGACGCAGCCAGCCGATACTTTCATCGTCTTTTCTGGAACCAATGACTGCAATTTTACGGTGCCCATTTTGAAGCAGATATTCTACGATCCGCTCACTTTCCTTAATATCATCTACCGAAATAGATGCGTATTCCTGTCGTCCATCCTCTTCTTCCAGCTTAATCGTGCTTAAAACAAACGGAATAGAGATCTGTTTGAGTTTTTCTTCAGAATGAGAAAAGTAACCTCCCAGAAAGACAATACCACGCAGTCTTTTTTCTTTCTCCAGCTCAATGGCAACTGTGACCTCATCCTGGTTATCATCCACATGCTGCAAAACCAGTTCGTATTTTTCCTTCTGAGTGATCTGCTCAATTACTTTAATCATACGGTTAAACAATGGATTACTGATTCCCTTGACCAGAACAGCAATGGCCTTGGCATCTGTTCTTTTCAGATTTCTCGCACTGTTATTTGGCACATAGTTATTCTGTTCAATGGCCTGCATAATCATATCCTTTGTTTCCTGATTGATATCCGGATGATTATTCATAGCTCTTGAGACTGTGCTGACTCCTACGCCGCATATCCGCGCAATATCTTTAATCGTAACATTTCCCATTGTTCTGACCTCACTCCTGACATACCGTTCCCACAGACATATCTTCTTATCTCAGTCTGCCGGGATCGGTTTTCTTTCGTTTATTTAACCTTTGACAGCTCCTGCTACCACACCTTCGATAATATATCTCTGGCAGAACAGGTAGAAA
Source organism: Lachnospiraceae bacterium OF09-6 (assembly GCA_003435055.1). Taxonomy (GTDB): domain Bacteria; phylum Bacillota; class Clostridia; order Lachnospirales; family Lachnospiraceae; genus Marvinbryantia; species Marvinbryantia aceti. The sequence continues at coordinate 108,272 of QUMM01000006.1, forward strand.
ATAATGATCGGAATGATTGCCAGCACCAGAACACCCATCATAGCTCCCATATCTACGGAACCATAGCCGCCCTTCAGATACTGAACGGCAATCGGAATGGTCTTATACTTTTTGATGTCCAGAACCAGATATGGCAGGAGGTAGTCATTCCAGATCCACATTGCCTGCAGAATCGTTACGGTAATGCAGGTTGGCTTCAGGATCGGAAGCACCACCTGGAAAAAGGTCTGAAGCGGAGTACATCCATCAATCATTGCTGCTTCTTCTATTTCCAGCGGTATGGACTTTACAAAACCGACAAACATAAAGACAGAAAGGCCGGCTCCAAAGCCCAAATACACAACGATTATACCAACCGGATTGTTCAGATGCAATATGTTTGCGATTTTAGACAATGTAAACATTACCATCTGGAACGGTACAATCATAGAAAACAGGCACAGATAATAAATTGTATTGGTTGCTGCATTTTTTACTCTGCAGATATACCATGCACACATGGAGGTACAGAGAATAATAACAGCCACAGAGCATATCGTAATAAACAGAGACAGCCCAAAGGCCTGCACAAATCCTGTTTTCTGAATTCCCTTTACATAATTATCCAGTCCCACAAATATTTTTCCCTGTGGAATGTAGAATGGATCTCGGCTGATATAAGCTTTTTTCTTGAAAGAATTAATGAGTACCAGAAAAATAGGATACACATATGCAATCGAAATAATTGTAAACAGAACAGTCAATAAAGTCCCATGTTTTGCTTTTCTTACATCCATTACTGCTGCACCTCCTTTGTTCTGGTAAGGATATTCTGTGTAATCGCAATTGCCGCTACCAGAATAAAGAACAGAACTGCTTTTGCCTGCCCTACGCCCTCATATCCGGTACGCCCATAAAACGTGTTATAAATATTCAACGCCAGCATTTCTGACATTTTAGATGGTGCTCCGTCTGTCAGCGCCAGGTTCTGGTCAAAAAGTTTAAATCCGTTCGTCAATGTCAGGAATGTACAGATCGTGATAGATGGCATTACCATCGGAATCGTGACATTTTTTAATATCTGTCGGCTATTTGCGCCATCGATTTTGGCCGCTTCAATCAGTTCTCCCGGAATGTTCTGAATACCGGAAATATAGATAATCATCATATATCCGATCTGCTGCCAGCACATCAATATTACCAGTCCCCAGAAACCATATACTGAAGAGTAGGTCAGAGTTCTCTGGAAATGTGTCAGGATACCGTTCAGCAGCAGCTGCCAGATATAACCCAGAATAATACCACCAATCAGATTCGGCATAAAGAAGATGGTTCTGAAAATATTGGTTCCTCTGATTTTCTTTGTCAGAAACATAGCTACTACAAAAGCCAGAATGTTAATCAGCAGAACTGAAACCACTGTAAAAAGTGCTGTATACCACAGAGAATGCAGGAATGGATCCGATGCATCTCCCCATATCTTTGCGTAGTTGGAAAGTCCCACCCACTTTGCATCCGTGACAGTTGTAAATTTACAGAAAGAAAGATAAATACCCAGAATAAACGGAGCGATAAATCCGATGGTAAATGCCAGCATCGTTGGCAAAACAAATACCGGCCAATATTTTTTGATTGCTTTATTCATAATTTTCTTCCTCACCATTCTGAAAAGGATGAGCGAAGCATCGCTCACCCTTTTTCCTTTTCCTATAAAATCCTATCTTCGAACAGTTACGCTGATATTTTATTATTCTGCATGTGCTGCTGCATATTCTGTAGCCCATCCATCAACGAATGCTGTCACAACACCGTCCCATTCGCCGGTACCCTGAGCATATTCCAAAAGTGCACTTCCTACACCGTCTTTCCAGTTTTCAGATGGCATAGTGGTGAAGCACCATGTTACAGATGTTTTTCCATCTTCTACATACTTTGCTGCTTCATTTACCAGCACGTTATCTGCTGCATAATCATCGCCAAATGTGGTGAATGGTGTTGCAAATCCCATATCTTTACTGATGGCTGTTCTTCCTTCATCGCTGCTGATGCACCATGTCAGGAAGTCTACAGTTGCCTGAATGTCTTCTTCAGATGCTTTTGCATTCACACACCAGTAATTTTCAGAACCGGTACACAGACCCTGATTTTCTTCTCCTTCTACTCCAATATAGATTGGAAGCATTCCAAGATCATCCTCTGTCAGATCGCCTTCTTCCAGGATACCACTGGTTTCCCAGGTACCATTCTGATAGAATACTGCTTCACCAAGAGCAAATTCTGCACGGGCATCTTCTGCACTCTTGCTGGAAATCATAGTCGGTTCACAGGTTGCATTGTTGATATACAGATCCCAGATGTTCTTGTAGTTATCAAGGTAGGTTCCTTTGATCGCATCTGTGGATGTGATTCCGTCAGCCTTGTATTCATAATAAATCGGCAGGTTTGCCAGATGAGTCTTAAATCTCCAGTCAGAAGAAGAATCCATACCGGCAGAGGTAAATGCGCCCTCGATGCCCAGTTCATCTTTCTTTGCAGTAATATCTTCCACTACTGCTTTTAATGTATCAAAATTATTAATCTCTTCTACAGAGGTAACTACTGCTCCGTCTGTCTCAAAATACTCATTCAGTAAAGTTTTATTGTAAATCAGTCCGTAAGTCTCAATCTTATATGCAATACCGGATACAGATCCGTCTTCATTGATCAGCGCAAAGTCATCGCTTGCCAGATCTTTGTATACTTCTGTATCTTTCAGATCATAGCAGTAATCTTTCCATGTTGCCAGTCCAACCGGACCATTTACCTGAAACAGTGTAGGTGCATCACTCTTGTCCATTTCAGACTTCAGAGTAGATTCATATGTTCCGGATGCTGCGGTAACTACCTGCACCTCTGTACCTGTTTCTTCAGAATACTGTTCTGCAAGAGCTTCCCACTGATCTGCTACTTCAGGAGCAAAATTCAGATAATATACCTTTCCGCCATCTGCGCTTGCAGATACTGCAAATGCACTTGCCATGATTGCTGCTGATACTGCTACTTTCGTTAATTTTTTCATGTCACTTCTCCTTTTCCCTTTTTATTTTTTACTTTTTGTCACTTTTTGGAAACGTTATCGGTAACGTTTCCGGTTTCTGAATTCACAATATCACACGAACAGCACATTGGCAAGTACTTTTTCCTATCATTCCGGTTTTTCGTATATTATTCACGATATCAGTATTCTGTTTTTGTGCAATTTCACTTTCCTATTTTGTTTCTTACCAGTGCAGTATGGCTTTCCTCTGTGTCAGTTGTCTTTTGATTCGAGAATACAGCACTGCCATCTCCCCCAGTATTGAGATCAAATCTTACACGGCCACCCTGCTGTGTGCCATTCTGTATCTGAGTGATCTGTTCCAGCTGGTACCGCATAGTTTTTTCTTCTGAAGCTTCATAGACACCTGCTGGCACTACAAAATCAGCAGTCAGTGTTGTGGTACCTTTTTCCGGTACCTGATTCTTTGTAAATTCTACCGCCTGATGCCAGCTCTGCTTTGCTCCTGCTGCATCCGTTCCGGTCAGGGTAAAGGTAAAGACCGGATTGCCATGTGCCCAGACAATATCATCCACCTGAATCTTCTTCGTCAACCGGATGTGATTGATCCGTAAGTTTGCCTGTGCCTGATTCGTACTTTTTGATACTGACTGTGGTGCTCCGTTATTCCATTGCAGTGTCACATCTGCTTTATTGGGGATTCGTATCCATACGCTGCCATCTGCCGTAGTCTGCTTCCATGGCGAAAGATCCATCCCTTTACGAATTCTGCATCGCATCTGAATCTGCAGTATTCCACCATTATCTTCTGCCGCCAGCGGTACCTGTATCGTCAACTGTCCGTCTTGATTCTGTATCTGCGCATTTCCTGCAGCTGAAAAACCACTGCCCGCTCTCTGCAATTCCACTTTCGTCTCCAGCAGTTCCAGACAGGATGCCAGCTGATCTGTCATTGTAACAGTCTGTGGGAGAAAAGCCACACCGTTTTCCGGCAGATTTTGTCTTACGCAAAATAAGATTTCATCTTCTCTGAGTACCAGACTTTTCTCTGTTTTTCCTGGCACACCGTCCAGGTATTTTTCTGGTGCTGCCTGCTCCACCCGGTTGACACTGCCTCTGGTGGTCACTTCATTTGACCATTTTTCCACTGCTGCTCCCCCCGTTTTATGCTGATATATGGTAACTGCTTTATTTTGAGTACTGTAAAAGGCAGTATTTCCAGAATATTGTGGTGTCATGGCTGACGGCACCATCCTCATCTGAAAGCGAATCAGAAAATGATAGCCATATAGCTCCTTATTTCCAGGCATACCAGAGCCAGCGGTCACTTTCAGACGTCCATTCGTCAGTTCTATCGCAAAGTTACCAGTCATATTCTTTCCGTCTTCTTCTCTGATCACATGAACATTTCCAACATACTCTGTTCCCTGTGGCAGCTGATCTTCAATAGAAAATGACTGATAATAAGCGTTACTGCTTTGCCACGGCACAAACTGTCTGATCTGATACCAGTATGCATCAGACACAGAAGCTACACTGTTCTCTGTTCCCCAGTTACTGCCATCACTGGATACCATCTTTTCCGGAGCCGGTGTATCAATAATCGTAAGAGACGTATCGGTCTGCTTCAATGTCTGACTGGAGTCAATGGTAGCTGCCGTGCCATTCTTCAGCCTGTCATTGTAATCCTTTATATGAGATCTGGCATAACTGTAGTCATCATCATTGATATGATCCCTCGGTCCTATAGCCATATAATAGGTGCTGCAATTCTGCAGCTCATAGGCCGCACAGTACTTCGGATCCACAGTCTCAGACTCTTCCCCCGGTCCTGTCAGTACTTCCAGGTTCTTTACTCCGGCCATTGTTGCTCCACTCTCTACATACAACCTGGATCCACTGTAATAGTATTTTCCTGCCACACTGCCATCTCCGATCTTCAGGCCGAACCGCTGTGCACTGTCCACATCCCACCATTGCAGTCTCGTATTTACCTGTGAAACAGCCCCTGTTACACTGTCCAGAAATTCACATTTCATAACCAGTCCTCCCAGTGACTGTATAAAACGCCATTCTATTGCAGATGGAATCATCAGAATAAATGGATACGATTCCATCGTACCGCCACCATCATAATGGATCTTTGAGGTATAATTGGTTACTGTCATCCGCAGATCATACCATCTGTAGTTGCTATACAGCACTTTATGGTAAATAGCTCCGAATTTTCCACCCTGTCCGGTAGTCTTTGGGTACAGATATTTTCTGCCGTTGGAAGTTGTTCCTACTACTACCTGGCTGGAAGTATTAAATATCTCCAGAGAAGAAATACCCGGATAGAATTTTACCGGTAGAAAATTCGGTGAAACACGATTAGCCTCTGTAACAGCACTCCATCCTGCCGCCCTGGCAATCGGCTTCCCGGAAGGTGTCAGAGCACCGGCTGCACAGGCTGCTATGCCATATAAATCTTCCGTCTCAGATTCGCATTCTGATTCACTTTCTGATTCACTTTCGCTTTCTGATTCCATATCTGATTCAAGTTCTGTGTTCTTTTCTGATCCAGATTCTGATTCCATCTTTTCAGACTCCATTGTTTCCTCCGTTCTGTTTCCCGATTCACTTTCACTCTCAGTTTCTGTCAGATCGGTCTCTCTGTTTTCTCTGCCAGCCTCACTTTGCTTTTCCGTCTCCGGCTCAGTCTGACTCTCTGACTGCTTCTCCGTCTCCGGCTTTGTTTCCGTTTCCGTCAGAATCTGTTCCGTAATCTGTTCCTCCAGTACGATAGCCGGACGTTCCTCGGCCTGTGTCAACAGTCCCTGCACATTGCCGGCCAGCAGGCTCAGTGTCAGCAGCGCAGCACCGGCTTTCTTCCATCTTTTTTTCTTTCTCACGCCTCTGCGCTCCTTTCTGCCTCCTGTTGTTCCAGATAAATCTGGTAGATTTCCTTCAAACCAGTTCCTTCCGGTGCAATATTTTTCTGTATGGCCTGGGCTGTCACCGGAATTCGAAATGCCTCTTGAGCATCCAGACTTCCTTCCAGGTACGACACCGCAGTTATCGTTTCAAACAGTTTTTCCGTCTCCTGCTGTGGTGCAATTAATTCTCGATAACCGTAGACATAGCGCACACTGTTTTCCTCTTCTGTACGCTCCAGTAGTTCCCAGTTCTTATTTGCTTCAAAAGTAAACAGCTCTGTTCTGGTTTCCGGCTGTTTTCTGCGTGTCTTCAAGTCAACCAGCGATATTGTTTTCACTGGTATTTCCACTTCCAGAAACATCCAGGAAGCCAGCGTTCCTGCATTACGGACTGCCGGGTTTTTCTTCCTGCTCTCACCTGGCAATAAATGTTCTCCGTTTTTTTCCTCCCAGTCTGTCTCTGTCAGTTCACCTCGAACCGTTCCAGGTGTCAGAATGTTACGTACAGTCTGATCCGTACTGGTAAAATACGCACTGGTTATTGCTGCGGATAAGGCAAACACCAGTGTGCCCGTTATCGCCCATAGTATGGTTCTAGCTTTCTTTTTTCTGATAAACATATGTCTCCCTTCTTCCACATACTGCTCCAATGGCAGCCACAGCAATCTGTGCAGCCACCATCCACATAAATACAGCCAGTAAAAACAGCTTTCCACTTACCGATGAAGCCAGCAATGCCAGATAACCCAGACTGCGAATGGAATATTTTACTTTTCCGAGTATTGATTTTTCTGTAATCCAGGTACGGTCATTCTCCTTATTGGCATCTCCTTTTGTCTGAATCAGTCTGTTCTTCTGGTCTATTTTCTGAATGCGGTGTGTCACGGTAGTCTTCCCTTGATTCATGGAAAAAGTAATGACATCTCCTTCCCGCAGTTCCTGAAATTCTACCGGCATCGTATAGATCACATCTCCGGTATGGATCTCAGGCTCCATGCTTCCACTTGTAACGGTATAGATCCCATACCCCCATAGCTTCGGTACCGACAGCAGCATACAAACCAGCAGAAATCCTGCCATGACCAGGTCAAGAATTCCTCTTATCAGCTTCATCTTCTTCCCTCCTGCTGTAGCTTCTCTCTACTGCAAAAGCTGCTGCCAGGAAAAATGCACTGAATCCCAGCAACGCTATCCACATTCCCGCTTCTGTTTTATCACCTGTCGCCGGTGCATAAGTAGATGTCACTGTTTTTTCATCCTCTCCTTTTGCTGTAAATATCCAGCGAACCTTCCCGGTCAATCTGTTAAATTTATTATCCATCTCTTCCGCCAGAGCCAGCTTTACTTTCAGTTTTTTCTGCCGCCCTGCCTGAAATGTTCCAAGATATAGATCCTCCCTCATGGTACTGCCAGTGCCTTTCAGATTGCCGGATACCGGTCCCTGATAGATGGTTCCCTGGTCACCACTGATCTCAATGACCGCATATTTTTCCAGGAGCTCTCTTACCAGTTGACTGGTACCACTGTCCATACTTTCTGTCCAGCTGCCTCTGCCCGCAGATACAGCTGGACCTCTTCTGATGACCTGTTTTCCAGTTCAATGATCTGGGTACGGGCACATCCGGGTGTCAGATTTTTAAATGATGCAAACAGATCCGTATCGCTTTCTGTCATCTGAAATCCGCCTTTTTGTCCAAGATAGATCACTCTTGTTGGCTCCGCTGAATAACCATCCGGTCTGGTGATACCAAGTTCCTGATCCGACACACCCCAGATCTCTTCCACAGCATCCTGCGCCTGCACCGCTTCCATAGTTACAACAATTCTGGCCTCTTTTTTCCGATATTCATTTCCTGCTCTTTTATCCAGCGTATAGGTTTCAAATAATGGTTCTTCCGTCTGACTTCCAGCCTTCAGAATCTCCGTGTAATAATAATATCCGTCTGACAGTTGTTTCCAGCGTGTCGTATTGCAGCTGATCTGAATCATCTCTGGATCCAGTGTGGTATCTTCCTGAAAACTACCGTCTTCTTTTCGGTCTCCGAACATCTTATGAAGCTTCACACGGATTCGGCTGTCAGCTGTTCCGGTATTTTTTACATTTACTACCTTATCTACCGTCTGCCCTGGATCCACATGCGGCGGGATCCGATATTCCTCTTCAATCTGATTCTGGAAAGAAGCCATCGTCAGTATATTTCCGCTGCTTCCTGTCATTTTCCAGTACCCCATAATGCCAGTCACAGACAGCGTACAGATTCCAAGCACGGTAAGAACCGCTGTCAGTTTTTTAGCCCTGTTCATCTAATGCTCCTTTTTCCACACTTTCTCCCAGTACCTGGAAAGCATCTCTGGCGGATGCAAATCCATTGGCCTGAATCGCTTCTGCTGTTACCTGTATCTGAAATCTTCCTGCTTTTTTGATCTCCTTTACGCCCCATTCTATAGGAATAGCTACATCTGTAAACAACACAGCTTCCTCATCAATATCCATAATCCCGTTCTTTCCGCCCTGATACTGAAACAGATATTCTCCAAGATTTCCGGTATCCACCTCCTGAAAATTCGGATTTACCATCGGCAGCATGGCAAGTTCTTTTTCTGAATATCCAGGAATTCTTCCCTGTCTCAGTTTCTTCCCTTCACCTGTTGTATCCCAGCTGCCATTGTAGGTATCATCATAACGAATCGTCTGCCTCACCATATTCAGTACTTCCTGATCCGTTACCATTTTCCCGTCCTCATCTTTTATTTTCATCCGCATTTGCAGATAACAAGGCTGTACTCCTGTCGTAGCATCCGTTACATTTTTTACCGTGGGATTCTTATATACTGTATATCCGGGGTAAAGATTCACCCCATCTCCATCCGCCGGATTCCATTCTGATTCTTTCAGGCTGATGTCAAAATCTCCTACGGTAAATACATTGACTGCTTCTTCTTTTTCCATAAAATAACTATAGGTCTGCCAGGCACCTGCCGCACCTGTCATCAGCACAGCTGCCAGGCATCCCACTTGCTTTCCTGTCTTCATCCAGTTTCTCTTTTTCATATATTATCCTGTTTCCTTTCTACCATGTTTTTATGCCGGATTGTCCATTTTTTTCCATGCTTCCTGCATACTGTCACTTCCACAGGATACTGCTTCCGCATAAACCAGAATTTCGAATTTCTCCAGATCTTCTCTGTCCACATTCGAACGAATCTTTACCTGTGAGAACAGCTGTCCGGTAGTTTCTCCCGGATGCACCTTTTCCTTCCAGTAATAATATCCATCATCTGCCTTTTCCCAGCCGTCTAAAATCTCCAGTTTTTCACAAAACTGCTGTGCCTTCCAACTGGAAAATTCCACCAATACCCTCACATAACAATCCGTAGATGAGTGACTGGTTACTGCAACCTTCTTGGGGATCACGGTTCCCGGATGCAGTTCCTCCGGTGGGTCAAATTGCTCTGTGATCTCTATGTCAGTACTGGCTGCTGTGAGTCTGTTTTCCACACTTTCCTGCGCCGTCAGATACGCAAACGCTGCTCCGGTACTGATTCCGGCAATCAAAAGCGCCAGCATAATGGCAGCTATTTTCTTCATATTTTGTTGTTCACCCTTTCTTTCCGGCAGTATCAAACCGCCTGCTTTTGTTATCGTATCGAGTCAGGTGCATACCTTTTCACGCACCCTGCACACAGAATCAGCCCTAAGCAATCATAGGCATTCCTCCTTCTTATTCTTTGTTTTAGATTCAGGAATAAATGGCAGATTTGCCGGATCCCTTTTGAGAATACAGAATGTACTCTCGATTGACACTCATACTATATCACTTTATCTCACTTATTGCAAGTATATTTTACTTTTTATTTTCATAATTTATAAAAAAGAATACGGAGTAATACATGTTTCAGAAACCATTTTCAAAAAAGTTATGTTTATTCCTTTTACTTTTTCTTCTGACACTGGCTTCCTTCTTTCGTCTTTCCACCGTTTTTACGGCCAAAGTCTTTTCTCAGCTGACGGGAACTCTCTTCCGCAAAGAGGTTACTTCCAGTACCCTGACTTTACATTATACGCTGACAGAACCAGAATCATACGGTATTACAGAAATTCCAGTATGTTTTCAGCCTTCTGACGATGCAGATGCCTTTTCCGAACATTGTCAGAAGCTTCTGTCCAGTCTGGATCCATCCTGCCTGTCCCGTTCAGATCAGATCACCTATGATATTCTGCTTCTCTTACTCCGGCAGAATCAGACTGCCGCTCAGTTTGAAGGTTACCCTGAACCTCTGGGTTCTACCATCGGCCTGCAGGCTCAGCTGCCAATTCTTCTGTGTGAATACCGTTTTGACTCTGCCAGAGATATCCATACTTATCTTCAGCTACTTTCCACCACGGATCAATATTTTTCTTCTCTGTTATCCTATGAACGTCAAAAAGCGGCCCGTGGTCTGTTCATGCCATCTTCCTGCGCAGATGGGATCATCCGACAGTGTCAGGCCTTTTTGGATGCTGATCTCTCTGATCACCTTCTGATTACTTCTTTTCAGCAAAAAATTTCCGCCATGGCGACTCTTTCTTCTGATGAAAAACAGAATTTTCTGGGGAAAAACCGTCAAATCATACTACAACATGTTCTGCCTGCTTACCAGCTTCTGATCCAGGCTTAACGGATCTGAAAAAGTCCTGCCGCAATGAAATGGGGCTTACGTATCTTCCACAAGGCCGCGCCTACTACGAATATCTGGTACAATCTTCTACAGGATCTGGTCTTTCTATCCATTCTATTCAGAACCGGATTCAGGCACAGCTTCTGGAAGATGCCTCTGTCTGCCGCCAAATCCTGCAGCAATATCCATCTGCAGCCAGCCTTTCCACAGACTTCGTTCCTACGGATCCTGCTTTTATCCTTCTGGATCTTCAGCAAAAAATGGCAGAGGATTTTCCCTCCATACCAGATACCGAATATCAGTTAAAATACGTGGATGATGCTCTCTCCCCTTATTTAAGTCCTGCCTTTTACCTGACAGCACCAGTCGATGCTCCGGATCAGAACATTATTTATCTGAATCCATCTGCCGGTTACAGCGGACTGGATCTGTACACTACACTGGCTCACGAAGGATTCCCGGGACATCTCTATCAAAACCGTTATTCTTCCGACTTTCTTTCCCCTTTGCGCAGCCTTTTTGGTTTTAGCGGCTACACAGAAGGATGGGCTACCTATGTGGAAATGATCAGCTATGACTATGCTGCTGCAGGGCGATCAGATACGGAACATGCTGCAGTATCCCTTGCACAGAAACAGCGGTCTATGATGTTGGGACTTTCTTCCCTTATCGACATTCTGGTTCACTACCATGGATACACCAGAGAAGAAGTTCGGCTTTTTTTACGCGACCTGGGGATCGCTGGCACATCGGTCTCTGACTCCATCTATGATGCTGTTCTGGAGTCACCGGCAAATTATCTGAAGTATTACCTCGGTTATCTGAGTTTTCTGGATCTGCGCCGCTGGTGTCAGAAAAACTGGCCAGAGCAGTTTCAGATTTCCACTTTCCATCAATATGTTCTGGAAATCGGTCCCTGTCCTTTCCCGGTACTGGAAAAATACCTGAAACTATGCTATACTGGTTCATTATAAACGATGGGAGTGATACTATGAAACAACAGGTATCCTGGGGAGGTAAATTAAAGTCCTACCTGGAATGGCCTATTTTTGTAATTGTCCTGCTGTTGATTATGGATGTGGCGGTCTTTGCATGCAGTAAACAGGCCGGACTTGTGGCTCTGATTTTCACCTGTATCTATCTGGTGATTGTCGTAGCACTGTTCTTTGTATATAAGCCATCCGTCATGAAAGAACTGGTATCCTTCGCCGCAGAATACGGGCAGGTACAGCGCCAGATGCTGGAAGAATTCAGTATTCCTTATGGCCTTCTGGATATCGATGGCAAGACAGTCTGGATGAATCATGAGATGCAGACATTGTTTGGCAAAAACAACCGTTATCATCAGGTAATCACTACACTGATCCCTGATCTGTGTCTTTCACAGCTGCCTCACGAGCAGGAAACGACGGAACTGGAAACGATGATTCATGAAAAAAATTTTCGAATTCAGGTCAGACGCATTCATATTGATGAATGGCAGTCTTCCTCGGATCTGCTGATTGTTCCGGACGACCAGAGTTACCTGTATACTCTGTACATGTTTGATGATACCGAACTGATGCAGTATAAACGTCTGAATGAAGAGCAGAAACTGGTTGTCGGATTGATCTATATCGACAATTACGACGACGTCCTGGACAGTATGGATGATGTCCGCAAGTCTCTTCTGCTTGCATTGATTGACCGTAAGATTGATAAATATATCAGCAATCACCAGGGTATTATGAAGAAGCTGGAGAAAGATAAATATTTTATCATCATCCAGCAGCGATACCTGAACAGTATGCAGGAAGGCCGTTTTTCTCTGATGGAAGATATCAAGACCGTCAATGTGGGAAACGAAATGAATATTACATTAAGCATCGGTATCGGTACGAATGGAAAGAATTATCAGGAGAATTATTCTTTTGCCCATGCAGCAATTGACCTGGCTCTTGGACGTGGCGGCGATCAGGCAGTTGTAAAGGATGCCACCTCCATTACGTATTATGGTGGCAAGTCCCAGCAGGTAGAAAAAAGTACCCGTGTCCGTGCCCGTGTTAAGGCACAGGCTCTCCTGGAAATCATCAATGCCAAAGATGATGTCGTGATTATGGGGCATAAGATCACAGATATTGATACCTTCGGAGCAGCGATCGGAATCTTTCGTGCTGCCAGAAGTGTAGGCAAACGGGCTTATATCCTGATTGACAGCAACAGCCATTCCATTACCCCATATCTGAACATGTTCCTGGGAAATAAGGATTATGAACCAGATATGTTCATCAACCATCAGATGGCTGATGAACTGGTAGATGCCAATACGGTGCTGGTTGTTGTGGATACCAACCGGCCAAGCAATACCGAGTATCCGGCACTTCTGGATCGGGCGAAGACGATTGTGGTACTGGATCATCACCGCCAGAGCAGTGAGATTATCCGTAACGCTACCCTTTCCTATACGGAACCATACGCTTCTTCCGCATGTGAAATGGTTGCAGAGATTCTTCAGTACTTTAACGAAGGCGTTAAACTGACCCGTATTGAAGCTGACTGTGTTTATGCCGGCATTATTGTAGATACCAATAATTTTCTGGCCAAGACCGGTATCCGTACTTTCGAAGCAGCTGCTTACCTGCGGCGCTGCGGTGCCGATGTGACCCGTGTCAGAAAAATCATGCGAAATGATATTTCTGCCTATAAGGCCAGAGCCGAAGCGATTCAGAAGGCAGAACTTTATCACGAATGCTATGCGATCAGTATTCTGCCAAGTCAGAATCTGGACATGCCAACGATTATCGGTGCACAGGCAGCCAATGAATTGCTGAATATTATCGGCGTAAAAGCTTCCTTCGTACTGACCAGCTACAATAACATCATTTACTTCAGTGCCCGCTCCATTGATGAAGTAAATGTACAGATCATTATGGAACGTCTCGGCGGGGGCGGCCATATGAATATTGCCGGTGCTCAGCTCGCCGGTGTGACTGCGGAAGCAGCCAAAGAAAAATTAAAAGAAACACTGGATGCCATGATTGCAGAGGGCGCCATCTAGAGAGGAGACTTTATGAAAGTAATTTTATTAGAAGATGTAAAATCCCTGGGAAAAAAGGGAGAGACCGTGAATGTCAGCGATGGATATGCAAGAAACATGCTGTTTCCAAAAAAACTGGGTGTGGAAGCTACCCCAAAGAATCTGAATGATCTGAAACTGCAGAAAGCGAATCAGGCTAAAGTTGCTCAGGAACAGTTAGATGCTGCAAAAGCATTTGCAGAAGTCCTGCACAGCAAAGAAATCCTTCTTTCCATTAAAGTTGGCGAAGGTGGTAAGACTTTCGGTTCGATTTCCTCCAAGGAGATTTCTGAAGCAGCAAAGAAACAGTTTGACCTGGATATCGACAAGAAAAAAATCCAGCTTCCAAATCCTATTCGCGCTCTTGGCACCACAGAAGTCAGCGTAAAGCTTCATCCAAAGGTTACTGCTTCTTTGAAAGTAACTGTGAAAGAAGCATAAGGGATTACAGACATTATGGAAGAAACTCTAATCAAGCGGGTGCTGCCCAACAGCCCCGAAGCCGAACAGTCCGTTATCGGTTCCATGATGATGGACTCAGAAGCTATTATGACGGCTTCTGAAATACTGACCAGCGAAGACTTTTACCAGCGCCAGTACGGGATTTTGTTCGATGCTATGGTAGAACTCTACAACGAAGGGAAAGCTGTGGATCTTGTGACCCTGCAGGATCGTCTGAAAGAAAAAGATGTTCCTCCTGAGGTGGCCAGTCTGGAATTTGTGAAGGATATTCTGGATACGGTCTATACTTCTGCACATATTCGCCAGTATGCCACCATCGTTCATGAAAAGGCCATGCTGCGCAAACTGATCCGGACAACTGAAGGCATTGCCAATACCTGTTATGCTGGTAAAGAATCCATGGAAGATATTTTCGTGGATACAGAAAAACAAATTTTTGACATTATTCAGCAAAATACTTCCGGTGAATATGTCCCGATCAAAGATGTCGTATTAAATGCATTGGACAAGATTGAGATGGCCTCTAAGACCAAGGGAAATGTCACCGGTATTCCTACTGGTTTCATTGATCTGGACTATAAAACTGCCGGTTTTCAGCCTTCCGACCTGATTCTGGTGGCCGCCCGTCCTTCCATGGGAAAAACTGCGCTGGTCTTAAATATTGCCCAGCATATGGCATTCCGTGAAGATGTGACCGTTGCCGTATTCAGTCTGGAAATGTCAAAAGAGCAGCTGGTAAACCGTCTGCTCTCTCTGGAATCCCGGGTAGACTCCCAGTCCATCCGAACCGGTAATCTGACAGATGAAGACTGGAGCAAACTAATCGAGGGAGCCGGCGTCATCGGTAAATCTCATCTGATCATTGACGATACGCCTGGTATTTCCGTCACAGAGCTGCGAAGCAAATGTCGAAAGTTCAAGATGGAACATAATCTTGGCATCATCATCATCGACTACCTGCAGCTGATGACCGGCAGCAAACACAGTGAATCCAGACAGCAGGAGATCTCCGATATCTCCCGTTCTCTAAAAGCAATTGCCCGTGAACTGAATGTTCCGGTTGTGGCTCTGTCCCAGCTGAGCCGAGCGGTAGAACAGCGGCCTGATCACCGCCCAATGCTTTCGGATCTTCGAGAATCCGGTGCTATCGAGCAGGATGCGGACGTAGTTATGTTCATTTATCGAGATGACTATTACAACAAAGATACCGCCAAACCAAATGTAGCTGAGATCATCATTGCCAAACAACGAAACGGTGCCATCGGTACCATTGAGCTGGCATGGCTGCCTCAATACACTAAATTTGCCAATATGAAAAAATAAGCCAGCGGGGACAGAGTTTTCCCCGTTGTTTTTTTGCGTATAATACCATTTATTCTGGTAATAATAACAGTCTAGCATTCTATAAACTACCATTTTTACCTGTATGATCATAATATCATATTGTAAAGGAAAGGTATTATCGTGAACAACATCCAGGCGCTACGTAAAGAAAAGCATATTTCGCAGACTTATTTGAGTATTTTACTGGAAGTATCTCAGGAAACAATCAGTGCATATGAAAATGGCAAACATAATCCAAGTACCAAGTCTCTGATTCGTCTCCGTGAAATCTTTCAGGTCAGTATTGATTATATTCTTGGTCTGACAGAAGATCGTTATCCTACGGCTCAGAGAAGTGATCTTTCTCAGGATGAACAATCCCTTTTGCATGCCTACCGCCAGCTGGATGCCAGTGGAAAATCACAGATCCGGGCCTACCTGGAAGGATTTCTTGCTTCACGAGCCTATACCATAGATAAAGCATGAATACAAGATTATTTGATTTACGTGTATCTAAGAATCTAAGTCAGTCAGCCATTGCCAGCTCTCTCAACTGCAGCCAGCGTATGTACAGTCGGTATGAACGTGGTGAGGCCAATATTCCTTTGTCCCTCCTGGTTG
The DNA here is from genome assembly GCA_003435055.1 of Lachnospiraceae bacterium OF09-6. Lineage (GTDB taxonomy): Bacteria > Bacillota > Clostridia > Lachnospirales > Lachnospiraceae > Marvinbryantia > Marvinbryantia aceti. The sequence goes on from QUMM01000006.1 coordinate 124,326, forward strand.
AAATGGCTAAATATCACCATACCAGTATTGACTATCTTCTCAATCTGACTGATATCCCCAATTCTTATCCACAGAAAAAACGATGAGGCAGCTTCTTTTTTGCTATATACTCTTTCAAATATTCATAAATCTGCTCTTCTGTAGGCGGACAGCCTTTTACAGAATACTCAAAGCCTGACGTACACGATCCAACTCCCAGTCTGCCATGCTTTCCACGATATCCCTGTCCAATACAGACCTTTGTGTCCAGCTTCTCCAGAAGCCCTTCTTCTTTCAGGCGTTGCAAGGCGGGCAGAAAATATCCATAACAGGCGCTGCAGGATTCCACTTCTTCCACCGCATCCTCCAGAGCAGCTACTTTATAACTCTTCGGCAATTCCGGTTCTTTATAACCTATGTTACGGCTGCACATCTGGATATTTGCGTGCTCCAGATCCGTACTGCCACATCCCAGTTCTTCTGCAAATACAAGATAATCAATGTCTCTTGTTTCATAATGAAGCATGTGGCAGGCACAGGTGTCCATCAGTACCGGATCTGCTGCTGTCATGACACAATTGCAAACCGTTGGATTGCCTCCATCTTCAAAATCCAGATCTCCGCAGATATGATCCACCACTACAAAATCCTGATGAATCCCCATATTCAGATGGGCAATCGGTTTATGAAGTCCCATCACATGAAAATGCCGTTTTTCTTTGTTTGGAATCAGTCCCTTCAGATTCTTTAAAGCACAGGTCATTTTAGTCTGACAATGCCCTTTCAGCACCGGCACATTAATCAGGAAATCGATCTTATCCACACTGTCACAGATCTGAAGCTCCATCCCTGCGCAATTCTTTGCATGACTGCTATCCTTCTGCATATCCCAAAACGGAACACCATACTGTTCACTCAGCCGGTCATAGCCACATACTTCGATGGACTCCTGGGTCTTATCCCCCACCCAGGAGCCTTCCAGCATGGCCATTCTGATAAATCCATGTTCCTGAAGATACTCTATAATACCTGCCACCACTTCTGGATGAGTAGTTCCTCCCCAGGATGCCTCCGATGGAGCCACCAGATTGGGCTTCATGCCAATCTGAAGCTCTTCCTTACTTTTCCCCAACTCGTTTGCTTTCTCTTCCACCATCTCTGCCAGCCGTGATTCCTCCAAAATCTCCTTCGTCATCTGAAGATAATCTGTTCCATATATTTTCAATATCTGATTTCTTTCCATCTTCTATTCTCCCGCTCTGTATTTTTACTATACCAGTGCATTGCCTGACAAATCCAGTGTACCATCCGTTTCCCCCTTAGCAAGAATATCGTTGCCGGATGCGAACAGTAATCTGGCAAGATTCTATCATTTAAACATAAGTTTTCCCCTGTTGAGTTTTCTCGCTCCCGCGAGTATAATAAAAAACGTATAAAAAAGATATCTCCGGGGGGATTAACAAAATGAATACAGAAAATAAAAAGTATCTGATTGATACCGATGAAAACAAGAAATTTCTGGAAGATGTACGCAATGGTCTGTTAAAATTCGGGCATGCTTTTCCATCTCCGGGTGGCGGGTCTTATTACCTTGGCGATGATGGTACACCATGGAAAGATCGCAACCGTGAGACCTGGATTACCAGCCGTATGGCTCATGTATATAGTATTGGCACTTTCTTAGGACATGAGGGCAGCGAAGAGCTGGCAGATGCCGCATTAAAGGGTCTGCGTGGAGAACTTCACGATGATGTGAATGGTGGATGGTATGCCGGGCTGACTGCCAATAATGAGATCGTACCTACCAAGCAGTGCTACGCTCACGCATTTGTTATTCTGGCTGCTTCCTCAGGTGTTCTTGCAGGAAGACCTGGCGCACAGGAACTTCTGGATGAAGCACTGAAGACCTATGACCTGCGCTTCTGGAATGAGGAAGAGGGACTTTCCTGCGATACCTGGAATACCGAGTTTACCGTACTGGATGACTACCGTGGATTGAATGCCAATATGCATACCGTAGAAGCCTTTCTTGCTGCTGCCGATGTCACCGGTGATGAAAAGTACCGCGTCAGAGCAGGCCGCATCATTGACCATGTTACCGGTTGGGCCAAAGAGAATAACTGGCGGATCCCAGAGCATTTTTCCAAAGACTGGGCAGCCGATCTGGAATGTAATAAAGAACGTCCGGATGATCCATTTAAACCTTATGGAGCCACTCCTGGTCATGGCATCGAGTGGGCCAGACTGATTACTCAGTGGGCACTTTCCTTCTATCGCACGACCAAAGAGAAAGCAATTCCTTATATCTCTATGGCAGAATTTCTCTACAATCGTGCCATTGAAGATGCATGGTTTGCTGATGGTGCACCTGGTATCTGCTACACTACGGACTGGGAAGGCAAACCGGTGGTTCATGACCGTATGCATTGGACATTGGCTGAAGCCATCAATACTTCCGCAGTTCTCTGGCATGTGACCAAAAATCAGAAATATGCCGATGACTATGCACAGTTCATGCAGTATCTGGATGAAAAGGTACTGGATCATGTCCATGGTTCCTGGTTCCATCAGCTGGATCAGAATAATGAGCTGCTGACCACTGTATGGCCTGGCAAATCCGACCTGTACCATGCAACTCAGGCAACCCTGATTCCTTATTACGCACCGGATCTGTCCATCGCACCGGCTGTAAAGTGGGGAAAAACCTGCTAATCTGCCTGATAGGAAATGACCGGAAAGAATTGCATTTCTCTTTTCCGGTCGAATTTTTAGAATTGGAGAACTGTTTTACTATGTTTTATTTACCGGATGGAACCACCAAATGTGGATTTTATGAATGCAAACGATGTGACAATCGTTTTCTGTCTCTGCAGACGATGAAGAAAATACCATGCCCGAGCTGTGCGCAGGACATTGACTATGAAATCGGACCAGATGAATCACTGGACGATATTCTGGATTCTGCTGAACTGATTCAGGTGATTGAAGGAGAAGAAGAGATCAAAAAAATGGATGGATTGTTATCCCTTGCCATCACCGGCGGAGAAGACGAATGGATCTAAGTATTGACTGTCTCCTGCCACCAGACAATGAATTTCAGAAGCTGGATCTGCTACTCTCTCAGGGATCTTTTGAACTGGTAAACTACCAGCCAGATCAGAAAGTACAGGATCTGAAACTGGTTTATCTGATGAATGATGCGGCAGAAAGCTTTCTGGTATTCCAGAAAGCACGTCTGACCGGCGAATATCTGCCTGATTTCGATGGGGATTTATCCGCTTCTCTGTCAGAAGATGAACATGGATATGTCTTAGTCCTTCATCAGGATTCCACTGTCTGTACACTGTTTTTTCAAAATCTGACACTGGAAACACATTTATTTGACTATGGAAAAACCGGTCATTTCTGGGTAACAGGATATGAATACCTGCGTCAGCTGGAGTATCGGATTGCCATCTTACACGACAAACTGGAATATCTGGGAACGGACTATTGTAATGAAGCAGAACAGCAATTAGCCGTCCTTGCCGCCTTTCCGCCACTGAACTACAACTGCTATCCTGCCGTTCCTGACAAATATCTAGTTCCAAAATATCCACGCTGGTTTGTGTCGCAGGCAGCGATCGCCGTGATGTACCGGCTGGCTCTGGAGGCAGGAGATTCCGCACTGGTACGCTGGCTGGATCTATATCAGCGTTTTCCGATACGGCTCCTTGCCCGCCATATCGCACGTATGCTGCATCAGACTGCACATGCCGGTATCATCGATCTGCTTACTGAAAAACTGGCAGATGCAGCTTCTGCCTATCCAGAACGGATCTTTTCAGAAAGTATGCAGGCACAAATCCGTGAACTTTATCAGCAGGCAGAGAAACGCCAAACGGAATTACTTTCTCAGGGAATCCAGTCCGATATTTTAAAAGAAGAACCTTTTCAGTATACCGAAGATACACTTATATACAAAGTGCATCTGATGATCTGGAAGAAAAAAGGAATAAGCCGGATCGTGGAGATCGAGACTTTTACCTCAGAGAACGCAGATAAACTTTCTGTTCCGGTGTAATCCGGTAGCTCTCAATGGCTTTCTGAATGGTCTTTTTATGTACCCATTCAGAGAGCCTTTTTTCTTCCAGATAAGGAATCGTGGCATCCCACTGCTTAGCCAGCGCAGTCGCCAGATACCAGGCAATCATCATATTTACATAATATTCTTCTGACCTTACTGATATCACCCATTCCAAATATTCTGGTCGAAAATCTTCATCCAGATACAGCCGCATCAGCACGCCTATTCCATACCGTATCGTATAGGTTTTCCCGGATGCCATCCACTGCTCTATTTCAAAAATCAGCTCATCCTTATGTTTTGCATAACACTTTGGCAATGGCAGGTCACAGGTTGCCCAGTTGTCTATATAGGGCAAAAATGCCTTCACCTGTTCCAGACAGATTTCATAATTCCCTTCCGCACTGATCAGCATCATATGAAGATTGTTTTCCTCATAATACTGATGTGGAAGCTCTTTCAGAAATTGCCGGCTCTCCTCTGTTTTTCTAAACTCCATGGCAAACTTACGTAGTATTGGTGTTCGGATGCCGATGATTGTCTCTTTATCAATTCCCGGCAATAATCTGCTGTGAAAATCCCGGTACTTCAAATCCTGCATCGTGAATAACTGTTGCTGTAACGCGGTATATGGTTCCATAAACAATTCCTCCCCACTGGAAGCATCTCCCAGTTTGTGATATATTTCAGTTACATTCAAACCTACTATAACACATCGAAAGAAGATTTTTCTATGGCAAAAACAATTCAAGAATTAACAAACGACTTACTGGCTGCTCCATCTGCATGCAAAGAAATCAAAGCAGCCGCAACTGCTTATCTTGATTCCATTGGAACTGAAAAAAAGCTGATGCTGCAAAGGCATATGTAGCTGAACTGGAAGCAGATATCATGCCTATCGATGGTCTGATCTCTTTTTCGGAATCCGACATGGGTACAAAAGTCTTTGACATTGATGGTGCCAAAAAGAAAGATGAATATCACGATCCAGATGGAATCCGCACAATCCGCTTCTCACCGTCTTTTTCCACAGTTGTCAACACTGGAACATGCTTTTTCCGCAATATGTGTATAATCGGATAAGTGGAGAATACGTTGCCTTCTATGTAGACAGCCTCTGGCTTTACCTTCAGTATCTTCTTTACCTGCTCTTTCACCAGACTTTTCCACTCTGCTTTTTCCATAGCCACTTCCCCATAGATTCCCTCTAGGTTCAGTTCTGGGACATCTGGCAGATCCATATGCACGATCTGTACGGATTGCATTTCTGGAAGCTGGCGCAGAAGCGCATCACTCTCCACTGATCCTCCCAGATTCACAATCTTGGGTTCTTCGTGAAAGACCTGAAGACTGATCTCACAGGCTTTTACAGCATCTTCCAGAGTTCCTGTGGTCATCAGAAAGCCACCTTTATGACAGAATCCGGCACTCTCCAGACCGGTTGCCTTTACCAGTTCTTCCTTTTCCAGCCCAAGCCACTCTTCTGGGAAGCTGCATTTGTAGTTCATAGAATATTCTCGCTTTTGTGGCTGTATACAATATCCGCCACGATTGGAAGGGAAAATCACAAATGCAATCTTTGTCTCAGACAGATGCTTCTGGCATGGCACAAATTCTGGAAGTATCAGAATCCTTTCCTGCTCAGCCGGGATCTTGCCGGCTTTGAGATCCGCTTCATGCACCTGAAGCACTTCTTCCACCCGCTTATCTGCCCGCTCATTTCCAAGATATCGCTGGAACTTATTCTCCAGGATCATACCAGCCACACTTACTGCCTGGAAAAAAGCCTCATCCGTACCTCCTGTGGCATCCCAGGTTGGATTAAAGTTTCCGATCAATGTAGCCAGCTCGTTTTTCTCTCCAGTGTTGTCATTCTGGTCCAGAGGCTGTACAAAGGATTCATCAAACTGAGCCGCAAGATCCTCACCTAATATCTCTGCTCCAAGTGCCTCCCACAAAAGACCAAATGCTGCATATGGCACTCCGTTCTCTCGCACCCGGCTTTCCTTCTGATGATGGTCATAAGCTCCCCTCCCAATATCAAATACGATTCCTTCGTAATTCTCTGGCACCTGATTGCCACGCCCAATCTGAATCTCCGGATTCAAATAGAATAACAGCGCTGCTGAAAATACATCATCTGCATGGAACTTTCCGCTGTGAGTGAAAGCAGATGCATCTTTCTTTCTGATAACAATTGATTCATGTGTTGCCTGTACTCCTTCTGTTGCTTTTTTATATTCCATTATAAAAGGTTCTTCTACAGATTTTACCATAAAAGAACCCTTTATTTACCTTTTTTATTTTGTCAGCACTTCCTGTAATGTCGGAATGGAGTCCTGCGCTCCTTCTCTTGTTACTACAATCGCAGATACCTGATTGGCAAATTCTGCCGCTTCTTTCAGCGTTTTTCCTTCTAACAGCATTGCCGCCAGCGCCGCTGTAAAAGAATCTCCTGCCGCCGTAGTGTCTACTACTTTCACTTTCTTTGCAGGTATATGAACCGGCGGTTCATTTTCTGTATCCAGATATACACCATCACCGCCTAAGGTAACCAACACATTCTTTACACCATGATCCTTCACAATCTGCACCGCTTCTTCCAGATGATTCTGTGCGTCTGCAATACCGGTCAGTCGTGATAATTCAGATTCATTTGGCTTGATGATATCTACATATTGGTAAAGCTCTTCTGGAAAATGCTCCGGTACAGGAGCCGGATCCAGAATCACTGTTTTGCCAAGTGTTCTCGCCAGCTTCACTGCGTAAAGAACAGTCTCCATCGGAATCTCCAGCTGTAAAATCACGATCTCACACTCTTCAAGCAGATCCCGATGCGCCTCGATATCCTCCGGTGTAAACTGTGCATTTGCTCCCTGCACTACTACAATACTGTTATTGCCTTCTTTATTTACCGTAATGAATGCCGTTCCGGTACTGACACTTTCTTTTGTAATCAGCCCGGACACATCCACGCCAGATCGCTGAAGGCTGTCACGCTGCATCTCGCCATGGCTATCATTCCCAATAGCTCCCAGCATAGTCACGTCCGTACCAAGTCTTCCGGCTGCGCAGGCCTGATTCGCACCTTTGCCACCGGCTACCAGCTTCATGCCATCACAAAGGATAGTTTCACCGGCTGTTGGCATATGATCCACCTTCATCACCATATCAATATTCAGACTGCCAATTACTAAAATTTTACCCATGCGAAAAACTCCTTATAAATATGTTATAAAGCCTATATTCCCAATTCCTGCATAAGCTGCTTTCGAAATTCCTTATCTTTCATTGCTCTTTGGCAATCTTTGATTCGTCCAGCTCCTAACAATTTATCTGTTAGTTCTGCCATCACAGTTTCACACCTCTCATATCCCTGTCCATAGCCTTGTCCATAGCCCTCTTCATGCGCTTCTTCTCTCTGTACTGCAATATCTGTTTCATAATCATATTCTGCCAGTAACATATTCTCTACCTCGCTTCCTCTTCTCATAAGATAGTCCTTTAATATTCCTTTCTCGATACATTCCCGTATTGCTTTTCTATACGGAAATTTTTCTTTTGTATTTTGGTATTTTCTTATTGTTTCAATGAACTGGCTATATTCTTTTAAAACCGGACATTTTTCCAGTATCTCATGCTGGCTGTCTGGATTGATATTAATCATTTTTACAGCTACTTCCAGTCCTGAATCTCCGTTCTCTTCTTTATATGCATCGGAAAGCCTCATCCATCTTTCCTTTTCTTCTTTTTCTATGCCATTATAAAAAGTATAAAACTCTGGTTTTGCCAGTGTCACTCTTTTCTTTCGATAACGTGCTTCCGAGGGTACAATCTGTTCATATACTCTTCCGATGTACAGTAAATTTCTAAGTGGCATATTCTCATTCACTGTACTCTGATGTTCTCCCATTATAATGGTCTTTCCACCAACACCAAAAGATATGTCATTCTTCAGATTCATGTAAATCGCATCTCCAACATGGATCTTTTCAATCTGTGTTTCTTCCGGCAGTGGTTCCTCATGCAACGCATTATACAGGGAAATAATGTTTTTCTCTGCGCTTTCGTCCTCATAAAATAAATCTGCAAATACACTGCTCTTTACTTCACGGTTTTCCTTCTCCATCTTTCCTGCTCCTTTTGTGAAATGAGCAAAAAGATAAGTATTTATATCTGCAAAGATATCGTATCATTACAGATATCTTTTTATATGGTCTCTTCCATAACCCTGTATATACATCGCATCCCTGCTGATTGTACATCCAATGTCTCTTCTCTCCGCCAATTCCACTATTCTCTTTTCATCAAAACTGAATATTACAGCCGAATCGGCTTTGAAACTGTAGATAGCCCTATACTCTGATCGGAACATTTGAAATAAGGCTCAGACAATATGATTTGTGTCTTATTTTGATGTGACTTTATTATACTTTGAATCGCCACTTGCGTCAATCACTTTTTATACAATATATTTCTCTTTTTGTTTTAGTATACTGCATATGCACACCTCAACATAAACAAATCTACAATAGTAGAAATTCTTTTATATTACTTAACTCCTACACCGTGAATATTCACAATTTTGGAGCTGTTTTTCTTATTTAAACTTATTCTTTTTATCACATTTGCACACATCTGGTTAAGTAATATATTCTTTTTCTTTTATTAAGACTGCGGTTTGCATTAAGTGATGATCAGAAAGTCTTTTTCATCGTTTTTCGCATACCCAAACCTCATTACTTCACAACTGGAAGACATTTTGAATATAATCACACTATCTGTCTGACCGAACTTGGATTCATATTTATTCTTCAAGTCGTTTACTATATTATTCACGATTCTTGGACTGTTGTCAATCTCAAAAACAGAATACTGAATTCGATGTCCGAATCGTGACAAATATTTTGCGAATTTTGCCCGTAATTTATCGTCAGATATATCATAACTCACTATAATCATCTTATGTCCCCTTTCAAATAACAATTGCATTTTACACTTTATGCAATAAAAATACTGGCAACTCTTCTACACTTTTTCTCTTCATAAAATATCGATAGTACTGCTGTACATACAGGAAAATATCATCCTTGTATTCCAGGATTGCTTTCATCAAAAACTGTATGTATTCTGGGTTCTTTTTATATTTCAGACACCAACGCTGATCATATACATCAAAGTCTTCCGCTTTGCACTGTCCCAGATTGAGTGCTTTTCTAATCTCATAATCTACAATTGGACGCATCGGCTCCATAATATCACATACCAGTGATTTTCTCATATAAAAGCATTTATGGAATACCCCATAATAGGTATCAAATCCATACACCTGTAGCATGGCATCTACAATGTTAAAAAGCATGGTGTAGCCTATATCCAGTGTTACATTGACATAATCATTTTTGATTCTTGGTTTTCGTCCATTCCACTGTACATTATCAAACATTCTTGGAAAATAGATTCTGGCCGCATTTCCTTCGATTCCCATGACTTCAAGATATTCCATTTCTGCTTCCAACTGCATCTGCATATCATCCAGCAACTGGATTCCCTCTTTTAAATATTCCGTCTTTCTCCTGATATTTCGCAGTGCCTGAGCCTGATTTCTTATTTTGTTCTGCTCAATTTTTCTGCCAATCTCATCTCCTGCATAATCATACTGATGACGGCGTAATAATGTATTTCCTTCCATTCTTGCCCCCAGCACTTCATATACTTTAAAGGTAGTACTCATTAAGCAGATAGAGAATCCAACAATCTTTCTGCATAAACCATACTTTTCTGAATAAACGTCCAATGACATCATGGCACTTTTTCTGGTTGAATATGTTTTCTCATCAATTGTTTCATGCGCCTTCGTCCCATTTATCTGTGCGGATGATTGATATAGCAGGTTATCCTGCTTCCATATAACTTATGAAAATATATGGAAGCCGGACAGAATATAAAGTCATTTAAATTCGAAATGATAATCAGATCTTCCATCTATCGATACCTTTTATTCTGTATGTAATCAAACCAATCGTTGTTATTTAATCGTAAAACATCTGGTGATAATGCTTTTTCCTCGCTCCAGTTTTTCTGTATAGCCTGCATGATATATAAGCCTTTTAATGCAATACAGTATGCACCGTTGGCATCGGCATCTACCGGCAGAAGGCTTTCTTTCTTCTCCTCTTTGTTCTTGTATTTAGAAGAATCAAAAAATTTGCCTTCTTCATTTAATACCGGAGAGATTACATGATCATAATCAACATCATTTTCTTCACTTTTACTGTTTCTCAACTGCACAGTAAAACGAACAATTTTCTGTAATTCTTCAAATACCTTTGCATTGCTTACTTTTTTCAGCGCTGGAAGGAGATTTTGTCCAGACTTAAATTCTATTTCTTCTGATTCCAGTAATTCTACCATTTTATCCTTTGGATTGTAGTCTTCCTTATCACGCACACGTCTATTAACAAACTCTTTCTGTGTTCTTGTACCGTTGGTATAAATAGTCCAGTTATTTCTGGCCAGTGTCACATTATGTGTAGCAAAGTTGGCGTAATCAAATGTGAATCGAAACAGCTGTCTTTCCACATCATAGCAAATCTCATCAAAAGATAAGATAAATTCACGCTTTGCCTGATCGGTTGTATAAGCCTTGTGATTGAATATATCCACAAATCCGGTAGTTGGATCTATCTTGGAAGTAAATGCAGCCGGAACATAGAAAATCATTCCACACTGTCTTCCCAGTTTCTTCACGGAATCAGGAATGTAGGCTAACTGATAACCACGCAGTACACCACCATCTTCATCTGCTGAACGGTCTTTGAAAACGAGGTAATTCAGCTTTTGAATCAACATGTTTTCGAACTTCTGATAAACCTGCCGTTCTACCTTAAACCGTCCACGCTTAAATCCATAATTTAGATCTTCCATAGCTATAATCGCATGATACTCTATCATCATTCTTGCTATTTCGTGTATCACGCCGGACAGATATCCTTCCTTCAAATCCTTGATCTGGCCGATCTCTTTCCAGTTCCTTCTGGCTGCGCCACGACTCTGTTCCCTTTCCTTCAGTTTTTCTTTATAATTGAATTCATTTATTATATTAAAGGATTTCTGTTCTTTTATCTCGCCCTGCATATTGATGACAGATACATAGATGAGATTCCGTTCCCCTCTGTCTATACCAATCACATGCATATCATTCTGATGCGCAATATATCTCTGTGCAACGGAATTTAACATCTCTTTTCCTGAAGCCCTGTAATTAATTGTAATTGGAAGATGAATAAAAAACTTGTCCACACTGTAACGATAATCTTTCACAATATCTTTTTTCGTCTCATGGCATACTGCTTTTTCCAGATATTTTTTTGCTTCTGTAGAAAGTTCGCCCTTTAATCTGTGATTTTTGTAATTATAGATTTCCTGATACTCTTTCTCAGGAATATTCCTTCTTACACTATTTCCATTCACTTCTTCCATATACGTGCGGTTCACAAGCATGGTGCCTTTTTTGTGAATAATCGGCTTCTTTACACTGGATTTACGGAAAAAGATCTCTGCCTCTCCATTTAATTTCAACACCTGTTCTTTGACATTTTCTTCACTGAACAGATTTTTCAGATACATGGTATGAAGATTTTCCCTTCCTGTACTTTTTTCCGAGAAGTCCTTATTATAGATCTGGAATAAATAAAGTTTTCCCTCTTCATTTAAACGATCAATATCTGCTTCTTTTATATAGGTCCAGTCTATTTTGTATCCCTGGTCTTCTACCTCGCGATAAAATCCGCTGATATCCTGATAGGTATCTGTATCAGAAAAATTGAATCCAAATACTTTCCAGTCTGGATTTCGCTCTATTCCAGATTTGAAATAATCAATCAGATCATGGCAAAACTGCAGATCAAATTTTTCTTCTGATTTTATATGTCTGCGCTCTTTATAGCCATTGATGATATATTCCGATGGCTGATAAATTTCCATGCCTTTTTTACTGAGCAGGACTTTAGGAAGCATCTTGTTCGCTGATGGAAGATAGTAATATACCATTTTTTTATATTCATTTCCTTCAAGAGGCTGTGAATGCCCCTCTATGATTTCTTTTTCCGGCTTTTGTATCGGATTAAAAATTCCCATATAATATTTTCCATCTTTTTGAAGCAAAATTGCATTATAGTCATATTCCTTGCTCTTTGACCAGCCATTTGCAAGTGTCGGAGTACCAAAATTCAATTTTATTTTTGTATCAGAATACGGCTTCTGTGTCACATAATTTCGTACCTTATTATATAATGGAACAATATCCTTTATTTCCTCATACAAATCATCCAGTTCTCCATAAAAGTTTACCTCTTTTTCTACAGCCTCTTCTATATAAAACCATTTCATCCAGTGAAACAGTTCCATATAATTGTCTAATACATCTTTTATTTCTATAGCATATTTCTCATTTTCAATCAGGTTCACTTCCGGATGATATTCTAAAAAATGTACTTCTTTTAACGAAACAATATTCTCAATTTCTGCTATATACTCTTCTGGCTTTCTTTTGACTTCCTCTGCTCTTGCATATTCTTTCAATAACTGCTCTATTTCTGACAATGATTTCCATTTGTCAGCTTTTACCGCTGCCTTCACTTTTTGATCTTTCCGAGCTCCTTTTCCTGCTATTTGTTGTTCATAATAATGTGTCAGACAATCAGTAATTGTGTTCCAACTACCACACAAATAATTCGATATTTTTTCATAATAAGGTGCTGTAATATAGATCTTGCTCAGATCAAAGTTGTCCGTGCTGTTTTTTAATACGGCAATCCGCTCCATCACCGTTTTCTCCATGACATTTTGCAGGAAGCTGTTGACTGACTCGTATACTTCAGCATCATTCTCATACTTTTCCGGAATCTTGAAAGAAGTGGATGCATTGCTTAAAATCTGTTTATGCAGTCTCTTCATGCGGTACAGGTTCCAGTTTTTCTTTTCTTTCTGGCAATACTCCTTCATTTGTTGATTAACCACACCACACATTTCATTGTAATGTTCAATTGCCTTCTGCGTCATCAACATCATATAATAATCTGCTGTGAAAATATGTGATAATTTCCATTCCATAAAATAGTGTTCGTTTTTTCTCTCTATGATACTGATCTGGCTTTCCGCACTTTTCTGAATGTTTTGAAATGCCACCATATTCTCCAGAAAGATCTCTGCATTTTCATGTACTACTCGATAACCAATGGCTGTGGCAATTGCTTCTTTCGTGAAAACATTTTTTCTGTTTAAGAAAAAATCATTAAACGAAGAGGTAAAACGATGGAACAAGGCCACGGTTTTCAACTTCTTTTCTTTTTCTTCTTCACTGTATTCCTCGTTGCAGCGAATAAAATCTGGCAGAATTCCAGAAATCATTTTTTCTTTAAACATTTCTGAAAACACTGCATCATCCGATAAGTATTGATAAATCTCCTTACGTTTCTTTTCCTGGATCTTTTCCAAACGTTTTTTTGCATCATCCGTCTGATTCTTCTTCACTTCTGTCAACGCTTCAAACAGCTCATTCCAGTCAATATCATGAACATCTCTTAAATGCATCTCAATATAATTCCGATAGTAATCATCCATGATTCCCTTCAATTCTTCTCGTTTTTGTGCCCTCAGCGAGTCTTCCTCCAAAATCCCATATTCCTGTATATGTTTCAAAGTACTTCCAACAGGGATCAAACTGTTACGAAGTGTTTTGCTCAGACTATTCAATCCAATAAATTCTTCGTATCGTCCATATATATTTTCGTCTCTTTTATTTTCCATGATATAATCCCCCAATATTTTTCCAACCCAAACATTTGTTATGATCTTTTCTATATTTTCAGTGTATCTTATTTTGTCACTTTTTACAATGTTTTTATGTATATTTGTTACCAAATATATTCATCACTATAAAAACAGCACCTATTAGGCGCTGTTTTTATTGCAATTACATTCTTTAACGCTATACTGCGCATATGATTCCCACTCTTTTTGAAAATCGAACAGCGATATAGGGTCCAATCTCATTTTCCGCTGTTCATCATACTGTTTTTTCTCTGCTTTCGACAGCGGATTTCCTTTCAAGTTTGTTTCTCGCTGTCACGCACCTCTTTTTCCCCGGATTATAACCGCGGATTTCGCATTTTCCCTCTTCCCGCTGTCACGCACCGCTTTTTTCCAGCTTTCAGCAGCGGATTTTACATCAACTCTTATTCTCGATGTCACTTTCTGGCACTTGCCAGATCTATGATCTACTTTTATTTAAAACTTGCCAGACCTCTCGATGCGGCTCTAAACAAATATACAATCTACAATAGTAGAAATTCTTTTATATTACTTAACGTCTGAAAGTCTTTCTCTGCCTGATTCTATCTACAATAGTAGAAATTCTTTTTATATTACTTAACCTAAAAGTGAATGGCAATCAGATATGTCATCT
>QUMM01000060.1 GCA_003435055.1 Lachnospiraceae bacterium OF09-6
GAAAGGCAGTGCAAGAGGCGGACCCTCTCAGTGCGCCTTCCGGGCGCAAGCAGGGATGAGCCCCTTATAGGGGCAGTGCAAACCACCGGCTAAGCCGGTGGTTATGATTTTATCCATAAGGGAATAGATGCAACATTAGCGATAAAAATGTGAGGATGGAATAGAGTAATGGATTCAAAGAAAGAAATACAGCATGTATATCTTGTGGGCGCGAAGTCATTGGGGGCTTACGGAGGGTATGAGACCTTTGTCTACAAGCTCACGGAGTATCACCAGAATAAAGAAAACATTAAATATCATGTTGCCTGCAAAGCCAACGGTGACGGTTGCATGGATGAAACTAAATTTGATGGCGTAACAAAAATCAACGACCACGAATTTGAATTCCACAATGCCCAATGTTTCAAAATTGATGTTCCTCAGATTGGCCCTGCGCAGGCAATTTATTATGATGTTGCTGCACTAAAAGCTTGTTGCGAACATATCAAGGAAAACCATATTCCGCACCCTATCGTTTACATCATGGCTTGCCGTATTGGGCCTTTTGCTGGTCATTTTTACAGAGAAATCCATAAACTAGGTGGTACTGTGTTCTTGAATCCAGATGGACATGAGTGGATGCGAGCTAAATGGTCTGCACCAATTCGGAAGTATTGGAAGATTTCTGAGCAGATGATGGTCAAGTATTGCGACCTTACAATCTGTGATTCTGTGAATATCGAAAAGTACATCCATGAATGCTATGACGGTAAGGGCATCAAAGGAAGTAGTCCGAAAACAACCTTCATTGCGTACGGTGCGGATCTTACCCTTAGTAAGCTGGCTGACGATGATGAAAAACTGGTGAGCTGGTATAAGGAAAAAGGATTGACTAAAAAGGGCTATTATCTTGTTGTAGGTCGCTTTGTGCCAGAAAACTCTTTTGAAGTTATGATTCGAGAGTTCATGAAAAGCAAGAGCAAAAAGGATTTTGCCATTATTACAAATGTGAATGAGAAATTCCTGAATGAGCTTGAGGAAAAACTTCATTTCAAGAGCGATAAGAGAATTAAATTTGTGGGCACTGTTTACGATCAGGAACTATTGAAGAAGATTAGAGAGAATGCTTATGCGTATTTCCACGGTCACACGGTCGGCGGTACAAACCCATCGTTGATTGAAGCCCTTGGAAGTACCGATTTGAACTTACTGGTTGATGTTGGGTTTAACAAGGAAGTGGCAGAAGATTGTGCCTTGTATTGGAGCCGCAAGCCGGGGAGCCTTGCAAAGTTGATTGATAAGGCTGATCAAATGAGTGCAGATGAAATTGCAGAGATGGGTCAGAAAGCTAAACAGCGTGTGGCAGAAGAGTACACATGGGATAAGATTTGCAGACAGTATGAAAATGTATTTGTGGGGAAAACAAACAATGGGTGATACAAGAAAATATAGAAACATTGATGCTCTTAGAACATTTGGATGTCTGGCAATTATAGCTTGGCATGTTAAAGCAAATACCGGATTTAGTACGGGGGGGGGTACTAGACAAGGTTATACCATCCTTTGACTATCTAGTTTATCTATTCATGATAATCAGCGGTTTTGGGATGTGCAACGGTTATTATCAAAAGTTAAAAACAGGAACTTATAGTATAGACGCGTTTTATTCAAAAAGGTACAAGAGAACAGTTCCTTTTTTGCACTGCTGATACTTTTAAATTGTGTTACCGAATTCACTCCAAAGACAGTATGCGAAGGTTTAATGGAGATAACAATGCTGTTTGGTTTTTTGCCAAACAATACGTTAATTACAATCGGAGTTGCATGGACACTTGGTGCTATATTTGCATTTTACATTATATTTCCGTTTATTGTTTTCCTTCTCTATAGTCCAAAAAGGGGAATAGTGTCCTTTGTGATATCCTTGGTAATTACATATATGTGCCAGTGCTATTTTATGACAGAAAGATTTGTTACGGAAAATTTTGTGATGCGTCATTCATTTTTGTATTGCTTGCCATATTTTCTCATAGGTGGGATTGTATATTTGTATAAAGATGAAATTGAACGTTTTGTAAATCAATTTAAAGTAATTAGTTTTTGTGTTGTGTTAGCTTTGACGGTAGGCTATTACATTACCCCTGACGTGATAAATTCTATCAACATAGTGGTTATTAAAACCTTGATACTTTATACTGGATGGCTGGGTTTAGCTTTGGGATATGACAACAGGTTGATGAATAATAAATTTACAAATTATATTAGCAATTTAAGCATGGAGATGTATTTATCTCACATGGTTGTCTTTAGAATTGTAGAGAAAATAGGTATTATGGAGAGAATTGAAAGTCCAGTTATCAGATATATGACAACTTATTTACTGTTGGTGATGTTATTGGTAATGGGATTAACAATTTATAGAAAAGCAATAAACAAATTAGATGAATTAAGGTGAGAATTGAGAATATGGATCAACATTTGTCGATTGAAAAAACAGGAATACAAGGGCTGTACGTTGTAAATCCAGCGTCATATAAAAGTGATGAAGATTTAATTGTGGAAACATATAACAGTCAAGAACTACTTAAAAATAGCTTAAATATGACTTTTGTTCAGGAAAACCAGTCGATGAGTGTTAAGGGCGTTCTGCGAGGATTACATGTTCAAAAGAACTTCCCGCAAGGGAAATTGGTGAGAGTTGTAAGAGGAAAAATATACGATGTCGCTGTAGACACAAGGACTACTTCTTCAACCTACGGAGATTGGTATGGTGTTGAACTCTCAGCAGATAATAAAAAACAATTTTATATACCAGAAGGTTTTGCACATGGATTTTATGTGATTTCTGATATTGCAGAGGTGTGTTTTAAGGTTTCTGACTATTGGCATCCGAATGATGAGATTGGAATACCGTGGAATGATCCAGAGCTGAAGATAAATTGGCCTATAAAAGAAAATGAGATGCCAATTATTGCAGATAAAGACCTACATTATGATTCTTTTTCTCTGTTAAAAGAAAAATTGGTCCAAAGAGAGGAATAGCAACATGAAAATACTATTAATACATAAGTTTCATTATATGTTGGGTGGAACAGAAACATTTCATTATAATTTGGCAGAGGCGTTAACTGCAGCAGGGCATGAAGTCATTTTCTTTTCAATGTATGATAAAAGAAATATACCGTGTGCGCAAGATAAATATTTTGTTTCAAATGTAGATTATAATGATCCCAATTTGAGTACATTTAAGAAAATCAAAATGGGAATTAAATTAATATATTCTTTTGAATCTAAACATAACATCGAAAAACTAATTCGGGATGAAAAGCCAGACATTGCCCATATTGGATTGTTGCATCGCCAAATTACATTTTCGGTAGTTGATGTTTTGAAGAAATATAACATTCCGGTTGTGATGCACTTGCATGAATTGACAGCAGTGTGTCCTTGTTATACGATGCTGCGACAAGATGGAACTATATGCAGTGATTGTGCGACAAAAGGATATTGGAATTGTGTGAAAAATAAGTGCATGAAAGGCTCTCTTGCAAAGAGTGTATTGGCATATACAGAAGCTCAATTTCTTAGATATGGGCATTATTATGACAAAATTGACTTATATATTGCGGAATGCAATTTTTATAAAAATTTAGTAGAAAAAGCTCATTTTACACATTCACCAATAATCAAGATGAATAATTTCTTGCCGATAAATCAGGAGTACAAAGCCTATTATGAGCATGACAATTATATTCTGTATTTTGGAAGATATGCAAGAGAAAAAGGCGTTTTGACAATTTTAAAGGCATATGCAAGATGCATTGTGATGAAAAATTGGTTCTGGTTGGTAAGGGATCGGAAGAAGAAAGAATAAAAAATTTTGTTAAGGAACACAATCTTGAGGGTCGCGTTCAAGTAAACGGTGCAATTTTCGGCGAAGAAATGGATCGTATAATTGAACGCGCCAAAGTTGTTCTTGTACCGTCAGAATGGTATGAAAATGGGGCATTTGTTGCATTACAGGCCTTGGCTAAAGGGAAGATTGTTGTTGCAAGTGATATTGCAGGTCTTTCTGAAATTGTACAAGATGGTGAAACTGGATATCTGGCAGAACCGGGAAATCCTGATAGCTTTGCAATAGCTATTCAGAAGGCTTTAAACTTGACAGAAACCGAGTATAGAAATATGAGCGCGCGCATAGTAGCGTATGCAAAAAAGCGATGCGATGCGGAAAACTATATAGAGAAACTCTGCAAAATTTACGAAGAACTAATAAATGGGAAACAGCATAAGGAGAACGGATGAAAAAGAAAGCATTGATAGTTGTGAATCTTGCTGGTTTTCTACATTTTCTGTGGAATGATATCGCGACACTTCAAGAAATGGGATATGAAGTGTCAGTGGCAATGAATGAAAATTCTGCGGCAGGTCCTAACCTGATTGAAATTCCTAAACTGGAAGAAATGGGGATTGCACATTATCAGGTGGAATTTGATACCAAAAGCCCGGTATCAACTCAAAATATTCAGGCTTATAAACAATTAAAACTTATTTTGAAAACGAATAAGTATGATTTGATTCATTGTCACACACCTATTGTTGGTATTTTGACCAGAATGGCTGCAAGAAAATATAGAAAAACTGGGACAATAGTTATATATACAACACATGGATTTACATTCACAGACAAGTCATCGAAAAAAAACTGGATTGTTTATTTTACTGCCGAAAAGCTAATGTCAAGATTCTGTGATGCTATTATTACAATAAATCATGAAGATTATAACAACGCAAAAAAAATGCACTGTCCTAAAACTTATATTATTCCGAGCGTTGGTTTAGATAATCATAGGTTTGCAAATTTAAGAATAAACAGAGATGAATATAGAGCATCATTTGGTGTAAACTCAAAAGATCATATGATTTTAGCTGTGGGTGAATTATCATCGAGAAAAAACCAGAAAATTATTATAGAAGCATTAGGAACGCTTGATAGAAAAGAACAGTACATATTTGTAATTTGCGGAACTGCAGTTGTTAATTCAACAATCGAGGAAGAACTCAAAGAAACAGCCTCTAAATTAGGAGTCAGGATCTTCTTGGCAGGGCACAGACTTGATATTCCAGAGATAAATGCATGTGCGGATGTTGCTGTCATCCCATCCGTAAGAGAAGGATTTGGAATGACGGGAGTGGAGGCACTTGCATCAGGTGTACCTGTTGTGGGATCTGATGTACAGGGGATAAGAGAATATGTAATTCCCGGAAAAACAGGATATCTTTGCGACCCATACGATGCACATCAATTTGCGGACGCCATTGAAAAAATAGTGAATTTGCCATCAGAAGAAAGAGCCAAGATGGTAATTGCTTGTAAAGAAAAAGCAAAAGAATTTGATGTATCCAAGTCTATTGCAGCTATGAAGAATATATACCAGGAAGTATTATGCCATGACGGAAAATAAGATAGTTAGAGATAAGATGCCACTAGTAAGTGTAGTTGTGCCGATATATAATGTGGAACTTTACCTGAAAGAGTGCGTTGATTCAATTCTTTCCCAAACATATAAGAATATTGAAGTGATTTTAGTTGATGACGAGTCTCCAGATTTATGTGGAAAAATATGCGATGACTATGCAGCAATGGACGGCAGAATCAAGGTTGTTCATAAGAAAAATGGTGGTTTGTCTGATGCCAGAAATGCTGGAATGAAAGTTGCAACAGGAGATTTAATTACTTTTGTTGACAGTGACGACTATATTTCAAAGGATTTTGTGAAAATTCTTTTTGAAGCTATGTCAGAGAACAATTCTGATATAGCTATTGCCAATATGAAGAGGACGAGCAGACGCGATGATAAAAATACTGTAATAGATTGGAAAGTGTCCAGTTACAAAAATGAAGATGCTTTGATTCGGATGCTATATGGTACACCATTTGGCACGTCTGCATGTGGAAAACTTTTTAAAAGAAGTCTGTTTACAGGTGTTGAATTCCCCTATGGAAAATTCTCTGAAGATCTCTTTACAATCTATAAAACAATTTTGAAGAGTGAAAATGTAACCTATGTGGGATTTGATGGTTATTTTTACTATTATCGCGATGAGGGAAGCATCGTCGTTTCTGGATATAAGGAAAAGCATTTAGAAGCTTTGGATGCTATCGATGATATTGTAAGAGCGGTAAAAGGAAAAACACAATTTGATAACGCACTGTCGACTCAATATATAAATGTTGTATATGATATTGCTGCGAGAAATCCACAGCTTTCAGAGTTTCAGAATAAACGCATTCAGAGTGTATTGAAATCGCATCGGATGAATGTGCTAAAAGATGGTAATGCCCCAAAGAGATTACGGGCTTTTGCTGCGATATCATTATTTGGAAATAGAATAGCACTTAAGGTTGTCGTTGCGAGAAATAGGAAGTGGAAGGTGTAAAGAGGGGAGGTAAAAAGAGATGACACCATATATTGTTGTATTTATGATTTCGATAGGTCTTTTTGCGCTTTCTGATCGGGTGAAATATACACAAAGGAAACCGATTGTATTCATATCAGTTATGGCATTGTGTTTGTTAGCAGGAATGAGAGCGGTGGGTGTTGGAACAGATACACGAGTTTATTTAATGCCTGTTTATGAGGCAGCGAAAAGAAGCCATAGCATTGGTGAGTATTTGAACTCATCTTTCCATGCTTTCACATGGACAACAGATTATGTGAAGGATATGGAACCATTGTTTCCGTTATTAGTTTTGATTGTAACAAAAATTACAGGTTCATTATATTGCGTTCAAACTATACTGGAATTATGTGTGATTCTGCCACTATATGTTGCCGTTAGAAAAGATAAGAACACAAGCCTTGGGATGGCGATGTTTGTCTTTTGCATGGCATTTTATAATCCCTCGATGAATATGATGCGTCAGTCAATCGCTATGTCTTTAGGAGTCCTGGGATTTGAATATTGGAAAAATGCAGAAAAGAAAAATGCGTTTATCTGTGTGATTATTGCTTTCTTATTCCACACAAGCTCATTGCTGATATTACTGATTTATCTTCTGTATGATTATATTGTCAAAGGAACAACTTTAAGCATAACAGGAACAATGTTAGTAAGAGAAATGAAACTCCTAGAATGCTGATATCTATGGGGATTGGTTTCGTAGTGATGATTATGATGTCCGCGATTGTGTCTGCTTTGTCGGCTGTTGGATTTGGGGAATATGTCAGCTACGTTACAGGAAAATTGGTTTTTATGCCAAACCAGCTTTTAATCCGTATTCCTCAAATAATATTGATCATCTGGAGTTATAGATATTTGAGAAAAGATGGAGAAGACATTTCATTTTTCTTGGTTATGGAGGTATATGCAGTCTTGTTTTCACAGTTTACCAGTGTGAGCGGGTATGGTGGAAGAATTGCTTTATACTTTGCGATTTTTGAGGTGCTTGTCATATCACAGGCAATGAGTGCATTAAAACCAAGAAAAAGCGGAATAATTATTCGACCGTTAATCATAGGATATTATATGTTTTATTGGTGGTACTATTTTGTATTTGTTGGTGCGCATCAAACAGTACCGTATATATTTATGAGATAGAGGAGAAACGAGTAGATGGATAAAAAAATCGGTATTATGTCTATGCAAAGGATTATTAATTATGGATCTTTTTTGCAAGCGTATGGTTTGAAAAAAATGATTGAGTCGGTTTCAAAATCAGAAGTTGAATTTATAGATTACAGATTTGGTGTTGATATTACAAATAGATTAAAAAAACCTCAGTCTAAAGCTGAAAGCATAGTGGATAAGATTCTGAAAAACAGAACCCCATGGAATTATCTGAAAAAAAAGAACTTTTTCAAAGAAATAGAAAGAAATTTAATCCTGGATTTAAAGGATATTGGGGTTGATAAACTGAATTATGACTGTGAGGTTGACACGTTAGTGATTGGAAGTGATGAAGTATTTAATTGCCTTCAACCATATCCAGTAGGATATTCTAAGCAATTATTTGGAGATGGATATGCACACTCCAAGATTGTTTCATATGCGGCTTCTTTTGGAAGCACACGTTATGAAGATTTGGTAGATACAGGGATTGCGCACGAAATTAAAACAATGCTGTCAAGATTTGCAGCTATTTCTGTGCGTGATGAAAATAGTGCTCATATTGTTAGGCAATTGCTCGGTTACTCTCCGGAAATTCATATGGATCCAGTTCTGATGTATGATTTTACACAAGAAATTGCAGAGTATACGACTTATGAAAGAGATTATATCATTTTATATGCATACACGGGCAGATTAAGCAGAGAAGAAGAAAACTATATAAAAAAATTTGCAAAAAGGCACAATAAGAGGATATATGTGTTGGACATTATTCAAATATTGCGGATAAAAATATAATTTGCAATCCGTTGTATGTATTTTCCTATTTTCAAAAAATGCAGATTATGTCATTACGGATACATTTCATGGTTACAGTCTT
>QUMM01000061.1 GCA_003435055.1 Lachnospiraceae bacterium OF09-6
GGGCGAACAACTCTCCAATATCAGGATAGGTCATGACAGCTTGAAAGAGAAAATCATCCATCAGATTCAGGTCTTTGAGTTTCTTTTGGTTCATGTATACTCCTTTCTTCATAATAATGACGAAAGGAGCTCTGGAAAGATTGCTATCGGCGCTGCTTCCGTCATATTTGGCATATAAGGAATCAGTTAACCGAATGGTTCAGAAGTTTTCCAGATATGTAATACTAATATAACAAATAAATGAATCTATGTCAATAAAATACATAATAAACAACTTATTGTATAAACAACTTGTTACACGAATAATTTGACGAAAACTTTTAACGGCAGTCGATAGGACTGCCGTTTATCTCTTTATCAGGCTAATTTTTACAATAAAACAGACAGATTCAACAATTCATACCTAATTGGCTTTAAAAGTGCTAAAGTAGTAAGATAGTAAAAATGATCGTGGTATGAAGGAACAAGAATAAGATGAATGAAGGATGAAAGAAAAAGGATTTACACTGGCCAATTCTGAAACGAATATAGAAAAAGTAATGGATGGAGAACAGTAATGAGATCACGGAGATTGACTATGAAAAATAAATGGATAAAAAAGATCATGACTTTATCTTTATGTATGGTGATGGCTGCAGAACCAATGATGGCGGGCGCAGCAGGCAGTATAGAGATAGCAGAAGTGGAAGAACAGGTTCAGGGGAGCGCAATAACAGAAGAGGATGACAGGGAGGCAGACATAGAAGACGATATAGAAGAGGACACTGCAGAAAATGATCAGGAGACGGAAGCGGATCTGCTTATGGAGGAGTTCACTGAAACTGAGGAAGAGGTGATTCTTTCGCCGGATGAGGAAACCGGAATAACAGAAGAAGCAGATGCTCTGGCCGTAGAAGATTCTGATGTTACATACAGTGGAAGCTGCGGTGCGAATGTAACTTGGGAAGTAAGAGGAAGCGTCATGACGGTTTCGGGAAGCGGCGCAATGAATGATGGACGAGTGGGAGACGGAACACAGACTTTTGACAGAGATCAGATTACAGAGATTTATATATCTGATGGAGTAACCTCTGTGGGCAATAGCGCATTCAGCTGGTATAAGAATCTGAGAAAAGCAGTGGTGGGAAATTCTGTAAAGACGATCGGAGACAGTGCTTTTAGACAGGATGAGAATCTGACAGAGCTGACGCTTGGAAATTCAGTAGAAGTGATCAGGGGACTGCGTTTGGCGAAACGGGTCTTCAGGAACTGGTACTGCCATCCAGTTTAAAATCCCTTTGGAGCATGGCGCTGTATGGAATGGATCAGTTGGAGAATATCACTATTTCTGCTAATGAAACGTATCAGACAAAAGATGGCGCATTATACACGAATGGTGGAAAAACATTATATTTCTATCCTTCAAAGAAGACTGGAGAATATACGATACCAGAAGGAGTAACAGAGATAGCAAATGACGCATTTAATGGTACGAATCTTACGAAACTGGTGATTGCAGATTCGGTGACGAGAATGGGTGAATATGCATTTTCCAATAGTAAAACACTTCAGACAATTGTATTTGGAAAGGGCATAAAAGTGATTTCAAGATGCTGTTGCAGTGGAAATACGGCTCTGACAACGGTGATGATTCCAGAAGGGGTAACGACAGTGGAAAACGAAGCATTTGTGCTTTGTCCGGCATTAAAGGAAGTAACGCTTCCGTGCAGTGTGACATCAGAAGATAACGCATTTCCGGCAAACACCAATGTAACAAGACTGAATCCGAAGATGGAGTCCGTGGAGAATGGGGGATATGTGGATGCATTTAAGGTAAATGCAACTGTTACAGAACTCTACCAGAATGCTTTCGATATGCTGGATCTGGTGAATGCAGAGAGACGAAAATACGGTGTGCAGGATCTGGTGATGGATACGGGCCTTTTGGAGACAGCCATGCAGAGAGCAACAGAATGCGTGATCTACAACAGCCATACCAGACCGAATGGTTTTGCATGCGACAGTGCAAATGGCAGAATCATGGGGGAAAATATCACACGGTATGGGGGAACACCACAGGAAGCTATGGAATGGTGGATGAATTCTCTGAGACACCGTGCGAATATTCTGATGGCGCGGTATACCAGCATAGGAGTAGGATGTGTCTATGCGAATGGAAGCTATTACTGGCTGCAGTGTTTTGGAACAGATACGGCAACACAGGCAAACAGAAGTGCTTACAGCGACAGGGTTCATACACGTAAAGTTCAGGTAAAAAGAGATAAAGAATATTATACAGCCGAGATTGGATATTTCTTTCAGAAATTAACAGCAGGTGAGACAAAAGATATCTATGTATTCTGGAAAAGTGGCAAGCTGCAAAATACAGGTGCAGTATTTGAGTCATCGGATCCATCGATATGTGAAATAAAAGATAATAAAGTTATTGCGAAAAGACCGGGTACTGTGACGATTACCATGTACTTTGAAGAGTACAGGGAAGCAGCGGTTACGGATACAGTTACTGTGGTGGAAAAACAGCCAGATCAAAAGCCTGGACAGTCCAGTTCAGGATATTGGAATGAAGAGGAAGAATGGGAGAATGATGACAGCAGGACAGATTCAAACAAGTCAGACTCTTCAAAAAAGGATTCTGGTTATGTGACAAATGGATATCGGATTACCTATTATCCAAATGGCGGACAGGACAGTGTCATTACAAAGACAGTAAAGAAAAAGGCAAAGATCGGCAGCCTGCCAAAAGCAAAAAGAAAAGGCTATCTGTTTGCCGGATGGTATACGTCATCCAAAAAAGGAAAGAAGGTATCTGCTTCTACGAAGGTAACCGGGAACATGAAACTGTATGCCCATTGGACAAAAGTGAAAGCAGCGAAAGTATCTCTGAAAAAGCCTGCCAGTAAAAAGGGCAGGAAAGTGACGGTATCATGGAAAAAAGTGTCCGGCGCAAAAGGGTATCAGATTCTGTATGCTGATAATGCAAAGATGAAAGGTGCAAACTCAGTAATTGTAAAGAAAACATCCACAACATTGAAAAATTTGCAAAAAGGCAAGAAATGTTATATAAAAGTCAGAGCATATAAGACAGACTCAGCAGGAAAAAAAGTATTTGGCGTTTACAGTAGTACGAAAAAAATTTTGATAAAGTAACAGGAAAGAAAACAAAAATGACGAACTGGAAGAAAAAAAGATTTGAAAGATATGTATTTGAATTTCTGATCGCTATTGAGCTGATCATGTCATTTACATTTTTAGGATATATTCATGTGCCACCGATCTCGATTACAATAGCCTATATACCGATTGTGATCATTGGATGTATATTTGGACCGTGGCAAGCAGGCATAGCAGGACTGATTTTTGGACTGGGAAGCCTGTATAAGGCTTCTGCATGCTATGTCCAGCCGGCAGATATGGTATTTTCACCGTTTCAAAGCAGCAATCCGATGGGAAGTATTCTGCTGAGTGTGGGAACCAGAATTCTGTTTGGACTGATTGTCGGCGGACTGTTCTGGCTGGTGAAAAAGCGTGCCCACAGAAGAATCTGGAATGGTGTGATTGCATTTCTTGCACCGAAGCTGCAGGCTTTGCTGGTATTTGGCGCAATGGGATTTTTCTTTCCAGATCTTGGTTATACTGTAGCGTCGGCATTACAGATCGTGAAAAGTGATGTCATGATCGCAGTGATTTGCTGTGTCTGTATGGAAGTCTGTGATGTGATCTATCGCTGTGAACGAGTCGGCAAGCTTCAGGAGGCTATGAATCAGTCGAAGGAGAATCTGTACTGGTCCTCTAAGATCTGGGGCGGCATCACAGGCATTGTTATTTTCGTTATTTCCATTGCTGCGGTTTCCACCATTTATTCCTCAGACCGTGTCAGATACCTGCTGAAAGAACATGGAATCAATGTAACTGATGTAATATATGCAGATCTGGTTCATCTACAGATTCAGTTTCTGATTGTCATGCTGGCATTGAATTTTATATTGATTTTGATTATCCTGATGGTATATCGTTATATGAAATACAGAGAGTATCTGGGAGAGATGGATCCACTGACCGATGTCATGGGAAGACGTATGTTCCTGCATCACTGTGAGATGATCCAGACAGGCAGCAGGAAAGACGGACCGGAAAAGGGATGGTTCCTCTTTCTGGATGTGGACTGGTTCAAAAAGATCAATGATACACTGGGACACATGGTCGGAGATAAGACACTGCAGATGGTAGCACAGAATCTGGAGCATACATTTGGAAAGTATGGGGCAGTCGGAAGAGTTGGCGGAGATGAATTCGCAGTAATGATTGAAAAAAAGATGACCCGTGCTCAGCTGGAAGAACGCCTGATGCAGTTTGAGAAAGCTGTTTCGGCGATCTTGACGGAAGAAAAAGTAAGCTGTAGTATTGGAGTATATCATTTTACATTTCCGCAGGAGATCAAGCATTTGCTCAGAGAGACGGACAATGCGTTGTATGCAGCAAAAGAGCGGGGCAGAGCTTGCTTTGTAGTACATGAAGAGTAAAAGAACAAAACATAAAATTTGACATTAACGAAAAAAATAGTTACACTTCTAAAAGTCAGAATTGTAACTATTTTTGCGTTAAGAGGTGAAATACATATGGATCAGTCTTTTCATTATCTGTCAATGGCTGTGCATGCAACAGTACAGAAAAAACGAATGAAGAAACGTTTATCTGAGAGAAAATAAAACGGATCCTGGTACAGAGTTTTCCAGAGCAAAGTTCTGGTTTTATAGAAAACGGAAGATGAGGGAAATATGGAAGAATTTTATTATCAAAAAATGGGAAAATTGCAACAGACAGCTTATCACAATATGTTAAAAGGTGTCCGGGAACTGGCAGATGAGATTCAGCTGCCACAGCTGGATGGCGAAAGCCTGTACTGGGTATTTTTCCAGATGCGACTGGATCATCCGGAGGTGTTCTGGCTGATTGGATATAAATACAAGTACTACAAGGATTCACCGAATCTGATCTTTGTGCCAGAGTATCTGTTTGACAAAGATAAGATACGGGAACATCAGAAAGCGATGCAGGCTCGTATAGAGAAGCTGGTGCGCCCTGCGAAGACGCTTTCTGACTTTGAAAAAGAAAAATATGTGCATGACTTTATCTGTGACAATGTGCGGTATGATAAGCTGAAAAAAGCTTATTCCCATGAGATTATTGGCCCGTTGGGACAGGGCGTGGGCGTCTGTGAAGGCATTGCCAAGGCGGTGAAGGTGTTGCTGGATGCGCTGGGTGTGTGGTGTATCATTGCGATCTGTGGTAATAATCCGGAAAAAGGAATCAAGTACCGTCATACCTGGAATATTGTGAAGCTGGATGGTGTGTACTATCATCTGGATGCCACTTTCGACAATACACTGGGAAGGGATGGAAGCGAGATTCGATATGATTACTTCAACCTGGACGATCAGCAGATCTTCCGGGATCATGAACCGCTGATTGCACCGGCTCCGGCCTGCACCGATCATGATCACTTCTATTATAAAGAAAAGAAACTGTCCTTTACGAAGCAGGAAGAGGTCTACAAACGGGCACTTCAGGCAGCCAAAAAAGGAAGAGTGCTGACTTTCCACTGGAGGGGTGGCTACTTCACCAGGGAAATCTTCCAGGAACTGCTGGAGCAGATTCGAAAAGCCGGGGCAGAGAAAAATAAGACTGCGATACTGCAGGTCAACTGGGCGCAGGCTGTGATCCGGCTGCACTACGAAGAAGCTCAGGTGGAAGAAGAAATCTGGATGGAAGAAGCCAACGAAGGAGAGAAAGAATAGAAGACAATTTATTCATGGGCAAGAAACGAACCCCCGATAGTTGCAACTATCGGTGGTTTTTATGCCGTTTTTGCAAGGTGGTTGAGGTTTGAAATGAAGTTTAAAACATGCTGGGCAAACATAAAATGCAAGTTGCATCGAGAAATTAGATGAATTCTAAATCCGATGTCAGAAAAGAGGAAAAGTGAGATAGTTGGCATCAAGAAAGATGGATAAGAGAAAAGGTGATGCTGAGCAACTATTAAAAGAAATGTTATATTTATGAGATAAAAGAAAAATCCGACAGCAACGGCTATCGGGTTTCTCTTTTGATAAATGCAAAATGAATATTTTAGTTTTTTGGTTATAATATTAAGATGAAATTTCATCTTGAGAAAAATCTGTAGTAGGATTTAAATTAATTTTTACCCATAATTGCCAATTGCTTCCTTGTGTACGAGTATTTG
Source organism: Lachnospiraceae bacterium OF09-6 (assembly GCA_003435055.1). Taxonomy (GTDB): domain Bacteria; phylum Bacillota; class Clostridia; order Lachnospirales; family Lachnospiraceae; genus Marvinbryantia; species Marvinbryantia aceti. The sequence goes on from QUMM01000061.1 coordinate 6,242, forward strand.
AGTCATCTGGCAAATCTTGATAACTATCATTATAAGTCATAAGATAAAAATTGGTACCATCAGTATAGACATCATTGCGAAATGCCTTTATTTTAGTTTGTCCATAAATAGTTTCTATATCTTTGGAGGTATAAATATTAGTTTTTGGAGTGATTGGGCGGAACCAATAATCGGCTTGTCCTGGATCAGAACAGTTATATGTATTACCATAAATACATAAATATAATATGCCATTATAAGAATAAATATTTCCAACAGTGAAAGTATAATTAATACCACTAGGAAATTGTTCATAATTACCATTTAATAAATCATTTCTTGTACTATCTTCGGTGTTACCAGTATCACCCGAATTATTATTCCCCTGATCACTTCCACTGGTATTCCCACCAGTTGAACCGCCAGTGTTACCACCAGTATTTCCCTGATTATTATTATCGCCAGCTGTGCCACCGCTTGTTCCGCCACCTGTTCCAGGGGTTGGCACGGGTGTATTTCCACCGCCAGCTGTGCCACCGCTTGTTCCACCACCCGTTCCAGGGATTGGCGCTGGTGTACTTCCACCGCCAGTAGTACTGCCACCTGGTGTGACGGTTCCGCCTCCACCTGTGTTACCACCGCCAGTACTTTTTCCACTCCAGTTTAACACTACGGAATCGCCCTGCGGATTATAGCTTACCTCACAGCTTCCAGTTGCCTTTGGTATGCCGATCCAGTGTGTGGTGTCTTTGGAAGATACACCTCCTACGTTCAGATCCATGTTACCCTGCCAGTTATCCTGTTCCTGGTGAAGTGGAGAAACTGTTACAGAGTAAAGACCGTTGGACTTGTGGATTGTCTGATTCGGATCTTTGGAATAGGTTGCGGTTGTGTCATCGGAGATGGCTGCCATCATGACTTCTGCATAGGCTGACCGGACATCGGACAGGTCGGTTGCTTCTCGGGCTTTTTCCAGTTGAGAAGTGAAGATCGGAATGGAGATGGCGACCAGTACTGCGATAATTGCTACGACAATCAATAATTCTGCAAGTGTAAAACCATTTGATTTTGTCCATTTCTTTTTCATAACTGCACACTTTCTGCTTCTTTTTAAAAGTCTACATAATTATTTAAATCATAGCATAAAAAGACAGGAAAATCCACTGTTCACAGGCTTTTTTTTATGCTATCCTATAAAAAAGCCAGTTATGTTGTGATGGAATGGAGGCATATATCAGATGAGAAATGACTCCCACCTTTTTAGGTGGCGAGGAGCAAATTAGTATCAGTGATGGGAGTCAATCCCCCATCTGATATAGCCTCCGGCAGGATTGCAGAGATGCGCAAAAGAAATATGTCATGCTTTGCATGACGCGCATCTCGCAGCAAGAATGCGAGGCATTCTTGAA
>QUMM01000062.1:0-3159 GCA_003435055.1 Lachnospiraceae bacterium OF09-6
AAAAAATCTTCTTCTGCAAATTCATCATCAAAAATATCTTCATTTAGGAAATAGTCCATATCCAGAAGTTCCTCCTCGCTCATATGGCGGATGTCCGCAGAGGTCATACCTTCTGGTGGATTATATAGAGTTGTTATATGATCTGTTTTTTTTATTCCTTAGAAGAAGCTCTCTGCCGGTTTTATTTATGAGATCAAATCAGAGTATGTGAGAAAAAAGAGGTAAAATAGTGGTCAAAGCATTTTGTGTAAATGGCAGTATCTGATGTATAATTTAGAAGAAATCTGACATAGAAAATAATGTATCACACATTTCATTTCCCGCTTTTAAATGGGCAGGATAGTTGGATTTTATGATTTGAAAAATTATAGATGGAACTGACGCTTTATATTAGAAGCGTACATTCATTTCCTCATAAAATGTAAAAATCCGAAATAATTTTCAATGATCTTATATGAACAGAAATAGTCCGGGAAGGCGCTTTTTTACTGGACTTATAAATGAATAGGTTGTCTCTGTTGGACTAGTCTGAACCTGCATAAAAGTTGCTCCTAAGCACTAGATGTGGGTTCGATTCCCGCACGGGACGTCCTATCAAAAGCGGAATGTATTAGAAAATATCTAATATGATTTCCGTTTTTTTGTTTTTTTCAGAGGGGAAATGGAATGGAATGTCAGCTAATACGGAAAGAATCCTATTAGCCGCTGTCTAATAAAACGCACTGCTGGTATAATAGCTGGAAATAAATCGAAATTCTAATAAAAGAGAAAAGCCAGCTGTTTATTTGAGAAAGTGGATGTAAATTCAAGCTCAGATAAGAAAAAAGAGGAAGAGAAATATCCGGCGGTAAGTTATTAGGTGTGAATCAATGTCATTAACTTAAGAGATTGTTGTTTGTTAAACGGGCAATGATCTCTCTGATATCTTATTGATGAGCGTGGAATCATTGTAAAAGCAAATGATAAAGTCAGGGCGGCGAATGATCCTGAAAACATGCTTAAGGAGTTGGCATAATGAAGATTATATTATCACCTGCAAAAAAATGATTACCGATACAGATAGTATAGCACCAGTTGGACTGCCAGAATTTATTGACAGGACAGCAGAGATATTGAGCTGGATGAAAAGTAGATCAAAAGAAGAATTAAAAGCTATCTGGAAATGTAATGACAAGATTGCAGAACAAAATTTCAACCAATTAGAAAATATGGATCTTTATAATATGCTTACACCGGCTGTTTTATCGTATGAGGGAATCGCATTTCAGTATATGGCACCATCTGTGTTTGAAAACCAGCAGTTTGATTATATACAAAATCATTTGAGGATACTGTCTGCGTTTTATGGTGTTCTAAAACCGATGGATGGTGTGACCCCTTATCGCCTGGAGATGAAGGCGAAAGCTGAAATAGAAGATACCAAAAATCTATATGACTATTGGGGTGAAAGATTATATCGTTCAGTGCTTGATGACAGCAGGATTATCATTAATCTTGCATCAAAAGAATACTCGAAATGTATAGAAAAATATTTATCAGATAAAGACAAATATATTACGGTTACGTTTTGTGAACAATCAGGGGATAAACTGGTAACAAAAGGTACATATGCTAAGATGGCTCGTGGTGAGATGGTCAGATATATGGCAGAAAAAGAAATTGAAAATCCTGCAGACGTACAAACGTTTGACAGACTTGGATACAATTTTAGAAGAGATTTATCATCTGAAATAGAATATGTTTTTGAACGAAAAATTATGGAATAAGATTGTGCGAAAAAGGGACATTTACAAAGTGCTATTGTTTAAAAATAGTAATTATTACTAATTTATATTGACATTTTAAAACTTCTGATATATACTTCTAATTAAGAATAAATCCTAATAAGGAGGGCAAATGACTAACAGAAGAAATACAATTCAGAAAGATCTTGTGAAAAATGCTGTATATGAAATGAAAAGGCATGTTACAGCAAATGAAGTATATGAATTTCTAAAAAAAGAATATCCTACCATTGGAAAAGGAACAGTATATAGAAATCTTGATATACTGTCAGAAGAAGGTGCTCTGAGAAAGGTTGAAGTGCCAGATGGAGCAAATCGGTTCGATATCACATTGAAAAATCATTATCATGTGAGATGTATAAAATGTGGTGAGGTATCGGATGTAGATATGGAGGAAATACCGGATTTAATGAAAAGAATTCATGATACGCATGGAATTGATTTTTTGGAATATGATATTTCCTTTAAAGGCATTTGTCCGAGATGCAGGGAGAAGATGAAGGAGGAGCAGAATGGATAAAAAAGCGATGTATAAGCTGAGTTACGGATTATTTGTACTGACTGCAGAGAAGCCCAAGAGGATAATGGCTGTATCATTAACACTGCAATCCAGGCGGCATCAGAACCTAATCAATTAAGTATCTGTGTAAATAAAGCAAATTATACACATGAAATGATCCAAAGAACCGGAAAATTCACAGTGTCAGTATTAAGCCAGAGTGCCCAGTTTGAATTATTTAAACATTTTGGTTTTCAATCCGGGCGGGATATGAATAAGTTTGAAACATTTGAAAAATGTGCAAGGGGCGAAAATGGAATTTACTATATCACAGAAGGAACAAATGCGTATATTTCTGTAAGTGTTAATAAAACAGAAGATTTGGGTTCCCATACGATGTTTATTGGTGAAATAACAGACATGGAAGTCTTAAGTGATATCCCTTCTGTAACATACGAGTACTATCAGAATCACATAAAACCTAAGCCACAGGCAGTAGGAAAAACAGAAGATGGTCAGACAATATGGCGTTGCAGGATCTGTGGATATGAGTATGTAGGAGAAGAATTACCGGATGATTTTGTATGTCCTTTGTGCAAACATCCGGCATCAGATTTTGAAAAAGTGATAAAGAAAGCGGAGGTAAAGGAAATGGCAGTAAACAAATACGCAGGAACACAGACAGAGAAAAATTTACAGGAGGCATTTGCAGGAGAGTCACAGGCAAGAAATAAATATACTTATTTTGCTTCTGTTGCAAAAAAGGAAGGCTATGAGCAGATGTCAGCATTATTCTTAAAAACAGCCGATAATGAGAAAGAACATGCAAAGATGTGGTTCAAGGAGCTGGCCGGAATTGGTGACACAAAAGAAAAT
>QUMM01000062.1:3661-7198 GCA_003435055.1 Lachnospiraceae bacterium OF09-6
ATTATCCGGAGCACAATTAAAGTATATCGCATTTACGACTATGCTCATAGACCATGTAAATAAGGCTCTGATTTATCCTAATTTGAATGGAGGAATATTGCTTGTGATAAGTGATATTTTTGACATATTAGGAAGAATAGCTTTCCCGATTTTTATATTTTTATTAATAGAAGGTTTTTTCAAAACGACAAACAGGTGGAAATATTTAGGGATGCTTCTTTTGTTTGGTATAATTTCAGAAATCCCGTATGATATGTTTACAACGGCATCCTATTTTGAGCCAAATTGGAATAATATTATGTTCACATTGGCTTTGGTACTCATTATCGTTTGGAGCATAGATACATTAAAAGAAAAAATAGGAGTACGTTGGCGTATATTATGGTATTTCATTTCCGCCGTAATCGTGGGAGCCGGATGCCTGAGTGCTATGATATTGGGATTGGATTATGAGTATCATGCAGTCTTAATTGGGTATTTTTTATATATTTTTCATGAAAACCTGTTTGGGCAATTCCATTTTGCTATTTGGCTATGTATAAAGAACCGTGGGCGTTATTGGGATTTGGATTAACCCTTACATATAATGGAGAACGGGGAAGGCAGAATAAGATTGTAAATTATTTGTTTTATCCAGTACATCTCTTTGTTCTGGGTATGATAAAAATGTATTTTGGATTTTAATAATACTTAAGAAAATCAGAATTAGGAGGATTAACTAATGAAATACGTATGTGATGTTTGCGGATGGGAATATGACGAAGAGGAAGGATATCCAGAAGGCGGTATCGCACCGGGAACAAAATGGGAAGATGTTCCAGAAGATTTTGAATGTCCTTTGTGTTCCGTTGGAAAAGATCAGTTTTCTGAAGTATAATGAATCATAGTGAAAAGGAAGGATATCAAGTATGAGTTATAACCGATGTCCTTCCTTTTTTGCGGAATAGAAAATGTACATATGGTAAAGGAGAAGGAACACTATGAGAGGTCTTAGTCGAAAATTATACATTGATCTTTCTGCGCCAACCGAAGAGGATCAACGTTCAGACCAGCAGCGTATTCTGGAATGTTTATCAGCAAAGGGCGTGAAAGAGGAGGTCCATATTCCGGTTCGCATTTTGAGGCAATTATATCCATTACTTGATCGTGCAGGTTGGAAAATAACAGTATCACTTTCATGGAATGGAGAAAAATGGGAGCTGGTTGATATAGAGAGCGGAGATACAGTCAGCCAGCATTATGGGCTGGCGGTAGACCTTGGAAGTACAACGGTAGTGGTGAAACTTTTAGACTGTAACAGTGGTGAGATACTGGGGGAAGAGAGCTGCTTTAATAAACAGATTCAGTGGGGAACCGATATTTTATCACGTATTTTTTACTGCAAAGATGATAAGAAAAAATTGGAAGAGATACGGCTTGCTACAGTTGAGTCTATTATAGAATGCATGGATAAGCTGGATGCAAAGCATCCGGTGTCACGAAAATGTCTGTCTATGGTAGTAGCAGGCAATACCACCATGATCCACTTTCTTTTGGGAATAGATGCCTTCTGTGTCTTTTACACGCCACATGCTGTTCATGCCGATCGCCCAGGATTCCAGCCGGCAAAAGATCTGGATATTCCGTTGAATGGTTATGTGTATTGTTATCCGGCGAAGTCTAATTATCTGGGTGGTGACATCATCAGCGGAATGATTGAGACGGAATTATATAAAAAAGATGGAATCAGTGTTTTCTTTGACATCGGAACCAACGGTGAACTTGTGATCGGAAATAAAGATTTTCTTCTTTGCGGCGCCGGTGCGGCGGGGCCTGCATTGGAAGGCGGTGTAGTACATACCGGGATGAGGGCAGATGCCGGAGCAGTGGACAGCGTGAGGATAAGAGGTGGAAAAATCCATGTTCATGTAATTGGTAACTCTTCAGGAAAAATTAGCCCTAAGGGTATCTGCGGTTCCGGTATTGTCGATCTGATTGCGGAACTTTTTTTAGAAGGATGGATAGATATTCGTGGTAAGTTTTCTCCTGAAAAAACGAAACTTATTCAGAAACGAGAAGGTCAGCTTTGCATAGAATATGCTCCGGGTCTGTATTTTTATCAGAAAGATATCGACGAATTTATTCTTACCAAAGCCGCAGCACATATAATGGTTGAGATCATGCTCCGGGAATCTGGACTTGAACTGAATCAGGCAGATCGATTTTATGTAGCCGGCTCTTTTGGAAAATATGTATCTGTGGAATCAGCCATTACCATTGGGATGTATCCTGACATGGAACGGGAGAAGATGATCAATGCTGGAAATTCTTCGCTGGAAGGAGCACAGAAGCTTTTGCTGAACAAAGAACTTCTTGCAGATATTGATCAGATACTGGAAGAAATGACTTATATACAATTTGCGGAAGTGGATGATTTTCTGGAACAGATGGTAGCTGCCCAGGCCTTACCTCACACAGATTATAAAAAATATCCAACGGTCATGGAAAAATTAAAGAAAAGACAAAACATATGCTTTTATTGATCCGAGGCTGAGAAATCTGTCATGGTAAGCATATTCCAGATTTCTCAGAAAACAGAACAAAGGAGGAGACAAGATCAAAAATGAAATTTGATGTGCTGGGGTTATTAGCAGCCTGCTCATATGCATTGGACTGTGTAGAGGCAGAGCTGATTAAAGTAACAAACAATCATTCTAAACGTGTGGCATATATGGCGGTTTGTACTGCTGAAAAAATGGGTATACAGGGTCAAAGCCTGCAAGATCTGGCAGAGTGTGCATTGCTGCACGACAATGCAGTGGCACAATATATTCAGGAAGAGCTTCAAAATGACGCTTTACGTAACGGGGTGACGAAGCTGGGAAGGCATTGTACCATAGGAGAAAAAAATCTGAAAAATATACCGTTTCATAATGATGTATTTAATGTCATACTGTACCACCATGAAAACGCTGATGGAAGTGGGCCTTTTGGAAAACAATGGAATGAAGTACCATTATTTGCAAGGATTATCCATATGTGTGATACGATAGATATATTTTGCCGATCTATGAAATCAGATTCGGATGAGTGGAAAAGAACAGAAGAATTTGTAATAAAGTCAAAAGATAAATTGTTTGATTCCTTCTGCGTGGAAGCTTTTTTAATGCTTTTCAGATGAAAAATTCATATGATTGATAATGAAACCCTGGATACGATGTTGTGGAAGAAAGTACCCAGAATAAAGCTGGAACTTAATTTTGCACAGATTAAAGTTATTGCAGATCTTTTTGCCCATATTGTGGACTATAAATCGCCCTTTACAAGTAACCACTCAATTGGTGTTGCGGAAGGTGCGGAAAAAATATCAAGATTTATGGGATTTGATGAGGATATCTGTCAGAAAATGTATCTTGCCGGAGCTTTGCATGACATAGGAAAGGTTGCAATCGGAAATGAAATTCTGGAAAAACCAGAAAAATTAACAGATGAAGAATTTAAAACGATGAAACATCATGCAGAATATACCTATTATATTTTGTCAGGGATAGATGATTT
>QUMM01000063.1 GCA_003435055.1 Lachnospiraceae bacterium OF09-6
TCCCAGAACTGGCGGTTCGATACTTTCATCATAGAACTGGCGGTTCGATACTTTCATCATATACATCATATACGATTTCTACTTGAAATTTTTCAAATAAATTTTATTTCATCTATTTCGTCTCCCTGTGCGTTCAGTAAGCGAATTCCTGCTATTTCTCCAACTCTCTCTCTATTTCCTTCTACAAATTTTTTTATTCCATCATCCTCTGTCTTTTTTTCTTCTATAACTGTTTCCTGTATTACTGTGTTATTATCCTGATCATTCACTTTCAAATAATCTGCATATTGATCACATACTTTATTCGTTTCATCATATAACTGTACTTGTCCATCTTTAAGCCATACACATTTAGTGCACAAACGTCTAATTGCATTTATATCATGTGAAACAAATAATACGGTCACTCCATTGTCCATCATGTCTTTCATTTTTTTCATACATTTCATTTGAAAACGCATATCTCCAACACTTAACGCCTCATCAACAATCAAGATATCTGGATCTACATTTATGGCCACCGAAAATGCCAATCTGGCAAACATTCCTGATGAATAAATTTTTACAGGTTGATTGATAAAATCTCCTATATCTGCGAAGTCAATAATCGATTGCAATTTTTTTTCCATCTCTTCATGAGTAAACCCCATCATCGTTCCATTTAAAAAAATGTTTTTTATTCCGGTAAATTCTGGATTAAATCCTGTTCCCAGTTCCAATAATGCTGCAACTTTACCATTCATCTGAATTTGTCCAGCTGTTGGTGTTACAACACCTGTTACAATTTTTAGCAAAGTAGATTTTCCAGCTCCATTTGTCCCTACAATTCCAACAACTTCTCCTCTTTTTACATCAAAAGAAATATCTTTTAAAACATACTTTTCGGAACCATATTTTCTTTTTGTAATACTAAAAGCTTCTTTTACTCTATCAATAGGTGCATTATATAATTTATAAACTTTTTTCAGGTTCTCAACCCTAATTGCTATATCTTTCATCTATGATCCTTTCCTCTATATTACATCTGCGAATTGTGGTCTCATTTTATTAAACACAACATTTCCGATTTTGCAAATAATATAGGTCAATACCCAAAAATACAACGTCCATATCCATTTTTCTGTAAACCATATCTGATTTACAAAGCTATCCCTATATCCATCTATTAGATAAAATACTGGATTTAATTTTGTAATCCACTGCCATTTTTCCGGCACAATTGTATAAGACCAGATAATCGGCGTTGCCCACATTCCTATATCTAATACAATATTTACAATTTGTCCCAAATCTCTAAAGAACAATATCAATGCCGACGTAATTTTTCCTATACCGTATGTTAACGCCAAAATACAAATGAGATAATATACTACCTGCACAGCATATATGGTAATTTTTTCATGATTAACAATTGCAATAATAAATAATAATGCAATAAATACTAAATGAACGAATAGCGCTGCTATAATTTTAATAATTGGCAGCATATCTATATCAAACAATACTTTTTTTACCAAATAATTATATTCCAAAAGTACATTTGTAACTGAACGAATACAATCCGAGAAAAAAAACCATGGTACCATTCCTGATGCAAACCAAAAAATATAACTTACATCAGCTATTGGTGACGTAGATTTTAAGCCAAATTGAAATACACATGCATATATCAGAATAGTAATAATCGGCTGAAAAAAAGCCCAAAATGTACCAAATGCAGATCCCGCATATTTAGTTGAAAAATCATTTATAGATAAACTCCATACTATCTCTTTATTCTTTAAAAGTGTCTTTATCATTATTTCCTCCAGTATTCCAAACACTAATATCCGCTTTCAATTTGCTAAAGCAGATTCTTGTAAACTCCTGCTGCCTCCAGTGTTCTCTCCATCCGGAACTTCATCTGTCTTTTCATACTTCCAAATGTTTTCCTGGTTGCTGCGCCACTCTCATGAAGCACCTGTACAGATGGATCATATACAATCTTATATGCTTTCTTCTGACACCGATATGTCAGTATATATTCTTCATAATAGAACTGTGTTTCCGGTTCAAATGCTTTTACTTCATTCTGTATGAAGTCTTTTGAAAAAATCAGGCAGGCTCCAAACGGCACGATATCTTCATGCCGTTTTTGATACCAGTCTGCTTTAGCTACTTTTTCTTTCAATTTTTTCTTTTCTGCATTTTGCTGTTGCAGATAAAGAACCGGATATAATAGTGTGAAGTACTTCAATCCCAGACGATTCATGCGAATCGTGTATTCTGCTTCTTCCGGTGTTCGGATTCTGGTATCCATCGGATTCTGATGTTCCTGATTCCCAGCCTTCACCACATCTGGTCCAAGTACCGCAAACGGATTTTCCCCATATATACGATCCAGTCGTTCTGTAAAGTCCTTCTGAGTGAATTCTATGTCATTATTACAGATAATCATATATTCCGGATCATAATGTGATCTGGCATACTGATATCCTGCATTATTAGCCTTAGAAAATCCACAGTTTCCCTGCATCTGCAGTACCAGTACCTGTGCACAGTCTCTATATCTATCTTTCAGTTCCTGACGTCTGGCGTCTGGCTTTTGTGTATCATTGTCTACGATAATCACACGCAGGTGTTCGATAGCATTCATTTTGAAAATAGAGGATACACAGGCTTCTGTTACAGATAAATCTCCATAATGCAGAATCACAAAACATACTTTTATCATTTGCTACTCCTACATACTACTTTTAAAAATGGATACAGTGCTTTCACGCTCACCATTTTTGTCATACTCCACACCGCCATCTTCTGCATAAATGGCACTTCTACTTTTGAATTCAATTTTACCAATGAATTCTTTCGATGTTCTTGGAAGTAAGTCTTTAGCATTCGATAGATATAATCACTTAATTCCCTGATATCTTCTTTTGATGCACCTTTGGCCAACTGTATGAATGTTGCCATAATCCGCAGAGTAAACAATTCAAAGTTCTCCTCACTGTTACAGATGCCATACTGTCTGGCTTTTATCACAGCATCTTCCACTGCCTGATATGGCAATTTATAGGTTTTCAGTCCCTGAAAGCTATGCATGGCAGATGAAGCATGCTGTACATAATAATATTCGGACTGTGACAATGTCTGGATACATGGTGTCACTCCACTGAAGAACAGACTGATTGGCATATCTTCGCCTCTTACTCCGGTAGCAAATCGGATATCATACTTCATCCAAAGCTCCCGTTTATATAGATGAGAACAGACTGCTGAGATTCGAAACGTCCATTCTTCCTTACTCCCTTTCCGGTATTCCCCCGGGACAATATCCTGCAGGACTTTTCCTTGCTCGTCTACCATCTTCAATCCACAGATCACCAGATCAGCATCTTTTTCTTCGGCCAGATTCACCAGATCCCTGATATAGTCTTTTCCGATGTAGTCATCTGCATCCACAAAAGTTAGGTAATCCCCTGTTGCAGTATCGATCCCTCTGTTTCTGGAAATGGATACTCCACTGTTTTCCTGCGTAAGCAGCTGTATTCTCTCATCTGCCTGCTGACACTTTCTAATTAGTTCTTCTGTTCGATCACCGCTGCCATCATTGATGACCAGAATCTCCAGATTCTCATAGCTCTGCTCAGTGACCGACTGTAGACATTTTTCAATGTATATTTCATTATTGTAAGCCGGAATAATCACAGATACTTTTGCACTGTCCATGAAGCTTCTCCATTTCTTCTTTTTCTTCCGCTTCTATCTTTTCTACTTCAGTCTCGATTTTCTGTTCATGTTCTTCGGCTGTCTCATGACTGCGAAGCGCTACTTCCGCAGACAATACCGTAATCTTTTCTTCCAGCTGAGAAACAATAATCGACAATGTAAATACCTTCTCAAACAGAATGATAATCATGATCAGAAAAACCAGATTCGCTGGTGACATAATTCCGATCAGATCTGTTAGCTTATATACAATCTCAGGGAATACTCCCATCAGAAGCAGTACTCCTGCAAAGAAGATCCAGAAAATAGTATCCTCCATCTTAACCTTTAATCTGCGGATTTTATATAAGATCCATATGACAGTCGCTGCCGAGGCCATGATCAACAATATTCTTAATGTTACTGACATATCAGCTCTCCTTTCCCCGTTTTCTTACCCACTGGAACAGGAAGATGGAGAACATCATCTTCATCATATACCAGATGGAGCTCTTGAAGTTCAGATAACTGACTCCGGCGATTCGCTCATGCATCTGTACCTGCACTTCCTCGATCTTCACTCCACAGTTCAGCAGATAAGCCAGCGTGTCCGGTTCCGGGCTGTAATGTATATCATATCCGAACCGTTTAATCATTTTCTTATTAAAAAGACGCATACCAGAGGTCACATCTCCAATATACTTGCCTTTTGTAGTAAGGAAAATAGCCGTTGTGATCAGCTGGCTGCCGATCATTCTGGAATTAATCGGTTTCCGCTCGGTCTTAAACCTGGAACCTATGACGATATCCGCACCAGTCTGCTCCATACAGGCCTGCAGATCCTTAATATACATTGGATCATGCTGACCATCACCATCCAGCTGCAAAACGTAGTCATATCCATAGTAATTAGCGTAACGCATACCGCTCTTAATAGCTCCGGACAATCCCACATTAATCGGCAGATCCAGCAGATTGTAGCCTCTTCTGGCACAGATTTTTCTGGTATCATCTGTGGAACCGTCATTGATAATCACGTAATCATATTGAGGGTAGTTTTCGATGAGATTATCCACTACCCGTTCGATATTTTCCGCCTCATTATAAGCCGGAATAATAATCAATATCTTCAAACGTATTTCTCCTCTTGCTATTTTTCATAGCTCTTATAACCAATTTTATAAAAATGCATCAGAAGCTTTACCACCGGCTTCGGCCAGAATTTTGCAAACATCTCCAGTTCCTCCTCTGTCTTCTCCTGATTCTTCAGACAGGCCTTCGTGGTCGCTCCATCATGAATCCGGTAATAGAACAGATTCTTTGGAATATAGGTAAATCTTCCTTTTTTCTTTGCAATCTCTACAAACATTTCCCAATCCAGTGCGTAGTGATAACCGGACTGAAAAATACCCTCTCCCAGCATCGTTCTGTGATAACAGACCGCTGGACAGCAGATTCCATTTCCCAGGGACTGTACTCCCAGCTTCACCCACCGCTGATCTGCCAGAAATGGCACTCGCAGGGGCAGCTTCATGATCTGCTTAATCAAAAGGCTCACATCCCATCGTACTTCCTGATGCTGATTGATAATCCGATAATCAGTCATGGCAATCAGGGTATTCGGATACTTCTCCAGATACTGATCCATATACTTCAGATAATCCTTCTGATAGATGTCATCCTGATGGGTGATTGTCACATACTCTGTCCCAGCCTGATCATAGGCAAAATTCCAGTCTGCCTGCAGGCTGCTCTTGCCATCTCTCACATAATAGGCAGCTGATACTTCTTCGCCAGATTTTCAATATAGGCACATGGTGTGGAGGTACATACAATCACTCTGGATCTCACCGACTGGTGTACCACCGACCGGATACTCTTCTCCAGATATGGGGATTCTCCATATGCACATACCGCAAATGTATGACTGATCATAAATTCCTAACCGCCTTTTGTATCTATTTCCATAAACCATATCCTGAAAAATATTGCTTTTGCATAATATGGGCTATTACATTATAGCAGAGTCTTTTGAAAAGAGAAACCCTGTAGTTTCTTAAAAATTCACTAAAAATTAGAAAACAATTGATATTCTGGTATTTTCATGCCGAGAATTTATAATTGCCTTGCCCTGAAATTTTCAAAAAACACAATTTCCGGGGTCAATTTATCTGGAAATACGTTATACCAAGCCACGAAAAATACCAAAAAGGAAATCTCCGGGGCTCCATATCGATAAAAATAAATAATATTGACCCCGGAAATCTCAAGAAATCATAAACTCGCGGTTACTAAGATATTCTACATCAGAAGAGCCACACCTCACGGCATGGCTCTTCTGTATCTGTCACTATTCTATCCCAAATTCCTTCAGCAGTTGCTCTTTAAATTCTCTATCCTCTGTAGATCTCTTAAGATCATCCAGACGATTTTCTTCTAATAATCTGGCTGTCAGCGCTGCATTTTGTCTTGCTTCCTCTTCACGCCCACGCTCTATTCCACGTTCCATGCCCTTTTTTACTCCATCATCATAGAGCATCTGTCCAAGTCTCGTCATTGCCAATACCTCCTTTATTTCATTCAATTCTCCGGCACTTAAGAATTTATCTGCCAATGTATATAGCATTGCCATGGTTTTTTCTGCTGTAAGCTGCTTTTCCTGCTTCACAATCTGGATGGCTTCTTTAATAACATCCTTTCGACACATCTTACTGGTCATCAATGGAGTAAGTGTCAAATTGGCAAAGTCGTCTTCACTCAACGGTTTTCTGTTTTTCTTACATTCGTTCTTTTGTATTTCAGAAAGGTTCTCTTATGTATTTTATCTTTTGTACTACTCTGTACCTGCTACTCTATCCCAAACTCCTTCAGCAACTGTTTCTTAAATTCTCTATCCTCTGTAGATCTCTTAAGATCATCCAGACGATTTTCTTCTAATAATCTGGCTGTCAGCGCTGCATTTTGTCTTGCTTCCTCTTCACGTCCGCGCTCTATTCCACGCTCTATTCCACGTTCCATGCCCTTTTTTACTCCATCATCATAGAGCATCTGTCCCAGTCTCGTCATTGCCAATACCTCCTTTATTTCATTCAATTCTCCGGCACTTAAGAATTTATCTGCTAATGTATATAGCATTGCCATGGTTTTTCTGCTGTAAGCTGCTTTTCCTGCTTCACGATCTGGATGGCTTCTTTAATAACATCCTTTCGACACATCTTACTGGTCATCAATGGAGTAAGTGTCAAATTGGAAAAGTCGTCTTCACTCAACGGCTCACCTGCTTCTATCTTAGCTTTTACGCTTTGAAAGATTTCATCCGCATCATGACCTGTCAGGTAAACCGGATTTACCTGATAGGTATAAATTTATGGGCTTTAGCCTGTTGAGTGAGATGGAGTTTTTCGCTGTTCCGAAAAATGGAATTTCACTCAACATTTAACCACCCGCTATGCGGGTGCGCGTCGATTGTTAT
>QUMM01000064.1 GCA_003435055.1 Lachnospiraceae bacterium OF09-6
ATTCAACAACTGTTATATATAAAACAAGGGTGAAAAGCTCAAACTGTAAGCTCACCACCCTTGCATATCATAGAAGAATCTTATTTACAGACTTTTTCTCACAGTCTCCGAAAATTAAAAATCTTAGTCTTTTTTAACAAAAATCTCATGGCGTTTTTGACACCTATCTTTTCGGGCTGTTGATGGCATGTTGGATCGAATTTCTGCTTTGATGGAAAAACCAGAGATAAGCAGGATTTCTTTAGCATCACAGTATTTGACCATCATTTGTTCAGAAATCTTCCAATACTTACAAATCGGAGCAGACCACTTGGCTCGCATCCATTCATGACCGCCCGATGTCAAGTCTTGGACAACATTTTTCACAAATTTCTATTTTAGACGTGCTGCCACATCCCGCCGCAAATCCTTGATTTTCCTTGATATTCCGCCATTTTTCTCTTTGGCGGTCTATTTTTTTGCCCTAATCTTCATTTTTACCGCTGATGATCTAGGTTCTTCACCTTTTTCAATCATAAAAGAATCCTCGTTTAATCTTTTTCTGTGCTGCGCTATATCTTTACAGGATTCCATATCAATCTTTTCCAAAAGCGATGGTAGTTGTAAATAACTTTTCAAAAGATAATGCGTTTTATAATATGGAAAAGGTATTTGGTTTAGGCGAGGAAAAATGTATTATTTGGTGGAAGTTAGTTGAAGAAAATGAGGATAAACTTTGGAAACTGATGATAATGAAGAAATACAATCAAATTGAAAATAAGTTAGATTTTTTACTAAATAAATTGGAAGAGGCAAGCATTATTAAATAAGATTGGGAAATTGACTGTATTTTCAATATCATGTGGTCAGTGTGCAGTAATATACGAATGAAGAACTCAGCGAAAAAGGCAACGAGATGGCGCTCATCATGCTGATGAATAAAATACAGAGTCCGGAAGACTGGAAGCGGTTTACAGAAGAAGCAAAGCAATTTGTAGATACCGCATACGAGAAGGCTCCGGAAGAGATTAAACAGGTAATTGTAAAAGTACTATGGGCACTGCTGAAAAAGATGAATGTGCCGAACGAGGAAGCACGGGAGCTGATGGGCGAGATTATAATGGCCTCATAAATTAAGACACTTTTTCGGACAGGTAATGAATCTGATATACTAAAATCAGTACGAAAGAGAGGATTCATTACCTGTCCAGACAAAGAAGAAATTTTAGTGCCAAATTTGAATCAGACCTTGTAATCGAGTTGCTTAAGGGCGAAAAAGATCTCAACACTCTGGAAACTGAAAATAACATCCAGCCTAATCGACTCCGTACCTATAGTTGCACAGTGGTATTTCGAAGATGATGCTTCTGATGAACTTACCAATGATCCTGTATTCAAGTCTGTACTTGAAAAAGATGTTCTTGCATCACAGCCTACGGTATCGAGATTCTTTAACCGTATGGACGAAGATACTTTAAACCAGTTCCTTGTGATTGGCCGAGTGCTTCGGAAGAAAGTTTATAGCATTCAGATGCCAGAGGCTGTGATTCTGGATCTGGATTCCACTCTTCTTGATGCATACGGCAGACAGGAAGGCAGAGCTTTAACTTTCATTATCAAAGCAATGGCTATCATCCACTTGTCTGTTATGATGGAAGCAACCAAACGATAACGGTTTCTGTATAGAGTTGGTTGAAGCTTCTGGTTAAAGATTTGCAAAAGTTCCTATAGTGCATTATCTTTTAATTTTGCACGATGGTGATAGAAAGCGGCTTTTGATGGTGTATCATCAGTGCATCCGAAGAAATGATAAAGTTCTTCTCTTAAACAGTCATCTTCCATGGTCAGTAAAAGAAGAAGGAAATCATGAAAGCCAATTTTTCTGTTACGAGTAAAATCTTTATCAGGATGGACTGCAAAGTTTTCAGGTGTTTTGGAAAGTTCGTCAATGGATGCCATAAGCATCTGTTTCATCAAATTTGAATACGTCATTTTAGTCTCCTTAGTTAGATGATAAATCGTAAATACGTTTCTAACTAATTGGCTTTTTTTCTGATGTTAATCAGAAAAAAGCCGCACAAAATTGATGTAATGTCAAGAAGTTTTTGAATTACTGGTAAGAAAAAGGGAAATTCCTTTTTTAGTAAGAAATTTCCCTAAGTAAATGACATTGCCTCTGAACAGTAACTTTTTACTGTTCCAACTGGCTCGTAATAAAAGTTTAAGGTTGCATTTCTCAAACAAGTGCGTTATCATTAAGAAAAAGAATAAAGGCAGTCATTTTTGTAAAAGGTCTAGAGTATTTGCTCTAGATTTTTTACTATTGTTTGATGAGGAAAACAAATGAGGGAACGTTTAAAACAACAGCTGGATTTTATTTTAGAGATTGATAAAGAAAAAAATGTTCTGAGACAGACGCACCTTTCAGGATATGGGAGAAGGGAAAATGACGCAGAGCATGCCTGGCATATGGCGATTATGGCGTATTTGTTAAGAGAGTATTCGAATGCACCGGTGGACATTGCAAAAGTCATGCTAATGTGTCTGATTCACGATGTGGTGGAGATCGATGCGGGCGACACTTATGCTTATGATGAAGAAGGATTAAAGACGCAAAAGCAGAGAGAAGATGCGGCAAAAGAACGGATTTATTCCTTACTTCCGGCAGATCAGAAGGAAATTTTGCAGGGATTGTTTGATGAATTCGAAGCATGCGAAAGCCCGGAGGCAAAGTTTGCGAAAGCGATGGATAATCTGCAGCCGCTGTTGTTGAATCACAGTAATGATGGCGGAGACTGGCGCGCGCACGGTGTGACAGAACAGCAGGTTTATGGAAGGCAGGGCAAGACAAAAGCCGGTTCGGAAACGTTATATGAGATAACAGACGAAATCATCCAGGAAAACATACGGAAGGGAAATATACAAAAAAAGCCAGTGAGGACATAAAAAAAGCCAAAAAACACCGTCCCCGTGGCTTTACCCGTGGCTTTATCAGGCACTGGTTAAATGTTTATATGGAAAGTTATTATGGGGTAGAGAGTATAGAAGGTGTATCCAAATGATCCGTGTTCATGTGGAAGCGGAAAGAAATTTAAGAAGTGTTGTGGAAGATAACAGGAAAATAGAACAGGTGGGGCAGTGTATGGTTGAAAGGCTAAAACTTCCAATTGGAATTGAGAATTTTGCAGAGGTTCGAAAGTCAGGATTTTATTTTGTAGATAAGACGAAATTGATTGAGGAACTTTTAACTCAGTGGGGGCAGGCGAATCTCTTTACGCGTCCGCAGCGTTTTGGAAAAACACTGAACATGAGTATGCTGCGGTATTTTTTCGAGATTGGCACGGACAAGTCATTGTTTGATGGGCTGTATATTTGTGGAAATAAGAAACTGTGTGAAGAATATATGGGAAGATTCCCGGTAGTGACGATCAGTCTGAAAGGTGTAAATGCGACAGATTATGAAAATGCGAAAGCACAGCTTATCCGGGTTATAAACCGGGAGGCACGGCGCCTGCAATTTCTGGAAGACAGTGAAAGATTAAGAACATCCGATTTGAAGCAATTTGACAGGCTGTTGGATAGCAGCATGGATATGGCAACGTTAACGGACAGTCTGAGGAAACTTACGGAACTTCTGGAGAAACATTTTCATAAGCTGCCAGCAATACCATATGAAATAGAAGCAGTGATATAGAGTGTAAGCCAGAAGATGCAAAATTTGGGCAGATGCGAAACATTATTGTTTAGAAAGAGAGTATGCACAGTGGCATCAGATGTTTACGTAGAGGATGCAGTGAATATGGATATAGACACGATAAAGACATCCTGTCTGGAACGATGGCAAAATCAGGATGACCGGACGAAATATTTTGAAGAACATCTGTCGAATTCGATAGAACACATGAGTAGTGAGATGCAGGAACTATTTTTGGAATTCCTGAGTAGATTTGACTATTATTCACATAGGAATACCAATAGCTATCTTACGGAATTGCATTCCATTATTATGGAAACAGAAGGGGTAGATACTGGCAATTCGATCTTTTCTGTTTTAAAATCTCAGAAAAAGAATTTGAATAGTTCTTATGAATATTTGCTGGAATATAAGCTTATGAATGATCTCAGTAAGTATTCTTGCATTCCGGAACTTACAGACCTGGAAGAAGAAGACCTGGAAAACATTTCGAATATTGTTTTGATCGATGATTTTTGTGGCTCCGGGAAAACATTTATAGATTTTGTAGACGAGTATAAAGAAATTATCCGGAATAGACGAATTATTTATGCAGTGATCCATTGTATGGAAAAGGCCTGGGACGCGATTCGGGAATACGCAGACAAAGAAAAACTGGACATACAAGTAATATCAATACATCAGGAAAAGGCCGCATTTGAGCAAAATGAAAAACTATGTGATAAAAGAGAAGTATTTTCTCAGGAGTCTGCAAAATTGGATTTGAAAAAAGATACAGAAGTGTATGGATTCGATCTGACTGAGGCGCTGGTGGCTTTTTATAATGATACACCGAATAATACATTGGGTGTTTTCTGGAAAGACACGGAGCATAACATTGCTGTATTTCCAAGAGCGAAAAACCAGAAACCGGGGTGGATGAAGATGGCTGAGAGAAAACGGAGACAGAAACAGCAGAATTACGAGAAGGGAAAGAACAAAGAAGATGGATGAATATATGGAATTGTTGATTTTGGCATACTTCCGTAATTATCAAGAATCCTATAGTCTTACAGAATTAAAAGATAATCTGGGAATTAGTTTTGGACAGTTGGATAGTTATCTGGATCGTTTGCAGACAGAAAGAAAATTAAGATTTTGTGAACATATGCTTCAAATTACAGAAAAGGGGATGATTCAGTTGCTCACATCAGAAATGAGAGGTTATCGTTTTCAGACAAATGAGAGTGATTTTGAAAATGAAATAGATGTGATTTACAAAGTACATAAATTTTCCGAAAAGAAATGGCGTGGAACGAAAAGATAATCAGTATTTTTCTGTGCATCTGCTAGAAATCGAAAGGACAGTGGACTTTCATAGGAATAAAGCTGCTTAATATATTAGGATGAAACATGTACAACATGTTTATCCTAATATGTTGGCATTGCAACATATATTCGCTACAATCTATAATGATTGTAGCGACGGATTTTCAAATACAGAATGGGTAACAGGTGCACAGAAACATGGAGATTATACATGAAAACAGAAGAATATTTGAATGAGTTAAGAACGGTATTAGTTGCTGCAGATGAATGTGAGGCTGATATCGTAGCAGCAGAGCAATATGCTGAAAATTTGATGCAATTAGGAATGCCTGTGATTTTTGATTTGCATCATTTCGCAAAGCTTGTAGGTAAAGAAGCACGTGATATTGGAAATATGATGATGCATCAGGAAGATTTTTTTTACAGACAGGTGCAAATCGAGAAAAAACACGGCGGATATAGGACTCTGGATATTCCTGCAATGAATTTGAGAAATATTCAAAAGTGGATATTAAAAAATATTTTGTATCAGATCAGTGTTTCTGAACATGCCTGTGGATTTTGTAAAAAAAGATCCATTGTGACGAATGCTGAAAGACATGTGGGAAAAGAGTGTGTCATAAATGTAGATATAAAAGATTTTTTCCCAAGTGTTCACGGCGATCAGATTTTTAAGATTTTTTATTATTATGGATATACTACGGAAGTTTCTTATCTTTTATCCAGACTGTGCACTTACAGAGATTATTTACCACAGGGAGCACCGACCAGTCCATATTTATCGAATATTGTATGCTTAAAATTGGATAAAAGACTTTCACGACTGGCGAAATCATATCAGGCAGAATATTCCAGATATGCAGATGATATTACCTTTTCAGGAAATGCAGGAATAAAGGCGATGTTGCCGATTGTGGAAGGGATAGTAAATGAAGAAGGGTATCTTTTGAATAAGGACAAGACCAGAATTGCTTATAAGCATCAAAGACAAGAGGTTACCGGACTTCTTGTAAACGGAACAACGGTACGAGTAAGTAAACAATATCTGAAAAAGTTTTCACAGGAAATATATTATTGCAAAAAATTCGGTGTCCGAAGTCACATGGAACATATTCACTGTGAGAAAAGATTTTTCAGAGATCATATGTATGGGAAAGCTTATTTTATCCAAATGGTAGACCGAGATATGGGAAAAAGATATTTTGCAGAGTTAGAACAGATCGATTGGGAAAGCTAAACATGAAAAAAGAAGAGTTGGTCAAATTAAAGAAAATTGCCAGTGCATTACTGAAAAAGGAAGATCCAGAAAGCGGTATATCTTTTAAGGAAGACACGGTACTGAGTATTCCAGAAGTGGAGCAATATAATCAACAGATTTATGATTTGCTGGATAACTTACTGGAGAAAGAATATAAGAAAATGGACTGGAGAAAGAAAAAGAAGTTTTCTCTGACAAAAGAACAGAAAATGCATATTGCAGTTAGTGATGAGCCGATATCAATCAGTAAGTTTTGCTATTGTATTAATAAAGTGATTTCAGCAGATATGAGAAAAATACGAGGTGAACATATCCTGGACGGGTTAGAAGATATGGGGTATCTATATACTGTGGAAGAGAAAGGAAACATATCCAGAAGACCCACAGAGCAGGGAAAAAAGTTGGGAATAGAAGTGGTAGAACGGGAAAATGAATACGGGAATAAGTATTGGGTCAATCTTTATACAAAAGATGCACAGTGCTTTATTCTGGATCATTTGAATGATTTTTTTGAAACATATTATTTGGGACGATTCATGTAAGTTTATTAGGATGATGGGTAATAGATACTCAATAAATGAAGAAAAACAATATGTGTTTATTATAAACAAAAAGATAGTATATTGACGCCACTGGATGAA
>QUMM01000065.1 GCA_003435055.1 Lachnospiraceae bacterium OF09-6
GAAAAAGAATCAGGAACGTGCAGTCTCCACTGCTGATGAAACACGTCCACGGGCATTCACCTCCCAGCTCAAAAAAAATATCGGTTACTTTCTTGTCTCTGCTCTTCTTGCTATTTATGCTCCATACGTTACGGATACTGCTGTTTCCTTTGAATATACCGTTCCATCCGTTGAAGAATTCTCCGAACGCATTTGTAACACTTTGAAAAAGTCCCCTATCTTGTTGCTGAGGCAGAAGAGCATCCGGTCGATTATTGTTATGTCTCCATTCTTCATGGCCGACAGGCTTATGACTGGTCTGTGGAGACTTCTATCTATGTAGATCAGAATTGTAAACGTATGGGGATCGGGAAGCGGATTCATGATGCCCTGGAGTTTGTTAATATCATATCTCACATCAAATTTTAAACAAAAAATCTGACAGGACCTTTTTAAGTCCTGTCAGGTATCTTAAGTATTCAGGAAAAGTTTTATTATGTTCTAATTATTTTATGCTACCGGATTTAAAATTTTCGATACTATTTCGTCCGTAACAGTAATACCATAATGTGTCTGGTAATAATCTTTACAACGTGATAAAAATTCATTTTCATCCACTGTATCTGGATAATTCTTCATTACCATCCATTCGAGTGTCAACGGCGAATCTGCGTTAGGTGCTCCCCAATTAAACACTCCATGAGGCATATCATAAACAGTTCCATTTTTGCAAGCATCTAACATGCTCCAATCCTGTCCATCAATCTTATTATTTATGTATCCTGCTGCCGGTGCGCCACGAAATACATAAATTACGTCTGGATTCCATTCATAAATCTGTTCCATCGTTACTT
The DNA here is from genome assembly GCA_003435055.1 of Lachnospiraceae bacterium OF09-6. Lineage (GTDB taxonomy): Bacteria > Bacillota > Clostridia > Lachnospirales > Lachnospiraceae > Marvinbryantia > Marvinbryantia aceti. The sequence goes on from QUMM01000065.1 coordinate 834, forward strand.
CCACGCCATCACCTTCCACATCAGCTGCTACATTTGTCAGACCGCTTTTTTTCAGCCAATCATCTCCATAACTGCCAGCACCACGAACTGTTATAGAATCCCCGGTATTCATCATAATCATCAAACCTGTTTTCTTCTCATCCTCAGGAATTTCAGAGATTGCCGTATCTACTATTTTATTTGTCTCATCCCATTCTTTCTGAAGTGTTTCATCTTCTTCATTCTTTTCAAAAATCTCTCTCATCAGATTGTCGATCTTTACCGACCAGGATTCATTTTGCTGATCCATGATAAAAAAATCCACAACCGGAATGTCAATGTTTTCCAGTCCTTCTTTTTGAGCGTCTCCATAGACCAAAATGATATCTGGATCCATTTTCAATATTTCTTCTGTGTTGGAGGCAAATCCACTCAGGAAATCCGTCCGAATAGAATCCTTGTCCGGTAAGAGCATTGGCAGAAGTTCCTCATTCATATCAGAAATGCACATAGAATGAACTCCAACCAGCTTTGTATCATCCTGTACAACACTTAAATATGTTGACAGAAGTGGTGGGGCTACAATCATTACCTTATCAATATCCTCTGCATCTGGAATTTCTACCTGCGCGCCCGTCAGATCTGTAATCTGTCTTGTATCAGCCGCCTGAACATTTGTATAAAGAGATGTACTAATTACTGTTACCAAAAGCATTGTTCCAATCATATTTATTTTTTTCTTCATCTTTGTTCTCCTAATCTGTAATGTAAATAATCTTTTCCTGATACCCAATTTCTCTTAGATTAATAAGATGTACTTCTACATCCAGAAATTCTTTCAGATTTTTTTCTGTCATCACCTTCTCCTTTTTTCCATATAAATATTTTCTATGCCCGAGAAGCATCACCTTATCTGCATATTTAAAAGCATGTTCGGGATAATGTGTATTTATCATGCAGATTATCTGACGCTGCCAGGTTATTTTTTTTATCAATTGAAACAGATCTCTTTGTCGCCGCAAATCCAAGTAAGCTTCTGGTTCATCCATAATCAAAATATCCGGATCACTTACCAAAGCTCTGGCAATCATTACCATGCGCAGCTGCCCGCCACTTAACGCAGAGCATTCTTTTTCCGCCAGCTCTTCAATCCCAACTTCTTTCATAATCTGCATTGCCTGTTTCTTTTCTTTTACTCCTGGGACTGCGAAATATCCCATTTTTTTAGTAAGTCCCATACATATCATGTCAATCACTCGATAAGAAAACGTACATTCATAGGTCTGCGCAACATAAGATATTCTATGAAAAAGCTCTTTTTCATTACATTTTCCGTCCAAATACATTTGTCCACTATTCCACTTTTGCAGTCCGCAGATGCATCTCAATAAAGTCGTCTTTCCAACGCCATTTTTCCCAAGCATCATTACAATTTCTCCAGAATTTATCTCAAAAGAAATTCGATCTAATATCTTTTCTTTTTCCCGATATCCAAATGTTCCTTCTTTCACAGACAACATCATTTCTGCTTTCCATCCTTTCTTGCAAACACCACAGCAAACAGCGGTGCCCCAGCCAGTGCTGTCAAAATTCCTACCGGGATTTCTCCTGCACATATACTTCTCGCCCCCAGATCAGCAGCCATCATAAACGCTGCTCCAGCCAATGCCGATAGCGGAATCAGACAGCAATGATCTGCCCCAATCATTCTGCGGACAATATTTGGTATCACCATTCCAACCCATCCTACAATTCCGCTGACCGTTACACATGCAGCCGTAATAAATGTACTCGCCAAAATAACCAGAAACCGATCTCTTTCCGGATGAATTCCAAGTGAACGTGCTTCCTCATCTCCCATAGACAAAAGATTAATCCTCCAACGCATTAAGCATAAAATCATCCCACCTAATGCTACAGCCAATCCTGCCACTGCACATTTTTTATAATTTGCTCCTGTAAAACTTCCCATCAGCCAATAAGTAATCGCAGGAAGAACAGAGTCTGTATCTGCTGCAAGTTTAATAAGCGCGATCAAAGCATTAAACACGGAGCTTACTATTACGCCTGAAAGAACAAGTGTCATTGCGGAACGTTCTTTTTTCATGGAACTAATTTTATAAGTAAATGCTACACTTCCCATCCCGAATACAAATGCCAGGACGCCTGCCCACTTTGTACTTCCAGCAGCAAGATACATTCCAAGTGCTGCTCCAAAACCAGCTCCATTGCTTACTCCCAAAAGATCCGGACTAACAAGGTAGTTATGGAAAATCCCCTGATATGCACTTCCCGCTGCTGCCAAACCAGCTCCTGTTATCACTGCCAAAAGAAGTCGCGGCATCCGGACATCCCATATAATCATGCTCTGTACTGTTTTCTCCCCCGAAGGATATCCATTCAGCAAAACAGTTAGCGTTTCCTTTATTGAAAGTGAATATCTGCCAATAAGCAATGACAGAAAACAAAGAATCACTATCAATATCATCCCAACTGCCATACATCTTCTAATCTTCTGTTTATATTTTTCTCCTTCCATTTATCTCTCACTATTTCCCATCTTCTGATATATATAACCTGTAAAAGCATGTTCAGGTGCACTTTTGCATTTTTTCATTCCCGCCTGTTCCACCGCTGAGACGATGCCGCGATCTGTCTGTAAAATATCCAATCCATTCAAATGTGTAGACAGCCATCCCAATATACACGGTGCCGGTTGTGTTTTATCATCCGATACTTTATGCGTATCAAGATACAAAATTCCCTCTGGCCTTAGTGATTTTGCAATTTTTTTCGCCATTTTAGCGGGATCTCCAACAAAATCAAAAATTCCGGATGCAATCACCAAATCATAGTCAGACCCGACTGGATCGATTTTAAAATCACCATTCAGAATATGGCATCTATTTGCCACTCCATATTCTTCCATAACATCTGCTGTAAATCCAGTTACTTCTGGCTGATCCATCACCCAGCCTTCTGCATTTTTAAAATAGCGCAAAAATTCTGCTGTCATTACACCACTTCCACAGCCCAAATCCAATGTTCGAATTTTGACACTTTTTTCAAACTTCGACTTCATTGCACTTAAAAAAGCTTGCACTCTTCCTGTATACATTTCTGTTTTTGCCACCTGCGCCATTTTCAGAAAGTCATAAGAATTTGAACCGTCTTCTCTGTAAGTTACATCTTTTTTTGGTCCCTTTCTTACCCGTTCTGCTACATCGTCTAATTTTGTTACCTCTTTCCAGAATAAAAGATAGTCACCCAAATACAATTCACTTTTACGGCTCAAATAATCATTTACATCCAACAGATTACAATACAATTCGTTTTCCTTTTTTACGTATCCAATAGATGCCAATGCATCTAAAAATAAACGGCAGTTTCTTTCGTTCCACCCATTTTCTCCTGCCAGTTTCTCTGCACTTACCGGTTCTTCTAATGCAGAAAAAATGTCCAGCTCAATTCCTGCAGTTAAGACCTGAAATTCCCGATAATTCTGTAATTTTTCCAGCCACTTTTCAGCCGGATATTCCGGCCAAATATTTGCGTCTTTTTTCCTCATAACCATTCTCCTTTGTATACCTAGTTGACATTCTCCCTAAAAAACAAATGTTGCAGGACAATCATGCCCTACAACACTTAAAAACACCTATTTATTTAATAATGATTTTTTACCAGATCATTCGCATATTTCAAAAATTCAACGATAACTTTTAATTCTGTTTCATCCATATGCTCTACATATTTATACAATGCCTGATCCAGTTGATTGTGATATGCTTCATGCTGTGCAACTATCTGACATCCCTTTTCTGTCAGATACAAATCGTAAATTTTCTGATCTTGCGCATCAATCAGCTCTCTATCACTCCCTTTTGCAACAATTTCTGTATGATCTTTGCAGTTACTGCTCTGCTTACTCCAAACTTTCTGGCAAGTTCGGAACTGTGTATTCCTGGGTCTACACCTATCATCCTCAACATATGAATTTCTCCGCGAAAAAAATGCTCTTTTTCATCACCTAATTCAAGAATATTGGGATGTCCATTTTCGATCCTTGATGTCAAACACTGAAATAGACTAAATACTTCCTCCGCAGTATAATGATATTGTTTTTCCTTCTCCATATTCAACGTCCTGTTTTTGGGACCTGTCACTTATTCAAACTTTATTATCATTGTGAAATATAACAGAATATAATATTACAAAAATACAGATCAAATACTTCTTATACTCCGTAAGAACTATTTCACAAATCATACAAGCAGTTCTCCTGACTTAAGTTCATCGTCTCTTTCCCCTTCCCGAAAATATCATTTCAGTGGCATCATGAAAAAGACTCCCTATTACAGTGACGGGATCGTACCAGACTTACACTGGTTTCTCTTTTCATCCTATTGGAACTTGTATGAGCCGCTTCTGCGGCAGATCACATTTTTATTTATTATATAACATCATAAAATGGAAGTCAACTTCCTACTGCACGTTTATTTCTCCTACCAGTACTTTCGGTAACTACTCAGCCGTACCCGTCTTCCTTCGTAGTACTATAAAAGTTCCGACGTTTCCTCACATCCTTATATCTTTCTTATGATCCAGATACATCAAAAAGCTTGATTTTTCAAGGATTTTTAATGCCTCTATTGGACATTTTTATTAAAAAATTTTTTGATGTGTTGTATAATAATAGTACTACATAGTACTCTATCAGGAGGGGCATATGGCTTACTATTTACGACAGGATAAAAAGAAAAAAGGGATCTATCTGCAAATGTATGAGGCTTACTGGAACAAAGAAAAAAAGCAGCCACGTTCAAGA
>QUMM01000066.1:0-2363 GCA_003435055.1 Lachnospiraceae bacterium OF09-6
CCATGTGCCTTTTTTCTTCGGTCTGCCCTCTACAACTCGCTCTTGATACCACTCTGGGTACAGCTTCTTTGCTTCGCCCAGTGACAGCTTACTCTTTTCTTTCTTCGGCTTCTCTGTAAGTACCGATAAATCAACCTTACAGTTCGGTATGCTGTCCTTTATATCTTCCAGAGTATAGCGGTTATCCGACATCTTATAGGCTTTCACTGGGAAGTCTGCCCCCAGCTTGCTCTGGCTCCCAACACACCTAAAGCCTTGATAGATACCTGTTATATCTGGCTGTCTGGTCTGATACTGCTCGTATCGTTCCATAGTCTGCGGATAAATGCTTCTTTCAGCTCCGCAAGGGTATCTTCCAGATTATGATACAACTGCACTGGCTCTTTCAGAAAGTAATAGGCATGGACACCCTTTCCAGAACTCACAAGGTAAGTCGGTCGGAGCTGTACTCCGTTCCCGAACTGCTTCAAGAGGTTCTTCAACTGCTGTTTTCCGACATAATCAATATCTATCGCAACCGCATACAGTTCATGTGCGTTCTGCTTCGTGTGTGTCTTGCCATAGAACGTGATAGGCGGTATCAGTCCGAACTCGTCCCCTATGACCTTATCAAGCATATTCAGACTATCATCTACAACCCACTGCTTCGTTCTTCCCTTTCCAGATGGTCTTATCTGGGTTGCAATCAAATTTCCTTTTCCGTCATGCTCTGCACTCTGCAAGCTCCCCTCTGGGAACAAGTCACGATAGAACTCATGGGGGCTGACCTCTGGAAAACCTCTCTCCAACATCAGCTCCTCTTTATCCCTATATGCCTTTCTCCATTCATACATTGTTTTTGTATTTCTACGCATATTTTTCACCTACTTAGATATATTATATAATATACTGCCCTTGCTTCGCTTGACCGCTAATCTTATCAATAGAGTTTTTGGGAAAATATAATTAAATATAACACCCCATTTCTGGGGTGTCAATTTAGTAGTATCCTCTCGACCTCATACACCCTTTTACATACCACCTTATCAGCACATAAACGATATGTACCAGTATCAGCAGTAAAAGAAGATTGATAGGGATTACCGCCCTTATAGGCTCTGCAAAGTACACCGATACTGCAAGGCTTATGAGGAATACGGCAAGGCTCATGGTGTCCGCATAGTCCTCTGTGTAGAACTCAAACACCTTGCTTGCTCCAAGGAAGATAAGAAAGCCCACACCGATAGCAATACCGCCCACAAAGACGATTAAGAGAAGATAATGCACTATGGTAGCCACTACTGGCTGTGGTATCTTATCTCCCAGTTGTGAAGCCCACTGACCGCCTTTAAGAAGCAACTGGAACGCATTCACAATGAACTGCCATATAACCATGAAAAAGGTCTTAAAATCGCTTACAAAGGCTTCTGAACGTACTGCTGTGAATACTGTGGTAAGCACTCCATACAGTAGCAGACCTAACAGAAAGCTGTCATAGCTCGCTGTCTGGGCTTTGAACTTCCTGTCAAGCTCTTTCTTCTGGTCCAGATACTTCGCTGTTGCTCTCTGCTCTATATCTTCGCTTATGCTCTGCCTTTCGGATTTAAGGCTTGCCGACTGCTTGGCAGCTTCTCCGATTCTGCGGTCAAGCTCTCTGCCCTTGGCTTCATATTCCCTTTTAACGCTCGATACCGTAGCTTCGGCTTCTTGCTCTGCGTTGAGCTTGTCTTGCTTCAGCTTCTCGTTTTGCTTCTTCAGCTCTGCGTTGAGCTTCAGCACGTTGTCTGCTTCGTTCAGCTTCTCTATTTGCTCTGTCTGCTCCGCTATTCTCTTCCCTTGTTCGGCTACTGTCGATACCAGCTCTTGCTTCTCGGATAAGAGTTTCTGTATCTGTATCTCCGATTTCTCGGCTTGGTTCTTCCATTCCTCGGCTTGGCTTATGGCTTCGGAGGCTTGCAAGCCTTTCTTCTGCAAGGTCTTTTTGAGGTTCAGTTGTTCTTCCAGTAGTTTCCGTTCCTGGTCTTTTGCCCTGGTCTGTTCCTGGTCTGCCCTGGCTTTCCATTCCTCGGCTTGGCTGATAGCTTCGGAGATTTGAGAGTCTTTCTTCTGTGACTGCTGTGTTATCTGGCTGATATGCCTTTCCAGTTCTGCTATCTTCTGTGACTGCTGTTCTATCAAGTAGCTGTCTTGCTCTTGCTCTTTCATCAGCTCCGCTATTCTCTGCGACTGCTGTTCTATCAAGCTGTTGTCTTGCACGCTCTGTTGTGGCTGTTCGCTCTGCTTCTCTGCGTGCATTGATTTCAAACCCATGCTCTAAGCTCTCCTTTCCAAAGTCCACTGCATAATACTTTTCCAGTTTATTGTTGCGGACTTTACATTGTTTT
>QUMM01000066.1:2551-4597 GCA_003435055.1 Lachnospiraceae bacterium OF09-6
TTCATCTGGTCTATGAAGTCCTCTCGGCTTGTGGCTATTTCTCGGCAATCCATGACCGCAAGGGCTGTATCTTGCACATAACTTTTCACTTCTCCCTTTTCGGCTTGCTTCAAGAGGTTGTATGTTTCTTTGTTCCACGCAACCGTTTCTTCCCTTTCCTCTCCGGAAAAGGTCTTTCCTTTCTCCGGAACATGAAGCCCTTGTTGCCGGCTCTGCTCATTGCACCGGTCTTTCAAGTTCTGCAGATCCGCTTTGCTCCACTGCAACTTGTGTCCGTCCTCAAAGTTCACACTGTTTACGATAAAGTGAGTGTGTATGTGTCCTCGGTCTATATGGGTGGCAATGAGTACCTCATGCCCTTTCCATGCTTCCGTACCCTTGGCAAGCTCGATTGCGTTCTTATGTGCTTGCTCTGGTGTGATATGCTCGTCCTCATGGTAGCTGTGTACGAAGTGCTTATAAGTTCTGCCCCCAGTCTTGCCCCACAGCTCCTTGGTGGCTTGCATTTCGTCCTTTACTGTATCTGGTTCACAGTGCAGACCGCTGACAAGCTTATCCTCTGTCTTTTCCTCTTTTGTCACATAGTCCAGTGCTTGCCCTATGCCTGCTTTTGAAGATACTGCTTTAATAACTGCCATACTTCTCTCACCTCTTTCATGGTGTTAGGAAGCTCTTGCTTATAGTCCACATATCCATTTTCATTCAGCTTCTTGGCTATCTGGTTCAGATTGTTGCCTTGCCTTTTCAGCTCTGGATATATCTCTTTCAGTCCGTCCAGATTGACAATGTTCGACTGTGTGAGGGCTTCAATGATATATTGCTGTTGGCTCTTTCCAGACTGCTCTACTTTTTCTTTTATCTGTGCAAGTTCTTCCTCTGACACTCTTATAACTATCTGCTTCGGTCTTGTCCTATTCATTGATGAAGTCCTCTCTTTCCTTTACCCACTTCTTAATGAGTTCGATTTCCTCGTCCATGTTCGGCTCTTTCTCTGGCTTCCAGTCCGCTCTCATGTCTTTCAGTTCTTCCAGTGCTTCTTCTAAGTCTGCCTTATAGCTTTCTAAATCTTCTTTTTCGCTTGCTATATATTCATCAACACTATTGTAACAAGGCACACACTCATAGCTTGTTCTATCATCATTGTACTTGTGATACACAATGTCTTTCCATTCATCACTTGGCTCTGCTATGTTCTGTTTAGTGATTTCAATGTCGGATTTTATCGTCTCTACGTTCTCCAACATATCCAGATAATGCTCTGGTTCATAACCAAAATTCAATAAGTGATTCAGCAGTGTAGGCTCTGGGAACATTCCGAACCAACAACGCTCGAACCACTGGTCAGCATAATCTCTTTCATCACTTCCATTGGAGTAAGTACCGCCCACTAAATCTCCGACAAAATTCTCTATCAGTTCTCCGATAGTCAGACCATGCTCCCCACACTTTCTTGCCAGTCGGTCACAATCTGCGTCCGACAATTTCACTGTGATTTTTCTCTCTCTGATTGTTTCAATTTCTTTCTGCTGTTCCTCGCCCCAACTCATGCTTTTACCTCTCTTTCTTCTTGGCTATCACTCAACAATTTACCGCATATCTGCGGTCACTCAAAGGGGGATTGAAGGGGGCTTTGCCACCCTCACAAGTTCTAAAGTGTAGCCGTTAGGCTATCACTTTAGAGAACTTGCAATATATCCGCTACACATAATATAGCAGAGTGATAGCCACTTGTCAAGCGGATATATTCGTGCGTGGATTTCGCCAGAAATACAGTGGAGCTTACTCCCTCTTGGGTGACTTTGGAAATGGAAAAATGAGATAGTCAAGGGCTTGTTTTTTTCTATGCTTCCATGAGCTTCCGCTTGCGGATCAGCGATTGGCAGCATAGAAAAAAATTGTCGCAGACAACCCTTTACTTTCTCATTTTGGAATGGACAATCGAACCCATGAGGGAGTAACGGAACGGACGGACAAGCATTTTCCCCGCGGACATTGTAGCCAACAAAAAAGAGTATCAAGGGTAAACTGCACAGTCTTGCGACTGCC
>QUMM01000067.1 GCA_003435055.1 Lachnospiraceae bacterium OF09-6
ATTCAACAACTGTTATATATAAAACAAGGGTGAAAAGCTCAAACTGTAAGCTCACCACCCTTGCATATCATAGAAGAATCTTATTTACAGACTTTTTCTCACAGTCTCCCTTAATAAGAACTTTTTTATATGTTTAAAGAATCTTCAGCATCTACCCACATCTGCAAATTTCCATCAAGATATAACCTTGCATATTCTAATGGTTCGTCAATTGCAAGAGATGTCAAAGCACATTCTGATCCGGCGTAGTCTTTAAATTCTTTTGTGCTTCCCAGCAGTCAATGCGAAGCATATAGTCTGCACTGGTATAAACATCAATACTGTTACACTGTGGATTGTATTCTGCAAATATTGTTCTCATCGTATCGTATCTCCTTATTGCTTAATCAATCATCAGTTACAAATATCAGAAGCATTTCAATCAGTTCACCATGTCGTTTTTATTTTGTGTTATACTGTTTTATAGATTTTTCTTGGTCTCCGCTGCCGCTACGGTCGGTGCAAAGCGGACATCCACTGGATGTCCTGCACCCTTGTATTTTCCCTTATCAGAGTTCGTAAACACTGATGGGAAGATATAACACAGGGGAAACAATAAGGGAAAGCTCACCTGCGACAAATCCAGTGTTTTCAAGGACTTACAGAGAATTTAATAATAAAATATAACAGTTATTAAATCTCTTAAAACAGGTGAAATCTCAATCGGAATTGACTGAGCTCTTTGAGCGAGGAATGCTTCTTGTCCGAAGGGCAAGAAGATGGGCTATAGAATAAAATTGTAGATTAATAACTTTCAGTTTGACGGAGTAGTGGATATGATAATTCGAGAAGTAAATGAAAATAAAAAGCAGTTTATATCATTATTGTTATTAGCTGATGAACAGGAAAATATGATTGATCGCTATCTTGAAAAGGGTACTATGTATGTACTTGAAGATGGTAATGTAAAAGCTGAATGTGTCGTTACTGATGAAGATAATGGAATACTTGAAATTAAAAATATCGCAGTTGATCCAAAGAACCAAGGAAATGGCTATGGTAAAGCTCTGATAGACTTCCTTGCAGAAAAATATGCAGAAGAATATTCTATTTTGCAGGTTGGAACAGGTGACAGTCCATTGACAATACCATTTTATGAAAAATGTGGATTTATCCGTTCTCACAAGATTCCCAATTTCTTTACCGATAATTATAATCACCCAATCTATGAGGGCGGTGTACAGTTAATAGATATGGTATATTTGCAAAGATATTTATGAATTTAACATTCCTTTTGCAATAAACAGTTGGAAAACCTATTTAATATGTGGTAATATATAAAGAAAATAACGCAGAAGATTCCCAATGGGCAGGATGGTATTCCGTGAAAATTCCGGAGTATCATCTTTTTTTGTGTGAAAAGGAGCATAAGAGATGGATATATTAAAAGGAAACATCAAATCAATTTATTTTAAGTATCTGATTGCAGCCTTCGGCGGTACATTGATTCCGTGCATTTATTCTGTTGTGGATGTTGCAATGGTAGGGAAATATCATGGTCCGAGCGGACCAGCGGCACTTGCAGTTTTTGCACCTTTATGGAATATCATTTATGGTTTGGGATTGCTGGCTGGTATTGGTGGATCTGTATTGTTTAGTACAATGCGTGGATCAGATGAAAAGAATGTTCGCAGAAGCAATGAAATATTTACGGCATCTTTATTTTTAGGCATATTATTTTCAGTAATTCTCGAAGTGTTTATATGCTGTTCCAATAACAAACTGTTCTTATTTTTCGGAGCAGACGATTTAACACTTTCTATGGCACAGGCATATTTGAAACCTATACAATTTGTTATACCATTGTTTTTATTAAACCAGCTTATAGCTGCATTTTTAAGAAATGATGGAAATCCCGGATTGGCAACAATTGCTGTATTAAGTGGAGGATTATTTAACATCCTTGGAGATTTTATTTTTGTATTTCCTATGAATATGGGAATATTAGGAGCCGGACTTGCTACTGCAATAGGCTGTGCAATTTCATTTTTTATGATGATGACTCATTTTGTGAGTTGTAAAAATACAATAAGTATTGCGTTCCCCCAGCATTTGCTGCAAGATATTTATTTGATAGTAAAAAATGGTTTTTCAACTGGAATTACCGATTTTGCGGCGGGAGCACTTACTATTTTATTCAACAGACAGATTATGAAATATCTGGGGACAGATGCATTGTCGATATTCGGTATTATTGTGAATATCAGAATATTCGTGTTGTGCTGTGCATCAAGCGTAGGTCAGGCTTCACAGCCGATTATTTCTATGAATTACGGAGCAAAAAAGCCTGAAAGAATAAAAACGTGTCGGAGATATGCGATTTATACAAGCATTGGATTTGGAGTTTTCTGGACATTATTAAGTATATGTTTTCCTGATCTTTATATTTATACTTTTATGACACCAACAGAAAATGTTCTTAAGATTGGACCAGAAATCATAAGAGCATATGCCTTATCATTTCTGATTCTTTCATTTAACTTATTCTCTACCTATTATTTTCAGTCAGTATTACAGACGAAGATATCATTGCTTGTTTCGCTGATGAGAGGAATTGTGATAAGCGGTATTATGGTTATAATACTCCCAATGATATGGAATCCTGGTGCAATCTGGTATTCTATGGTAATTACTGAGACAATTGTGGCAGTATATGTTGTAAATAAAATGAAAACTAAAATATAAAGAATAGTAATTAAAGGAACAATTCCAGTTTGTTGAACTGAATCCGAAAAGCATTAGGGCGCAGAGGAGATAGAATCCTTTGCGTAAAAGACTAACGAACATATTTAATGAAACATCGGAACCATCTTCTTTTTGTTGTTTACCTATAATAACGATTGGAGTAGTCGATTATAAACACTGCAATCAAAAAAATCTGAAAATATATTTATCAACATTACATAAAAGTGTGTAGATGCACATAAAATGGGAATACATATTGAAATTCAGGTCGTTCTGTGATAGAATCTCATTACTAAAAAGTGTGCAGATGCACGGAAAGGGGGAGCGTAATGATGGAGATTAAAAGAGACGCTTACCTACAGCAGCTGATCGAGCGAAAAGATAATGGAATGATAAAGGTGATTACCGGCATTCGTAGATGTGGCAAATCCTTTTTGCTGTTTACCATCTTTAAGAGATACTTACTGGAGAACGGCGTTGATGTTGATCATATTATTGAGATTGCATTGGACGGTATTGAAAATGAGGAACTAAGAGATCCTAAGGTGTGTTTCAAGTACATCAAAGATGCCATGAAAGACGATGGCAAATACTATCTGCTTCTTGATGAAGTGCAGTTTATGTCACGATTTGAGGAAGTGCTGAACAGCCTGCTCCGCATGAGCAATATTGATGTGTATGTCACCGGAAGTAATTCCAAGTTCCTGTCCAGCGACATTGTGACCGAGTTCCGTGGCAGAGGTGATGAGATTAGAATCTACCCTCTCTCCTTTGCAGAGTTTTATTCTGTCTATGACGGCGATTATGATGATGCTGGGATGACTACATGATCTACGG
>QUMM01000068.1 GCA_003435055.1 Lachnospiraceae bacterium OF09-6
GGTCAAGCCTTCGACCTATTAGTGACAGTCAGCTCCATACATTACTGCACTTCCACCTCTGCCCTATCTACCTCGTCGTCTTCAAGGGGTCTTATTGCTTTCGCATGGGATATCTCATCTTGAGGGGGGCTTCACGCTTAGATGCCTTCAGCGTTTATCCCTTCCCGACTTGGCTACCCGGCCATGCACCTGGCGGTGCAACCGGTACACCAGAGGTCAGTCCATCCCGGTCCTCTCGTACTAAGGACAGCTCCTCTCAAATATCCTACGCCCACGCCGGATAGGGACCGAACTGTCTCACGACGTTCTGAACCCAGCTCGCGTACCGCTTTAATGGGCGAACAGCCCAACCCTTGGGACCTACTACAGCCCCAGGATGCGATGAGCCGACATCGAGGTGCCAAACCACTCCGTCGATGTGAACTCTTGGGAGTGATAAGCCTGTTATCCCCAGGGTAGCTTTTATCCGTTGAGCGATGGCATTCCCACTTAATACCACCGGATCACTAAGTCCTACTTTCGTACCTGCTCCACCCGTCGGTGTCGCAGTCAAGCTCCCTTCTGCCTTTGCACTCTTCGAATGGTTTCCAACCATTCTGAGGGAACCTTTGAGCGCCTCCGATACCCTTTCGGAGGCGACCGCCCCAGTCAAACTCCCCGCCTGGCATTGTCCCACCGCCGGGTCACGGCGGCTGGTTAGAAACCCAATACTGCAAGGGTGGTATCCCAACATTGGCTCCACCACAACTGGCGTTGCGTTTTCTCAGCCTCCCACCTATCCTGTACATGCAATACCGGATCCCAGTACCAAACTGGAGTAAAGCTCCATGGGGTCTTTCCGTCCTGGCGCAGGTAACCAGCATCTTCACTGGTACTTCAATTTCACCGGATGCATTGTCGAGACAGTGCTCAAATCATTACGCCTTTCGTGCGGGTCGGAACTTACCCGACAAGGAATTTCGCTACCTTAGGACCGTTATAGTTACGGCCGCCGTTTACTGGGGCTTAAATTCAAAGCTTCGCTTTCGCTAACCTCTCCTCTTAACCTTCCAGCACCGGGCAGGCGTCAGCATATACCTCACCTTACGGTTTTGCATAGACCTGTGTTTTTGCTAAACAGTTGCTTGAGCCTATTCTCTGCGGCCCTCTTACGAGGGCACCCTTCTCCCGAAGTTACAGGGTCATTTTGCCGAGTTCCTTAACAATGCTTCTTCCGCCGGCCTTAGGATTCTCTCCTCATCCACCTGTGTCGGTTTACGGTACGGGTACAGTAAGAACAATAGCAGCTTTTCTTGACGCATGGCTCACACACTTCCCTACTCTTTTTCGGTCCGCATCACGTCTTCGGATTGATGTACGGATTTTCCTATACATCTCCTACCCCGCTTGCGCGCGGCTTTCCATTCCGCGCCTGTGCTCTCCACACGTGTCCCTACAGTTCTGTCTTACTGCAGTACAGGAATTTCTACCTGTTGTCCATCGGATACGCTTTTCAGCCTCTCCTTAGGCCCCGACTTACCCGGAGCAGATCAGCTTTACTCCGGAAACCTTGGATATTCGGCCACAGGGATTCCCACCCTGTTCTCGCTACTCATTCCAGCATTCTCTCTTCCTGTCCCTCCACCGCTCCTTTCGGTACGGCTTCGCCGGTCAGGAATGCTCCTCTACCAATCACTTACGTGATTCCTGAGCTTCGGTGTCGTGTTTCAGCCCCGGACATTTTCGGCGCAGGAACTCTCGACCAGTGAGCTATTACGCACTCTTTGAATGTATGGCTGCTTCTGAGCCAACATCCTGGTTGTCTTTGAATTCCCACATCCTTTTCCACTTAACACGCACTTTGGGACCTTAGCTGCAGGTCTGGGCTCTTTCCCTTTTGACTGCCCAACTTATCTCGTGCAGTCTGACTCCCGCGCATCATCTGTATGGCATTCGGAGTTTGATATTCTTCGGTAAGCTTTGACGCCCCCTAGGAAATTCAGTGCTCTACCTCCATCAGATTAACACGAGGCTAGCCCTAAAGCTATTTCGAGGAGAACCAGCTATCTCCGGGTTCGATTGGAATTTCTCCCCTATCCACACCTCATCGCCACCCTTTTCAACGGATGTGCGTTCGGACCTCCACTACCTCTTACGGCAGCTTCATCCTGGACATGGATAGATCACCCGGTTTCGGGTCTGCTCCGACTGACTATGGCGCCCTCTTAAGACTTGGTTTCCCTCCGGCTCCGGACCTTTAGTCCTTAACCTTGCCAGCCAGCGCAACTCGCTGGACCGTTCTACAAAAAGTACGCGGTCGCACATATAGAGTGCTCCCACAGTTTGTAAACACAGGGTTTCAGGTTCTCTTTCACTCCCCTCCCGGGGTCCTTTTCACCTTTCCTTCACAGTACTATGCGCTATCGGTCACTGAGTAGTATTTAGCCTTGGGGGGTGGTCCCCCCGACTTCCCACAAGGTTCCACGTGTCTCGTGGTACTCCGGATACTGCTGTCTCAGTCAGGATTTCAGGTACGGGGCTTTCACCCTCTCCGGCCGGCTTTCCCAAAACCGTTCCCTTATCGATTCTGATCACGAATGCAGTCCATAACCCCGGAATGCACGCATTCCGGTTTAGGCTCCTCCTCTTTCGCTCGCCGCTACTCAAGGAATCGAGTTTTCTTTCTTTTCCTCTGGCTACTTAGATGTTTCAGTTCACCAGGTTCCCTTCCATACGTTATGGATTGGCGTATGGATGACAGAGGTCTTCTCTGCCGGGTTTCCCCATTCAGATATCTCCGGATCAATGGATATTTGCTCCTCCCCGAAGCTTTTCGCAGCTTATCACGTCTTTCATCGGCTCTCAGTGCCAAGCATCCACCCTGCGCTCTTCTTCGCTTGACCTGTCATACGATGCATAGCGTTGCACCATATGGGTCTGGGTTTTTATAGAGTTCATAAATGTTTACTAAACTTTTACTATTCTCTTGGTTGTTACCTTCTTAAAGATAACTTCCTCGGATGTCTCTATCGGCATGGTTAATATCTTTCGATTTAACCATTTGATATTTT
>QUMM01000069.1 GCA_003435055.1 Lachnospiraceae bacterium OF09-6
TATCACCAGAACAGGAAGAAGTGATTACGGAATACTGTAATGCAATTTTTAGCAGTGGAGCAGAAACAGAAGAGTTTTTCTACCGACTGGGATTAAAAGATGGACTGAATCTGAAAAATGCGGTAAAATCTGTATTAGAAATGATATCATGAAATCGGGTGATATATGCTCTAAGTGACTTCTTAATCATGATTTTGTCATGGTTAGTGAAGCAATCACTTAGAGCATTTTTGTTTCAGGAGGTACAGCCATGAGAAATGAAAAAAATACCCCACTGTACGAGCGCCTGAGCCGGGACGATGAGTTACAGGGCGAGAGCAACTCCATATCCAACCAAAAACAGATGTTAGAGGATTTTGCCCGCCGGAATGGGCTGCTCAACCCTACGCACTTTACCGATGATGGTATCTCAGGCACCCGTTTTGACCGCCCCGGATTTTTGGCGATGATGGAGGAAGTGGAGGCAGGGCGTGTAGAGGCAATCGTCATCAAGGACATGAGCCGGTTAGGACGCGACTATCTGAAGGTCGGTCAAGTTATGGAGGTTTTGCGGCAGCGAGGCGTTCTTCGTATGTGGGCGTTCTTTTTCTCAGAACCAGAACGGGAAAACCCTTGCGTGGATGATCCACATCTGGATAATCCCCGTGTGGCAAATCCCCATAGGGAAAATCCCGCACAAAGAAATACTAAATAAAGTAATTATCAAAGAAAGAAATACCCATGGAATCAAATATCAATCTATCAATCTTGATGGCTGGGGGTAGAGAATGTCTCTCCCTGCTTTGGACTGATGGGACGGATTTAGTGTAGGAATAAAGGTCGAAAATGGCGGATTTTTTTGTTTGTAAGCCACAACCTAAATCTATGTTTCATGTCCCATGCCGAAAACGGCGTTAAAAGCACTACAAATACAAATTCCGACCTTTTCAGAAAACTGCCGCTGTTGGCTAAACCGTCATCGGAAAATCCGGTGACGGTAAAACCGGCAACGGACGAACCGATAACGGAAAATCCAACGCAAATAAATACTAAAGAAGTAAACATGAAAGAATCAAATACTAACTGATAAAATATCAATCTATCAATCAAACTTGATATGATGGGAAAATGTCCAAACTCCTGCATTTTTGAAAATACGCAAGAAATTTTCATTAAAACAGTTGCGTTATTTGGGCGGCAGTGGTATAACTATGTTGCTTAAGGCATAATACATTAAATTTGAGACATTGTATCTTAGTGTTTATTCTCGTTTATGAAAGTGGACCCGAGTAAACAAACGGAAACAAAGAATTATATTTAATGCTGTATGTCCGGTGGTATCTTTCCATTTCTCGCAGGGAAAGTGTTTCTGTCGGGCTCTTATTATGCCTTTTGGTGATATATTACCGAAAGGATTTTTTGTTATGAAAAAAGAATTAGTATGGAAAATGGTACAGGAGCAAATCGGGTATGATTTTAAAAACCTTGATTTGTTGCAGCAAGCTTTCACTCGTCGCTCATATACCGCAGAGAACGGCGGTGAAAACAATGAGGTGCTCGAGTTTATTGGAGACAAGGCACTTGATTTTGTGATTGTTAAACTGCTTATTCAGAAGTACGGGCATTTAGCAAATGGGGATCCGGTTGACGGAACAAAGCTTTCTGCTTTGGAACAAGAATTCAAACGGAAACAAGCGGATTACGAAGTGCCGGTGGTAAATAGCTTCGGCTGTGACTATGACGAAGATAACTTATCTAAAATCAAAAGTCGAATGGTGAATAAAAAAGCGTTGGCTCGCCGAATGGATGAACTTGGTTTTTCTGAACATCTTATTATGGGTAAGGGCGATATACAGAATAATATCAACCAAGAAGATTCTGTGAAAGAGGATTTGTTTGAAGCAATTATCGGAGCTGTTGCAATCGATTCAGGATGGAATCTGAAAGACTTGCAAAAAACGGTTGAAGCAATGCTTGTTCCCGAAGACTTCCTAATTGATGATACCGACACTAATTATGTGCGACTGATTCAGGAATGGGAAATGAACAAAAATGGGTGCATTCCCTGGTACAAATATAAAGAAGCATCTTACACATCGACTTGGTATTTAAAAGAGAGTAACACTATATATCAAAACTTTCCGTTAGGCTACAACTATTCTAAACTAAAATATCATTGTTACCTTAAATTGCTTGATTCTTTACCTGTCTTTTGCGGCTTTGGTGTTTCTGTCAAAGACGCAAGAATGGCGGTATGTAAACTGGCTTATGAGTATTTGGAACAAAAAGATTTGCTGTGGTCGATTCGCAACGAAATCGAAAACCCGAATCGTGATGATTCGATCAACCAACTGGAAATCTTAGCCCGTCGCGGATATTTTTCGATTCCAACTTACGCTTTCGAGGAAACCTATGACCATAACGGTAATCCGATTTGGAAATGTGAATGTCACATAGTGGAAGAAGATTGTTGTTTTGACGGGACATCTTCATCAAAAAAAGAGGCAAAGAAAGATTCTGCTTTTAGAATGCTTTTTTATGTGCTCGGAATGGAGGGTGAATAAAATGGTCAAGTGGTGTTTTAATTATGAGTCCGGAGACTATGAATACATCGAAAAGGATGGCTTCAGTATTGACCGAGGCGAGTATGTTTACAATTGGGATGATAGCGAATATCGTCGCGAAGAAGATGATGAACGCCGCAATTCTTTGTTTAATGATGGGGATGACTGATTTCGATTGCTAAAGCAAATACCTGCGTACACTTTAATAAGAATAAGGGCTTGGGATTTTCCCAAATCATAACCACCGGCTTAGCCGGTGGTTTGCACTGCCCCTATAAGGGGCTCATCCCTGCTTGCGCCCGGAAGGCGCACTGAGAGGGTCTTCTTTGCATTTTTCCCTACCGTATCTACATAGTATCCTCGACACCAGAAATGGCGATTCCCATACTTGTATTTCAGATTTGCATGTTTCTCAAATATCATGAGCGA
>QUMM01000007.1 GCA_003435055.1 Lachnospiraceae bacterium OF09-6
AACAGAATTCTCATAGCCGAAAGAGAAAGCCAGCGCCTTGAGACGCTGGCCTAGTAACAAGGGCTTATAGCCCTAGAGCAAACCACCCGTTGGACGGGTGGTCCTGATTTTTAGTGAAACGATATTTTAAAGAATGATAAGAGTATCAACGGAAATTGCTTTATTTTAAAAACAGCCTGTGTTACAATTACTATCGCGTAATTGAATCACTGAAAGGTGAATAAGCTCCGCACAGAGAGTCGGAGTCTTATGAGAGGGAATCAGGTAAAATGCCTGAACGGTTGCGGCCACTGTATGCAGACGAAGCTTCAGAGCAGTCATTGCACAGATGTGCGAGAAGGCGAAGCGGCAAACTTGGAAAATTCGGAGAACTTCCGGAAAGACATCAGAAAGTCTGTGAGTCAGGAAACCTGCCTGTCAGAAAGAAGGAGCTTCCGTAAAAAGTATCCCTTTTTTGAAGTTCCGTCTTTTCGGTTACACAAATAAAACGAAAGAGGAAGAAAAAATGAAGAACAAGTACGTATCCAGAAGAATCATGGCAGTAGTAATGGCAGCCGCAATGACGATGACAGCTGCACCGGCAGCCTTTGCAACAGACAGAGCAGATGCTGATACCATCAAAGAAGATAACCAGCCAGCCGCTGATGCAGAAGAAAGTACAGAAACAGCAGAAGAGGCAACGGAGTCAGAAGGAGAAACAAAGACAGAATATCCATTGACCATTACCACCTATGATTACGATGGAAATGAGATCGAAACCACTTATGAAAAAGCACCGGAAAAAGTACTTGCGGTATATCAGGGAAGTATCGAGACTATGTTGTCTCTCGGACTGGAAGATCACCTTGTAGCTACAGCAGGACTGGATAATGAAGTTCCGGATAATCTGAAGGAGGCCTTTTCTAAGACCGACTATCTTGATGAATTTTCCCCATCCCTTGAAACGGTTACCATGTTAGAACCAGATATGATCCTGTCCTGGGATTCTCTGTTTTCAGACAAGAATCTGGGAGATGTCACCAACTGGATTGACAAAGGCTGCAATACCTACTATAACACCAATACCAGACCGGGTAGCAGCAGAACTCTGGAAAATGAATTTACAGACATCCTGAATATCGGGAAGATTTTTGATGTACAGGACAAAGCAGAAGTAATTGTAGATGAAGCAAAGAATGTCATTGATACAACCTTAAGTGCAACCGCAGATATGGAAGAAAAACCAAGTGTACTGATTGTGGAACCACTGGGAGAAGATATCACCAATTATGGCGCAAGTAGCCTGGCAGGTGATATGGCAACTAAACTCGGTGCAACGCTTGCTAATCCAGATGCATCTACCGTTGGAAAAGAGGACATCATTGCAGCAAACCCGGATGTGATCTTTGTTGTATATATGCCATATGCAGGAGATGACCCACAGACCGTTATGGACAGCCAGCTGGCAGTGATCCAGGATGACGAATCACTTCAGAGTCTGGATGCAGTAAAGAACGGACGTGTTTACCCGATCATGCTTAGCGAGTTATATGCAAGTGCAACCCGTACACAGGATGGAATCGAGACTATGGCCAAAGGTTTATATCCGGATATTACACTGGAATAATTGAGGAAACGAAGTGAAAGAAGAGAATTTACAGGAAAAAAGAAGTAAGGTTCTTCGAAAAACTTCTTACATAGCAATATTTCTGGGATTGCTTGCGTTCTTGATTTTTTCTATACTGGCGGCAATCACCTTCGGAAATGCGGATCTTTCGCTGAAAGATGTATATAGCGTAATTGCCTATAGGTTGTTCCATATCAAAAGCCTGTCTGATTATGCAGAAGGAGCAATTCATGATGTGGTATGGCTGATTCGTCTGCCAAGAGTTCTTCTGGCTCTTGGCGTCGGAATGGCGCTTTCGGTATGTGGTGTTGTAATGCAGGCCATTGTGCAGAATCCATTGGCAGATCCGTATGTCCTCGGAATCTCATCAGGAGCATCTCTGGGAGCAACTCTTGCCATTATGCTTGGAATTGGTGGATTTCTGGGCGGAAATTCTGTTGGAGTAACTGCATTTATTGGAGCGCTGATTACTTCATTTGCCGTGATTGCAATTGCCAATATGGGAGGCAAGGCAACTTCGGCAAAACTGATTCTGGCAGGTATGGCGGTCAGTGCCGTATGTTCTGCATTTTCAAATTTTGTCATTTATATCACGAATGATAAATCAGCCGCTACGGAAGTGATGAAATGGAGCATGGGAAGTCTGGCAGGAGCCAGCTGGAGCAGAGTAACTGTTATGCTGCCGATTACGTTGATTGCCACAGGACTGTTCTGGACGCAGTACCGGAATCTGAATCTGATGCTGCTGGGAGATGAGGTGTCTATTACACTCGGCACAGATCTTCACAGGCTGCGTACGTCTTATTTGCTTCTGGCATCTGTAATGATTGGATTTGCAGTGTATTGTGCAGGTGTCATTGGATTCGTTGGTCTGGTGATTCCCCATGTGGTACGAATTCTTTTTGGAACAGATCATCGGAAATTGTTGCCGCTTAGTGCACTTCTTGGAGCATCTTTTCTGATCTGGTGTGATGTGGCCTGCCGTATTGTACTGAAAAATTCTGAGATGCCGATCGGTGTTCTGGTATCAATTATCGGTGCTCCATGTTTTATTTATCTGCTGGTACGTAAGTCTTATGGATTCGGAGGTGGCAGGTGATGAAGATAACCACAGAAGATATTCGGGTTTCGTTTCATGCAAGAGAGATACTGAGTGGAGTATCCATTGAGTCAGAAAATAAGGAACTGGTAGGGCTCATCGGACCAAACGGAAGCGGAAAATCCACATTGTTGAAATGCATTTACCGGATTCTGAAGCCGGATGCTGGAGCAGTCTATCTGGACGAGGAAGAACTTCATTCTATGAGCGTCAAAGATTCAGCCAGAAAGATGGCAGTAGTAGCTCAGCACAATTATTATAATTTTGACTTTACCGTGCGGGAAGTGGTGCTCATGGGACGAGCACCTCACAAGAAGACGCTGGAGAGGGATAACGCCAGGGACTATCAGATCGTGGATGAAGCGTTAAAGACAGTACAGATGGAACGGTTTGCGGAACGGACATTTTCCACTTTGTCAGGTGGAGAACAACAAAGAGTGATTCTGGCAAGAGCGCTTGCCCAGCAGACACCGGCATTGATCCTGGATGAGCCAACGAATCATCTGGACATCACTCACCAGATTATGCTGATGGAACTGGTGAAAAAGCTGAATGTCACAGTGATCTCAGCCATCCATGATTTGAATATAGCAGCTGCTTACTGCGACAAGATCTACGTGTTAAAAGACGGTAATCTGGAAGGATATGGTACACCACAGGATGTATTGACACCAGAACTGATCTACC
This sequence comes from Lachnospiraceae bacterium OF09-6, assembly GCA_003435055.1. GTDB lineage: Bacteria > Bacillota > Clostridia > Lachnospirales > Lachnospiraceae > Marvinbryantia > Marvinbryantia aceti. The sequence continues at coordinate 3,393 of QUMM01000007.1, forward strand.
GGATCTATAGAGTAGAATCAGAGATCGTATATGACAGCCATGGAAAAATGCACATTTTATTTTTATAGGAGGATTCGCTATGAAGAAGATAGCAATACTGACCTGTATGCTTTCAAATAAAGTCTGTACCAGAATGAGCTGTCTGAATGCATTTCAGAATAAAAGTGATTTTTTCAGGAATATGCTGATGATACGTATCTGGCAGCTCTGATGACCTGCAACGGATGCAGATTCATAACAGAAGCAGAACCAAAAGAAGATCCGGGAATGCAGGAAAAGATAGACAGGCTCATAAAGGAAGGCGTATCTGTGGTACATGTGGGTGCATGTCGTATTATGAAAGATCAACATGAGTGCTGTCGAATCACTCAGATTTGCCAGTTGCTGGAAGACAGAGGAATTCAGGTTATCAGAGGTACACACAGAGAGTAACTGAAAAAAACAGATGAAAATATGACGAAGAACTCCTCTTTTCTTTGAAAATTAGCTACACTTATTATAAGCCAATGAAAAGAGATGTCAAACGGGAGAATCAATATCCTATTGACCTAGTAGGAAAACATGCTATAATACTGGTATAGTACCAGGAAAAGTAAGAAGAAATGGAGTATCTGTCATGAATTTATCAAGTCGCAGCCGCTATGGCATTCGAGCACTAATTGATCTGGCGGTGAATGCCAGAGAATCTTGTATACAGTTGGGAGATATTGCGGTTCGCAATGATATTTCTGTAAAATATCTGGAGCAGATCTTTATGGCTCTGCGAAAGGGAGGCATGATTCGGAGCATTAAGGGACCACAGGGAGGATATCTTCTGGCCAGGACACCGGAAGAGATCTTTCTGTCCGATGTGATTCGTCTGCTGGATGGCGACTATCTCCTGGAAAAGGAAGATCCAGGGAATGGAGAGAATCTGGCATCCAAGGTCATTCAGGAAAAGATGATTGAACCGATGAATCAGTGGATGAGTCAGTTCCTGGAGCATCTTACCTTACAGACACTGTTGGAGACTTATGAACAGGAACTTGCCAGTTCACAGGATATGTACTATATATGATGCAAGACCCTTCGGGGTCTTTTTTCCTGTATAAATGTCACCGGTTTTGCATACTATTTTAAGAAATGTTTATTTTTTTTTAATTGACCGGGAATGTCTGCAAAGAATATAATGGTGAAAAAATGGAAAAGAAAAGCAGATGGCAAGAAGGAGGAGCACGCATGAGACAGATAGACGACTATACGGTAAGACAGGCAGAAGTATGCCGCAGATATGACAACATTGATCTGAAGCTGTATTCCGAGCTTGGGGTAAAAAAGGGCCTGCGCGATGAGAATGGTCATGGTGTCCTGACAGGACTGACCAATATTTCTTCGGTGAGAGCATTTGACATAATAGATGGAAAACAGGTCCCATGTGACGGTGAATTGCTGTATCGTGGGATTGATGTGCAGGAACTGGCCAGAGAAAGCTTTCGAAAAAATATATTTTCGAAGAAGGTGCCTATCTGCTGTTATTCGGAGAACTTCCTACAGAGAAGCAGCTGACAGAGTTTCGGGCGAATCTTACCGACCAGATGAGTCTGCCAACGAATTTTACCAGGGATGTGATCATGAAGGCTCCAAGTGCAGATATCATGAACTCCATGACCAGAAGTATCCTGACTCTTGCATCTTATGATCCGAAGGCAGATGATCTGGAATTATCCAATGTCCTTCGGCAGTGCATGATGCTGATCAGCACATTTCCGATGCTGGCAGTATATGGCTATCATGCGTACAATCATTATGCCAATGATTCCAGTATGTATATCCACAGACCAGATCCGGAATTGTCGATAGCAGAAAACTTTTTGCGTATGCTCAGACCGGATATGTCCTATACGAAGCTGGAGGCGAGAGTGCTGGACGTAGCACTGCTTCTTCATATGGAGCATGGAGGTGGTAACAACTCGACTTTTACCACAAGAGTAGTGACGTCCTCTGGTTCTGATACCTATTCTGCAATCGCAGCGGCGATGTCTTCTCTGAAGGGGCGCAAGCATGGTGGGGCGAACCTGATGGTGATGAAGATGATGGATGATATCCGTACGCATGTATCTGATTACCATGATGAAGAAGAAGTGGAGAGCTATCTGACCAGAATCCTTGAGAAAGAAGCCTTTGATCACAAGGGACTGATCTATGGAATGGGACATGCAGTTTATTCTCTTTCTGATCCAAGAGAAGTGGTATTTAAGAACTTCGTAGAACAGCTGGCAGAGGAAAAGGGTCGAGATGAGGACATGGCTCTTTATAATAATATCGAGAAAATAGCACCGAAGATCATTGCCGAGAAGCGGAAGATTTACAAAGGAGTCAGCCCGAATGTGGACTTTTACAGTGGATTTGTATATGAGATGCTGGGGATTCCAAGAGAATTATATACACCATTATTTGCAATTGCACGTATAGTGGGCTGGAGTGCACATCGAATCGAAGAACTGGTGACTACGGATAAGATCATTCGTCCGGCTTATAAGTCACTGGTTACGAAGCGAGAATATCAGGACAGGGAAGAACGAGGAGAATAAAAGAGATTTATTGACATACGTACAGGAAATGTTAAAATGGTAACAGAACTGCGAAAATGTATCGAAGCGCAGACCGATGGGAGGATACTCTATGTTATCAAAAAGCATTGCCGAGTTAGTAGAATATGGAATCAGAACAGGATTGGTTCCGGAGTGTGAACGCATTTATACGACCAATCTGTTACTGGATATTTTTAAGGAAGACAGCTATGAAGAACCGGAAGAAGTACCGGAACGTCCACTGGAAGAGATATTGAAGGATTTACTGGATGAAGCAGTGCGCCGGGAACTGATTCCAGACAGCATCGCTTATCGAGATCTGTTTGATACCAGACTGATGAATTGTCTGACACCGAGACCTGCACAGGTGCAGGAGACATTTCGCAGCAAGTATGCAGTGTCTCCGAAGGAAGCCACTGACTGGTTTTATAAGTTCAGTCAGGATAATGACTATATTCGTCGTTACCGCATTAAGAAGGATCAGAAGTGGAAGGCAGACAGTCCATATGGTGAGATAGATATTACGATCAATCTTTCTAAGCCGGAAAAGGATCCGAAAGCTATCGCTGCAGCAAGAACGGCAGTGAATACCGCATATCCAAAATGTCAGCTCTGTTTTGAGAACGAGGGATATGCAGGACGTCTGAATCATCCGGCCAGGGAGAATCACCGGATTATCCCGATTACGATCAATGACAGTAAGTGGGGATTTCAGTATTCTCCGTATGTATATTATAATGAACACTGTATTGTCTTTAACGGGCAGCATACACCGATGAAGATTAACAGAGAAGCCTTCATCAAGCTGTTTGATTTTGTAAAGAAGTTTCCACATTATATGCTGGGATCTAATGCAGATTTACCGATTGTAGGCGGTTCTATTCTGACACATGATCATTTCCAGGGTGGAAACTATACCTTTGCTATGGCAAAAGCTCCAATAGAGAAGGAGATCAGCATACCAGGTTATGAGACCGTGAAGGCAGGTATTGTAAAGTGGCCTCTTTCTGTGATTCGTCTCAGCGGAAGAAGTACAGAACGTATCATTGATCTGGCAGATCATATTCTGCAGCAGTGGAGAGCCTATACGGATGAGGCAGCCTTTATCTATGCCGAGACCAATGGAGAACCACACAATACCATTACACCGATTGCCCGTAAGAATGGAGAAAACTACGAGCTGGATCTGGTTCTGCGTAACAATATCACTACAGAGGAACATCCGCTTGGCGTATACCATCCACATGCAGAATTGCATCATATCAAGAAAGAGAACATTGGTCTGATTGAAGTAATGGGACTTGCTGTTCTTCCGGCGCGTTTAAAGGGTGAGATGGAGCTGCTGAAAGAATATATTCTGGAAGGCAAAGACATTGCATCCAATGAGACACTGGAAAAGCATGCAAAATGGGTCGCAGAATTCCTGCCATCTTATCAGGAGATTAATGCAGAGAATATTGACGGTATTCTGGAACAGGAGATCGGAAAAGTATTTGTGAAGGTTCTGGAAGATGCCGGTGTGTACAAGGTGACACCACAGGGCAGAGAAGCATTTATGAGATTTATTCACACACTTTAAGAAAAAATAACAGGATGGGGAATATGGAGACAGAAAAGCAGATGATTACAAAGTATCTGAAGGGAATGCAGATTGGCGGGGAACTGGTTGCAGAATTATTGGCCTTTCGGGAACAGTATGAGACAGATGAGGCAGTAAAAGGGCGGATCAGCAGACCAGAGGTGCTGTTCTACGGAAAAGAGATTCTGGAGATGGCGATTGCCGCACTGCTTCACGGAGAGAATATTCTCCTCTCTGGAGCCAAGGCAACCGGAAAGAATGTACTTTGTGAGACTTTAGCATGGCTGTTTGGAAGACCATCCTATAATGTTTCTTTCCATGTGAACACAGACAGTGCGGCACTGATAGGAACAGATACATTTAAAAATAACGAAGTACAGCTTCGAAAAGGACCGATTTATGAGTGTGCTCAGTATGGTGGATTTGGTATTCTGGATGAGATTAATATGGCGAAGAATGATGCGGTATCGGTATTGCATGCGACATTGGACTACCGCAGAAGCATTGATGTACCAGGGTATTCCAGAATCGTGCTGCACCCGGCGACCCGTTTTATTGGTACGATGAATTACGGATATGCGGGAACGAAAGAACTGAATGAGGCACTGATCTCCAGATTTATGGTGATTGATATGCCGCCACTGGATGCAGAGACACTGCATGTCCTGTTGTCGAAATATTTCCCGGATCTGAAGAAAGCAGCGGCAGAACAATTCGCAGGATTGTTTCAGGATCTGCAGACGAAAGCATCCAATGGTGAGATATCCACGAAATCACTGGATTTCCGTGGGCTGACAGGTGCAATCAGGACGATGCGTTCCGGCCTTTCGCCACTGCAGGCGATTCAGATGGGAATCGTGAATAAAAGCTTTGATGTATTCGAAAAAGAGATGATCGAGGATGCGGTTCTGACCAGAATACCTGAGAACTGGACGAAAAAAGATATATTTGAAGAAGGATAAAAAATGGCACTAAATTGCAGAGAATGTGCGGGAAGTATCTACAGTGCTCTGGGAGAGAATGAAAACCTGATCAATATACAGCACTGTGCTACCAGACTGAGAGTACGACTCAGAGAAATCGGTAAAGTGAACCGGGAAAAACTGGAACAGATCCCAGGTGTGCAGGGTGTCATAGAGGGAAACGGTCAGCTGCAGATTGTTATTGGTGCTGGGACGGTAAATAAAGTTTATCACGAACTGCACCGTTTTATCCGATTATCCGAGCTGTCAGAGAGCAGGGAAGAACAAAAAAAAGGCATAGTCAGTGCAGTGACCAGAATGATTCGGGTAGTGGGAAATGTATTCATTCCAATTTTGCCGGCTATTGTGGCATCCGGATTATTAATGGGGATCCTGGGTGCCATGAGCAGACTGGTTCCGGACTATACCACCAGTGATTTTTACAATTGGATGAATCTGGTGGCTAATACTGCCGTTACCTATCTTCCGGTGCTGGTAGCAGTCAGTGCAGCCCGTTTGTTTGGTGGCAATCTGTATCTGGGCGGTACATTAGGATTATTACTGATGCACAGAGAACTGTTGGTTTCATGGAGCGCAGCCAGTTCACCGAACATGGTCAATTATTGGAATATACTGGGATTCCATATCCGCAGAGTGAATTATCAGGGACATGTGATACCGGTGATCATTGCTGTCTGGCTGATGTGTAAAATCGAAAAATGGATGCATCGCCATGTACCGGAAATACTGGATCTGTTCGTGACGCCTCTAGTTACGATAATTGTGACAGCGTTTCTGACGATGGCAATGATCGGACCATTTTTTGTGCAAATGGAAAATCTGATTGTGGATATTACCAGATTTACGTTGCGATTGCCACTTGGTATCGGAGCTTTTTTGTGTGGAGCGGCGTATCCTCTTACCGTTGTATTTGGTACGCATCATATGTTTGGTGTACTGGAGACCGGTATGCTGGCTGAGACCGGAAAAAATATGTGGATACAGGTATCTTCCTCAGCAAATTTTGCCATGTGTATGGCATGTCTTGCTGTATTTTTCAAAACCAGAAGCAGAAAAGTAAAAGCAGTGGCGCTTCCGGCCAGTATCTCAGCAGCACTGGGGATTACAGAGCCTGCTATTTTTGGAATCAATTTAAGATTTATCCGGCCACTGATATGTGGAATGATTGGAGCAGCTTTTGGCGCAGCACGGGAAGTATGCTTGGAGTATATGGATCTTCTTATGGAGTGACCGGACTGCTGGCCATGCTGATCACACTGGACTGTACGAAGCAGTATATACTGATGCTGATAGTTGCCGGAGGCATTTCTTTCATCCTTACCGGAATATTCTGGAAGGAACAGGATGAGAATACGGATGGAACAAGCAGCGTGGGAGCACCGGCAGAAGGGAAGATCATTCCACAGGAGAAGATACCGGATGAGACATTTTCACAGGGACTTGTGGGAAAAGGAATCGGAATTTTACCCTCTAAGGGAAAGATTGTGGCACCATTTGACGGAATGATTATTATGACTGCTCAGACAGGACATGCCATAGCCATAAAAGGAACAAATGGCGAAAAAATACTGATTCATGTGGGTATCGATACGATAGAACTGGAAGGAAAAGGATTTCAGCTTCGTGTGGCAGAGGGAGAACAGGTAAAAAGAGGACAGGAACTGATTCGAATCGATCTGAAGCTTCTGAAGGAAAAAGGCTATGATCCGATTACCGCAGTATTTGTGACGAACAGCAGAGAGTTCCTGGAGATTAAGATAACAGATAAAGAAGAAATCAGGCTGGGAGAACCGGTCATGAGTATAAAAAGCAGAAATTAGAATGATGATTTCTGCTTTTTGTAACCAGAGTATGTCAACTGGAAAAGAAAAATGGTTGACAAATAAAAACATTACACCTATAATATTGTCAACTGAGTTATATGAAAAGTTAACAATACAAGAGCGAGGAGTAATGAAAAAATGAAAACACAGAGTTCTATTCAGAAAGTGGTAATGACAGGCATGTTGGCTGCAGTGATGGCAGTCATGTCTCAGATTCAGTTTCCCCTTCCATCGGGTGTACCGGTAACCATGCAGACCTTTGCGATGGCGTTGGCAGGATATATTCTGGGATGGCGGTATGGACTGGCATCGACAGTTGTTTATATTTTACTTGGTGCTGTGGGAGTTCCGGTATTTGCGGGATTTTCCGGTGGATTAGGATTCACAGTTAGCCCGGCTGGCGGTTATATCTGGGGCTTCCTTCCAATGGTTGCATTGTGTGGTCTTGGATATGAGAAAAGATCTATGCCGGCACTGATCGGATTGTCTGTAGCAGGTCTGGCCTGCTGTCATATCCTTGGAGTGATCCAGCTGAGCATTGTAACCGGACTGAATGCATGGGGTGCATTCCTGACAGGCTCCGCACCATATCTGGTAAAGGATCTGGTATCTCTGGCAGCAGCTTATGCAGTAGCAAAAGCAGTACGCAAGGCACTGACCAGTGCAGGAGCACAGATGGCCTGAGTGGTTGAAATGATATAGAATGATAATACAGAGCAGTAAAAAGTATAGATTTATACTTGCACTGCTCTGTTTTTATGTTATGATTAAAAAAATATGCTGTGGAAAGGGAGAAAGCAGCTGATAATACAGCAGGCAGGAAGCTGCCAGATAAGGGGGAAAAATGAAACAGGGAAGAAGAATGCTATTGTTATTGCTGTTGATGTTGCTGTGTGCCGGATCGAAGGACTGTATGGCAGCAAAGAAGCCAGAATTGTCATCCAGACAGTATCTGCTGCAGATGGGGAAGTCTGTCAGATTGAGATTAAAGGGGGACAGAGCCATACAGTGGAAAACATCAAACCCGGCGGTTGCAACGGTTCAGAATGGAAAAATAAATACAAACAGTTGTGGAACAGCATGGATTACCTGCACGGGCAAGAACAAAAAAACATATAGCTGTCTGATACGTGTAGTCGGACAAAAGAAAACGGAAGAGAAACAGACATACCGGGTAGCACACAGGGGATACAGTTCCAGGGCACCAGAAAATACTATGGCATCATTTTTACTGGCAGCAGATAAAGGATATCAGTATATTGAATGTGATATTCAATTTACGAAAGATAATGTACCGGTGATTTTGCATGATGCGCAGGTAGATCGTACTTCAAATGGGCATGGGAGAGCGGATAAATATACCTATGCACAGCTTCGGAAACTGGATGCCGGATCATGGAAGTCATCAAAGTATGCAGGGGAAAAGATACCAAGCTTAGAAGAAGTGTTGAGATATTGTGTACAGAAGGATGTGATACCGTATCTGGAACTGAAGAATGGAAGCGGGTTGACAAAAACAAAGTTTCGCAAGGTTTATAAAATGGTGCAGGAATCAGGATTGCAGAATCGTGTAGTGTGGATCTCTTTTAACTTTCAATATCTGAAATGGGTGAAAGAAATGGATCCGGTCGCAGAAATCGGCTATATTCCTAAATCAGAGTCAGTGGAAGCCATGGTTCAAAAGGCAGAGAAACTGAAAAGTGGAAAAAACCGCGTATTTTTGTGCATAAAAAGGGCAAAAATGAGTGCCAAAATATTGGAATTATGCAAACAAAAAGGAATAGGAGTATCAGTCGGAGGTATCAACAGTGAGAAAACCTGGAAAGGGCTGGATGCATATTGTATGTCAGCAATTGGAAACGGTTTTTAAAAAAGGATTCCCAGCATTATTTTTTTAGCCGGTGTTAAAAGTGATGGTTCAGTCAGAAGGCTGAACTGTCATAAAGAGAAGACATTTTTTATAAATACTATTGACAGTTGTTTCATGAACCATTATATTAAAAATAATTAGATATTTGATGTATGTTCTTGTCGAAATCAAGATGAAAAGGGAAACCGGTGTAAGTCCGGTACGGTCCCGCCACTGTAAGAGGGAGTCGGTTATCATAATGTCACTGCAGAGATTGTGGGAAGACGATAACAGATGCAGAACTCAAGTCAGGAGACCTGCATACGTTAGGAAATTGGTTATTTCTTACGGTGTATAAGAGAACAATATAGTATGTTTTACAGCGCACCCTAAAAGCAATAAAAGGGTGTTTTTTTATTTAATTCAATTCATATGATATTGCATTTTTATTATGCGTCAGGAAGAAAAAGTGGAAATATTTTGTAGTATGGGGGCAGTTTGATATGAAAAAATGGTTAACTATGATAGCTGGAGTGATAATGCTTATTTGTATTAGTGTTACGGTTCTGGCTTCAGACACTTCAGAAACAGCAAACACAGTGATCGGTGTTTCTGTGTATAATCTTAACGATGCAGAAGTAAGAGCATTTCGAAATTATCTGGAAAACTACATTGGCATCACGTTTAATGTAGATTTTGTCTATTCAACAGGAATCCTCAGTGCAGAAGATGAAATTGCATTTATAGAAGAATTGCATGAAAAGGGAGTAAAGGGAATCATTTCGTTCCTTTCTACTGATCTGGAACAGGTACTTCCGGTTTGTGAAGAATATGGGATGTACTATGTCCGTGGTTCAGGAACCATCAACAACGAAATGTTTGAAAAAGTAAAAAATAATCCATATTTTTTGGGAGTGATTGGTCCTTCAGCAGAAGAAGAACAGAAAGCAGCAGAAGATATGGCACAGTACTTTGCTTCAGAAGATACCGAAAGGAAAAATCAGTATATCATTACCAGTGGCGGTGCCGGAGTAAATAATGAAATGCACAGGCTGAGAACTGCAGGTATTTTGAATCAGCTTCAGAAAAGCTATGATTTGTCTTATGAAAAACCGGTAGAAGAACTGGTACTGGCAACAGATACAGAAAAAATCGAAACAGGAACAGATATACAGATTACCATTGTTCCGGGCTATCCAAGTGTAGAGAATTTGAATGAAAATTTGCGAAAAGTCCTGGATGACGGAGAAAACAATGTCATTCTCAGCGTACTGAGTGTGAATAGCTTCATGGATGCCATAAGTGCATGTGAACAGGAGAAAAAAGAAGACATTCAGGTGGGAGCCATTGACTGTTTTACAGAGGAGAACTATGAACTGTTTCACACAAAAGGATATGACGGCAAAGAAAAACTGGATTACCTGGTTGGTAAATACGGAGCAATCGTGGCACCTGCTTTTGTAGCTATGGAAAATGCTTATGAAGGATATGCCGGGGATTATCGGGAAAATGGCAGTGCTTTTCAACTGCAGCAATCCTTCTGGACAGCAATATCTCCGAAAGAGTTTGACAGCCAGTATGCGTTGTCTATAGGTATGTATGATAATACATATAGTGCCCAGAGCATGATGAAGGTTATGAAGGCTTATGAACCATCAGCAGACTTTGACTCATTTAAAGCGTTTACAGAAAAATTATGAAACAGATAAATTCAGTTCCATATGAATCAGAATCAGTATGAAAAGATAGAGATGTGAAAACACCGATATCATCATAATAATGCAACAAAAAGATAAGGATAAGGAGAAAGAAAATGAAAAACAAAAAGAGAGAAGCAATGATGATTGCAGCTGCAACAGCAGCACTGCTGGCTATGGGAATGACTGTAAATGCAGAAGAAAAGGTATTGAACTTTGGATGTGCCATGTATACAGATGGTGTAGTAAATAGTGCCATGGATGAAAATGGTGGATGGAATGCCATGAGATACGGAATTGCGGAAACACTGTTTAAATTTGATGACAACATGGAAGTAACACCATGGCTGGCTGAAAGTTACGAAGTAAATGATGAACATACAGAGTGGACGATTAAGCTGAAAGATGGTATCAAGTTTTCTGATGGCTGTGATCTGACTCCATCCAAAGTAAAAGCATACTTTGATCATATGAAAGAAGTCGGACCTTCCGGATCCGCAAAACCAGAAAAATATCTGGAATTTGAAGCAGAAGTAACTGCTGATGATGAAGCAAATACTATTTTCATTAAAACAAGTAAACCATATGCAAACCTGATGGGGCAGCTCTGTCATCCAACGATGGGTATCACAGACGTAGAGCATATCGAGAACTTCGATAATGGAATTATCGGTACCGGTCCTTACAAAATCGAAAAGTTTAATGGAGTCGGTGTTGGATATGAATTGGCTGCCAATGAATATTATCGAGAAGATGTACCTTATGACAAAGTAAATCTGATGTTTATGGGAGACAATTCTGCAAAGGCAATGGCACTTCAGAGTGGACAGGTAGACCTGGTAGAAAATATTACGAACGTAGCAGATATTCAGAGCTTTCAGGAAAACGATGCGTATACAGTAGATATTGCATCTGGTGTGCGCTGCGGATTTTCATGGATGAACTTTAACGGAGTGCTGGGCAACAAAACACTGCGTCAGGCGATACTGATGGCAATTGACAATGACACAATTTGTAACTCCAAGACAATTGGAGGACTTTATACTCCAGGTTTCTCAGTTCTGCCATCTACACTGAACTATGGTTATGATGAACTGGTAAATCCATATACCTATGATCCGGAAAAGGCAAAACAGATCCTGGATGAAGCAGGAATCGTGGATACAGACGGAGATGGAATTCGCGAACTGGATGGTCAGAACATCAATCTGAGATATATTCTTACGAAAACCGTCTGCTGAATGATTTCTCAGATGCTCATGCACAGTATCTGGCAGAAATTGGTATCGGTGTGGTTCCGGAATACGGCAGCTCTGATGATCAGTGGAGCAAACTGGCAGCTCTGGATTATGACTTTAATAATAATAACTGGATTACAGTTGGTACCGGAGATCCTCTGGCCTATATGGCGAACTGGGCAACGGATACATCCTACTGTGCATACTCCAATCCGGAATATGATGAATTATATAAGGAATTACAGAGTGAAATGGATCCGGAAAAGAGAAAAGATATCATCTTCCAGATGCAGCAGATCCTGATCGATGATGCAGCTGTTTTGGTTGACGGATACTATAACTCATCTATGATTTATAACAACGCAAAAGTCGGATCAGCACATATCCACACAGCAGATTACTACTGGCTGTCTACTGAAATTGTACCGGCTGAATAACAGTAAAGCAAAAAGGAGTGTTCATTTTGAGCAAAAAACAAATAGCAAAACGTCTTTTGCAGATTGTAATTGTATTGCTGGGAATCAGTTTTATTACATTTGCATTGACGTTCATGTCACCGGGTGATCCTGTGCGTAACATGTATACGGCAACCGGCGTGATGCCATCAGAAGAGATGATTCAGGAGACAAGAGAGGAAATGGGATTAAACGATCCATTTCTGCAGCAGTATACCAGATGGCTTGGAAATTGCCTGAAGGGAGATTTTGGAAAATCCTACAGTCTGAACAGACCGGTAACAGAACTGCTGGCAGAAAGACTCTGGCCGACCCTGAAACTGACATTGATGTCTATGGTCATGATGTTGATTCTGTCCGTGCCACTGGGAATGTTATCTGCACTCTATAAAGATAAATGGATTGATTATCTTGTCCGTGGAATTACATTTCTGGGGTGCGCTATGCCAAACTTTTGGGTAGGCTTATTATTGATTCTGGCATTTTGTGTATACATCCATGCATTTCCGGTAATCAGTTCAGCAGGAGACTTTAAGAGCTTATTTCTTCCTGCGCTGACACTGGCGATTGCAATGTCATCCAAGTATACCAGACAGGTACGAACAGCAGTATTGGATGAATTAAGCCAGGATTATGTCATTGGTGCAGAAGCCAGAGGTGTAAAAAGATCTAAAATTATCTGGCAGAATGTTTTTCCGAACTCCTTACTTCCACTGATTACCATGTTTGGTCTTTCCATTGGTTCCCTCCTTGGGGGAACCAGTGTAGTAGAAGTCATCTTTTCTTACCCGGGACTGGGAAATCTGGCAGTTTCAGCAATCACATCCAGTGATTATAATCTGATTCAGGGATATGTATTATGGCTTGCACTGATCTACATGGTAATTAATCTGATTGTAGATGCATCTTATGTGTACATTGATCCTCGTATGCGTTTAAAGGAGTAGAGAACTATGAAGAAAAACAGATTTTTACAGAATAAAACGTTTGTCGTGTTTTCTATTCTTGCACTGCTTATTATTCTGGCAGCAATATTTGCCCCTGTTGTAACAGGTGGTGTGGATCCGTTGAAAGGATCTCTGGTAGATGCATTGCTTCCGCCGAGTAAAGAGCACATTTTTGGAACAGATAAGATGGGGCGCGACATTTTTGCAAGAGTGATTTATGGTGCCCGTGCATCTTTGACAGCCACATTTGGTGTAGTTGCGTTAATTTTTCTGGTTGGAACAGTAACAGGTGTTATTTCTGGCTATTTTGGAGGAATCGTGGATGCTGTAATCATGCGAATTGCAGACATGATGCTTGCTTTCCCTGGACTGGTACTTGCCCTTGCGGTTGCCGGTATTATGGGGGCCAGTATCAAAAATGCGATTATTGCAATTGTAGTAGTGAGCTGGACCAAATATGCCCGTCTGGCACGAAGCCTGGTTTTAAAGATTCGTGACCGCGATTATGTATCTGCTGCAATCGTAACAGGTTCTAAGACTCCGTATATGTTGCTTCGCTATATGCTTCCGAATGCATTGCCAACTTTGATTATTACAGCAGCGACAGATGTGGGATCTATGATGCTGGAGCTGGCAGCAATGTCCTTTCTGGGATTTGGTGCGAAGCCTCCTGCACCGGAATGGGGCTATATGCTGAATGAGGGAAGAGCCTGTATGCAGTCAGCACCATGGCTGATGATCTTTCCGGGACTTGCAATTTTTATCGTCGTTGTTGTATTCAATATGCTTGGAGATTCCATCAGGATATCCTGGATCCAAAGAGTGAATAGGAGGTAGAACGATGCTTGAATTAAAAGATGTGACCATCTCCTATAAAAACGTCCCGACGGTTCAGCATTTTAATATGAGTATGAAACAGGGACAGATTATTTCGCTGGTAGGAGAATCCGGAAGCGGAAAAACCACGGTGATTCGTGCAATTTTGGGATTACTCCCTGGTGGCGGAAAGGTAACAGCAGGACAGATCACATTAGAAGGAGAGGATCTTCTGGCTTATAATTCTGAAAAATGGAGAAAACTGCGTGGTACAGATATTTCCATGATTTTTCAGGATAGTGGGGCTATGATGAATCCTACGAAAAAGATTGGAAGTGTATTTACAGAATACATTCTGACACATGAAAAGATTTCCAAAAAGGAAGCATGGAACAAAGGAATTATGATGCTGGAGCGTATGAGACTTCCGGCAGCAGATAATATTATGAATTCCTATCCGTTTCAGTTGTCCGGTGGTATGAGACAGCGTGTTGGAATTGCTATGGGGATGACTTATCAGCTAAACTGTTACTGGCAGATGAACCGACTTCGGCACTGGATGTGACGACGCAGGCTCAGATCGTGCGTCAGATGATGCAGCTGCGAGATGATTACCATACCAGTATTATCGTAGTAACGCACAATCTTGGTGTGGCTGCATATATGTCGGATTATATTATTGTTATGAAACAGGGAATAATAGAAGATCAGGGAACAAGAGAGTATATTCTGAAGGAATCCCAAAACGAATATACCAGAAAGCTTCTGGATGCTGTTCCGTCTCTTGGAGGTGAACGTTATGTCTGAAAAAAGAGAAGTAATATTGGAAGCAAAGCATATAACCAGAAAATTTCCGGCTTCCCATGGGAGAACACTGCTGGCAAATAATGATATCAATCTGAAAATGTATAAAGGTGAAACACTTGGTCTGGTAGGAGAATCCGGATGTGGAAAAAGTACGTTTATGAGATTTCTGGTTTCTTTAGATAAGCCGTCGGAAGGAGAAATTCTTTATCGCGGTACAGATATTACAAAGTTACATGGAGAGGAACTTCGTCAGAGCCGCCAGAATATACAGATGGTATTTCAGGATCCTACGTTATCATTTAATCCAAAGATGATCATCCGGGATATTGTATGTGAACCATTGATGAACTTTAAGAGAATCAAAAAATCTGAAAAAGATGCAGTGTGCAGAAAGCTTCTGGAAATGGTAGAACTTCCGGGAGATTTTGCAGATCGATATCCACATAATATGAGCGGCGGACAAAGACAGCGTGTTGCCATTGCAAGAGCGCTGGCTCTGGAACCTGAAATTGTGGTGTTGGATGAAGCAACGTCTGCACTGGATGTATCTGTTCAGAAAACGGTCATTGAACTGATTACCAAACTTCAGAGAGAAAAAAATATTACGTTTGGATTTATTTGCCATGACATTGCATTGGTTCAGCAGGTTTCCCATCAGATCGCAGTGATGTATCTGGGAAATCTGGTAGAAACACTTCCGAGTGCAGAATTGTCTTCCAAAGCCATGCATCCCTATACAAAAGCATTAATGGGAGCTGTATTTGATATTCATATGGATTTTTCAAAACCAATTGAAAGCATCGAAAGTGAGGCGCCAAGTCCGCTGGATTTGCCGAAAGGATGTCCATTCCAGGGAAGATGTGAACAATGCATGGATATCTGCAAAAAGGAACCGCCTCAGATGACAGAAGTAGAGCCGGGACACCAGGTGGCCTGCCATCTCTATGGCGGAAAGAAGTAATGAAGAATACGAATTTAACCGAAGGAAGTATTGCAAAAGGGTTTATCTTATTCGCATTGCCACTGTTTTTGGGCAGTCTGTTCCAGCAATTATACGGCACCGTTGATTTGATTTTTGTGGGAAATTATATGGGAAAAACAGAGGCTGCAGCAGTGGGCGCAAGTGGAATTCTTGTAACTTGCCTGATTGGTCTCTTTACCGGTATATCTGTCGGTGCAGGTGTAATAACAGCTCAGTATTGGGGCGCAAAGAATAGAGAAAATGTGCGAAAAAGCATGGAAAATGCGTTATTTCTTGCATTAGCCGGAGGAATTCTTCTAATGGCAGCAGGTCAGCTGCTGGCGTATTGGGCACTTCGAGCTTTGAATACGCCGGCATCCATACTGGCGCAGGCTCTTGTATACATCCGGATTTATCTGTTGGCAATTATGTCTATGATTGTTTACAATATGTGCGCCGGAATTTTAAGGGCCATGGGAGATTCCAGAACACCGTTTCTGGTATTGGCTGCCGGTGGCTTTTTAAATGTGTGTATGGACTGGTGCTTTATCGCAATGCTTGGCTGGGGTGTGGCAGGTGCAGCTCTGGCAACTGTCGTATCACAGACTTTTACGGCAGTATTTTTAATGGTATACATTTTCCGAAAAGAAAACTTACTGAGACAGAGATGGAAGATAGAAAGAAAAATGAGCGGAAAGATTATAAAAATCGGAATTCCGCTGGGAATACAGGCGATGATTCTTACATTGTCTAATCTGGTAGTGCAGTACTATATCAATGGATTTGGAGAGGACGCAGTAGCAGCATTTACGGTCTACTTCCGTGTGGAAACCATACTGTATCTTCCGATTGTTGCCTTTGGACAGAGTATTGTAACCTTCGTCGGACAGAACTACGGAGCTGGAAAATATGAGAGAATCAAGAAAAGTGCGATGGTATGTAATGTAATTTCTGCATCTGTCATAATGATACTTTCAGCTGTCATTCTGATGTTTGGAAGAACGGTTTTGGGTATTTTCTGTCGGGATGAAAATGTAATCCGTCTGGGATTGCAAATCATAGGTGTATCTTTCCCGTTTTATTTCATCTATTCGATCATGGAAGTAACAGGTGGTCTGGTAAGAGGCCTTGGAAAAACAATTCAGTCCATGATAATTGTAGTTGTGACACTTTGTATTTGCAGAATTGGAATCTTGAAATTATTTGTAGATCAGTTCCATAGTCTGCGGATGGTGGCAGCAGTATATCCTATCACCTGGTGTCTGGCTATGCTCGCATTTATTATTTGTTTTGTGGACGTAAGCAAGAAAATGTTATAGCAACAGTAAGAAAAAGTAAGGAGAGACTTATGGAACAAGTTACAATTGGCGGACTTACTGCAAAAAGAGGAGAAAAAGTCAACGGATTCATATCGGTAGAAGGAACTCGCATACAGCTTCCGGTGACACTGATCTGCGGAACACAGGACGGCGAAACGGTATTGATTTCAGGTGGTGTGCACAATGCAGAATATGTGGGAATTCAGTCTGCGATTCAATTATCTCATGACCTGGAACCAGACAAGATCAAAGGACAGGTGATCATCATTCACCTGATGAATCCAAGTGGGTTTGAGCACCGCACCATGAGCCTTGTATATGAAGATGGCAAGAACCTGAACCGGGTATTTCCGGGAAGTATGCTTGGCACAACAGCGGAGCGTATCGCCTATACAGTAGAACGGGAATTTTTTCCATTAGCGGATTATTATATTGATCTGCATTGCGGAGACGGATTTGAAGGTCTGGTTTCCTATGTATATTGTCTGGGGAATGCCAGTGAATATGTGGTAAAAAAGAGCCGTGAGATGGCAGAGATTGCCCATGTGGATCTTCTGGTGGAATCCCAGTGCAATACAAGCGGTGCGTATAATTATGCAGGATCATTGGGAATTCCAAGTATTTTACTGGAACGTGGATACAGCAGTCAGTGGTGTCAGAGTCTTGTGGATGAAGATGTGCATGATGTGAAAAACATACTGCGCTATCTTGGAGTATTTAAGGGACAGGCACATCGTCATGAAAAGACACCGATTGATGTCAGTCCTGCCATTTACGAAGATGCTCCGGTAGAAGGATGCTGGTATCCGACAAAGCAGCCGGGAGAAACTTTCCGGGAAGGTGATGTGCTGGGATATATCAAAGACTATTTCGGCAATGAATTATTCCGATGCATTGCAAGACAGGACGGCATTATTCTTTACGAAACTATCAGCCTCTGCATTATGAAAGACAGTCCGATGGTGGCCTATGGAATCTGGGACTTTACGAAACATGGGGAAATAGTGAAGAACTGCATTGTCTGCGGAGAAGCAGAACATAAGAGACATCATCATCATAAAAAATCAGAGATTGACGAAGATTAAAAAAGTTTGGGGATCCTATTTGTCAGAATGACAGATAGGATCCCCAAACTTTTTTAAAATTTTAGTGTAAAAAAACACTATTTTTATGAAAAACAAACCATTTCCATAAAAATAAAAATATAGTACTATGCTTCTATAGACTGCGAAAGTTTTTTCGCAGATTGGTATTTTTTTCGATACTGATAAGGAGTAATCGAAAAGTTACGTTTGAACAATTTGATAAAATAGGTCAGATCGTGATAGCCAACCAACTCTGCAATATTCTGAACAGAAAGGTCACTTTGTTCCAGAAGACTTCGAGTATGCTGAAGCCGGATTTCCTGAATGACTGTGGTAACGGTAGTACCGTTTTCGTGAAATAGTTTGCAGAGATAAGACTGACTGATATGGAAATATTCTGCAATTTCTCTGGCGGAGGTCAGAGAATAGTTATCACAGATATAAGAATAGATCTGATCATAACGCACCAGCGGAGTGGGTTGGAAGGTGAGACAGAGATCTGGCTGAGTAACTGCCGTTCCATAAGTGTAAAAAACATACCGGAAGAATAATAAAGCATATTTTGATGAAAAATCTGTTTATGATGGAATTCTTCGTACATTTCAGCCAGCAGGGCATCCAGTCTGTCAGAGTAGGAGACTGAAAAATAAAGATAATTCCAGTAATGTGTATGATACAGTATATTGGAACAAAAAAGAAGAAGGGTATTATTCGCTGAGATAAGATCGGAATAATGGCTTCTCAGAGAATCCAGTTTGAAAAAAATATGCAGGATCTGGCAGTCTTGATCAGGAGAAAAAGAATGAATTACCTGATGAGGGATCATACAAAAGGAATGCCTGGATAAAAAGACAGATTCCGGTGAGACAGTCAGATCTGTTTTATAAAATTTACAGGTGCAGTTCCCTTTAACAACAAACAGAACATCCACAAAATCCTGCTTACACAGACGATTTTTAAAATCAGGATCCTGCAAAATACTGCGATTTCCTCATTGCAGCGAAAAACGTCAGATTCTGTGATACAGCGAACAGAATTCTGGCTGCAGTTTTTGGAAATATCAGGAAAAAGCGCAGCATCAGATGCAGTTAAGATAGATTGTAATGTCTGTTTCATAGCAAGCCTCCATTATGATGTACTGACAGTCATTATAACAGATGATGCAGGGAAGATACAGACCAGAAACTAAAAAAACTGAATAGTCGGAAAGGTGTACAAAGTACTTAATAAGGAATTTGGTGAAATGCCAAAACAGCCACCGCTACTGTGACAGGGACGAAAACCAAAAAATCACTGGAGAAATCCGGGAAGATGGTTAGTAGGAAGAACTGGAGTCAGGAGACTTGCCTTTCGTACAGAAAGATTCTGATTCGGATGGGATACAGAAGACATAAACTCTGCCAGAGATGGCGAGATATTATTTATGCTGATATGATACCGAATCATATCAGTTTTTTTATGTAAAATCCACAAATGAAAAAGAGGAGAAATGAAGATGGGAAAGGTAATTGCAAAACGTTTTATATTTATGATTCCGGTAGTTCTGGCGGTTACATTTATTATTTTTATATTGAGTTTTATATCGGCAGGTGATGCGGCCAGAGTACTGGCGGAGCAAAAATATGAACATCCGTCTCCGGAGCAAGTAGAAGAAGTGCGGCATGCGGAAGGATTGGATCAGTCGGTGTTGGTGCAGTATGGAAAATGGCTGAATCAGGCATTGCATGGTGATTTTGGAAAATCATATTCCACCAGAAAACCGGCTTTTGAGGAATTAAAAAGATATTTTCCACAGACGTTTAAACTGGCGGTTACGTCGTTTTTATTGCTGCTGATTGTATCGATTCCCCTTGGAATTCTGTCGGCAATGTATGAAAACAGATTTCTGGATAAAGTCGTTCGTATTTTATCGTCACTCAGTGTATCAATGCCATCCTTCTGGATTGGCCTGATGCTGCTTTATATATTTGGAGTAAAGTTAAAAGTCATCTCTGTAATCGGAGGAAATGCCGGAGGCATCCCGATTCTTGCGGCATTTGCCATGGACATCAGTTCTTTTGGAATTATGACAAGACTGATCCGGACAAATATGATACAGGTACTGAAGCAGGATTACATACGTGCCAGCAGAGCAAAGGGCTTGTCCTCTGTCAATGTGATTTTGCGTCACGGGTTGAAAAATATTCTGATTCCTGTGATGACACGTCTGGTATCGATGGTAATCGGGTTTTTTTGCGGATCTGCTGTGATAGAAAGCATTTTTTCCATTCAGGGAATCGGAAATCTTGCATTGAAATCCGTGACCACAAAAGATACTCCGGTGTTGCAATGTTTTATCTTTATTCTGGCAGTGGGTATTGTGGTACTGAATTTCCTTGTGGATATCGCCTATTCTGCGATTGACCGGCGAATTCAGTTAAAGTAAAGGAGAAGGCATAGAATGGGAAGCAGAAGAGCGCAAAAAACAGAAAAAAGCATGATACAAAATCTGTATTGGAAACAGGTATTCCAGTCATCAAAAACAAAAATAGGATTCATCGTAGTAATCATTTTTGCAGTGGCAGCTATTTTGGCACCTGTGCTGGCACCGCATGATCCACTGTTGGTGGATGTTGCGATAAAACTAAAAGGTCCGTCTGCGGCATATCCTTTAGGTACGGATCAGCTGGGACGATGTATTTTATCAAGACTTCTCTGGGGCAGCCGCTATTCACTGAGTTACAGCTTCACAGTACTTATGATTACGATATGTGTTGGTGTGCCGATCGGGCTGTTTGCCGGATATGTAGGTGGAAAAATTGATTCTGTGATTATGAGAATCATTGATGTATTTATGGCTATGCCGGTTTTTATAGTGGCACTTGCCATAGCAGGAACTATGGGAGCCAGCGGCGTACATCTGATCCTGTCCTTATCGGTTGTATCCTGGGCAGAATATGCCAGACTTGCCCGTGCATTGACGCTTCAGGAAAAAAATAAAAATTATATGACTGCATTAAAAGCCGGCGGCTGTGGTCATGCCAGAATTATATTCAGACATATATTAAGAAATATCCTGCCGTCTGTGATTGCCCTGGCAACCATGGAAATCGGTTCGATTATTCTGTCTATCGCCGGCTTTTCCTTTATCGGTCTGGGTGTGCAGGCACCGACACCGGAGTGGGGGATCATGCTCAGTGACAGTAAAAGTTATATCCAGACTTATCCAAGTCTGATGTTTTATCCGGGCATACTGATTATGATCATTGTGCTGGCATTTAATTATCTGGGGGAGGGAATACAGAATGGAACAGCCGAAAAATGATGTCCTGAAGGTAAAAGGATTGCATGTGGAGTTTCAGACCTCTCACGGAATGGTGCATGCAGTAAAAGATGTCAGTCTGGAAGTAAAAAGGGGAAGGATTCATGCATTGGTAGGAGAAAGCGGAAGTGGAAAGTCGGTTACGTCTCTGACCATTATGAATCTGCTTGCAGGAAATGGAAGGGTGATATCCGGAGATGTGACACTGAACGAAAAGAGTCTTCTGAAGTTGCCGGGAAAAGAAAAGCGACAGTTATACGGAGACAAAATCGGAATGATTTTCCAGGATCCGACGGCAGCGCTTGATCCTCTTTTTACAGTGGAACAATTGCTTCTGGAAGGTTTAAGAAAACATCACAGAATGAGCAAGAAACAGGCAAGAGAAATTGCCTGGAGAATCTAAGGATGATGAATCTGCGGGATCCGGAAGAACTGATGAACAAAAAACCATACGAATTGTCAGGAGGCATGTGTCAGAGGGTTATGATCGCTATTGTCATGTCCATGAAACCGGATTACCTGATTGCAGATGAGCCGACGACGGCATTAGATGTAACTGTGCAGAAGCAGATTCTGGAAGAAATCTATCAGTTATCCAGAAAAGAAAATCTGGGTGTGTTATTTATTACCCATGATCTGGGTGTGGTGGCAGAAATCGCAGATGATGTTTCGATTATGAAAGACGGTGAAATTGTGGAAAACGGAACAGTCGAAAATATTTTTTATCATCCACAGCATCCATATACAAAAAAACTGCTGGATGCTGTTTTATAGGGGAAAAGTATGAGTACGTTACTAAAGACAGAACATTTAAAAAAATATTATGGCAAGAAAAAAATTGTGAAAGCAGTGGACGATGTAAGTCTGGGAATCCATGCCGGATCATCCATGGCTCTGATCGGTGAAAGTGGAAGTGGAAAAACGACATTTGGAAAACTGATTGCCGGTCTGGAAAAGCCGACAGATGGAAAATTTTGGTTCCAGGGACAGGAAATGCAGGATTTTTCCGAAAAACAGTTCCGTCCATATCGCAAGAATCTTCAGATGATTTTTCAAAGCAGCAGCGGTGTATTTGATCCTGGATACACGATCGGGGAAAACATTCTGGAAATCCTGAAATTACATGAAAAACTGGAAGCAGATGAGTATGAAGATCGGGTAAAGGAAGCATTGATTCAGACGGGGCTGGATCCTGATATTCGCAACCGTTATGTCAGACAGATTTCAGGCGGACAGTGTCAGAGAGCTAATATTGCAAGAGCATTGGTATTAAAACCGAAACTTGTGATCTGTGACGAACCGGTATCCAGTCTGGATTATTCGATACGAAAGCAGATACTGCATCTGTTAAATGAACTGCAGGAAAAATATGAGATGACCTATTTACTGATCACTCACGATTTGTCCAATGTTCCATATCTCTGCAAAGAGGTGGCAATTATGTATCAGGGACGAGTGGTTGAATTTATTGATCATACGGACAGATTAAAAGAGACAGCAATACATCCGTATACAGTAGATCTGTTTGATTCCATTCCTGTGAAAGAACCGAGAATGCGAAGAATCGGATTACAGGAAAAGAAGATGTTTTCCGATACCATTCCGGAACAGGGCTGTCCATATCAGAGCAGGTGCAGTAAATGTACAAAGATATGCAAAGAGCAGATACCGGAACTGACAGAAATTGAGAAAGGACATTTTGCGGCATGTCACATGCTGTAAAAATAGAAAACAAACATAAAGGAGAGGAAGAAATGAAGAAACGAAACGTAGTAAAACTGGTATCATTGGGCGTGCTGGCAGCAGCTTTGATGGCAGGCAGCAGTGTACAGGCAGAAGGAGAGAAAGTGGTTACAGCAATGACGTCCCTTGGTCTTACTCCTGAACTTTGTGACCCTGTAAAGAGCGGCGGGGACTTCCGTCTTTATGAAATGATCTATGATCACTGGTACGCTATGGAGAAAACGGGGAAATTGAACCTGCACTTGCAGAATCCTGGGAGATCAGTGAAGATGGCACAACCTATACATTCCATTTAAGAAAAGATGCAAAATTCTCAGACGGCACAGAGTTTAATGCAGATAATGTGATCTGGAATTACAATAGATGGGTAGAACAGGATGTAACCGGCAACTTTTCAACAAAACTGGAAAGTGTTACAAAAGTAGATGATGATACTGTGGAATTTAAGTTTGCAGAACCTTGCTATACACTGCTGATTGAATTTACTTATCCAAGACCATTCCGTTTCACCTGTGAAAGTGCACTGGATGAAGACGGAGAATTTTATCAGGAAGTGGGTACCGGAATGTGGATGATCGACAGCTATGAGAGTGGTCAGGAGGTCGTTCTGGTACCAAATCCAAATTATTATGGTGAAAAACCAAAGATTGATAAAGTTGTTCTGAAACAGGTGACTGACGGAGATGCCAGAGTGATGGCACTTCAGAGTGGAGAGGCAGATCTGAACCTCCAGGATATCCCATCTGAAAGTTACAGTATTATTCAGGCAGATGAGAACTTATCTACAGAACAGCAGATTTCTACTTTGTCATTTTATTTAATCGAGAATTATGATACACCGGCGCTCCAGGATATAAACGTACGTCAGGCACTGAATTATGCAACAAATAATGAAAGTATTGTAAATGACCTGTTAGATGGTTATGGCAATCCGGCAACTGGTCTGCTGTCTCCGACCGTTCCTTATGTGACAGAAGAAAACAGTAAAGGTTATCCATATGATGCAGATAAAGCAAAAGAATTGTTAAAAGAAGCGGGATATGAAGATACAGACGGAGACGGTATTGTAGAAAAAGATGGAGAACCGCTGACGCTCAGACTGGTATTCCAGACAGAAGAATACGCTTCCTGGAAATCCCTGTGTGAATTCCTAAAATCAGAATATGAAAAGATCGGCGTGGGAATTGAACTGGTAGAAGAAGAATCCGCAGCTTACTATGATGCTATCTGGACCACAAGAGATTACGATTTATGTATCTACCGCAGCTATGAAGATTCCTGGATGCCTCATGGTTTCCTGAAAGGTATGTTCTATGCACCGGATGGAGCAAAGGCAGTAAACTGGTATGACGAAGAACTGAACAATGATCTCGGAGAAGTATTAAAAACGCAGGATGAAGAAGAACGTACTGCATTATACGATAAGATTCTGACACGTATCAATGATCAGGCAGTCACGATACCGCTGTATTATCCAAACCGTGATTATATCTATAACAATACCAGACTGACGAATGTGGAACTTGCACCGACTGCCTATGAAGGTGTTAACTGGGCAGCGATGGATGTAGTGGAGTAAACTATGTTTGAGGAAATAGAAAATAAATGGACAGAAGCGTCCGATGATTATGATGATATCATTCAAAGACAATTGAGCAGCAAAAGAACGGTATCTTACTGGACAAAAGAGCTGAAAAGACTTCTTGGACCTGAGCCCCTTCGTATTTTAGAAGTGGGCTGTGGACCGGGGTTTATGAGTATTATAGCGGCGCGCCTGGGCCATGAGGTGAGGGCAGTCGATGGCTCAGCAGGAATGGTGGAAAAAGCCAGAAGAAATATGCAGCATTATCATCAGGCGGTGGAAATCTGTCAGGAAGATGGCGTCACTCTGCCATTGGAACAGAAAAAAAGCTATGATGTGATACTTTCCAGAGATGCGGTATGGACGCTGTATGACCCGGAAAAAGCTTTCAGGCGCTGGAAAGATGTATTGAAACCGGGCGGAAAGATTATTTATTTTGATGGAGATTATCGCACCACAGAACCCACATTAAAAAATAATATCCGTATGAAAATTGCTGATTTTCTTATTTATGTTACAGAAAGAAAAACATATGAATCTGATGAAAAAGAAAGCAGCGGAATCTATGAAAAATTGCCATTTACATCGCAGAAGCGCCCGGAAGCGGATTTTCAGATATTGAAAAAGGTACGCTTTGCAAGAATCCGGATCAGAGAGAACCGATGGCTGAACAGCCCATGGACAATGGATTTCTGGAAATACGGATACCAGGGAAAAAAATTTATTGTAGTAGCCACAAAGAAGGAGGAGTGACATGCAAAACGATAAGATCAAAGAGTACTGGGAAGGGGAAGCCGGTATTTACAGTGAAGGAATCAAAGCAGAATTACAGAGTGAAACGGCAGAAAACTGGAAGAATCTGATTCTGGAACATGCGCCGGAAAAAGAACATCTGGAAATACTGGATGTGGGATGCGGACCGGGATTTTTTGAAGTGACACTGGGAAAAGAAGGACATCACGTGACAGGAATCGATATTACGGAAAATATGATTCATGAAGCCAGGGAAAATGTAAAGGCAGCCGGTTTATCTGCGGATCTGATGACCATGGACTGCCACAATCTGCAATTCCCGGATGAGACATTTGATATGGTGATTTGCAGAAATATTACATGGACGCTGGATGACCCGCAGAAAGCTTACAGAGAGTGGCTGCGTGTACTGAAAAAAGGTGGACGTCTCCTGGTATCGGATGCCTGCTGGTATCTGCATCTTTATGATGAAGAAAAGAAAAAACTTTATGAGGCACACGATGCTGCCATGTGGAAAAAATATGGAAGAGGCATTCATGCTCACGAAGATGTGGAAACAGGGAAAGAACTTAGCAGAAAGCTGTTTATGAGTGACAAAAAGCGTCCTGCATGGGATCTGGATTATATGATGGAAATCGGATTTTCCAAAGTGTTCGCACTGCCGGATATCAGTGAAATTTCCAGAGCAGCCATGGAACGAGAGCTGAACAAACTGACACCTCAGTTTTTGGTAGGCGGAGAAAAGTAAGATGAACCAGTTTTTTCGATTAGTATATTTTCTGAAATATGCAAAAAAAGAAACCGCAATCCGGATTTTACTGGGACTGGGCATAGTGGGTGCCCAGTTTTCCCAGACCTGGTTTCTTGCAAAAATGGTTATAGCAGTATGCGAGAAAAGAAATATGAAAGAAATTCTACTGTACTTTCTGGCAGAATTTCTTTCTCTTTTTATCAGAGCAGGATTGATAAAGTATCAGGAGTATTTTCTGAAAAAATATGCGGCGAAAGTGAAGAATGAGATCCGCAGTCAGATTCTGGATAAGATTATGATTCTTGGACCATCCTTTAAGAATGACCAGAGAACCGGCAATCTTCAGTCATTGATTACCGATGGCGTGGAATCACTGGAAGCCTTTTTGACTCAGTATATACCACAGATTGCGGTGGTTGTTTGTACCACAATATTTGTTACCACTTTTATGTGCCGACTGGATCGGACGGTAGGGCTTCTGATTCTTTTTATGTCGGCGGTGACGGTCATAGTACCGCATATATTTATGCCGGCAGTATCAGATGTCATGGTACTGTACTGGAAAGAATATGCACAGTTAAATGCACAGTACATCGATGATATGCAGGGATGAGTACCTTGAAATCGTTGGGAGTCAGCAAGAAAGAGGGAAAAAGGCTGAAAACCCAGGCCATTGGATTTGCGGCAGAATCCATGAGAAATCTGGGAATATCACTTTCAGATTCTACGTTAATTACGATCTGCATTACGGCAGGAACCAGTATCAGCATCCTGTTGTCTGCCATTCATGTGGCACAGGGAAAGATTCCTTATGCAGTACTGATACAGGTGCTGTTTCTGGCAGGTGAATGTCTGCGGCCGATGAATGATTTAAGTATTTACTGGCATAACAGTTATACAGGATTATCCGTTGCTGAGGAATTAATGTATGTTCTGGACTATCCGGTTTCGGAAAAGCCAAAAGAGAATTTGCAGAATACAGGAATTGGCAAGAAGCCGGAGATTGTATTGCAAAATCTGTCATTTCAGTATGAAAAGGATGGGGCAGATGTCTTAAAAAATGTGGATATGGTGTTTGAGTCTGGTAAGGTTACTGCAATTGCAGGAAAGTCAGGATCCGGAAAATCCACAATTGTAAATTTACTGCTGGGATTTTATGAAACAGAAAAAAACAGAATTCAGATCGATGGGAAAACGTTGGAAAGCTTCGAACCGGATTATCTGAGAAGCCAGATTTCGGTAGTATTTCAGGATAGTTTTCTGTTTTATGGTACGGTAAAGGATAATATTCGGATGGCCAGACCAGAGGCAACGGACGCAGAGATCATGCAGGCGGCCATGGCGGCGAATGCCCATGAATTTATTGTAAACCTTCCAAATGGGTATGATACATTGGTGGGAGAACGTGGAGCTACTCTTTCCGGAGGAGAAAGACAAAGGATTGCCATTGCCAGAGCGATATTAAAGAATGCGCCAATTCTGATTCTGGACGAGGCAACTTCCAGTGTGGATTGCAAAAATGAACAGGAAATACAGAATGCGCTGAAAGAAGCAATGAAGGATCGCACAACTTTGGTGATTGCACATCGTATGACGACAATTGAAGATGCAGATAAGATCTACGTTATGCAAAATGGACACGTAGAGGGATGTGGAACGCATGAGGAATTACTGCAGAAAGATCAAATTTATCAGAATCTGGTGAGGGCACAAAGTTATGAATAAAGAAGAACAGAAATTTGCAAGACTGAAAAATGTCATACGGCTCTCGAAGAGGCTGAAAAAATATCGTTTGCGTATGGTAGCTGCAGTTGCGGCTGGTGTGGGAAATCAGTTATCGATTGTGGCGGCATCTGTGCTTGGGGCATGGACGGTGGGATTGGCAATTGATAGAAAATTGATGCAGGAACTGAATTATGTAATCGCGGCTACGATAGCAGCAATTATTATTCGGATTGTGTTTTATGCATTGGAAATGTGGATTTGTCACGATGTGGCATTTAAGGTACTTGCTGATTTTCGAATACAGCTGTTCGATTCCATTGAAAGAGTATCACCGGCAATTTTGCTGAATATGCGTTCCGGGCAGCTGGCATCTACATTAATGGGTGATGTGGAGATTATGGAATGGTTTTTTGCACATACCTTCGGAAGTGTTTTAGTGGCAATCATTACACCGCTTATTTTAATGATTATTTTATGGCAGATACTTCCGATTCTGGATCTGGTGATGCTTCTTTTTGCGGTGGTAGCAGTGCTTATACCAATATGGATGAAAAAGAAAGCAGATGAGCAGGGCCGGGAAGTCCGGGAAGCTCTTGCAGATGCCAATGCGGTAACATTGGAAGGCGTGCAGGGGTTAAAAGAAATATTGACTCTGAATTATCGAACAGGGTACGAGGAAAAGAACAGAACATACCTGGAACGTATGTATAAAAAGCAGTTTTCATACAGTAAACGGCTGGGTACAGAAGGAATGCTGCTTCAAATGGTGCTTGGAGTATCCGGACTTGTGGCGGCGTTGATAGCGGCATGGTATGTAGGAAAAGACGGAATGGCAGCTTCTATGTATACAATTATTGTAGTGTTGTCTGCAATGATTCTGGGACCAGTCATTGAAATCTGCAATACGGCGAGAAATTTTGGGTTGATTTTTGCAGCAGCAGACCGGATTTACCGGGTGCTGGAGGCAAAGCCTCTGGTAGAGGATACAGGAAAAGATGTAGAAGTAGAGAAACTGACACCGGAGATTTGTTTTGAACATGTAAGTTTCCGATACAGAGAGGATCTGGATCCGGTAGTGGAAGATATTTCGTTTCAGATTCAACCGGGGGAACATGTAGCCATTGCAGGTGCTTCCGGCGCAGGAAAAACAACTTGTATTCAGCTGCTGCTTCGAAATTGGGATCCTGAAAAGGGATGTATTCGTATTGGGGGAAAAGATATACGAGACATATCTTTAAGGAGCTTGAATGAAATGTATGCCACAGTATTACAGGATGTGTATTTATTCCAGATACCGATATTGGAAAATATTCGTCTCGGAAGAAGCAGTGCAACGGATGAAGAAGTCATAGAGGCAGCAAAGAAAGCCTTCGCCCATGAATTCATTACAGAACTCCCGGATGGTTATCAGACGATTGCAGGAGAAGGTGGAGTGAAACTATCCGGTGGTCAGAGACAGAGGATCGCGATAGCGCGGGCGTTTCTAAAGGGTTCTCCAATTCTGGTCTTTGATGAGGCAGTATCGAATCTTGACACGGAAAATGAAAGAAAGATTCAGGAATCCATAGAGCAAAGTGCCCAAAACTGTACGGTCGTGATGATTGCACACAGATTATCTACGATTAAGTCCGCAGATCGGATTATCTGTATGGATCATGGAAAAGTGGCTGAGATGGGAACGTTTGAAGAATTAATGAAGAAAAACGGATATTTAAAAAAGTTACTGGAAAATAGTGAAGACATGAAATAAAGGGGAACCTTAATAGTTCCCCTCAAGCAAATCCTTTAATGAAATATGAAAAAAGAAATCATGGACCATGGTATCATACTTCTGCCACAGCGGAAGTGTGATGCACTGGTCTTTTCTTTTGCACGGTTTTGCATCGGGCAGATTGCAGGCTACAGAAATCAGTGGACCGTCAGTCAGTTCAATGATTTCGCCGATCAGGTATTCTTCCGGTTTTTTTGTCAGCATATAGCCGCCGCCTTTTCCACGGACTCCCTTCAGAAACTGGGCTTTCACAAGATTTTTCAAAATAATCTCCAGATACTTTTCAGAAATATTTTGTCGCTCGGCAATGGCTTTCAAAGGAATATACTGGTCAGAAGGCTGCAGTGCCAGGTCCAGCATAACGCGGAGCGCATAACGTGCTTTTGTAGATATCATAAGTAGTCTTCCTTTCATGAAAATTTCTTTACGTGTTAAAACGAAAGAAAACAAGTAATATTATTATATCGTGAAATGATTAGATTGTACACCGAAAAAGATTCGTGATACAATAACAGCATATGGAATTCTGGAAGAATGGGGTGGAATTATGAATGAAGTGCAATGTAGAGAATATTTAGCGAGAATCGGATTTGACGGTGAGGTGACACATACAGCAAAATGTCTGGATGAACTGATTCTGGCACATTTGAAGACGGTACCTTTTGAAAATCTGGACGTGAGTCAGGATCATAAGGTTCCATCTTTAAAAGAGGAGGACTTATTTGATAAAATCGTTATCCGTAGAAGAGGTGGATGGTGTTTTGAATTAAATAAACTGTTTTATGAGCTGCTGAAAGCATGTGGATTTGATGCAATTCCTATAGCGGTGAGAATTATCTGGATGAAGCCGGAGTTGCCGCCTTATCTGCATCGTGCGACAGTGGTGCGACTGAATGGAAAAGAATATCTCTGCGACGTGGGATACGGAGGACCGGGACCAAAGGGACTGGTAGAACTCGCAGACGGAGAATATCAGATTCAAAATGCACAGTTTCGTGTGCAGATGCATCGACCTGATACCAAAGGGGCAATTATAATAGAAAAGCTTCATGACGGTGAATACCATGAAATGCTCAGATTCTACAGCAGAGAAACAGAAGATGTGGATTATTCCCTGATGAATCTGTATTGTGCACGGGCAGACGGTGCTTTTTTTGCTAATCGTGATGTGGCAAATCTTTACCGGGAAGACGGTGGAAATGCTCTGATGGAGAATGAATTAAAGCTGACACGAAATGGCATGGTCACGGTGATGGAATGCCACAGTGACGAAGAGAAAAAAGAGTGGCTGAAGCAGTACTTTGGTATCAAAAAATAGGATGAGACAGATTCAGAATGCGAAAAAAGATCAGACTTGTATTATTATTGTTAAAATATAACTGGAAATCACTGATAGGGTTCGAGCTTCTTTATAAGCTGCTGGGAGCTGCCATTGTGGTACCTGCTGTTTACCGGACGAGTCAGTTTATTATGAAGCTGATGGGCTATCATTATCTGACATTGGAGAATCTGAAGCGCTTTCTGCGCAATCCGCTTACTTTTGTAGTGTTCATTCTGGTATTGCTGGCGATCTGTCTGTATCTGATGTTTGATGCCAGCGCACTGTTGTTTCTGGCAGCGCATTCCTATGAGCAGGAGAAGGTGACGGTTCTGCAGACCACCCGATTTGCATGGAGAAATATGAAACGGGTATTTCAGAAGGGAAATAACAGAATTATCCGTGAACAGATGATTCTATTTCCGTATTTAAGTGCAGGCGTGATTGTGAATATTCTGGGTACCGTTACGCTTCCGAATTTTATCAAAAGCGGACTGCGGGCATTTAGACTGTATTTGCTGATTTTACTGACGGTGTTGGTTC
Source organism: Lachnospiraceae bacterium OF09-6 (assembly GCA_003435055.1). Taxonomy (GTDB): domain Bacteria; phylum Bacillota; class Clostridia; order Lachnospirales; family Lachnospiraceae; genus Marvinbryantia; species Marvinbryantia aceti. The sequence continues at coordinate 35,009 of QUMM01000007.1, forward strand.
TGATTGGAATATGGAGACTGCAGTATCTTTTTACGTTCCCTTATTTTACGCTGGAGCATTGTACCAGCAGAGAAGCCAGAGAAAAGAGCCAGGCGTTAAGCAGAAAGAATAAATGGAAAGACGGCATGGTGCTGGTCTGGGTGCAGTTGATCTTTTATGCCAGCTATTTTGTGCTGGCAGCAGTGGGAATCATCATTGTACTTGGGGTGGCTAAGATCTTTTCCCAGCTGCATATTCTGAATTATGTCTATACTTCTGCAGTATGGGGACTGCTGGAAGCCATCATGCTGATTGTGGCGGCAGTAGGAACACCGATAGGTTATATTACCATCAGTTGTCTCTATTATCTTCATAAAGAAGGAAATGGAGAGCCGGTCTGTCATAAAGACATTGATATCCAGCCAGTCGATGCCAAAAGCCGCAGAAAAGTGCGTATGACAGAAGGGCTGATTCTGATTGCAGCGCTAAGTGGATGTACGATGCTGATCTATAATTCGGCAACGGAGCACATGAATCCGCAGGTGGAATATCTGCGCACCATAGAGGTGACGGCTCATCGTGGCGCATCTGCCTTTTATCCGGAAAATACCATGGCTGCTTTTCAGGGCGCCATTGACTTTGGAGCAGACTGGATAGAACTGGATGTACAGCAAAGTAAAGACGGAAAGATCTTTGTCATGCATGACCACAGCTTTTACCGGACTACCGGACTGCGGGAATTCAGCTGGAACCTGACCTTTGATGAGATTGAACAGCTGGATGCCGGAAGTTTTTTCAGCGATACGTACGCCGGAGAAAAAATTCCGAGTCTGGAAGAGGTAATTGAACTGGCAAAAGAGAATTATATTCGGTTGAATATCGAGATCAAGCCATCTGTAAATGATAAGGACATTGAAAAACATGTGGTAGATCTGGTGCGGGAAATGGATTTTGCAGATTCCTGCGTGATCAGTTCCCAGATGTACTCTTCGCTGCAGAAAGTGAAGGAGTATGATCCGGAGATCTCTACGCTGTATGTCATGAGTCTGGCATATGGAAATATCAATCGCCTGAAAGCAGCGGACAGCTTCAGTATGGAAGCGGGCAATGCCACACCATCCATGGTGTCCAGAATTCATAACGCAGGAAAACAGATCTATGTATGGACAGTAAATAACCGAAAAACCATTAACCGGATGATTGACCTGAATGTGGATAATATCATTACAGACCGTGTGTCACTGGTGCAGGAGTGCATCTATGCAGGAAAGACCAACGATGTGATCAGTCAGTATGTAAAATTCCTGCGAGAGTTGTAATGATAAGAAGAATCAAGATCAGAGAAAAGGAAACAAGAAAGTATGAATGAGAATATCAGAGTGATTGCTCTGGATCTGGACGGAACAGCGCTGAACAGCCAGAAGCATCTGACCCTGCGGACAAAAGAAGCCATTCTGGCAGCTGTCAGAAAACAGATCAGGGTCATTGTGGCAACAGGACGCACATTTTCGTCCCTGGCACCGGAGATTCTCGCCATGCCGGAGATTGCCTGTGCGATTACATCGAATGGGGCTGTGGTAAACCGCATTTCAGATGGAAAAGTACTGTTACATAATTATCCGGATCCGGAAACAGTGACAGAGATTGCCAGGCTGATTCGTGATGAGAAGGTGGATACGGAGGTCTGCACAGGAGGACAGGCTTATATCGGGCAGGAATATTACAGCCGTGTCCTGGACGGAAAAACAAACCGGGATGTGCACTATGTGAAGACTACCAGACATCCGGTGCCGGATATTTATCAGTTCCTGATGGAGCACAGAGAAGTCATTGAAAATATCAATCTGAATTTTACTACGCCAGAGGAAAAAGCGTTGTGGCGGGAAAGATTTCTGAAGTATCCGGGAGTGACACCGACCTCCTCATTTTTGTTTAATGTGGAACTGGGAGGTGCAGCGACCAGCAAAGCCCATGCACTGCAGGAACTGTTGAACGAATGGCAGGTGACAAGCCGGCAGGTAATGGCTTTTGGAGACAGTGAAAATGATCTGGATCTGATTCAGATGGCGGGAATCGGAGTCGCGATGGCCAATGGATCGGAAACAGTAAAGCACGCAGCCGATCTGATAGCGGAAAGCAACGATGAAGATGGTGTGGCAAAGATCATAGAACAGCTTATCAGGGATAGTTGAAAGAAGGCAGATCATATGCGGGAAAAAAGCAGATATCAGATGAATGTGTCAGTAGTGACGGAGAGTCTCAGAATGAGGGCAGGGAAAGATGCCCCAGAAGAGGAGGCTGCCAGAGTATGGAAGAAGTTCTCTGAGACCCGGCAGGAACCGGTGAAGATGGCCATGGCATTGTGGGGATATTTCTAAAAGAAGGGATATCTGTACAGCAGCGCCAGGAGATGGCTGCCTATCTGAAGCCGCGGGTGCGCAATGCAGTGGAGGCACTGATTGAGGAAGATGAACCGGAAAAAATTGCCGTGTTGGAGCAGGCGGGCTGGTTTGGTGAAAAAGAACTGGATGACTTTATCCGAACAGCCAGAGAACGTCAGAAGCTTCAGGCATTGGTATATCTGATGAAAGAAAAAGATACCCATTATGGGTACCGGGAAGAGATGCTGGAATTATAATGGAAGAACAGAAAAAAGCCAGACTATGTATTGAAATTCTGCAGAATTGCAGAAATGAATTATATCATGATTTCCCTTATCTGGACGGGGCATTTGCCAGCGTGGGCTATCGTTGCGTAGAAAAGCCGGTGGGAATTTCCACAGATGGGGACTATTTTCGGACAGAATGTGGATATCTCATCAATCTCTATCGGGAGAATCCGGCCAGAGTGACAAGAGGGTATCTGCATATGCTGCTACACTGTCTATATCTGCATATTTTCCCAGAAAAAGATGTGAAACCGTATCTGTGGAATCTTGCCTGTGATATTGCAGTAGAACTGGTGATCGAGGGAGAAGGAGTCCGGGAGCTGGCGCTGCCGGAGGATCTGGCAAGGAATCGTTTCATCTATCGCTTTGGCGGAAAAAAGTGCAGTGCCCAGCAGATCTATCAGATGCTGGGAAAGCAGGATTTTCATGAATCAGTGGAGCAGATGCAAAAGTGGTTTGCTTTCGATCTGCATGATGACTGGTATACAAACGGATCCGGAGAACATCGGGCAAAGACAAAGCGGAAATGGGAGAAGATATTAGCTTACACCGGGCAGAACAGGCAGGATCAGAAGAAAAAGCGGGGTTCCCGAAAGGGAGAAAAAGAAGAGTATCTGACACCGATGGCGAGGAGCCGTTATGATTATAAGAAGTTCCTGAAGCAGTTTACTGTACCGAGAGAAGAAGTGGAACTGGATCTGGAAAGCTTTGATTATATTTTTTATCATTTTGGAATGGAAGAATATGGAGATATGCCTCTGATCGAACCACTGGAATACAAAGAAGTGAACCGGATGGAAGAACTGGTGATTGCCATTGACACTTCCGGCTCCTGCAGCAGTGAGATTGTGCAGCAGTTCCTGGCAGAGACATACAGTATTTTAAGTAACCGGGAAAATTTTTTCCACAAGATGAAAGTATATATTATTCAGTGCGACTGTTGTATTCAGGATGTGGTTGTGATACATTCAGAAGAAGAGTGGAAGGCGTATAGTCGGAATATCCGGATACAGGGCAGAGGAGGAACGGATTTTCGCCCGGTGTTTACGTATGTGCAGGAACAGCGCCAGAAAAAGGAACTGAAGAATCTGAAGGCACTGATTTATTTTACAGACGGGGACGGCATTTATCCCAGAAGTGCGCCAGATTACAAAACGGCATTTGTATTTCTGGAACGGACACAGAAGATGGATCTGGTACCGCCATGGGCGGTAAAACTGCTGGTGTAGGGAGAAAAGAACATGAATATTAAAGAAGCAAAACAGGAGATCAGTCATACATTAAAAGCATATCTGGAAAAGGATGAGCTGGGAAATTACTGCTACGCCCTGGTACGTCAACGGCCGATTCTTCTGATGGGACCTCCTGGAATCGGAAAAACAGCGATTATGGAGCAGGTGGCCAGGGAAAATCAGGTAGGACTTGTGTCTTATACGATTACTCATCATACCAGACAGAGTGCCATCGGTCTGCCACGGATCAGGGAGAAGCTCTATGATGGAAAACCGATGAGCGTTACGGAATACACCATGAGTGAAATCATTGATTCGGTCTATGCCTGTATGGAAAAGACCGGGAAAAAAGAGGGAATTCTCTTTATTGATGAGATCAACTGTGCCTCAGAGACACTGGCACCGACCATGCTGCAGTTCCTGCAGAATAAGACGTTTGGAAGTCATAAGGTTCCGGATGGCTGGATGATTGTGGCAGCAGGGAATCCACCGGAATATAACAAATCTGTCAGGGAATTCGATATTGTAACCCTGGACCGTGTGAGAAAGATTGATATTGAGGCAGACTGTGATATCTGGATGGAATATGCCTGGAAACATCAGGTGCACGGGGCGATTTTATCCTATCTGAATATTCGAAAGGAAGATTTTTACCGGGTGGAAAATACGGTGGATGGCAAGTTCTTTGTGACGGCCAGAGGCTGGGAGGATTTATCAGAGCTGTTGAAAAGTTATGAGCGGCTTGACATTCCGGTTTCGAATCAGCTGGTGATCCAGTTCCTGCAGCAGGAGGAAGTGGCAGGAAGATTTACCGCCTATTATCAGCTGTATACCAAATATGGACAGGACTATGGCATCTGTGCGATTCTGGATGACAGTCTTTCCAAAGAGGACAGAGAACAGAAGCTGGATCTGGCAAAAGCGGGCGGTTTTGAGGAAAGGTTTACCGTAACAGGACTTCTTCTGGATGCGTTAAATGGCCGGTTTGAGATCTGCGCCGAATGGGAAAAACAGATCCATATGCTGTATGAAGCACTGAAATTCTGGAAAAACTATCAGCCAGAACAGAATACAACAGATAGTCTGACAGAGTTTATACAGGAACGGAAGAATCAGAGACAGGTACGGCAGGATGCAGGAATGCTGACCGTGCAGGAGGCGAAGAGGGAGCACTGGCTGATCCGGCAGCTGGAGACTTATGAACAGCGGCTAAAGGAAGCACACATTCGTAATCGGGAAGAAGGATTTACCCGGATTAAGGCCTGGTTTGCCGAAGAAGTAGAGGCTCGCAATGCCATTGGAGCCAAATCAGGGGATGCATTGAAATGCGGATTCGCATTTCTGGAAGAAGCCTTTGGAGACGGGCAGGAAATGGTGTTGTTCGTCACAGAACTGTCAAAAAATGAGCGTATTATGGAATATGTCAGCAGTCATGGATGTGAGCCATATTTCCGCTACAGTGACAGGCTGCTGTATCGCAGAAGACAGGAAGAACTGCAAAAAGACTGTGAAGAACTGAGTGCAGATCAGAAATAGATGCCGGAGCGGGCAAAATAAATTGCAGGTTCTGGATATAATAAAAACGGGAGGATACCGATGAATATATTAGTGGTAGTAGATATGCAGAATGACTTTATTGATGGGGCGCTGGGCACACCAGAAGCGGTAGCCATTGTGCCGAAGGTCATGGTGAAGATGATGAATTTTGACGGGCTGGTGCTGGCCACCAGAGATACCCACGGGGAGGATTATCTGGAAAGACAGGAAGGAAAGAAGCTTCCGGTGGTGCATTGCATCAAGGGAACTCATGGATGGGAGATCAAAGACGAGATTCAGCAGCTGCTGATCTCACAGCCAATTGACAAACCGACGTTCGGCAGTGAGGCACTGGGAAAAGTATTGAAAGACTTGAACAATGATGTGGAGCCGATAGACAGTATTACTCTGGTGGGACTGTGCACAGATATCTGCGTGATTTCCAATGCCATGCTGTTAAAGGCATTTCTGCCGGAGGTGCCGATCATGGTAGATGCATCCTGTTGTGCAGGAGTCACACCGGAGAGTCATGAACGGGCACTGGAAGCCATGAAAGCCTGTCAGATCGAAATCATCTGATAGAAAGAAGGTGTGTAAGATATGGACAGATATGATATTGCGATTATCGGTACCGGTCCGGCGGGGATCTCTGCTGCGATCACAGCGAAGGTGCGCAATAAGAATATTCTTCTCTTTGGATCCAGAAAAAGCAGCGAAAAGGTATATCGGGCCACGCAGATCCAGAACTATCCGGGACTACCCCAGATCAGTGGGGAAGAACTGGCAGAGCAGTATCAGAAGCAGCTGGATCAGCTGGGAATTGCAGTGACGGAAGAACGAGTCAGTGCCGTATATGCCATGGGATCTTATTTCGTCATTCAGGCATCCGGGAAGATGTATGAAGCATCCAGCGTGATTCTGGCCGCAGGCGTGGTACAGGGAAAGACATTTCCGGGAGAAAAAGAGCTTCTGGGAAGAGGCGTCAGCTACTGTGCAACCTGTGATGCAATGTTGTATCGTGGGAAAACGGCAGCAGTGATTGGCTATACAAAAGAAGCCGAGGGGGAAAGTGAATTCCTGGCGGAGCTGGCAGAAAAGGTGTATTATCTGCCAATGTACAAGGAGGAGCCAGAGATCACAGAGGAAACCGGAAAGATCCAGATTATCAGGGAAAAGCCACAGGCCATTACCGGAACTGATCAGGTAGAGATACTTCAGACCGATAAGAGGGAATATCATGTAGATGGTGTCTTTATTCTGCGGGACAGCATCTCAGCAGAACAACTGGTTCCGGGACTGGAGATCGAAGATGGTCATGTGAAAGTCAATCTGCAGATGGAGACTAATATTCCGGGATGTTTTGCCTGTGGAGACGTGGCTGGCAAGCCATATCAGTATGTGAAAGCAGCCGGACAGGGAAATGTGGCAGCATTGTCTGCCGTGAACTGGCTGACCAGGCAGAGACTGGAAAAGCAGCAGAGTGGAATCATTACAAAGTAGAAATGAATCAGAATAAGATACAGGAGGAATTATCATGGTAAAGATTATTTCAAATAACGATTTGAGTGAAGCAAAGAAAGAAAAACTGGCACTTTTGGACTTTTCTGCAACCTGGTGCGGACCATGCAGTATGCTGGCACCGGTTCTGCAGGAACTGTCAGAAGAACTGGACGGAAAGGTCGGTGTCTACAGCATCGATGTGGATCAGAATCCAAGTCTGGCTATCGACTACAAGATCATGAACATCCCGGCACTGGTACTGCTGAAAGATGGAGAAAAGGTCGGCATGACCGTAGGATTCCAGCCCAAGGCAAGCCTGCAAAAGTTCATTGAGGAACACCGATAATGATTGAACGGGTATTACCATTTCAGTTTATTAAAAAATCACCCTTATACGGCAGCTATCAGGGTATGAACTATCGGGTGACAGAGATGAAGGGACAGCTGGAGGTCTGCACTTTTCCAGGTCCTTTTGCCTTCTGGCATACTCCGGAAGAAAAAAAGACCTATCAGTATTTTGATTATACAGAAGAGGGATATGAGCAGGCCATCCAGTATCTGAATGAAGCCTGGGAAGCAAAAGACTGGCGGTAGGCCATTGGGCAGCCATTGGGGACGGAGTTTTCTGGCTTTGCAAGGCCAGAAAACTCCGTCCCCAATGACACTCACGAAAGAGAGGAACAGGAAGTATATGACATTGATTTTTGACCTGGACGATACCTTATATGATCGGTGCGCACCTTTTGTGAAAGCACTGGAAATGGCGCTTGGAAAAGAGATTCCGGGTAACAAAAGGGAATGGTATCATATCTACAGTATCTGCAGCCAGGAGATGTTTGAGGCACAGGCCAGAGGAGAAGTCTCTCTGGCAGATTCCCGTATTTTACGAATTCGCAAGGCCATGAAATATTTTGAAGTTCCTTTTTCAGAAGAACAGGAACAGGCCTATCAGGATGCGTATGCAAAGGAACAGGGAAATGTGTGGATGAGCGATACCATAAATGAACTGATGGATCTTGGCATGCAGATGGGAATTACCATGGCAGTGCTGACCAATGGACCAGTGGACCATCAGCTGAAAAAAGCAGCAACTCTGCATCTGGAAAACTGGATTCCCAGGGAGAAGTTGTTTATCTCGGAAGAGATCGGGTATACAAAACCAGATGTGGGAGCATTTCACTGCGTGGAGCGAGTGATGAACCAGAATCCAGGGGAGCTCTGGATGATCGGAGATTCCTTTTCCAGCGACATGGAAGGAGCCAAAAAAGCGGGATGGAAGACCATCTGGCTGAATAAGAATCTGGAGACCGTACCGGAAGGGAAAGAAGCACCGGACTACATAGCACAGACCGAAGAGGAACTTCTGGAGATTGTAAAGATACTGGTGATGAAGGAGAGCAAAGATGAGCAATAAAACAGTACTGGGATTTTGCATCGGTGGAGGAAAGGAAAAACTGATTCGTCAGTGCTGCAGATCAGCCTGTGCGGAGTATCGCAGTATGGTACCATCTGATTCTAAAAAGAGTCTGGGAAGCCTGGCCGGAATTGCCGGTATTTCACCTAAAGCAGTTGTAGCCGCAGAGGGAGAAAAGATACAGAGCGAAATGCTGGTATTCTCTGGATTTGACCAGGAAGCACTGGATGAATTTCTGGATCTGTATCGGACGATGGGGATCGAGAAGATTGATTACAAGGCCATGGTAACCATGCATAATATTTTCTGGACACCGGAAAGCTTATATCAGGAACTGAAAAAAGAACATGCAAGTATGAAGCGGTAATGCTGTCATAAAAAGACCTTCGTGAATTTCACGAAGGTCTTTTGGAAATCACAGGATACTTAAACCATAGGATTGACATGAATCATGATGTGCTTGATATTATTAAAGTGTTTTTCCACCTGAGTATGAACGCTCTCTGCAATCTCATGAGCATCTGTGAGGGACTTATCTCCATCGACGGAGATCTCTGCATCAATATAGATCTTATTGCCGAACATTCTGGTATGAAGCACATCTAGCCGGTCTACCCCATCCTGAGCAGAAATAAAATCTGCCAGTTTTTTCTCGTATTCACTGCTGCATGCGGTATCCAGCATTTTGGAAACAGCATCTTTTAAAATATCATAAGCAACTTTGATGATACATACGGCAATCGCTACACTGGCCAGTGGATCCAGAATCGGGAATCCCAGCATGGCGCCGCCGATACCGATCAGAGAACCAATGGAAGACAGAGCATCGGATCTGTGATGCCATGCATCTGCCATAAAAGCTGCGGAGTTCAGAACTTTGGCATAATGTCTGGTGTACCAGAACATGCCTTCTTTCGTGGCAATCGATACGACTGCGGCAATCAGCGCAATACATTCAGGAGCCTGAAGTTCTTCATAATGTCCTGCCAGGATGGTTTTTAGTCCACTGAGACCGATCATGAGACCAGTACCGAAGAGAATTGCGCCCAGAAGCAGGGAAGCTACACATTCCAGACGTTCATGTCCGTAAGGATGCTCCCGGTCCGGAGCCTGCATGGAAAGCCTGATGCCAAGCCAGGCGATAAAAGTAGCCAGTACGTCTGACAGTGAATGAATCGCATCGGATACCATAGCGCTGGAATGTCCGAAGATTCCTGCCAGGAATTTAAATAAAGATAAGATGACGTTACCAATAATACCAATCGAGGTAACGCGGTTTACAATAGTCTGTGGATTCTGCCTGGAATCCTGTGTCATCGTGTTTGTCATAGATAAGACTCCTTTTTTATAGTTGATTCATACAATAGTGGGTGATACTCTTTTGTGTCACATTCGCTTTCGCAGAATTATTTCAAAAAGAAAAGCTGGAATCCATCTCCCAGCTAAAAAAATTCTGCGGAACCGTATCTACTGTCCCACAGATATCGAAGTTTATCTATCGAATGATCTGTTGCCGCATCAGCGGCCCGGCTTTCTGAACACGAATGAATCATGCTTCAGTGCCTGCTCAGTTTGTACTGTTGATCGCGCATTTCATAAGAAATGTAATGCAGTGCAAAGAGATCTTCTATAAAATAGCACAGACGAAAAGTGATGTCAACAGCTTCAAAAACTAATCTTTCTTATGATATTCTGACAAAAAATTGCAGGTGCTAACTATGGATAGAGAACATGAAATCGCGAAGAAACTACATGAAAAACAGATTGTAATATTCCAGCTGTTCTTATATACTAGTACATCATACTGCAAATAACTGTACCATATTACTTGCGTGAATTTTCATTCTGCGTTATTAGTCCAGTTAATTTTTGTATGCTGTACTGGCTGTTAAGTGACAAAAATAAAAAGAAAGGTTTGAACTATGAATACACAAAAGATTACACTGCCAGATCATGATGCAGTGATTTTTGATATGGACGGAACCCTGGTAGATTCCATGTGGATGTGGAAGAAGATCGATATCGAATATCTGAAGCGCTATGGGGTGGACACACCTCATGATCCATGTCAGATCGAGATCATTCAAAAAGAGATCGAGGGAATGAGCTTTACTGAGACCGCCATATATTTTAAAGAAAAGTTCCAGATCAGCGATTCACTGGAACAGATTAAGCAGGATTGGAACGAAATGGCATATGAAATATACTGCACAAAGGTACCTTATAAAAAAGGCGCACTGGAGTTCCTGAAATATTGCAAAGCATATGGCAAAAAGCTGGGGGTGGCTACCAGCAATTCCAGAGAACTGGTGGATGCAGTAGGAGAGATCCTTCACTTTGATGAATATTTTGACTGTATTATGACTTCCTGTGAAGCCAGGAGGGGCAAACCGGCACCGGATGTGTATCTGGCGGTGGCAGAGCGTCTTGGAGTAGAGCCGTCTCGTTGTCTGGTATTTGAAGATATTCCGGCTGGTATTAAAGCGGGAAATGCAGCAGGTATGACTGTGATTGCCATAGAAGATGATTATTCCAAAGAGATGAAAGCAGAGAAACAGGAACTGGCCAGATATTTTATCAATGACTATGAGGATCTGAGATTATGACATATACGGGGTACCAATTGCTATGGTTTTTCCTGATCTATTCCTTTATGGGATGGTGCGGTGAGGTCGCTGTTTCTGTCATCAAACAGCATAAGTTTGTAAACCGTGGATTCGTCACAGGACCGTTGTGTCCGATCTATGGAATGGGAGCATTTGCATTTGCTATTTTCCTGCCAGATCTGAAAAATGACTGGATCTTCCTGTTCCTGGGTTCTATGATTCTGGCTTCTTTTATTGAATACATAACCGGAAAATGTCTAACTGCGATAACCGGAAAAATGTGGTGGGACTATTCCAGATATCATTATAACTTAAATGGTACCATTTCTCTGCCGACTTCTCTCTTGTGGGGAGCCTGCGGTGTGTTTGCCATCAAGATGGGAAACGGACTGCTGATTCACCTGATCCATCTGCTTCCGAAACCAATCGGCTGGATCTGTGTCTGGACGTTACTTGGTATTCTGGCTGCAGATTATCTTGGATCCTTTACCGCCATATTAGGACTCCGTAGAAATGCACAGATCGACAACATTAAAGAAGGACTGAGCAAAACCTCCAGGTTGCTGGAGAATGCCCTGACCCGTCAAATTCAGCGGCGTATGCTGAAGGCATTCCCGGAAGTAAGAGAGAAAGATGCTTCCGTATTTGGCTCAAAATGCGGAATTTACAAGTTATTTCTGATTTTTCTAATTTCCTCTTTTCTTGGGGACATTGTGGAAACCATCTTCATGTTGGCCACTACGGGAAAACTGGTATGCCGAAGCAGCGTAGTGTATGGACAGTTTAGTATAGTATGGGGGCTGGCCTGTGTGCTGGCAACGATCTTTCTCTATCAGTTTCGGGAGAAAAGCGACCGGTATGTGTTCCTGTGGGGAACTGTTCTGGGAGGAGCCTACGAATATGTGTGCAGCGTATTTACCGAAGTGGTATTCGGCGCGGTATTCTGGAACTACAGCAAGCTGCCGTTCAACCTGGGCGGACGAATCAATCTGCTGTTCTGTTTCTTTTGGGGCATTGCCAGTGTGGCATGGATCAAAGGTGTCTATCCGAGGCTGTCTGATCTCATCGATCGGATCCCGAAAAAGGCAGGACATATCTGCGCCTGGCTGCTGGCGGTATTCATGATCATGAATATGGTCATCTCATCGGCGGCGGTGATTCGTTATACAGAAAGAAACTGTGAACCAACAGCAACGGTAACAGATAATAAAATGGCACAGCTGATAGATGAACGATTTCCGGATGAACGGATGGTGAAGCGGTACCCATATATGAGATTTCGAAGATAAAAAAATTCATACTTGACAAATGGGTTAGTTCGTACTATATTATGGTAAAGCGTTGAATTGAAAAAGAACAAACCGTTGAAGCGGAGATAAAAGCAGCAAATGCGCACACAGAGATTCCGGGGTGCTGAGAGCCGGATTGAGATGTAGGCAGCTAAATGGACCGCTGAGGGCATAGTCAAAGATCAGATTGGATCGAGTATTCTATGACGTAGGGCATACGTTAGTTGCCAGAGATATGTTAGTATCTTGGAAAGTGCACGGCTTGCCGTGAATCGAGGTGGCACCACGGGATTAGAATTTTACCCGCCCTTGACAGAATCAGAGGATTTTGTCGAGGGCGGGTTTTTGTATTTGTAAATACCCAGAAAAAGGAGGTTCAGATATGTATCCATCTTTGGAAGAAGTAAAGGTGATTGCATCACAGGGAGAGTACCGGCGGATCCCGGTTTGCAGGGAACTTTATGCAGACCGTTTTACTCCGGTAGAAGTTATGAGAACATTACGGGCAGCCAGCAGGCATTGCTATCTGCTGGAAAGTGCAGAGAATGATCAGAAATGGGGACGCTATTCCATGCTTGGATATGAACCGATTCTGGAGTTGTCCTGTCTGGACGGAAAGGTGCGGATACGAACGGAAGAAGAACGGATTGCCCCGTCTATGAAGGAATCTTTCTTAAAAGAGGAATATACCGAGGTGACCCATCCGGGCGAGCTGATCCGAAAGATTCTGGCAGAGTATAAGAGCCCGAAGATCAAGGGAATGCCCCCATTTATCGGTGGCATGGTGGGATATTTTTCCTATGATTATCTGAAATATGCAGAGCCAACATTAAAAAAATATCTGTCAGGAAGTGAAGACTTCCGGGATGTGGATCTGATGCTGTTTACGAAAGCACTGGTATTTGATCATTATCGTCAGAAGCTGATTCTCATTTCAGGTGTAGATACTTCCGATATCGAAGCCTCCTATCAGAAGGCAAAAGAAGAACTGGAAGAGATGAAGAAGCTGCTGAACAGCGGCGCCAAAGCCATTTTCAAGCCGATTCGTCTAAAGGAAGAATTGACACCGGATTTTTCACAGGAACGTTACACGGGGATGGTGAACAAAGCAAAACAGTACATCCACGAAGGTGATATTTTCCAGGTGGTGTTATCCAATCCTCAGACCGCCAAAGCAGAAGGAAGCCTGTTTGATACCTACCGGGTACTGCGGACCAGCAATCCGTCCCCGTATATGTTTTACTTCTCCAGTGATGATGTGGAGATTGCAGGAGCATCCCCGGAGACATTGGTGAAACTGGAAGATGGTAAGTTATTCACATTTCCATTGGCCGGAACCAGACCAAGGGGGAAAACAGAGGAAAAGGATCTTCAGTTGGAAAAAGAACTGCTGCAGGATGAAAAAGAACTGGCAGAGCATAATATGCTGGTGGATCTGGGAAGAAATGACATTGGAAAAATCAGTCAGCTGGGCAGTGTGAAAGTGGAACAGTATTGTACGATTCATCGTTATTCCTGTGTGATGCACATCGGATCTACGGTATCGGGCAAGATTCGGGAAGATATGGATGCGGTGAATGCAGTGGATTCTATCCTTCCGGCAGGTACCCTTTCCGGGGCACCGAAGATCCGGGCATGTGAGATTATTCAGGAACTGGAAGGAAGAAAGAGAGGCATCTACGGAGGAGCTGTGGGATACCTGGACTTTACCGGCAACCTGGATACCTGTATTGGCATCCGGCTGGCTTATAAGAAAAACGGAAAGGTATGCGTTCAGTCAGGAGCAGGAATCGTGGCGGACAGTGTACCGGAAAAGGAATATCAGGAATGCTGCAACAAAGCAAGAGCCGTGGTACAGGCAATCCGGCTGGCAGAAGGAGGACTGGACGAATGATACTTCTGATTGATAATTATGACAGTTTTACTTACAATCTGGTGCAGTATATCGGAGCGTTGGAACCGGATATCCGGGTCGTTCGAAATGATGTCTGCACCCTGGCAGAGATCGAAGAGATGCATCCACAGGCGATAGTGATATCGCCGGGACCGGGGAAACCGTCTGATGCAGGTATCTGCATTGAGACAATCCGGTATTTCAAAGATAAAGTGCCAATTCTTGGTGTGTGTCTGGGACATCAGGCCATCTGTGAAGCCTTTGGAGGAACGGTTTCTTATGCAAAAGAGCTGATGCATGGAAAAAGCTCTGTGGCAAAAATTTTGTCAGAGTCACCACTTTTCCAAAATATGGGAACAGAAATGCAGGTGGCAAGATATCATTCACTGGCTGCTATCCGGAATACACTCCCAGATGAGTTAAAAGTTACCGCAGAGACAGCTGACGGAGAGGTGATGGCAGTAGAACACAGAGACTATCCGGTGTATGGATTACAGTTCCATCCTGAATCCGTACTCACACCGAAAGGCATGACGTTAATTGAAAACTTTTTGAATATCAGTAAAGAATAATAGCAGGAGGAAAAGATCATGATCAAAGAAGCAATTATCGAACTGGCGAAGAAACAGGATTTAACTTATGAACAGGCTGAAAAAGTCATGGATGAGATTATGAGTGGGGAGACCAGCCAGATTCAGATGGCATCTTACCTGACGGCACTGGCGCTGAAGGGAGAAACCATTGATGAAATCACTGCTTCTGCAGCGGCTATGAGAGCACATGGAACGAAGCTTCTTCATGACATGGATGTGCTGGAGATCGTAGGAACCGGCGGGGACGGATCTAATTCTTTTAACATCTCCACCACATCTTCACTGGTCATCGCAGCAGGCGGTGTGCCGGTGGCCAAACACGGAAACCGTGCTGCATCTTCAAAGAGCGGGGCAGCAGATGTACTGGAAGCCCTTGGCGTGAAGATTACACTGGAGCCTGAGGAGAGCCTGGCCTTATTGAAAAATATCAACATTTGTTCCTGTTTGCACAGAAATATCATACTGCTATGAAGTATGTGGCTCCGGTTCGAAAAGAACTGGGTATCCGTACTGTATTTAATATCTTAGGTCCACTGTCCAATCCGGCAGGTGCCAACATGGAACTGATGGGTGTCTACGATGAACTGCTGGTAGAGCCTCTGGCACAGGTCATGGCAAATCTTGGTGTAAAACGCGGCATGGTAGTTTTTGGAAAAGAAAAGCTGGATGAGATCTCCGCCTGTGGACCGACAGTTGTATGTGAAATCAAGGATGGAGGATTCACTTCTTATGAGATTACACCGGAACAGTTCGGTTACGCAGCAGGCAAACCGGAAGAGCTGACCGGAGGCACACCACAGGAAAATGCAGAGATTACAAAAGCCATTTTAAATGGAACGGAAAAAGGAACCAGGAGAAATGCCGTCTGCATGAATGCGGGAGCAGCATTATATATTGCCGGAAAAACAGAGACACTGGAAGAGGGCGTGCGCATGGCAGAACAGCTCATTGATAGTGGTGTAGCGATGAAGAAACTGGAAGAATTTATTGCCAAAAGTAACGCATAGCAGAGGAAAGCAATATGAATATTTTAGACGAGATCGCAACAAAGACCTGTGAACGTACCGAGGCAGAAAAGAAAAAGGTACCACTGGAGACGGTCAGACGGATAGCAGAAGAGAAGGCGGCTGCTGAAAAAGCAGCCGGGAATGGGAAGTTTTCCTACCGTTTTCAACAGGCACTGGCAGGGGAAGACATTTCCTTTATCTGTGAGGTAAAGAAAGCATCTCCATCCAAGGGGATTATCGCAGAGGATTTTCCGTATCTGCAGATTGCCAGAGAATACGAACAGGCAGGAGCGTCAGCCATTTCCTGCCTGACCGAACCATTCTGGTTTCTGGGAAAGGATGCATATTTAAAAGAAATCACAGACCAGGTACAGATCCCGGTACTGCGGAAGGATTTTACTATTGATGAATATATGATCTATCAGGCTAAGAATCTGGGAGCCTCAGCCATCCTGCTGATCTGTGCAATCTTAGATGATGGACAGCTTGCAGCATGGCATCAGCTGGCAGCAGAACTTGGGCTGTCCGTACTGACAGAAGCACATACGGAAGAAGAAATCGATCGTGCTTTGAAAGCTGGGGCAAAGATCCTGGGAGTCAATAATCGCAATTTGAAAAATTTTACCGTAGATGTGGAGCAAAGCAGAAGACTGCGCAGTATGGTGCCGGCAGATGTACTTTTTGTATCGGAAAGTGGAATCAAAAATCACGGAGATATCCAGGCACTGCGTGAAAACGGCACCGATGCGGTACTGATCGGGGAAACACTGATGAGAGCCGCGGACAAGAGAGCGATGCTGGATGAACTGAAAAATGGCAAACAAGGATGCTTGTAAATGGCGATAAGAAGGAGAGTAACAGAAAATGGATAATAATAAAAAAGGAAGATTTGGCGTCCACGGCGGACAATACATTCCAGAGACACTGATGAATGCAGTGATTGAACTGGAAGCAGCCTATGAACATTATAAAAAAGACCCACAGTTCCAGGCAGAACTGACACAGCTGCTAAATGACTATGCGGGAAGACCATCCCGTCTGTATTATGCAGAACGTATGACAAAGGATCTGGGCGGGGCAAAGATCTATCTGAAGCGAGAAGATCTGAACCATACCGGAGCACATAAAATTAATAACGTGCTGGGACAGGCACTGCTGGCTAAGAAGATGGGAAAGACCCGTCTGATTGCAGAGACCGGAGCCGGTCAGCATGGTGTGGCTACCGCAACCGCAGCAGCACTTCTGAATATGGAATGTGTGGTATATATGGGGGAGGAAGATACCATTCGCCAGGCATTGAATGTATATCGTATGAGACTTCTGGGAGCAACGGTTATCCCGGTCAAATCCGGTACCGGAACTCTGAAGGATGCGGTATCAGAAGCATTCCGTGAATGGACCAACCGTATTGATGATACGCACTATTGTCTGGGATCAGTTATGGGTCCTCATCCATTCCCGACCATTGTGAGAGATTTTCAGGCGGTGATTTCCAAAGAGATCAAAGAACAGATGCTGGAAAAAGAGGGCAGACTTCCGGATGCTGTACTGGCCTGCGTGGGCGGCGGCTCCAATGCCATTGGAACATTTTATAACTTTATTGAAGATAAAGATGTGCGTCTTATCGGTTGTGAGGCAGCAGGAAGAGGTGTCAATACCGCAGAGACAGCGGCTACGATTGCTACCGGTCGTCTGGGCATCTTCCATGGTATGAAGTCCTACTTCTGTCAGGATGAATATGGACAGATTGCTCCGGTTTACTCTATTTCCGCAGGACTGGATTACCCGGGTATCGGACCGGAACATGCACACCTTTATGATATCGGAAGAGCGGAATACGTGCCAGTGACAGATGATGAAGCAGTGGAAGCATTTGAATATCTTTCCAGAACCGAAGGAATTATTCCAGCCATCGAGAGTGCTCATGCCGTAGCTTATGCAAGAAAACTGGCACCGACCATGAGCAAAGATCAGATCATTGTCATTACGATTTCAGGAAGAGGAGATAAGGACTGTGCGGCAATCGCCAGATACAGAGGGGAGGATATCCATGAGTAACGTAAAAAAAGCATTTGAAAACGGAAAAGCATTTATTCCATTTATTACCTGTGGAGATCCGTCTCTGGAAGTAACCGAGCAGCTGGTCTATGCAGCAGAAGAAGCAGGTGCAGATCTGGTGGAACTGGGCATTCCATTCTCCGATCCGACCGCAGAAGGCCCGGTTATTCAGGCAGCTAATATCCGTGCTTTAAGCGGCGGCGTGACCACCGACAAGATCTTTGATATGGTACGGAAAATCCGTAAAAACACGCAGATTCCACTGGTATTTATGACCTATGCCAACGTGGTCTATTCCTACGGAACCGACCGATTCCTTCAGACAGCTGCTGAGATCGGTATGGACGGACTGATCCTTCCAGATGTGCCATTTGAAGAAAAAGCAGAGTTTGACGAACCGTGTAAAAAATACGGTCTGGATCTGATCTCTCTGATAGCCCCGACCTCCCATGAGCGCATCTCCATGATTGCGAGAGAAGCCAGTGGATTCGTTTACTGTGTATCCTCTCTGGGGGTAACCGGCGTGCGAAAAGAGATCACTACCGACATCGGTGCCATGGTGAAGCTGGTAAAAGAAGCAAAAGACATTCCATGTGCCATCGGATTCGGGATCTCCACACCAGAACAGGCGGCCCAAATGGCAGCTGTGTCAGACGGAGCTATTGTGGGAAGCGCAATCGTCAAACTGTGCGGACAGTATGGAGAAGACTGCGTATCGTATGTGAAGGAATACATCAGGGGAATGAAGGATGCTCTGATATGAGAAGGAGTGTATTGTAACAATATAGGGTGTTGTGATTTGCAGAGGGCGGATAGTAAATTTAGAAGAGTGAAAAATAATAAGTACAACTATTTTAGGTACACCATTGATTAAATTGCATTATTTTGAGATAAAACTTCCGGAAATATGATAGTTATCATGTTTCTGGAAGTTTTGTTGTGAAAGTGGTAATTTGGGAAAAATATGAATTTTTGTAAATAAGTGCAAAGTTTGAGCAATAAAGTTGCCTCTTTTTTGTACATACTGATATAATGGAAAAAATGGTGTATTATTCACAGTATGGGGAACAAAAGGGAGAGAAACAAGATGAGCAGTGAAAAACATAGAAAGTTAAAATTGACTGTATTCAGTATACGAATGCAGGTAATTACGATGTTTATATTGTTAACGGTATTGCTAGTAGGGATTATTACGCAGATTTATACAGGGTATTATCGACGAATAATGGAAAATGAAGTAATTCGTCAAACGATAAATACAGGAGAGCAAATCAGTACAAAAGCAGAAATGTTTTTAGATGAAGCAAATAAAATATTACAGTGGGGAAACAGTACAGACGCATATGATTTCCTAAATGCAGAAGGAACCAGACGTGAGGAGACGCTGCAGTTGATCAATGATATTAAAATGTATCGCACATCGATGCTGATAGATAAAACTGTACAGAATGTTTATTTATTTGATATTGACGGAACAACGTATAATGAAAAAATAGGAATTTATCAGCGGGAAAAGTATAGAAAAAGTATATATATTTATGAGAAAATCATGCAGCAACAAGATTGTCTGATATTTGTTTCTAAAAACGAAGCGGAAGAGGATATGATATTATATGGAACGAGTCTGTGTCAGCCTGCTACAGGTAAGATTATAGGTTATATAGTGATTGAATTTAAAAATAAGGCTTTTGAAAAGATATTAGATGATGTAGAACTTGGTGATAGTGGATCTTTTTTTATGATCAATGATGAAAATCAGGAAATTTTGCTTGGAGAAAATCGTATTTACAATAATTTAAAAGGAAAGATTACATTTGAAAATGGGAATGGATACATGCAGGTAATCTCCGACAAGAAAAAAGTGTTGATGGTTTATTGTAAAATACCACATACAAGAGCAATACTTGGAGGATGTGTATATTTGTCAGAACTTACTCAGAGCATTAGAAATATGACGAAAATATTTTTGATCATATCGGTGTTTTTAACAATACTTTTTGGACTTGGATGTTTTATCGTAGCAACGCATATCACAAAACCAATTTGGATGTTAAAAGAAAAAATGTTAGAAACGGCAGAGGGTAATCTGAATGCATATATAGAAGAATATCACGAAAATGAATTTGGAATACTTGAGAGACAGTACAATACAATGCTTAAAGAGATTCGAGAACTATTGAAGAAAAGTACAGAAGATCAACAGAATTTGAAAAAAGCAGAATTAAAGGCATTGCAATCTCAGATCAATCCGCATTTTCTTTATAATACTTTGGATACTATTATGTGGCTTGTAGCGGTTAATGAAAATGAAAAAGCAATTGAAATGATTGAAAGTTTATCTGTTTTTTTTAAAACTGGTCTCAGTAAGGGGATGGATTGGATACCAGTGGAACGGGAAATCGAACATGTAAAGAGTTATCTCTATATTCAGCAAAGCCGTTATAGTGATATTTTGCAGTATGTCATAGATATTTCGCCAGATATGATACAGTACGATATGTTGAAAATGACATTACAGCCGATCGTTGAAAATGCCATTTATCATGGTATTAAAAACAAAGAAAATGGGGGAAGCATTATAATAAAGGGAAATATGGATGGAAAGTTCCTGTCATTTTTAATCAGCGATACAGGTGTAGGGATGGAAGCGGAGGCTGTTACTAAGCTGAATGAGAGAATGCAGGAAAATAAAATATCATATGAAGAGTGTGAAAATGGATTTGGACTTTATAATGTAAATCGCCGGATAAAATTATATTGCGGGGAAGAAAGTGGAATTACGGTAGAAAGTCAGATAGAAGAAGGAACGAAAGTTCATATTCGTATGCTGGCGATCAGGAGGGAAGAGCATAAGAATGTATAATATGATTATAGTGGAGGATGAAAAATCAATTCGTGAAAATCTGCAAAAAGGAATATTGTGGGAAAAATATGGATTTCACATAGTAGCAGAAGCGGCAAATGGAGAAGAAGCATTGGAAAAAATAGAAAAACTGCATCCAGATGTATTATTAACAGATATTAAGATGCCTTTCATGGATGGATTAGAACTGGCAAGGATAGTCCACAGTCTTTATTCTAATATAAAGATTGTGATAATAAGTGGATATACAGAATTTACCTATGCGAAAGAAGCAATTACAATAGGTGTCGAAGAATACCTGGTAAAACCAGTTACACCGATGAAAGTAGTACGCACTTTTACAAATTTAAAACAGAAGATGGATGAAGAAAGACAAAAGTCGGAAAGCTATGATGCTATGATGACAGATCTGATTGCAATGGAAGAAAAACTGGAAAAATATCATGAAATGCCGAAGATCAAAGCAGAAGATTTGATAGAAGAAGGGAACAGAGAAGAGATACTAAATTATTTTCTTCAGTATGGCAAAATAGAGGATATTCAGGAATTCACAGAAAAGTATATTCACAGTTGCAATCAGAGTTTATTAAATTCTTTGTTGTATTGTTCTTACTTTCTAGTGCAGACGATTGTAATATGTATGAAAACAGTAGAACTGTTAGGGGGCAATTCGTCAGATGTATTTGTGAATATAACAGATATTGACTCCTATGTATCGAAAGTTTCATCATCTGAAAAGGCAGAAAAAGAGATCGGTCTGGTGATTGAAAAAGTAATTGAGTTCAGAGAAAAAACAATTGATTCCTCTTCAGATATGGTACAGAAAGCAAAAAGAATCATAAAAGAACAATATACACAACAAAATCTTATGATAGCGAATGTGGCAGCGGAGATTGGAGTTAGTCCGAATCATTTAAGCTGTATTTTTAAACAGAAAACGGGAAAAGGTTTTGCAAAATATCTGACAGAGATGCGAATTGAAAAGGCAAAAGAGTTGTTGAAAAATACAGAATTTACAAATGCAGAGATTTCAGAAAAAGTGGGTTACGGCAATCCAAACTATTTTAGTACTGTTTTTCACAGAACGGTGGGAATGACAGCGAAAGAATACAGGGAATCGTAGAAAAGTGAAGATTGTGTCGTAGAAATTTAAAATGACAAAAAAAATACAATTGAAATTATAAGAAAATGAAGGAGTATGTGGATTTTCATTTATGAAATAATTATTATAATGATCTTATAAAGATTACTTCATAAAGGGAGGATAAATGAAGATGAAGAAAAAATTGGTGGGTTTGATACTTGGAACAGTAATGACAATTACTACATTAGGTGGAATGAGCGTAATGGCAGCAGATGACGGACTGACATTTGCAATTGTTTATCCGAATATTCATCCATTTTTTGATGCGATTGGAAATGGTGCAGAGGATAAGATTGAAGAAATGGGACAGAATATTACCTTAATTAAAGAAGGCGCACAGAACGGAGATGTTTCCCAGCAGATTCAGGTAATGGAAGATTTGATTAATCAGAAGGTAGACGGAATCGCAATCGGACCGTGTGATTCAGAAGCGTTAACACCATATATTGATAAAGCAGTGGATGCAGGAATTCCGGTACTTTGTTTTGATACAGACGCACCAGATTCCAAACGCGTTGGATATGTGGGAACAGATAATTATGAAGCAGGAAGAGCAATGGGTGAGGAACTTGGCAAGGCACTGGATGGAAAAGGAAGTGTTATCTGTGAAACCGGAGTTGTATCACAGGCTGGATTGATTGCCCGTTTGGAAGGCGTGGAAGATGTTTTAAAAGAAAATTACCCGGATATTGAAATTGTTCAGACCACAGCTCATGGCGGTGATACTACGAAAGGTTTGTCGGATATTGAAAATATGATTACTTCTTATCCAGATTTCGATGCACTCATTCAGGTGGATGCAGCAGGAGAAGCAGGAGTGACTGCATTCAAATCCCATGGATGGACAAAAGAAGACAAGGTATTGATTGTATTTGATGATCTTGAACCTGTCATTAACGGTGTGAGAGACGGACAGGTATATTCTACTGTTACACAAGGACAGAAAAACTGGGGGGCAGCAGCAGTAGAAGAATTATATGCGCTTACACAGGGAGAGGAAATACCAGAGAATACGGATACTGGTTTTGTGATTGTAAATTCTGATAATGTAGATGAATTGTATCCAGAAGAGTAATCTGTAGAGGATAGGCTGCTCATCCAGGGCAGCCTGTTTTTACAAAAAAGTGGGGACAGCGAAATGGAAAAAAAATCTTTTATAAAAGTATTTAGTAAACAAAGAGAAACCGGACTGGCACTCATTCTGCTTGTATTATGTGTCATCCTTTCTGTAACAACAAAAAGTTTTCTTACGGTAGATAATTTTTTTAATATTTTAAAACAGGCAACCTTGGTGGCAATTATTGCCATTGGACAGACTTATGTCATTATTGCAGGGGGTATTGACCTGTCAGTTGGATATTCTATGACACTTTGCAGCATGATACTGGCATATTCTTTGCAAGCAGGCATACCAGTATCAGCAAGCAGTGTTTTTGGAATTGGATGTAGTGTTTTGGTTGGTTTGGTAAATGGAATACTAATTACCACTTTAAATATTCCTCCATTTATTATCACTCTTGGAATGTCCAATATTGTAAAGGGGATCATTCTTGTTATGTCAGAGGGATATATCTGTTCTCTGTCAGAACCATTGATTGTCAATATAGGTCAGGGAACTGTGGGTCCAGTGCCGATCATGGTTATTATACTGATTTTTTTAATTGTAATATTTGCATTTATTCTTTCGCAAACTGTATTTGGAAATCATGTAAAAGCAGTTGGGGGAAATGAACTGGCAGCAGAATTGTCAGGGATCAAAAAAAATAAAATTCGAATCTATGTATATCTTCTTTGTGGATTACTTTGTGGTATTGCAGGTATCATTATAACTGGTCGCTTGAATGGTGGAAATCCAAATGCAGCAGGAACCTATGATATGGATTCGATTGCAGCTGTAGTAGTAGGAGGAACCGCAATGACAGGAGGTTCGGGATCGATTGTAGGGACTATGTTGGGTTCATTGTTGATGATTTTGATCAGAAACGGTTTAGTTTTATTGCGGGTAAATATGTACTGGCAAACAGTTGCAGTAGGAGCAGTCATCATTGTTGTTTGCGCAATTGATGCAATGTCCAGAAGGAAAAAGTAGAGAGGAGAATGGAAGATGTCTGAAAAGATTCTCCAAATGAATCATATTATAAAAGAATTTTCTGGTGTTAGAGTTCTGAAAGATGTCAGCTTTGATTTAAAAGCAGGAGAAGTGCATGCGTTAATTGGGGAAAATGGAGCAGGGAAAAGTACGTTGATTAAGGTTCTTGGAGGTGTGTATTTTCAGGAAAATGGAGATGTAGTCATCGATGGACAGATTCAAAAATTTACCTGTGCACAAGATTCTATTAAGGCCGGTGTCGGAATTATTTATCAGGAATTTAATCTGGTTCCTACCTTATCCATAGCAGAAAACATTTTTCTTGGGAAAGAAATGAAAAAGCCGGGGAAAAGATTAAATCGCAGCGAAATGATTCGTCAGGCGCAGGAACTTATGAAAACCCTGGGCTTTGAAAATATGGATTGTAGTAAAAATGTTCAGACGTTAAGTGTGGCACAGCAGCAGATGGTTGAGATCGGCAAAGCTATTTTTAATGATTCCAAGATTCTTGTAATGGATGAGCCGACAGCTGTTTTGACAGATAAGGAAAGCAAGTATTTCTTTGATATGGTAAAAAAGTTAAAAGAAAAAGGTGTTGGAATTATTTATGTGTCACATCGCCTAGAAGAAGTATTGGAATTGTCAGATCGAATCACGGTACTGCGTGATGGGGAATGTATTACAGAACTAGATAATTCCAAGAAAACCGTGACAAAAGAAAAACTGGTAAATCTGATGGTAGGAAGAACACTGGAACAGTATTATCCAAACCGAGAGTCATGCACTTCAGAAGAAATCGTCTTAAGTGTAGAAGAACTGACCAGAAAAGACAGTTATAGAGAGGTATCCTTTCAGGTAAAAAAAGGAGAAATACTCGGAATCACTGGTCTGGTTGGTGCAGGCCGAACAGAAGTGGTAAAAAGTATCATTGGTGCAATGAAATATGACAGTGGGGAAGTAAAATTGAATGGGAAGCCAGTGCATTTTCTGTCACCTCATGATGCAATACAGGAACATATTGCTTTTATACCGGAAAACAGAAAAGAAGAAGGGTTATTTTTGGACACAAGTATTGCGAACAATATGTTTATGGCAAATTATAATAGAATTTCCAGAAAAGGTATATTGAGAAAAAAATTAAAGAAGAATTTTTTGAATACATTTTTTTCAAAATTGGATATCAGACCCAATGATCCGGAGAAGCCAGCAAGAGATTTCAGTGGCGGAAATCAGCAAAAAGCAATTCTCGCAAAATGGATGGCAATTGAACCG
The DNA here is from genome assembly GCA_003435055.1 of Lachnospiraceae bacterium OF09-6. Lineage (GTDB taxonomy): Bacteria > Bacillota > Clostridia > Lachnospirales > Lachnospiraceae > Marvinbryantia > Marvinbryantia aceti. The sequence goes on from QUMM01000007.1 coordinate 60,153, forward strand.
ACAATCATGATTTTGGATGAGCCGACTCGTGGTATCGATATTGGTGCAAAAGCAGAGATCTATAAGCTTATGGATGATTTGTCGAAAAAAGGATGCAGTATTATTATGGTTTCTTCAGAAATGACAGAGATTATCGGCATGTGTGACCGTGTCATTGTTATGGCAGAAGGAAGGGTAACAGCAGAGTTGGATAGAACCGAATTTTCTCAGGAAAGAATTATGGCAGCCAGTTCAGAGACCACGCAGAAGGCTGGATGAAGGAGGAGAACTATGGATAAGAATACTAAATTTAAGATGATCAAGACCGTAGAGAGAGGGAAATTGAATGCAGGTTTGACATTTGGCTATGTAGATGTTCCGAAAGTTATTACAGAAGAACATCGACCTTTTCTTAATGAGTTAACAGCAGCATCTCTTGCTTTGCAAAAAGAAATCCGAGAGGAATTACACACAGAAACCAGGGATGTTGAAATACCGTGTGAATATGGAAATATAAAAGCAAGAGTCTATATCCCGGAAGGTGAAGGTCCATTTCCATTGATTTTACATTATCATGGGGGTGGATTTGCAATTCGTGATATCGAATGTTTTGAGTTTATCAGTCAATATTACTGTATTCATACACCAGCAGTGATTGTTACACCGGAATATGATCTGACACCAGAGAAAAAGTTCCCGACTCAGGTAGAACAGTGTTACGCGGCTTTGTTATGGGCCAGAGATCATGCAGAAGAATACCAAGCGAATCCAGAAAAAGATGTGGTTGCAGGGGACAGTGCCGGAGGTAATTTATCCACAGTTATTTCCATGATGTGTCGGGACAGAGGTGTGCGGATGCCAAAGCTTCAGATACTGGCTTATCCAGTGGTTGACAATCGAATTGGCATGAATAGGGAATCTGAAAAATTATATGGAGAACATTACAATTTAGATTTGAAACATATGGAATCCTATACACTTGCCTATGTGGAAAAGGAAGAAGATATCTACAATCCGTACGCTTCTCCATTATTGGCTGAATCATTGGAAGACCTTCCGCCATGTAAAATAATTTTTGCACAATGTGACTGTCTGGTAGATCAGGGAATGGAGTATGTGATGAGATTAAAAGAAGCAGGAGTTCCGGTAGAATATGTGGTGTATAAAGGTGTTCCACATGATTTTATGTTCTATGGATTTCCGGAATCTTATGCAGCGTATGGACAGGTGTGTAAATGGATAAATGAATCAGTGAACAAGTAGACGATAAAACCTGCAGAAATTTTTCTGCAGGTTTTATCTTGAAACTCTAAATAGATCTCTCTGCTGAGCCAGTGAAAGGTTTTATCAATAAGAAGAAAACCGATCAGGTAATGCAGGAAATGATCAAGGCATATGCGATTAAGATCGGAGCACCGGATGATATGATTCTGACATTGAGTGGAGGAAATCAGCAAAAGGTTGTTATTGCAAAATGGATTGGAAACCATCCGGAAGTGTTGCTTTGCGATGAACCGACAAGGGGAATTGATGTCGGTGCAAAAGCAGAAGTGTACGCAATTCTGAGAAAGATTGCATCTCAGGGAATCGGAATTGTAATGGTATCATCTGAATTGCCGGAACTATTATCCTTATGCGATCGAATTCTTGTTATGCATGAAGGAAAAATGACCGGTGAAATTATGCGAGAAGAGGCAACGGAAGAATTAGTTATGAAGTATGCTGCGGCTATTTAACAATAATGAAATGAATGGGATCGGTCTTTGTGGCAGATCCCATTCATTTTTTGTGTCACAAAAAAAATTCGCAGAAGTACTTGCAACCAGGGATAAAGGAATGATAAATAGGTGTACTCTATAAAGAGTGGAAGAAAAAGAAATACAACAAATACAAAAAGATAAATAATATTGCAAAAAGAGTTGACAAATAGAAACAATGCAATTAAAATAATATTAAAGTCAAATAACTGATACTATGATAAAGCATATATTCAATCAAGGATTCATACGCCATCTGAACTTCTAACATCACTTCAGGAATCTATGCTTTCATAAAAACAAAATTCAAAAGCAAAGAGTCCTGAAAAGAGGTACTGTGTGAACACATCATAACACGGTTATTGCGTCTGCTTTAGGCTCTTAAAAAAGGAGGAGTTACTGCACCGCAAATGACGAAAAATGGGAGTACAGAAATAAAGCATACCATTTTTACGACAGATAAAGAAGCACAGTATGATAAGAATGCAAAACAGATACTTGGACAGAAGCAGATTCTGGCACATATTCTGGTATACACAGTAGAAGAATTCAAAGGGATGAAACCAGAGGAAGTGATTCCCTATATAGAAGGAGAACCATATATAGGAATTGTGCCTGTGAATCCGGGACATACAAATGCTTCCAGTAAGAAGAACGGGAAAATCTATGGATTAAATACGGAAAACATGGAACTCAACGAAGGGGAAATATGTTTTGATGTATTCTTTTATGTGCGTACAAGAGACGGCTTATCCAAGATCATAATTGATATCGAAGCGCAGAAAGATGAGCCGTTTGGGTATGATATAATGAATCGGGCAGTCTTCTATGTGAGTAGAGAAATTTCAGCACAAAAGAACCGGGAATTTGTAAAGTCTGAATATGACAATATAAAACAGGTTTACACCATCTGGTTGTGCATGAACCAAAAAGAGAATACAATGGAATGGTATCATCTGACAGGAGAAAGTATAATCGGAAATCAGAAGTGGAAGGGACGTGTAGATCAGCTTAATATAATTATGATCGGACTGGCTGAGAATCCACTGGAAGAGCAGGAAGGAAAGAAACTACACCGGTTGCTGGGGGTATTATTTTCTCAGCATATAAATGTGGAAGAAAAAAGCAGAATACTGAAAGAAGAATACAAGATCTCAATGGAAGAAGGATTCGGAAAGGATGTGGAAGCAATGTGTAATCTGGGACAGGGAATTAAAGAAGCTGGAATAAGAGAAGGAATAGAGCTTGGACGTAGAGAAGAACGAAAATATACGGAAAGAGAAAAGAGACGCGCGGATGAACTGGAGAGGAAAAATGCCTGGTTAACAGAGCTGCTGGCAGCACATGGAATTCAAGTGTAGAAGATAAATTCATGAAGATTTTATTGGTCAGTATTGAAATGCTCAAAAACCTGTGATAGATTAAGTTCAGAACACATTGAGAAAAGAGGTTATGTGAAATGGAATTAGCAACATTACAGTCTGCAATGATCGCAGCAATGAAAGCAAAGGACAAGCCAAGAAAGGATGCTATTTCCGCACTGGTATCAGCAGTAAAGAAAGCAGGCATTGATGCAGGATGCAGAGATGATATCCCGACAGCTATGGTGGATCAGGTGATTTTAAAGGAACTGAAGTCTGTAAAAGAACAGATTGATACCTGTCCGGACAGCAGAGCAGACCTGAAAGAAGAATACCAGTTCCGTTATAATGTAATGCAGGAATTTGCACCACAACAGATGTCAGCAGAAGAAGTAAAAGCAGTGCTGCAGGAAAAATTCGCAGAAGTACTTGCAACCAAGAACAAAGGAATGATTATGAAGAACGTTATGGCTGAATTAAAAGGTAAGGCAGACGGAAAAGTCATCAATCAGGTAGTTGCAGAACTTTGTAAATAAAGGCATAGTTTAGAGGGCGTGCGGTTTAGACAACCACACGCCCTCTTCAAGAGAGAAGCTATGTTGTTAGAACATGATGATTTCCGGTAAACGGGCTGCTTCGATATCTTCTTTTTTGAGGCCGAAGTGTTCGCAGTTATAGCTGTCGATTTCTTCACCAAGTGTTGCGTATACGCCTTTGAATACAGAACCAGGACCACCCTGTGCGATACATGGGATGAAGTATTTATTTCCGCATTCATCTAAGGTCTTATCTACTACTTTACGGATATCTTCACGATTCCAGCCTTCGTAGTCTACGAGACAGTTCTCGATACCTCCCATGAAGGAGATCTTTCCGCCATATTTTTTGATCAGTTCAGGCAGATTGTTGGTAGAGAAGCATCCCTGCCAGATATCGATACCCATTTCGATCATATCAGGAACCAGAGTAGCTGCGTAGCTGTCGGAATGATGGATAACGATATCAACACCGTGATCATGATAGTATCCGTAGATTTCTTTATATGGCTCTACGAAGAATTCTTCAAACATAGTCGGAGACATAAAGGTGGATTTCTGTCCGCCCCAGTCATCATGATGGAACAGAGTATCCGGATGCAGCTTATCACAGATCAGCTCGGCAAGGCGAAGTTCATATTCTGTCAGATATTTGATCAGATCATGCATTTCGTCCGGATATTCAATCAGGTTCTGGAGAGTATTTACAATTTCGCCAAGATGGTGGCACTGTTCAAATAATCCAGGAGCGACAAATGCAGCTTTTAATGCTTTGGTGGTATCAACGGCATCATACTGTGCTTTGAACATATCCCATTCTTCATTACAGAAGTCCAGAGATGGAGCGTGTACATAATTCTGCCATTTTTCAATATCCTGAATGACTACTTTATCTGGTGTATGTACCGGGAAACCTGCCGGAACATTCATAGGATAACTGTAAGTTACGCCCCATGCATTTTTGCAGTCCGGCTCGCCTTTCTTTGGACGAGGGTTGTGCAGTCCGGACGGATTCATAAGAAGTCTGACAAATTCGTACTGGTTTACAAAACGATCAGGATTTCCACCATGGATACATTCTAATAAATTTTCTTTTGCGGTTAACATATTACAATTCCTCCTTTTTCTATTTTCCAGATTATTTTATTGCTTATATTGTTTCGACTATGCTCTTCTTCTTGCAATTTCAGCAGAGTAAGTTTCAATATCACTGTCTTTCAGACGATATCCAACGGTAATAATCACGAGTGCAACCAGCAGGAGCACTGCAGGAATGACGGTGAAACCAATGGCGATACCATTTTTTACAGATTCAGATGCTTCTTCTACTGCGATAGCAGGAGTGAATCCGGTAATACCGAGAACAGTAGAGATAAAGAGTCCTCTGGTAATAACAGCAATTTTAATAGGTACATTCAGAAATCCCATAACTGCGCCGGTACAGTTAACACCTGTTTTGTATTCACTGTAGATAGAGCAGTTTGCCAGCATCGGAATTGTCATAGAAGTTACAAATGCTGCAAAGAAACCACCGATGGACATCAAAACGATGACGATATTTGGTGTGTCCTTGAACATATATGCGGCAAAATAGAGGATAGAAATACCAAGTAATGCAATGGAGAAGGTACCTTTTGAGGAAAGCTTCTTTGCAACTTTACGACTGACAACAGAACCAACGACACCGGTGATATTGGAAATCAGAAGGAATCTGGTCAGGAATTTCGGATCCAGTGCTATGTAATTGCCATAATATACTGCGAATGCGGAGTAGCAGAAGCTGTACATCATATAAAACAGATAAGCGCCAAGTACACCGAGAATCTGAGGATTGGATGCGATAGCAATACCGATACCGGCTTTTTTCTGTCCACTCTCTTTTTTGGATGCAGCTTCTCTCGCAAGACGTTCTATTTCTTCAGCACCGGTTTCTTCATAGCCACTGAACATAATAAAGTGAGCAAAATAGAAAGCTGCCATGATAGCACCAAGTGCAAATGCGGTTGCTGCGTAGGCATTGTGTTCACCAAGTTTTGCGGTAAAGAATGCTACCAGTCCAGGTCCTACATAGGAGTAGGTCATTCTTGCAATGTAGGTCCACAGTGTTCTGACAGAGGAAAGTGCATTTCGATCGTCTGCAGAACTGGAAGCTACATTGACCATTGCCATGTTAGCAACATATGGAATATTCCATGCAATATGGCTGGATACGGTACCTATGATAATGATGGCTGCTGCACCAACACCGGTACCAATGTTTTTAAACTGGAAAAGATACAAAAACGGAACCACCCATGGAAGAATAGCGAGCCAGGAACGATAACGCCCCCATTTTAATGGTTTCATCTTGTTCAGCATAATTCCATAAGTCCAGGATAATGCAGCATCGATGACACTTCCGATGGTCTGGATTACAGTTACAAGGGCCAGTGGAAACTGCGCGATATTTGTCAGAAAATATGCGTAATAATAGGTTTCAATGTTGGTCATCCAGTTAAATCCAAGATCACCGATTCCGAAGAAAGTCTTTAAACCCTTACTAACCGGTTTCCTTTGCTTTGCCATAAAAACACCTCCCAAATATCATTTTTCTCGCGTATCATATTGTTAAGAATATTCTTAAGTACTATCCTAAGTGTACAGGGGAAAAGAAGATATTTCTTTGGCTTTTGATACGAAAAAACGGAAGCAAAAATAAGAAAAATTCGTACTGTAGTACGAAAAACGAAAAACAGATATGCAGTAAAATGAAAGCAGATAATATGGTATAATCATTACAAAATGAGAAAAGTGAGGACGCAGGATGGGAGAAAAAAGCAGCGGTCAGGCTTCTATGGTACGCGATCTGACCAGCGGGAGTGTGACCAGGCAGATACTGATTTTTGCAATGCCGCTCTTTGTGGCAAATGCTCTACAGGCAATTTACAATCTGGTTGATATGGTAGTGGTTGGTCAGGTAATGGGCGGAACCGGGATGTCAGCGGTGTCAATTGGCGGAGATGTGCTACATCTGCTGACGTTCCTGGCGATGGGATTTTCTTCAGCGGGACAGGTAATTATATCGCAGTATGTAGGGGCACGCAAACATCATATGATCAGTAAAATGATTGGGACCATGTTTACGTTTTTGTTCACCATATCCATTATCATGTCAATTGGATGCTATCTGTTTCGGTATCAGATACTAAATGTGTTGAATACACCGGCAGAGTCCTATAGCTATACATTGGATTATATGGTGATCTGTATTTTGGGTCTGGTTTTTATTTATGGATATAATATTGTGTCCGCGATTCTGCGCGGAATGGGAGATTCCAGAAGACCATTTATCTTTATTGCCATCGCAGCAGTGATCAACACTGTGCTGGATATTTTCTTTGTGGCAGGCTGTCATATGGGAGTGGCAGGTGCAGCACTGGCAACTGTGATCGGACAGGGCGTCAGTTTTTTGATTTCTCTGATCTATCTTTATAAGAAACGAGACGAGTTTGGATTTGATTTTCGCAGAGGCAGTTTCCGAATATCAGGAGATGTACTTAGGCCGCTTTTGGTACTTGGAATTCCAATGGCGATACAGTCAGCGGCCATCAATATTTCCAAGATTGTGCTGACGGCATGGATCAATGCAGAAGGTGTAGTATATTCGGCTCTGGCGGGTATCTATAATAAATCGGCACTGATGATGGGAGTTGTGTCGAATTCATTTACAACTGCAGGAAGTTCGATGACGGGACAAAGTATCGGCGCACAGAAATATGACCGTGTTCCGAAGATCCTGAAAGTAGTGCTATCCATTGGTCTTGGCATTTCAGCAGTGGCATCAGTGGCGTTGTTCTGCTTCCCGGATGCGATCTGTGCGATGTTTACCAGTGATGCACAGGTGCTGGAAAAAGCGTCTTTCGTAGTGATGCCGGTGATTCTCAATTTCTTTGGCTGTGCGACAAGAACTGGTGCATTTTCGTTAATTAATGGATCGGGCAATTCTAAACTGAATCTGCTGGTAGCGCTGATTGATGGTATGATTGGACGAATCGGTCTTGCTGCACTCTTTGGTTTTGCCTTGAACTGGCGCAGTATAGGTTTCTGGTATGGAGATGCTGTAGCAGGATTTGCTCCGATTTTGATAGGGACCATATTTTTCCTTTCCGGAAAATGGAAAAAGGGTGTGCAGTGATATGCACATCCTTTTTCAGATATTCAGTGGAATTCCCCGTTTTTCCAGAATATATAAGATACGAATGGAAAGACGGATATAGTCCATTGTATAAAGATTATTCGACTGATAATGAAGAGATTCCTGCACTTTGTTGATACGGTAAACCAGAGTATTGCGATGCAGATGTAACTGTTCGGCTGTTTTTTTCAGAGAACGGCCATTTTCCAGATAGCAGATATAAGTATCCAGTTTATCATCATTGTCTTTTTCCCGTTCTCTCCAGAGACGTAAAATATCAGGGTGAAGTGCATACATGCTTTTTCCAAGATTGCCGGATGTAATCAGATATTCCATGGCACAGTCATAAAAAGAAATACAGGTATGCGCAAAATCTTTACGATGAGAAGGAGACTGATAAAGAAAAGAAAGCTCCATGGCATAATCGGCCTGCTCTCTTAGAAAATTCAGGTGGTAGATTCCCTGAAATTCCAGGCTTTCGGTTAGAAAGAAACGATTGTATTGAGAAAGATTCAGCAGACTGTCTTTGATCACGCTGCCAGGATTCAGATGCAGATTCTGAACTACATAGAGTTCGCCGCCCTTTTCTCTCTTTAAAACACAGCAGCCCGAAGTGTTGCGTCGCAGCGTTTCCAGAAAGAAACGCTCTTTTACCGGAAGGGTATCGGCCTGTTCCTGTATTTTGATTTTGTAGATTTTGTAATAATCGTTCTCGTGCCATTTTAGATAGGAAAGCAGGAACGTCAGACTCTGAATATTGGTGCCTGTGCCATCCAGGAGGTTCCCAAGGCAGTCAAAATTGACCTCAGACAGTGACTGATCCTCAGACTTTTGTTCCGCCAGCGGAAGACGCAGTTCATTTACCAGAATATTCATGAGTTCGACATCGCCCTGATTAAAAGCACGGTCTTTTTCCAGAATCGTGAGACGACCACAGATTTTATCCTGAAAACGGATCGGACTGGACATCGCATTCATGGCGCTTGTTTTGGAAAAAGCGAAAAGCTGTGCATGCTCCACATCCCGAAGTGAATTGCTGCGCATGCTCTGAAAATTTTCCATGGAAGGATAACCGAATTCCTTCATATATGACCATTCTGCACCCATTTCCTGTTCAGAATAGCACCGGCTCATAGCAAGTACCTGATGATTTCCGTTAAAAAGCAGAATCGGATTGTGAAAGACATTCCAGGAAAGATCAATGACTTTCTGATAATGAAAGTCGGCCAGCTGCTGTTTGATCTCATCAATCCAGTCCTGATAAAAATCAAAGACACTTTGCACCAGTTCCATACCCTGAGTCATCGACATATTTTTGATAATAATCTGATTGGCTACATCGGAAGCATCATAACAAATGACATTGGAACCACGGGATGTGACCACTGCGCAATCGTTGGCGTATACCTGGCGGGCGCTTTTCAGCACCTGCTTTGCATCATTTTTGATATGCAGTTCCATATCGAAAGATGTCAGCCGATTGGCAATCATCCACATACTTAATTTCATAGTAATTTCAAACCCTCATTCCGCATTTTTTAAGATCACAAAATTTTTAACAAAATTCTGAAAATCTTCTCTTGTGAAAAAATTGTAATAACGATATAGTTAAGATATCGTTTTATGTAAAAATATTATAGAATAAATGGAGGACTGCATCAATGAAAATAATGAAAAATTATAAATTCTGGTTTTGTACTGGTTCGCAGGATCTGTATGGTGACGAATGCCTGGCACATGTAGCGGAGCATTCACAGAAGATTGTGGAAGAACTGAATAAGTCCGGAGTACTTCCTTATGAGATTGTATGGAAGCCGACTCTGATTACGAATGAGCTGATTCGTAAGACCTTCAACGAAGCAAATGCAGATGAAGAATGTGCAGGGGTGATTACCTGGATGCATACTTTTTCCCCTGCAAAATCATGGATTCTTGGGCTTCAGGAGTACCGCAAGCCGCTGATGCACCTTCATACACAGTTTAACCGTGAGATTCCATATGATACCATTGATATGGACTTCATGAATGAGAATCAGTCTGCACATGGTGACAGAGAATATGGCCACATTGTTTCCAGAATGGGAATTGAGAGAAAAGTAGTCGTAGGTTACTGGGCTGACAGAGAAGTGCAGGAACGAATCGCCAGCTGGATGCTTACTGCAATCGGTATCATGGAGAGCAGTCACATCCGTGTATGCCGTGTGGCAGATAATATGAGAAATGTAGCAGTTACCGAAGGAGACAAGGTAGAAGCACAGATTAAGTTTGGCTGGGAAGTAGATGCTTATCCGGTAAATGAAGTGGCAGAATATGTATCTGCTGTTCCACAGAATGAGATCGACACTCTGGTAGAAGAGTATTACAGCAAGTACGATATCATTCTGGAGGGAAGAGATCCTCAGGAATTTAAGAAACATGTAGCAGTGCAGGCTGCCATTGAGATTGGTTTTGAAAAGTTCCTGGAAGAGAAGAATTATCAGGCAGTAGTTACTCACTTCGGTGATCTGGGAGCATTGCAGCAGCTTCCTGGTCTGGCTATGCAGAGACTGATGGAAAAAGGTTATGGATTCGGAGCGGAAGGTGACTGGAAGACCGCAGCTATGGTTCGCCTGATGAAGATCATGACCGCCGGTGTGAAGAATCCAAAGGGTACTTCTTTCATGGAAGACTATACATACAACCTGGTTCCTGGAAAAGAAGGTATTCTGGAAGCACATATGCTGGAAGTTTGCCCGACTATCGCAGATGGCCCGATCGGCATCAAGGTTTGCCCACTTTCCATGGGTGACAGAGAAGACCCGGCGCGTCTGGTTTATACCTCCAAGACAGGTCCGGCGATTGCCACTTCACTGGTTGACCTGGGTAACCGCTTCCGTCTGATCATCAACGATGTAGACTGCAAGAAGGTAGAAAAACCAATGCCGAAGCTTCCGGTGGCAACTGCATTCTGGACACCTCAGCCGAGTCTGGCAACTGGTGCAGAAGCATGGATCCTGGCTGGTGGCGCTCATCATACTGCATTTTCTTATGACCTGACTGCAGAGCAGATGGGTGACTGGGCAGCTGCAATGGGCATCGAAGCAGTTTACATTGACAAAGACACCAAGATCAGAGACTTCAAGAGAGATCTGCAGCTGGGAAGCATTTTCTACAGATAAATATCATGATTACAGGGGTGCGAAGCATGGAACAAATCGTGTAATCATTATAAACAAAGTAAAAATTACCGAGGACAGAGCAAAAATCTGCCTCGGTACTATGGGTTAAAGGAGAAGAAGAAAAATGGGTATTAGAGAAGATATTTTAAATGCAAAGACAGCACTTGGCATCGAATTCGGTTCCACCAGAATCAAAGCTGTTCTGGTAGATTCCACAAATGCACCGATCGCATCCGGAAGCCATGAATGGGAGAATCGTCTGGACAACGGTATCTGGACTTATACGCTGGAAGATATCTGGGGTGGACTGCAGGATGCCTACGCAGACATGGCAGCAGATGTGAAAAAGCAGTACGATGTAGAACTGGAGAACATCGGTGCTATCGGATTTTCTGCTATGATGCATGGATATATGGCATTTGGCAAAGAGGATGAACTTCTGGTTCCGTTCCGTACCTGGAGAAATACGATCACAGCAGAAGCATCTGAGAAACTGTTTAAAGAGTTTCATTACAATATTCCACAGAGATGGAGCATTGCACATCTGTACCAGGCAATCTTAAATGAAGAAGAACATGTAAAAGATATTACATACTTCACCACACTGGCGGGTTATATTCACTGGCAGCTGACCGGAGAAAAGAATCTGGGTATCGGCGATGCATCTGGTATGTTCCCGATTGACTGCAGCAAGAAAGATTACGATGAGACTATGGTACAGAAGTTTGATGCACTGGTAGCAGATAAGCACTTCCCATGGAAACTGAGAGATATCCTTCCGAAGGTTCTGGTAGCTGGTGAAAAAGCCGGAGTCCTGACAGAAGAAGGTGCAAAGAAGCTGGATGTATCCGGCAAGCTGAAAAGCGGTATTTTGGTTTGCCCGGCAGAAGGTGATGCAGGTACCGGTATGGCAGCAACAAACAGTGTCAAACAGCGTACCGGTAACGTATCTGCAGGTACTTCTATTTTCCTGATGGCAGTTCTGGAAAAGGATCTGTCTAAGGCCTATCCGGAACTGGATATGGTAACCACACCAGATGGCAGCCTGGTAGCTATGGTTCACTGCAATACTTGTACTTCAGATCTGAATGCATGGGTAGGTCTGTTCCGTGAGTTCATGGAGACCATGGGTATGGAAGTAGATATGAACAATCTGTACGGAACTCTGTACAACAAAGCACTGGAAGGTGACAAGGACTGTGGCGGTCTGGTATCTTACAATTACTTCTCAGGAGAACCAATCTCCGGACTGGAAGAGGGACGTCCATTATTCGTTCGTACTCCGAATGCACACTTTAACCTGGCCAATTTTATGAGATCTCACCTGTATTCTTCCGTAGCTACTCTGAAGATGGGTATGGATATTCTGACACAGCAGGAAAATGTAGAACTGGATCGACTCATGGGCCACGGCGGACTGTTCAAGACCAAAGGCGTTGGACAGAGCATCATGGCAGCAGCTATGAATACACCGGTTACCGTTATGGAGACAGCCGGAGAAGGCGGCGCATGGGGTATTGCACTTCTGGCTTCTTATATGAAGAATAAGGCAGAAGGTCAGACACTGGATGAATATTTAAGCAAAGAAGTGTTTGCCGGACAGGAAGGATCCACTATGGCTCCGGATGCAGCAGATGTAAAGGGATTTGAAGACTTTATGGCATCCTATGTACCTGTACTGGCGGCAGAAAAAGCAGCCGTAGAGACATTAAAAGTAAACAGCTAAGGAGAATACAGACTATGTTAGAAGAATTAAAAAAACGGGTATATGAAGCAAATATGCTTCTCCCAAAATACGGACTGGTTACATTTACCTGGGGAAATGTAAGTGAAATTGACCGGGAAAGTGGTATTTTCGCTATCAAACCAAGCGGTGTGGATTATGACAGGCTGACACCGGATGATATGGTACTGATGGACTTAAATGGCAATAAAGTAGAAGGAAGATATAACCCATCTTCAGATACTGCCACCCATCTGGAATTGTATAAGGCATTCCCAAAGATTGGCGGTGTGGTACATACTCATTCTCCATGGGCTACCAGCTGGGCGCAGGCAGGAAGATCCATTCCATGCTACGGAACCACCCATGCAGATTATATGTACGGTGAGATCCCGTGTGCAAGATGTCTGACCGGACATGAATTTGATGAGTACGAGAAAAATACCGGCCTTCTGATCGTAGATGTATTCAAAGATCGTGATTACGAAGCTGTTCCGGCAGTCCTGTGCAAGAACCATGGACCATTCACCTGGGGAAAGGACGGACACGAAGCAGTACACAATGCAGTCGTTCTGGAAGAGGTAGCCAAGATGGCAGCCCGCGCAGAACAGATCAATCCGAGAATTCAGCCGGCACCGCAGGAACTCCAGGATAAGCATTATTATCGCAAGCATGGTGCCAACGCATATTATGGACAGAGGTAAGTAACAGTACATGTTGAAGGTTTTTTTAGTAGAAGATGAAGTAGTAATGCGAAACGGAATCAAGAACAATATTCCGTGGGAGCAGGAAGGATTTGAATTTGCAGGAGAGGCCAGCGACGGAGAGCTGGCTATCCGCTTATAAAGAAGGAAAAGCCGGATATTCTGATCACAGATATCCGTATGCCATTTATGGATGGTCTTGAACTTAGCAGACTGGTAAAAAAAGAACTGCCACAGATCAAGATCATTATTTTAAGTGGATATAATGAATTTGACTATGCCAAGACGGCTATCAATATCGGTGTGACCGATTATCTGCTGAAGCCGATCAGTTCAGCAAAGCTTCTGGAAGCAGTAAAAAAAGTGGCAGATATGATCGAAAAAGAGCAGGATAATGCCCGTCTGATCAAACGATATGAAAAAGAGATGGAGGAAAATATCCTTCAGGAAAAACACAAATTATGGGGAGCACTGGCATCCAACCGATTATCCACTATGGAACTACTGGAAAAAGGACAGCGCCTGGGAATCGATTTTACCGCATCAGCCTATCAGGTATTTCTGTTTAAGCTGATGCAGGAAGGAGATTCCACAGGATGTTCCGAGAAACTGAACCGTGCTTCGGAGAAGGTCAATGATCTGGCAGGAAGCTGGGAGCGTGTGTTGAGTTTTGACAGAAGTCCGGAGGGATGGGCGTTTCTGATCAAGGGAGAATCCGAAGAAGAAGTGCAAAGCACCTATCTGGAGACCAGAAAAGAACTGCTGGAACTGGTAGAAGGTTATCCGAAGGTTGAGTATTTTGGTGGAATTGGCAATGTGGTACACCGAATTGGTGACATCCAGACTTCTTATAAAGAAGCTGCACGGGCATTTTCCAGCCGTTTTTTCCTGGATGCCAATCAGATCGCAGACAGTGCAGAGATGGTGAAGGTGCAGACGGAACATGATGGAAAGATTGATGTCAGTAAAATGTTGTCGAAAAAGCGGGAACATGAGCTGGTAGAGAGATTCTTAAAAAACGGAACCACAGAAGAAGTAGACAGTTTTCTGGATGAGCTGTTTCAGAATATCGGGGAACAGAACTGCAAATCTCTGTTGTACCGTCAGTATGTGGTGATGGATTTGTTTTTCTGCGCATCAGATTTTCTTGGAAATCTGGAGATGGATATTGAAAATCTTCCAGAGGAATGCAGGGATATTAATCAGATTGTGGAAATGGCGGAGGATGCAGAGAATTTGCGTTACCAGATCGGAAATCTGTTCACTGAGACCATGCAGCTTCGAGACAGTCATTCCAAGAAGAAATACAGTAAGCTGTTGGAGGATGCCAAAGCCTTTATCGATGAAAACTATAAGCATGATGAGATGTCACTGAATACGGTAGCGGCACAGGTGAATATCAGTCCCAGCTATTTCAGTACGATTTTCAGCAGTGAAATGGGGCAGACGTTTGTGGAGTATCTGACCCATGTACGTCTGGAAAAGGCAAAAGAACTACTGATGTGTTCTAACATGCGGACAGCAGAGATCGGATATGAAGTTGGCTATAAAGACTCCCACTATTTTAGCTATATTTTTAAGAAGGTGGTGGGCTGCAGCCCAAAAGAGTACCGTAACCGAAAGTAGCAGGAGTATGGAAACAATATGAAAAAGAGAAAAACATCACTGAACAGTCGCCTGAACGTACTGGTAGCAGTTTGTTTTATCCCTCTTCTGGTCATTGCCATGTATCTGGTTATTATGTTGTATCGTTTTTCAGAGCGATATGATGAGACGGTTCAGAATATCACGACAGCCAATGCATACAATCTGGATTTGAAAGAACAGGTAGATTACACTATGTATATCATTGTGGTCAATTCAGAACGGGCAGAGGAGCTGGTTGATATCGATGCACCTCAACAGCTGATCGGACAGGCCAGAGAAGATTTTAAAGAACTGTACGATTCGGCTGGTGCGTCTTATGCCAGGAACAATCTCCAGCGTATTCTCAAATCACTGCAGTCGCTGGAGACAAGTGTAGATGAGATCCGCCAGGATGCTACCGTTACCGGCAATTATGACCGCAATCTGGAACGTCTGGATCTGGATATCCGGGTGCAGACAGAACTGATTCAGGAACAGATTCAGGAGTATATCTATCATGAAGCCAGTGATCTGGAATCTCTGAGAGAGGGCATTCGCAAAGATGTAACGACTGCGATCGTCATAACGATCATGATAATTTGCATTATTCTGATCGCGACACTGTTATTGAGCCGGAAAATCAGTCACAATCTGACCAGTGGAATTGATCAGCTGCGCATGGTGACACGAAAAGCAGGACATGGAGATTTCTCTGTCCGGGCTGATATGCAGGACGGGGATGAGGAACTGGAGGAACTGGCAGAAGGCTTCAACCAGATGGTGGAACGAATCGGCAATCTGGTGGAAGATATTCAGATTGAACAGCTCAATCTGCGGACAACAGAGCAAAAGCTCCTCCAGGCACAGATCAATCCACATTTTCTTTATAATACACTGGATGCCATTATCTGGCTGGCTGAGGCGGGGGAAAAAGAACAGGTGATCATGATGGTGACGGCTTTGTCGGATTTCTTTCGCACAACGTTAAGCAAAGGGCGGGATTATATTACCGTAGAAGAAGAAGAATCCCATATCCGCAGTTATCTGAAGATTCAGCAGTTTCGTTATCAGGATATCCTGGAATATGAGATTGATATTCCAAAAGAGATGCATGAATATCAGATCCTGAAGCTGACCTTACAGCCTTTGGTGGAAAATGCCCTGTACCATGGAATTAAGAATAAACGTGGCATGGGAAGGATCCGGGTGTCCGGTCATATCGATTCCGGTTATCTGGTATTTCTGGTAACAGACAATGGTATGGGAATGATACCGGAGAGACTGGCAGAAGTTCAGCGTGAAATGAACAGTGAACATCTGGATGAACACAATGCTGATCCGTCAGGATTTGGACTATATAATGTAGTACAGAGAATCAGGCTGAACTATGGCCCGCAGTATGGAATCTGGCTGTCCAGTACCTATGGAGAGGGGACGGAAGCCAGAGTAGAGATACCGGCAATAAAAAAATAACCATTTTCCAAAAAAAATATACTTTTTTATGCTTGACTGAAAAATGTAGCAAAAAAAACGAACTGTTTTCAAAATTCTATCTGTATTCAACAAAAGAAAAAAGCGATAGAATACAGACATAGTCAATAAGGACTAAATAGTTCGTGAAAAATCAGGAGGATGGTAAAAATGAACAAAAAAATTATCGGTGTGGTAGCTTGTAGTGCAGTTGCAGCTTCTATGGCAATCGGAGCATCTGCTTCAGACGAACTGATCAAAGTTGGATATGCTCAGGTTGGTCATGAATCTGACTGGCGTACCGCTAACACACAGAACTATCAGGATGTATTCTCAGAAGAAAACGGATATGAACTTTCTTTCGTAGACTGTGACAACGATAACGCAGCTCAGATCGAAGCAGTTCGTAACTTCATCAACCAGGAACTGGATTACATCGTAATCGCTCCAATCCAGTCTGCAGGATGGGATACCGTACTTCAGGAAGCACAGGATGCAGGAATCCCTGTTATCATCGCTGACCGTGAAATCGAAGCATCTGAAGATCTGTATGATGCATGGGTAGGAACAAACACCACAAATGAAGGTATCACAGCAGGTAACTGGCTGGCTGAATACATGGATGGCAAAGAAGCAAACATCCTTGTAATCGAAGGTTCTGTTGGAGCTTCTGCAGCACTTGGACGTACAGATGGATTCAATCAGGTGGCAGCAGATCATGATGAATGGACAATTCTTGATTCTCAGTCTGGTGACTTTACACAGATGGTGGACAGGAAGTTATGGAATCCTTCATCAAATCTTATGAAGGAAAGTTCAACGTAGTTGTTTGCCAGAACGATAACGAAGCATACGGTGCAATGGATGCAATGGATGCAGCAGGTATTACATATGGTGTTGACGGAGATGTTACTCTGATTTCTTTCGATGCTACACATGATGGACTTCAGTACACACTGGATGGCAAGATCAACTGTGATGTTGAATGTAACCCAATTCAGGCAGAAGTTGTTGCTGGTGTAATCCAGAAGATGGAAGCTGGAGAAGACTATGACAAGACTACTCTGGTAGAAGACTCTGCATTCGTAGCTCCTGGTATCGAAAGCGAATATGCAACAACAATGACAGAAGATATCCTGGCAGGTCGTGCATACTAATCCACTTGTTTATCAGGTAAATTAGCGTTACTTTCGCAATCAATTAGCCAAATAAGCAGGAGGGAGAAATTCCCGAAAGGGTGTTTCTCCCTCTTATTGTTTGATGATGAATAAAATATAACCCGGCAAAACTGTGTGCCATGTACACAGACAGCGAAGGGAGGAGAAACTTTGGAAGCAGGCGTAGTATTAAAAATGAAAGGAATCTGCATGGAGTTCCCTGGAGTCAAAGCTCTGGAAGATGTAGGTTTCACGCTGAAAAAAGGAGAAATCCGGGCACTGATGGGTGAAAATGGTGCCGGTAAATCAACACTGATCAAATGTCTGACCGGTGTCAATAAGTTCCAGAAAGGTGAAATCTTCCTCGATGGACAGCAGATTGTAAATAAAGACACGATGGATGCCCAGAACAAGGGTATTTCCACTGTATATCAGGAGGTCAACCTTTGTCCGAACCTTTCCGTAGCGGAAAATCTTTACATTGGACGTGAACCTCTGACCAAAATCGGAACGGTAAACCGAAAAGAAATGAACAAACGTGCAGCGACTTTGATGAAAGAACTGGATCTGGACGTAGATGTAACAAGGAATCTTGAAGAATATTCACTGGCATTGCAGCAGATGATTGCGATTGCCCGTGCTGTAGATATGGATAGTAAAGTACTGATTCTGGATGAACCGACATCTTCACTGGATGACAATGAGGTAGAAAAGCTGTTCACCATGATGCGGAACCTGAAGGCAAAAGGAGTAGCGATTATCTTCGTAACCCATTTCCTGGAGCAGGTATATGCAGTCTGTGACGGTATCACCGTATTGCGAAACGGTACTCTGGTTGGAGAATATGAGATTGCAGATTTACCTAGAGTAAAGCTGGTAGCAGCAATGATGGGTAAAGACTTTGATGATCTGGCAGCTATTAAGCCGGAAAATACAGGAGATAAGAGAAAAGAGCCGATGGTCATTGAAGCGAAAGGTATCAGCCATGCAGGAACCATCAAGCCATTCGATCTGGAGATCCACAAAGGTGAGGTAATCGGTCTGACAGGTCTTCTGGGATCTGGACGAAGCGAGCTGGCCCGTGCTATCTACGGAGCTGACAGAGCACAGACCGGTACTCTGAAAGTAAAAGGAAAAGAAGTAAAGATCAAACAGCCAATTGATGCCATGAAGCTTGGTATGGGACTTCTCCCGGATGACCGTAAAGCAGAAGGTATTATCGGAGATCTTTCTATTAGAGAGAATATTATTCTTGCCATTCAGGCTAAGGCAGGAATCATGAAACGTATTCCGATGGCAAAACAGATTGAGATTACTGATAAATACATAGATCTTCTTCAGATCAAGTGTGCAAGCCGCGAGACTCTGATCAAACAGCTCTCCGGTGGTAATCAGCAGAAGGTTATTCTGGCTCGCTGGCTGGCTACCAATCCGGATTTCCTGATTCTGGATGAGCCGACCCGTGGTATTGATATTGGAACGAAGACTGAGATTCAGAAGCTGGTTCGCCAGCTGGCAGATGAAGGTAAGAGTCTGATCTTCATTTCTTCCGAGATCGAAGAGATGCTTCGTACCTGCAACCGTATGGCGGTTCTTCGTGACGGTGCCAAGGTTGGAGAAATTGATGAATGTGACATGAACCAGATGAATGTCATGAAAGCAATTGCAGGAGGTGATAAGAATGAGTAGTCTGAAAAAACTGACACAGAAGCGCTTGTTCCTGCCGATCTTCAGTATGATTTTAGTCATGCTCATCAACGTGATTTACGATATCGCATGTGGCAATATGCCATTACAGTTCTTCGTAATTACCATTAAGAATGGCGTTTTATACGGACGTCTGATCGATGTACTGAACCGAGGCAGTGAGATTGCCATTCTGGCAATCGGTATGACACTGGTTGTATCTTCTTCCGCAGGAACGGATATTTCCGTTGGATCTGTCATGAGTCTGTATGCAGGGGTCTGCTGTATGATCCTGGCTGGCTACGGTAATGTCAATGTTTCCAATTATGCACATCCGCTTCTGGTTGGTATCCTTGGCGGTCTGGCAGTCACTACCATCTGTGGTCTGTTCAATGGTCTGCTGGTAGCGTATCTGAATATTCAGCCGATGGTTGCCACGTTGATCCTATGGTCGGCGGGACGTGCAATAGGACTTCTGCTTTGCAACAGCCAGATCGTATACGTACGTGTACCTTCTTTCCAGAAACTTGGTGCATACACAGGAATTATCCCGACACCAATCATTGTTGCAGCAATCTGCATTGCCATTGCAGCATGTGTACTGAAGTTTACTGCTCTGGGAACTTATATCCAGAGTGTTGGTATCAATAAAAAAGCATCCAGAATTGCCGGATTTAACTCTTCCAAGATTATTCTGCTGACCTACATCATCTGTGGTCTGTGTGCAGGTCTTGCAGGTATGGTGGCAACATCACGTATCTATTCCGCAGATACCAATAACATTGGTCTGAACATGGAAATGGATGCCATCCTTTCCGTAGCTCTTGGCGGTAACAGCCTTGGCGGTGGTAAATTCAACCTGGCAGGTTCTATTATCGGAGCTTACACCATTCAGGCAATTACCACAACTCTGTATGCACTGGGTGTGTCCTCTGCACAGGCACCGGTATTTAAAGCTATCGTAGTTATCCTGATCGTAGTTATTCAGGCTGAGCCATTTAAGGCTTATATGAAGAAACTGACAGCAAAAAGAACACAGGCAAAGGAGGCAGCATAAGATGAAGAAATCAAAAATCAGCAGTAACAATTTGCTGCTCCTGATTACAATCGTACTGTTTTTCGTAATGTACCTGGCTGGATGCGGAGTCTATGCAGGCAAAGGTTTTACAAAAGTACAGAACTTTATGAACATTCTGATTAACAATGCCGGTCTGATCTGTGTGACTGCCGGTATGACCTGTGTAATGCTGACCGGTGGTATTGATATTTCGGTTGGTTCCCTGATTGCCATGGACTGTATGATCCTGGCAGTTGGTATTGAACGCTGGCACTGGAGCAGCCCGGTACTGATGCTGTTCATTCTGGCCATCGGTATCGTGTTTGGATTCGTACAGGGCTTCTGTATCGCTTATCTGGACATTCAGCCATTCATCGTTACCATGGCGGGATTGTTCTTTGCCCGTGGTATGACAGCAGTGATCTGTAAGGAACAGGTAAGTATTGTATCTGACAAGATCTTTACGGCACTGTCCAACTTCAAGATTCAGTTTCCATTTGGTGGAGCTGTAAATAAAAAGGGTGTACTGGTGCTTCCTTATATCCGTATCACGGTAATTGTGGCATTGATTGTAGTAGTTGCAATTTATCTGATGCTGAAGTATACTAAATTCGGCCGCAGCATTTATGCAATTGGCGGAAATCAGCAGTCTGCAACCCTGATGGGACTTGATGTAAAGAAGACAAAACTGAAGACCTATATGTTATCCAGTTTCCTGACATCTATCGGTGGAATCTGCTTCTGCCTGAATACTATGGCAGGAACCACTACACAGGCAACCGGACTGGAAATGGATGCCATTTCCTCAGCTGTCATCGGTGGAACACTTCTGACAGGCGGTGTGGGAAATATCATCGGATCACTCTTTGGAGTGTTGATCAACGGTACCATTTCCGCACTGGTAAAGGCGAACGGTAAACTGATCAGTTCCTGGGCGAATATCGTAACAGCGATATTGCTTTGTTTCTTCATTATTCTGCAGAGTATTTTCGCTAAGATCAAAGAAAGTAAAAAATAAGACATATCAAAAGGGGCCTGACAACAGGTCCCTTTTTTTCGGAGGATTCATGAACAGACAAATAGCAGCAGGGGGAATGATACTTGGAAGCGCAATATTATTAAGCGGATGCCAGGTGACAGAGGAACGGCAAAGGGAAACAGCTTATACATCAGCAATCAGTCAGACGGAAACAGAGATTGATGAGAACCTGATAGTCGTGGGAGTATCCCAGGTAGGGGCAGAATCAGACTGGAGAATTGCGCAGACGAATTCCATTAAAGAGTCTCTGACTGCTGAGAATGGATTTTATATGATTTTTGATAATGCGCAGCAGAAGCAGGAAAATCAGATAAAGGCGATACGAAATTTTATTCTTCAGGAGGTAGATTATATCGTTCTGGATCCAATTGTTATGAGTGGCTGGGATAATGTGCTGCAGAATGCAAAAGAGGCGGAAATTCCCGTGATTCTGGTCGATCGCGATGTGGAAGTGGAAGATGACAGTCTGTACGTCACCAGTGTGGTGACGGATATGGTGGCAGAAGGACGCAATGCCGGCTACTGGCTGGAGGACTATCTGGAAAAACAGGGAAGAGAAGATGAGGATATTCAGATTGTCATGCTGCTGGGAACGGAAGGGGCATCTGCACAGATCGGCCGTACGAAAGGATTTACAGAAATAGCAGGTCAGCATGAGAACTGGAAGATACTGGAACAGCTTGACGGGGATTTTACGCAGGCCAAGGGACGGGAATCTATGGAAACGCTTCTGAAGAAATATGATGACATTGATGTGGTAATCAGTGAAAATGATAATATGACATTTGGCGCCATAGATGCAATACAGGATGCCGGAAGGAGCTGTGGTCCGGAAGGAGATATGATTATGATCTCCTTTGATGCAGTTCGGGCAGCACTGGAGGCTATGCAGGCGGGAGAAATCAATGCAGACTTTGAATGCAATCCGCTTCAGGGACCAAAGCTTGCGGAGACGATCAAACGTCTGGAAAATGGGGAAGAAGTAGAAAAAGTGCAGTATATTGAAGAAACTTATTTTGACACAACGATGGATCTGGAAACGTTAATTAGAGGAAGAGCGTATTAGAAAACTGAAAAAAGGAGCCATTGCACCGAAAAAAAGATCCTGATCAACTGACAGCGTAATGAATAAAATGAATCACAACCACACATTTTCTTAATTTGCATGACGCATGTGATTGTGATATGATAAATCCCGTAAAGAGGACAGAAAAGCCGAAAACTGGACAATTTTCGGCTTTTAGATTGGATAAAAAGGAGATTTAGGGATATGAGCAAAGTAAGAATTGGTATCATTGGCTATGGAAATATCGGACGCGGTGTAGAAGCTGCGATTAAGCAGAATCTGGACTGTGAGATGGCCGGAGTCTTTACAAGACGTGATCCGTCTACAGTAAAGATCACTACAGAAGGCGGAAAAGTATATCCAGTCAGCGAACTGGCAGATCATAAGGATGACATTGATGTCTGCATCGTATGCGGTGGAAGTGCAACCGATCTGCCAAAGCAGACTCCGGAAGTGGTAAAAATGTTCAATGTGGTAGACAGCTTTGACACTCATGCAAGAATTCCAGAGCATTTTGCAAATGTAGATGCAGCTGCAAAAGAAAGCGGACATGTGGGAATTATCTCAGTAGGCTGGGATCCGGGAATGTTTTCATTGAATCGTCTTTATGGCAATGTGATTCTTCCAGAAGGAAAGGATTACACATTCTGGGGACGCGGTGTCAGCCAGGGACATTCTGATGCCATCAGACGTGTGGAAGGCGTACAGGATGCAAGACAGTATACGGTACCGGTAGAGGCCGCAGTAGAATCAGTTCGTAATGGAGAGAATCCGGAACTGACTACCAGACAGAAGCATACCAGAGAATGCTATGTAGTAGCAAAAGAAGGCGCAGATCTGAAGCAGATCGAACATGATATTGTAACAATGCCGAACTACTTTGCAGATTATGATACAACGGTTCACTTTATTTCACAGGAAGAACTGGACAAAAACCATAAAGGAATTCCACACGGTGGATTCGTGATCCGCAGTGGTGCAACCGGAGATGGAACAAACAAGCACATCATCGAATACAGACTGAAGTTGGATTCCAATCCGGAATTCACATCCAGCATTCTGGTAGCATACGCAAGAGCAGCCAAGAGACTGGCAGATGAAGGCGTATCCGGATGCAAGACCGTATTTGATATCGCACCGGCCTATCTGTCTGCAATGAGCGGAGAAGAGATCCGTGCACATCTGCTGTAGAAAATGTAATGACCACATGCTATGCAATGGAATAGTATGTGGTTATTTTTTTGAACATATGCTAAATGATAAGTTGCTATAAATAACAAAATGAGATATAATGAAAAACATAATTGAACAGAAGTCAGGGGATAGATCTGATGATTTTCTTCGGAAATAAAAAACGGAGGAAAAGGAGATGAACACAATGGAAGTATTGACACTGGTGTTAGTAATTTTTAATGTGTTGACATACATAGAAAATCCTCAGAAACGAAAATAGCTATCCTCTATGACCGTAGAGGATAGCTAGTAACTATAAATTATTCATGCATCCGAAGCAAAATCACTAGACTCACGACTGTCTTTTGATTACTTCTAAGTAGATTATACATATGGCGCTTGATTTTTTCAAGTGTCATATGGCAAAAAAAATGCAAAATAATATAAAAAAGTGCTTGACGAATGGCATAATTCATTGTATACTAATGAAGTGTTCGAGAGAACCGATCAATGTGGGGTCTTAGCTCAGCTGGGAGAGCATCTGCCTTACAAGCAGAGGGTCACAGGTTCGAGCCCTGTAGGCCCCACTTATTTTTTCGGTATGGAGCACAAAAACAAAAATATGGCGGAATAGCTCAGTTGGCTAGAGCACACGGTTCATACCCGTGGTGTCGAGAGTTCAAATCTCCCTTCCGCTACTACACAGCCTGGACAGTTTGTCCAGGTTTTTTCGTTTCTTATTACACACAGATTTTACATAATCTTTTCATTTCCCTGATAGCAAATTTTACACACAACCCATAAATCCCTTATAGAAGTTCCAACAAGGGAACTGACGTGAGGAGGAAAATAAAACATGAAGAAAAAAACACTGGCAGCATTTCTGGTGATGAGTACCGTTATGGCATCTGCTTTTGTATGTTATGCAGACGATGCAGTGGATTTGAATGCAGCATCACTGGATGAGATTACGGAAAAAGCAAAAGAAGAAGGCACTGTTGAATCCGTAGGCATGCCGGATATATGGGCAAACTGGGGATTAAGCTGGAAGGTACTGGAAGAAGAATATGGAATCAGCCATGCTATAGATTGAAACTATAACAGGATATTTTTTCCATATATTAGACAGCATAAACCTACTGTGTTACTATGATTACAACAAAAAACGAAAACATACATCGAAATATCATATAGAGAACACGGAGGAGAACAATCATGGCAAACATTAACGATTCTAAAAACTGGGGATTTGAAACAAAACAGCTGCATATCGGACAAGAACAGGCTGATCCTGTCACCGATGCAAGAGCCGTTCCGATTTACGCAACAACTTCTTATGTATTCCATAATTCACAGCATGCAGCAGATAGATTTGGTTTAAGAGATGCAGGAAATATCTATGGAAGACTGACGAACCCGACCGAGAGCGTATTTGAAGAACGTATCGCAGCACTGGAAGGTGGAAGTGCAGCACTGGCTGTAGCATCTGGAGCAGCAGCAATTTCCTATACATTCCAGGCACTGGCAAAATCCGGTGAACATATCGTAGCAGCAAAGACGATCTACGGCGGAACATCCAATCTGCTGGCGCATACTCTGCCACTGACAGCCGGAATTACCACAACGTTTGTAGATCCGGAAGTAGAAGGTTCCTTTGAAGCAGCCATTCAGGAAAATACCAAAGCAATCTTTATCGAGACACTGGGAAATCCAAATTCCAACCTGATTGATATTGAAGCAGTTGCAAAAGTAGCCCATGCACACAATATTCCACTGGTAGTGGATTCCACATTTGCGACACCTTTCCTGATTCGTCCATTGGAATACGGAGCAGATATCGTAGTACATTCTGCAACGAAATTCATCGGTGGACATGGAACTGCCATCGGTGGTGTGATCATCGACGGAGGAAGCTTTGACTGGAAAGCATCCGGCAAATATCCATGGATCTCAGATCCAAATCCAAGCTATCACGGAGTATCCTTCAGCGAAGCAGCAGGACCGGCAGCATTTGTAACCTATATCCGTGCCGTACTCCTTCGTGATACCGGTGCTACACTTTCTCCATTCCATGCATTTATCTTCCTGCAGGGTCTGGAAACACTTTCTCTGAGAGTAGAAAGACATGTAAGCAATGCACTGAAGATTGTAGAATACCTGAACAATCATCCACAGGTAGAAGCAGTACATCATCCATCACTGCCAAGTGAACCAAGCCACGAACTTTACAAAAAATACCTTCCAAATGGTGGTGGATCCATTTTCACATTTGAGATCAAAGGGGATGAAAAGACGGCACAGAACTTCATCGATCATCTGTCCATTTTCTCACTGCTGGCCAATGTAGCTGATGTAAAATCGCTGGTTATTCATCCAGCTACTACTACACACAGTCAGTGCACCGAAGAAGAACTGTTAGATCAGGGCATCAAGCCAAATACCATCCGTCTTTCTATCGGTATTGAAAAAGTAGAAGACCTGATTGCGGCACTGGATGCAGCATTCGAAGCAGTAAAATAAGAAAAACAAGCCCACGGTGTTGCCGTGGGCTTTAAAATGCATTAGTCGTGATATACGAGACGGTCCTCGGTGATATTCTCCAGTACCTGAAGATAACGGTTTGCCCAGTAGTGAGCCATGGAAAGATTCAGATCCAGATAGTTACCGCAGTCTCTTGCAGAAGCACCAGGAATCTGACCTTCATAATCACGGATAAACTGATACATCTCGATCATCAGATCTACGATATCTTTCGATTCATAATCGCCAGCCAGGATCAGATAAAATCCGGTACGGCAGCCCATCGGTCCAAAATAAACAGTCTTATCTTTGTATTCCGGATGGTTGCGCAGGAAAGTAGCACCCAGATGTTCGATGGCATGAATCTCAGCGGTATTCATCACCGGTTCCAGATTCGGGGTGGTCATACGCAGATCAAAGGTAGTCAGAACCTCAGCACCTATATGATCCTTGCGGGATACGTAGACTCCTGGTCTTAAAGTAAGATGATTGACAGTAAAGCTTGCTATTTTTTCCATAATAAGATTCTCCTTTATTTCATAGCGCTATCAATGTAAAATGTTGCTTTATCCCTTAGTATGAAGCAAGAAATGGGAAAAGTCAATCTTCATAAAAAATTCACAAATTATTATAGAACAGGGTATTGAATTTTCTGAAAAAAGTGGTAGAATAGCTTCAGTGTTAAAGAAAAGCACGGATAAAGAGGAGGAAATTATCATGAAAAAGAAATTATTAGCATTAACAGCAGTCGTTGCATTAGCAGGTGTTGTTATGGTTGGATGTGGAAGCAGCAAGAAAGAAACAGAAGCAGCTACAGAGGCAGCTACAACAGCTGTTACAGAAGCTACAGAAGCAGCTTCCGAAGCTGAAACAACTGTTGACACAGAAGAAGCTACAGAAGCAGCTACTACAGAGGCAGCTTCCGAAGCAGCTACAACAGAAGCAGCAGAATAATTCATTTCGAATTAAGATGCGAACAGGCACTGTGAGAATTTTCTCACGGTGCTTTTTTTTATGCGCTGTTTAGTGTATACTAAATAGCAGAAAATAAGAGAAGAAGAAAGGAGTCGGACAATGAGAGCAGGAATGGGATATGATGTGCACCGTCTGGTGGAAGGACGCAAGCTAATTCTGGGAGGTGTGGAGATTCCTTATGAAAAAGGGCTGCTGGGACATTCCGATGCAGATGTACTGCTGCATGCAATTATGGATGCACTTCTGGGAGCGGCAGCTCTGGGAGATATCGGAAAACATTTCCCGGATACGGATCCAGCCTATGAAGGTGCTTCCAGCATGAAGCTTCTGGAACATGTGGGTGCACTTCTGGAAGATCATAACTATGTAATTGAGAATATAGATGCAACGATTATTGCGCAGAGACCGAAGATGCTGCCGCACATTCCTCAGATGGTAAAAAATGTTGCCGGTGCCCTGGGATTGGAAGAAAACCAGGTAAATATTAAAGCAACCACGGAGGAAGGTCTGGGATTTACCGGAAGCGGAGAAGGCATTTCCTCACAGGCCATCTGTATGCTGACACCGGTGATGGATATCAGCAGTTTTGATTATATGGGACAGGCTGGCGGAGGCTGTGCAGGCTGTGGCGGCTGTCAGAACAGGTAAGACGATGGCAGTATTGAAAAAGACGGAACTTGTAAAAGCGAGAAAACTGTGGGAAGAGGTATTCGAAGAAGATACAGCAAAGTTTCTGGATTATTATGAAATTTATGTAGCAGACCATAATCAGATCTTTGCAGAAGAGGAAGCTGGGGATGTTGTCTCCATGGTACAGCTGAATCCTTACCGGGTGCATATGGGAGAGGAAGAAGCAGACAGTTATTATATTGTGGCGGTGGCCACCAGAGAAAGCTGTCGTCATCAGGGACGTATGCGGAGACTCCTGACGGAAGCATTGCAGTTTATGTATCAGGAAAAAATACCATTTACGTTTCTTATGCCGGCGTCGGAGGCAATCTACCAGCCTTTTGATTTTCTGACGGTGTACCGGCAAAGCATGTTTACTTATGGGGCAGAGTTGGACACAGATACTGACAGCTCATGGCATTGTATACCATGCCGTCGGGAGCAGCTAAAAGAGCTGGCAGAATGGTCAGATGCATTTTTACAGAAGCACAGTGAGATATCGACTGTGAGGACGGAAGACTATTATAAGCGTATCTGGATGGAACAGGAATCCATGAATGGACAGATCCTGCTTTTTTATGAAGACAGTCAGATGAAGGGCTATTGTTTTACTGGTTATGAGGGAAGCGGAGACGCATGGGAGATTGCAGTAGAAGCAGATAACCCAGAAGAGCAAACAGGCTCAGAACCCCGGACAGTTTCAAATTCTCAGGCATTGGCCAATCGCAGGGCAGTAGAAGCACTGACCCACTGGTTTGGCGGACAGGATCAGCTGCCAATACGTATCTGCGGTTTTCTGCCAGAGTCTTATATAGATGGAATTCCATTAAGTGAGATGACATATCGGCCGATGACCATGGTACGGATTGTGAATCTGGAAGCGTTTGTAAGTCATTTGAGAGCAAAGAAGCCAGTGCAGTTTGTACTTTATATAAAAGATCCCATCATACCGGAGAATTGTGGCGTATTCTGCTTTGAACTTGGAGGAGAAGATGCGACGCTGACTCGTATGGAAGCAAATACAGAGCAGAATAAGGGGGCAGGAGAGATCCCGGAACTGACCATTTCAGAGCTCGCGGCAGCGCTGTATGGTGTGGAACGAAATGAGAAAATTCCGCAGAGCGATATTTATCTGCTGGAGCATGTATACTTGAATGAAATTGTGTGATTAAGGGGAGACACATTATGGAAGAAAAAGAAATTATAGAACTGCGGGCACATCATTTATTATGTATGCCGATGTATTCCGGACATGGATACAGTGAAGAATTTTGTCAGCATATGTCGGAGGTCATCGACTATCTGCATACAGGAAAGGCATCCTTACGGATTCTGCCCACACCGGATGAGGTGTGCAGCCATTGTCCGAATCTGCAGCCGGTGTCGGAAGCAGAAGTGGACCTGGAAGGAAATACGCTGAACCGGGAGCTGGTACGATCTGAAGATCCACGGGTGGCAGGCCGATCCTGTAAACATGAATCACGAACTTCCACAAAGGATAGCATGTTGCTGGAAGCATTTGGACTGATTGGAGGCACTGTGTATACCGCAGAGGAACTGGTGGCAACTGTGCAGAAAAATATGACAGAAGCGATGTTTGAAAAATCCTGCGGAAAATGTTCATGGAGAGAACAGGGACTGTGTAATTATGCGATGTGGCAGGAACATTTTCCTAAGCTGTTTTCCAGATAGGCCACATATCGGGTATATAAGTGTCATCCGACCCCGGAAAAGAAGAAGCAAGTGAAATCCGAGGTCATGTCCAGAATGAGAGAAACTCACAAAATAGCCTGTAGAACAGTAGATATGTTGACAAATGCCTGTTTTTTTCATACACTTAGATATAAAGATGTTGGGGGCAAAAGCCCCCAACTATGATACCCGCGGATTGTTTCGTGCTTCGCACTCCCACAATCCTACCCACTATTCGCATATCGTGGGATTAAAATCCCACTTTTATGCTCATATTTGGGGCGGGTCCCAAGGTCTTTCATCCACTAATAAGCAAGCTTATGTGGATTTAGACCTTTTGACCCTGGTATCATAAAAAAATGATAAAATGGAGAAATAACATGAGAGTTTATAATACGATGACAAAGAAAAAAGAGGAGTTTGTGCCTCTGGTACCTGGTAAAGTAAGCATGTATGTATGCGGACCGACTGTGTACAACCTGATTCATATTGGAAATGCACGTCCGATGATTGTGTTTGATACCGTAAGACGTTATATGGAACATAAAGGATACGAAGTGAATTATGTGTCCAATTTTACAGACGTGGATGATAAGATCATCAAGAAAGCCATTGAAGAAGGGATTACTGCAGAAGAAGTATCTCAGCGTTATATTGCAGAATGCAAGAAAGATATGACAGACATGAATGTAAAGCCGGCCACCACACATCCACTGGCGACACAGGAGATCGATGGAATGATTGATATGATCTCCACATTGATTGAAAAGGGCTATGCGTATCCAGCGGCAGATGGAACGGTATATTTCCGTACTCGCCAGTTTAAAGAATATGGCAAGCTGTCTCACAAGAATCTGGATGATCTGAGAGCTGGAAACAGATCACTTCTGGTATCAGGAGAAGATCAGAAGGAAGATCCGTTGGATTTCGTACTCTGGAAGCCGAAGAAAGAGGGAGAACCATCCTGGCCGTCTCCATGGTGCGACGGACGTCCTGGCTGGCATATTGAGTGTTCTGTGATGTCTAAAAAGTATCTTGGAGAAGAAATCGATATTCATGCAGGCGGGGAAGACCTGATTTTCCCACATCATGAGAATGAGATTGCACAGAGCGAATGCTGCAACGGAAAGGAATTTGCAAGATATTGGCTGCACAATGCGTTCCTGAACATTGATAACCGTAAGATGTCCAAGTCTCTTGGCAACTTTTTCACTGTTCGTGAGATCGGAGAAAAATATGATCTGCAGGTACTGCGTTTCTTCATGCTCAGTGCACATTACAGAAGTCCGCTGAATTTCAGTGCTGATCTGATGGAAGCGTCAAAGAACGCGCTGGATCGTATTATCAATGCAGTAGAGAATCTGAAGTTCCTGGTAGGTAATGGAGCAGAAGGTGAGATGACAGAAGCTGAACAGAAAGAAGTGGAAGGTCTCGCTGAGTTTGAGAAGAAATTCGATGAAGCCATGGACGATGATTCAATACCGCAGATGCTATCGCAGCGATCTTCGAACTGGTAAAATATGCCAACAGCAATGTAACAGCGGAAAATACAAAGGCATTTATCAACACAGTAAAAGAGAAAATCGTCAGTCTGGCTGATATTCTGGGACTGGTTGTGGAAAAAGAAGAAGAAATTCTGGACAGCGATATTGAAAAGCTGATCGAAGAACGTCAGGCAGCCAGAAAAGAAAAGAATTTTGCAAGAGCAGATGAGATCCGTAACCTTCTGCTGGAAAAAGGAATTGTATTAAAGGATACCAGAGAAGGCGTAAAATGGGAGAGAGCATAATGAACCAGGATTATCTGGAAGCGCAGATGCATCTGGAAGAGAAGGATTTGCGCCAGTATTCGCCTCTGGTTCTGGCCTATATTGGTGATGGTGTGTTCGAACTGATTATCCGGACGATTATGGTACGGCAGGATAACAGCCCGGTGCAAAAGCTTCACAGGCGAACCAGTACGCTTGTGAAGGCTGAGAATCAGGCAGAGATGATAGACCGGATGATGGAGCATCTTACAGAAGAAGAGGTGGCTGTGTACCGTAGAGGGAGAAATGCCAGGTCCTGTACCAAGGCGAAGAATGCATCTACCGGAACGTACCGGAAGGCTACCGGATTTGAGGCTTTGATTGGGTATCTGTATCTTCAGAAGAAGACAGAGCGCATTATTGACCTGGTGAAGATTGGGCTGGAAGGGGAAGACTTTAAAAGAGTGGATACCCATAACCATCACGGAGAACACAAAGAACATTAAAAGAGTGCAAAAATTCAGAGCCATATATATCGAGTATGAGCATGGCTCTGAATCTTTATAAGTGAGGAAAACATGAGATACGAAGAATTAACAATTGAGGGGAGAAATGCAGTCACAGAGGCATTTCGTTCCGGAAAAACCATTGATAAGTTATTTGTTCTGGATGGCTGCCAGGATGGACCGGTAAGAACTATTCTTCGAGAAGCCAAAAAGCATGACACAATTATCAATTTTGTAGCAAAAGAACGACTGGATCAGATGAGTGAGACAGGAAAGCATCAGGGAGTCATTGCCATAGCAGCAGCTTATGAATATGCAGAAGTAGAGGATATTCTGGCTCTGGCAGCAGAAAAAGGAGAAGCGCCATTTATTTTCCTGCTGGATAATATCGAAGATCCGCACAATCTGGGTGCTATTATCCGTACAGCGAACCTGGCGGGTGCCCATGGAGTGATTATCCCAAAACGTCGTGCGGTTGGACTGACGGCAACCGTAGCCAGAACCTCGGCAGGGGCACTGAACTACACACCAGTGGCTAAGGTGACCAATTTAAGCAAGACCATTGAAGAACTGAAAAAACAGGGCATGTGGTTTGTCTGCGCCGATATGGGTGGAGAGAGTATGTACCGTCTGAATCTGACTGGACCAATTGGTCTGGTGATCGGCAATGAAGGCGAAGGCGTCAGCAGACTGATAAAAGAAAAATGTGACTATGTGGCATCAATTCCGATGAAAGGAGATATTGATTCTCTGAATGCATCGGTGGCAGCGGGGGTATTAGCTTATGAGATTGTACGTCAACGGCTTGGCGAAAAATAGAACAGGAAATCATACCGGATATCTTGCAGGCTTTCTTTTCCTGCTGATCGTCATGATCAGCGGGCAGAAAGCCTGTGCTGCTGTTACGGAAGGAGAACCGGGAAAGACCTACAGCGGTGAATATGTGGTGATTGTAAATGCAGGGGAAGAGAATACGGAAAGTACCGGAAAACTGACTTTTGCAGAAGGAACAGATATTCAAAGTCTGAGTACTCACAGTGAGGCAGTATCCGACACGGCGGAAAGGGAGGCTGTGCCATATAATCTGGCAGAACTTTCCGGTGAGGCAGTTAAAAGTAGTAATGACAGCGCTGCCTGTGGACTGACCACTTATGAAATCGGAAGTCAGAGAATCTTTTATACCTATCATGGATACCGTACCTTTACCTGCATTGGCAGTGGAAACAACTGTTACATCTGGATGGAGAATGGACTGAAAAATACATATGATGCTGCGGGGAAAACAGATCGGATAGCCGGTGATATGATGCAGACATATGAACAGGGTGCATATGAGACATTGTATGAACTCAGTGGCGGAAATATTCCATGCAGAGATGGAAGTGGAAAGCTGTCCATAGCCCTGGAGCAGATATCCAGCGCCAGTGGTGTCTATATGGGAAAAGGAAATGAACCAGACATTACAGCAATCCATATCAATACCAAATCGGCGGCTGATTATACATACGGAAGTATGCGGACAACCAGTGCACTTCTGGTACACGAAGGACAGCATGCACTGTTTGAAGAGTTTACATCCTATAATTATGCAGAAAAGTATATGGGAATCAATGAGGGCTTATCGGTGGCGGCAATGGAATATGTCTGGGGCAACAGTGATACCAGCAACTGGCTGGGATATATTGCGAGAAATCATGAGGTGCAAAATGGATCCTCCATTTTATATCGCTCTTATCGAAATAAGACAGCACAGGATTATAGTTTGCCGTATCTGTTTGTGCGGTATCTCATTAATCGCAAATCAGGAGAGTATAACCCCGCTGCATTTTTTCGTGCTGCATATGGAGTATCCGCAGCAGATAAAACAGCCGGGACTTATCTGCAGGCGGTTATGGGAGAAAATGTCGGTTTTGCAGATCTGGTAACAGATTTTTACACGGCTATTGCAGCCGATGAGTCGTCAGGCCGTTACGGATTTGAGGGAGATGCTGTGGTACAGAGTACATTGAATGCCTATCCGTACTATGTGGGGGGAAGCGGCAGTGAGGTGAGTCTGGAACCTACAGCGGCAATTCTTCTTCATCTGGGACAGGGAGGCAGCTTTACGGTACCGTCCAATGGTGGAAGTCATATCCGTTATCGGATTATCGGAGAAAAGAACAGTACCTTAAATCCAGGAACAGGAAGTGGTACGGCAGAAGATCCGTATCAGATCACAACCGTAAAAGAATGGAATCAGATAGCAAATCGGCCGGGCGGTCATTATCGGCTGATGAACGACCTGATCTTTACCGGGAATGCAGTTACGATGATTGGAACATTTTCAGGAGAACTGGATGGAAATGGGCATACGATAAAAGGGGTGACACATCCGATCTGTTCTGTGAATGCAGGGAAGATACAAAATCTGAATGTGCAGGCAAATGTGACAGGAGTAGCCAGTAATTCGTATGGAGTGATCACACAGATGAATCAGGGACTGATTGATCATTGCACGGTTACCGGAACGATGAAAACAATTCTGTATGGACAATATACGAGTGTAGGTACACATACCGGAGTTATAGCCGGTGAGAACGAAGAGGCCGGGACGATTCAGTATTGTACCGTAACAGCAGTGACAGAGCTGACGGCATCTGCCCTGCAGTCCAGAAATGGAGGAATAGCAGGATCCAACAGAGGAATCATTGCGAACTGCTGTTTTAAAGGAAGTTTGAAAGTGAATCAGCCAGATGAATCAGCGACAGTCTATACTGGGGGAATTGCAGGTGAAACAGGTGTAAATGGTGGTATTGGAGGCAGTATAAAACAATGTCTGAATTCCGGAGAGATTATTGTGACTGGAGGTGTGGCACAGACCGGTCAGATCTGTGGGAACAAATTGCATGCGTACCTCACAAACTGCTACGGAAAGAATAACACCCTTCCGTTGTTTGGCACGGAAAAAGAAGATGCACAGCAGACAACCAGTAAAAAGCTGACAGACGAGGAATGGAAAAATGGGGATTCTTTTACCGGATTAGATTTTAATTCTGGATGGCAGATGGGGACGGATGGACCGGAAATGACCGGGGCAGATAGTATTTTTAGCCTTGAGGTGACCGGGCAGCCAACCTATTGCTATGTGGGAGAGGAACTTTACCGATGGGGAAGTCTGAAGGTAAACAATTCAAATTATATACAAATCACAGGTGATATGATTGCACAATTTGACAGTTCTAAAAGTGGCAACAGTCAGGTAGTGGTGAGATATAGGGGAAGAACGCTGACTTATTCCATAAAAGTAAAAGAGCCGGTAACAGTGGCCAGTTTGCAGCTATCCGGCAAACCAAAGAAAACAGCCTATGTAGAAGGAGAGAAATTTGATCCAAACGGTATTCTGATGCTGGCAAAAATTGATGGAGAAGAACAGATGCGTTATATCCGGTCTGGTTTTCAGTGCAGACCGGAAACATTAAAGACATCGGATACCAGCGTGACCATTACTTATTATGGGCAGACGATATCGATACCGGTTACCGTATCTGCAAAGATACCAAAAAAACTGGAGATTTATGAGGAACAGAACCGAAGATACACAGCGGGAACACGATTGGACCTGTCGGAGGTAAAAGTAAGGATTACTTACAGCAACGGGGAAAAATCAACATGGATCACCGAAACAGAATTTGATCAGTATCAGATTCATCTCGCTAAAAAATCAGTGGACAGCCAGAGCTTATATCAGTTGAAAAAACGCAGACATTAAGCAGTTCGGACGATGGAAGTGTGTACTATCTGTATGCCGGAAGTGTGTTGCCAGACAAATATAATGCGGTAAGCTGCAGACTTGGAACGGTCACGATACAGGCACTACTGCAGATAGGCGGACAAAGCAGTAATGCAGGACAGGAGCCTGGAAATGGTGCAGGAAATAATAATGCAAAAGTGAATGGGAATGATGCAGCAATTCCAGCTATAGTTAAGTTGAATGCCACAAGTCTTCCGCTTCAGGTGAAAAAGAGTACCACAGCGTTAAAAATAAAAGAGTACACTGCAGGAGATGCGGTAGCCAATTGGAGCAGCTCAAACAAAAAAGCAGCTGTCGTCAATGCCAGAACAGGAAAGATTACAGCCAGAAAGACGGGAAAGACTACAATAACCGTAACAATGCAAAGTGGTGCCACAGCAAAATGTCTGATCAAAGTCCAGAAAGGAAGAGTAAAGACAAAGAAGCTGAATGTCGGAAAAACAGCCATTACTCTAAAGAAAGGAGAAAAATACCGCATTATCTGGGAAAGGCTGCCACTGACCTCCAGTGAGAAAGCGACTTTCCAGAGCAGCAAGAAAAAGATTGCCGCTGTATCAGGAAAAGGTATCATTACAGCGAAAAAGAAAGGCACAACGTACATCACAGTGAAATCCGGCAGCAAAAAACGAAAGATAAAAGTCACAGTGCGGTAAACCAATGGGACGAAATTGATGATTTTGCTTTTTAAACTGCCGATTTTGCAAAAATAGGAAATTGGCAAAATAATCTGCTATAATCATAAATGTTTCCAGTCTGTAAAGCCTCACCCAAATCTGAAAAGAAATGGATGGGGCTTTTGACATTTATGCGAGCAATAAGTCAAAGTCCATGCTTATGCAAGATTCCTATGCAACAAAAAACGGATGATCGTCTGATCATCCGTTAAGCAAGCTGATGACGGGAGTTGAACCCGTGACCTCCTCATTACCAATGAGGTGCGCTACCACCTGTGCCACATCAGCCTGAGCGATTGCTCGCTACAATTAGATATACTACCATATGAGTACTAAACTGTCAAGCAATTTTTGTAAATTTATTCATGCTCTATATCCGCATGATCAGTTCCAACACAAATACCACGATGCAGGCTGCGGAGGAGACGAAAAAGAGGCTTTTTCCCATCCAGGCAGCAATCACAGCAACAGCCAAAGCAGCCCATGCGGAGATGAGACTTCCGGTAGCAGATAAAATGGCCGGGAAGGTCATAACAGCCAGAGTGACGTAAGGAATGTAATACAGAAAGGAGCGAAGGGTAACGTTCCTGATTTCTTTACGAATCAGTGTCAGTGGCAAAATGCGGATCAGAGAGGTAACAAGTACCATGATTGCAATATAGATATAAATATTATTCGGCATCTTTATTATCCTCCTTTACTGGAAAAAAAATCGCGGCAGCACCGGATAACAAAATGGTCAGAATAATGACTTTCATACCGGTAGAAATACCTGACAGGAATGGCAGATAAGAGAACAGACTACTGCATAACATGGCTGCGATCACCAGCCTGCAATGACTTTATTTTTTCTTGCAGGAGGAATGATGACAGCCAGAAACATTCCATACAGAGCCACACTTAAGGCTCTGGTGATCCGGGCTGGCAATGCGGTTCCAAGGACTACGCCAAGACAGGTACCCAGTGCCCAGCCTGGGACCGCCACCGCGGCAGTTCCATAAGTATAAAATGGATTCAGCTTTCCGGGACGCGAAGAAGAAACGCCAAAGATCTCATCTGTGATGAAGAAACCCGTCCAGAAGCGGTGAAACAGAGAGGTGTCTTCTGACAGCTTCTGAGACAGAGCACAGGACATCAGCAGATAACGCAGATTGATAATGGCCTGAGACAGTGCCAGTTCCAGATAAGGAGCTCCCATACTGATAATACTTAAAGCTGCAAATTCTCCGGCAGAAGTAAAGTTCGTCAGGCTCATGATGGTGGCAGGAAACGCATGAATGCCAAAATTCCTGGCGGCAATACCAAGTGTAAAAGATACGGCAAGATAGCCGAGAGCAATGGGAATGCCGTCCCGGAGCCCGTCCCGAAAATTTTGTAAATTATAACTGTTCATAAATACCCCCAGAATATATAATAGTAGGTAGAATTAGCGTCCGCAGTCTATTATAGGATTCTAATGGAAGAAAAACAACCCTTTCACGGGACGAACAGGAGGATAATTATGCAGTATGATAAAGTTTGCCTGGAGACATTTTTAGAGAAACAGACCCAGTTATTTGACGAGCCGGTAGCAGAGACTTTGGAAGAAGCAGAGTATTTTCTGGAGGATTCTCTGGCTGTTGTAAAAAAGGATATGAAAGAAGTAAAAAAATATTTCAAGGACAATATGGATATTGCCGGTATGTCTGAGGAAGAGATCCTGGAAGCCAGTGAAGTATTTCCACTTCCAGATGGCAGATACCTGATTGTAGAAGGGTAACAGGAATCAATGGCTTTTGAAAAATATGGGGATGACTGCATCATTTATGAAAAAATCATACCAGAAAGAACAGCAGAATATGCAGAGTACCCGGAAATGCTGCATCAGGAGTTAAAAATATATCTGAAAGAACAGAAGATAGAAAAGCTTTATGTTCACCAGGCGGAGATGTTTGAGCTTGCACAGGAGAAGAAGCATGTGGTGATTACTACATCTACGGCCAGTGGAAAGACCTTAAGTTTTTTGCTTCCGGTGGTGCAGGCTGTTTTGGAAAATCCACAGACTCGTGCAATCTTTGTCTATCCGACGAAGGCACTGGCGGCAGATCAGTACCGTGCCTTGCAGCCGATGCTGAACTATTTTGGAAAAAGCAGGATCAGTGCAGGAGTGTATGACGGGGACACACCGGTGGCGGAGCGCAGCCGGATTCGAAAAAGTGCCAATATAATTCTGACAAATCCGGAGATGCTGAACGGCTCGATGCTTCCGAATCATAGCAAGTATGGATTTGATTTTATTTTTGCCAATTTAAAATTTGTGGTACTGGATGAATTGCATACTTATCGTGGGGCCTTTGGATCGCATATGGCAAATGTCTGTCGCCGTATGGATCGTATCTGCCGGTATTATCATGGAACACCGCAGTTCTTGTGCAGCTCAGCCACTATAGCTAATCCGGTGGAACTTGCAGAAAAGATCTGCGGGAAATCCTTTGCCTGTGTCAGCCATGATGGATCAGGTGCAGCAGAGCGCAGATATTGTCTGGTGCAGCCCCCTAAGATTCAGGGGAAAGATGGAAATTACTATGGACAGGAGTCTACGGTAGCGGTAGCAGCGCAGATGTTGCCCCGGTTGATAGAAGAAGAAAAGAGTTTTTTGGCATTTACACGTTCCAGAAGAAATGTAGAGATTGTGCTCAAAGAAACCAGAGACCGCCTGGATCAGGCTGGTTTGATCTCAGGTTACCGGGGTGGATATACACCGGAAGAACGAAAAGAGATTGAGCGTAAAATGATCGCGGGAGAGCTGTTGGGACTGGTATCCACCAATGCTCTGGAACTGGGAATCGATATCGGACAGATCAGCACTACTGTGCTGGTGGGATATCCGGGAACCAGAGCTTCCTTCTGGCAGCAGACCGGACGGGCAGGACGAAGTGGGAAAGGAAGTACCAGCTATCTGATTCTGGATCAGCAGCCAATGGATCAGTATATTGCACTGGAGCCAGACTGGCTCTTTGCAAACAGCAGTGAGAATGCTGTGATTGATCCGGACAATCTGTTGATTGAACTGGCTCATATCCGGGCCGCAGCAGCGGAGTTACCACTTTCACTGGATGATATGGCAGTATTTCCGGATCTTGGAGAAGCGATTCCGGTACTCTTGAATATGGATGAAGTGCGCAGTCAGAATGGACGATTTGCATGGGCTGGCGGAGAATATCCGGCAGGTGAATTTTCCATGCGTAATATAGACGAAAATCAGTATCAGCTGATGGCACGTGACAACGGAAAAGTAATTACACGAATGGATGAGAGCCAGGCTTTTCGGGAGATTTATCCGGGTGCAGTTTATCTGCATGATGGGGATTCCTGGCAGGTGGTGGAGCTGAATCTGGAGAGTAAGACCGGCTATGCCATTCCTTTTCATGGAAACTATTATACAGTATCTGGTGGTGAGACAAATATTGCGATTGTGCATGAGCACAAGAGTCAGACCTGGGAGCGAACCAGGCTTCAGTTTGGAGATTTGAAAGTAGAAGATTATGTCTATATGTATAAGAAGCTGCAGTTTCACAATCATCAGAATCTGGGATGGGAGCAGCTTCGCAAGCCACTGACGAAAGAATATGAGACGGAAGGAACCTGGATTCGGATTCCGGACAATGTAGTGCGCACTTATCGTGGGCTGCTTCAGCCAGATAAAGAGGGCAGATATATTCGAAACAATCATTTTGAAGGACTCTGTTTTGCACTGAAAAACGCAGCTCAGATGGTGACTATGACAGAACAGGAAGACATTGGTGTGACAACGTCATTAAATGCCATGGAACTGGCTGGATTTAATGATCAGGAGACGGCACTGTATTTTTATGACCGCTATGTGGGGGGACTGGGATTTTCAGAAAAAATCTATGATCTGATTCCTCAGGCAGTGCAGCAGGCGATTCGCATGGTAAGCGGATGCAAGTGCAAAGATGGCTGTGTGGCCTGTGTTGGGGATTACCGTCTGGATAAACAGATTGTGCTGTGGGGACTGAAGAATCTGCTTGCAGAAGAAGATGTACCAAATAGTACGAAAGTAGTTTCCTGGGCGCCAACGATCTGGAAACAAAAGCCATTTACGTTGAAGAATCTTTCTGAAAAATGGACGGAATTTGTACAGAATGCCAGAGAAAACGGAGAGACATTTGCGGCATTTTTTGCCAGTGTGGAGCAGGTACAGGTATCAGAAAAGACCATCTGGCTGACGGTGAAGAATCAATTCTATGCAGACTGGGCCATGGCAGATATCAATCTGGCCGGATTGAAAAATGTACTGGACTATTATGTAGAACTGCCGGTTGGTACCAGACTGACTGTGATGGCAGATCAAAGCCAGAAGCCTGCAGAAATACAGCAGGATCGAAAAGCAAAGCAGGATAAAATGCTTCGCAGATATGAAAAACAGGAAAACAGAAAGGGACAAGATGCAGTTAAATCGATATCAGCAGGAGGCGGTTCTGGATGACAGCAATGCCTGTCTGGTAAATGCCAGTGTGGGAAGTGGAAAGACCACTGTTTTAATTGAAAAGATTCGTTATCTTCATGAAGAAAAGCAGGTACCCTTTTCAGAAATGTGTGTATTGACTTTTACGAATAAGGCGGCAGGAGAGATCCGGGATCGTATGGGCTGCCAATATGATCTGTTTGGCACATTTCATGGAGTGGCATTAAGAATGCTGCAGGAGCATTTGCCAGTGGAAGAATTGGGATACCAGTCTGGTTTTCAGGTGATGACACCGGAAGAAGAACTGGAGATGGCGCTGCAGCTGACAGGAGAGCATGGGCTGAAGATTAAATATAAGAATCGTATGAAAAAACGGCTGGATCAGGAAGAACGGACAGATGGTCGAAAGGTGCGGTATCAGGATGACTGGACACAGCTGATGGAACTGTTGAAGGCGGAAAAGAGAAAGCAGAATAAGATGACATATCGGGAACTTTTGCAAAATGCGACACAGTTACTGCAAAGTCATCCGGAAATGCTTGTCTTACAGTGGATCATTATTGACGAGGTGCAGGACTGCGATCATCTTCAAATGGCATTCCTGGAACAATTGAAGAAGCCGGAGACGCATCTGTTTGCAGTAGGGGATCCCAATCAGGTGATCTACAGCTGGCGTGGAAGTGTATTTCAGATTTTTCCGCTGCTGCGCATGAAATATCAGGCAAGAGAGCTGTCGCTTCCGGTCAATTATCGATCTACCGGGACGATCCTGGAAGCGGCAAAGCGATTTCTGCAAAATGGTGCACCATTGGAAGGATGTCGGGAGCAGGGGCAGAAGATTGTTATAAAGAAACATTATGATTCATTTCAGGAGGCGGATTATCTGGCAGGGAGAATCCGTAAGCTGCATCAGCAGGGGATTGCCTATGGCGAAATCGGTATTTTTTACCGTTTGCAGAGTCAGTCGGAGATTCTGGAAAAGACGTTGCAGCGCTATGGAATTCCCTGTCAGGTATCGGTCAAAAAGAGTATGCAGGAGATTCCGGTATTGCACTGGTTTTTCTATGTGTTGAAGTCTGTCTGTTATCCAGAGGATGAAGCCAGTCTGATGCAGGCACTGTGTGATAAGCAGTATGGAGAAGGGTGGACGCAGAAAAAGGCAGCGAAGGAGCTGGAAAAAGCCAGAATGGAAGAGAAAGAAGCGGGACTGAGGAAGAATTCAAATCTCCTGGAACGTATTCTGTGCCTGCAGGAAGAAGGCACAGATGCGAAAAAAACGGAAAACTGGAAGGAGATGCTGCTTACGCAGCTGCATCTGGAGGAGCAGATTCTTCCCACCAGTGCTTCGTATCAGAAGGATATGAATGATGTAAAACAGATGTTGGACAGTCTGGGGAGAATGGACATTCAGAACCAGGGATTAGGGGCATGTCTGAATCAGCTGGCACTTTCCGGCATGCAGTTGGATGAGCAGGAGGCAGAGCAGTCAGATGCGGTAAAGCTGATGACTCTGCACGCATCCAAAGGACTGGAATTTGATTATGTTTTTCTGATCGGAGTGAATTATGGACTGATTCCACTGCTTTCAGGAGGAATGGAATCTGAGGAAGAAGAACGGCGTCTGTTTTTTGTAGGAATGACCAGAGCAAAAGAGTATCTGGAACTGTCCTATTATACCAGTCCGGACGGACCACGGGTAATGCCGGGACCAGGCAGGTTCTTACGTCTCCTGCCAGAACGGCTGGTGGAAGCCCCAGAGGATTTCGGGGAACAGAGAAGAGACCGAGGAAGTGCGCAGGCACATCTGCAGGATATCAAGAAGCAGATAGAGCAGGCACGCCAGAAAGAAAATGTGCAGGTCACAGAATCGGCGTCAATGGAACAGGTGGGAAGCAGAGAAAGTGTGGCGGTCGATACCACAGCCAGGAGCCGGCGTGTACGTCATGCCAAATATGGCATCGGAGAGATCGTAGAAGAAAAAGAGATGCAGATCGTGGTGGAATTTCCGGATTATGGAAAAAAGGAATTTATCCGGCAGTTTGCGCCACTGGAATATCTGGATACTTAAATGTTATGAAGTAACTATTCAGAACTCACTGTAACTGTGAGGGTACTGAACAGTTAGATTAGACAAACAGATACAGACATAGGAACAATGAAGATATGGATGAATGGATGAAACAATTAGAACACTGCATGTTGTGCCCAAGAGCCTGTGGAGTGAACAGAATAACTGGAAATACAGGGGCCTGTCATACAGATGCACAGATGAGGGTGGCAAGAGCCGCCCTTCATTTCTGG
This sequence comes from Lachnospiraceae bacterium OF09-6, assembly GCA_003435055.1. Lineage (GTDB taxonomy): Bacteria > Bacillota > Clostridia > Lachnospirales > Lachnospiraceae > Marvinbryantia > Marvinbryantia aceti. The sequence goes on from QUMM01000007.1 coordinate 103,161, forward strand.
GAGGAACCTTGTATATCAGGCCAGGAAGGATCGGGAGCGATCTTTTTTACAGGATGTGCCCTGGGATGTGTTTTTTGCCAGAATACAGACATTTCCAGAGGACAGGCAGGAAAGACTGTAACCGTAGAGCAACTGGCCCGGATCTGCCTGAATCTGCAGGCACAGGGGGCAAATAATATCAATCTGGTGACGGCAGGACATTATCTGCTTGCAGTGGCTGAAGCTTTGAAGCTGGCAAAGGTGCAGGGACTGCAGATACCGGTGGTATACAATAGCAGCGGCTATGAGAAGCCAGAATCACTGCGTCTTCTGGATGGACTGGTAGATATTTATCTGCCGGATATGAAATATATGGATGCAGATCTGGCAAGAAAGTACTCCCATGCAGGAGATTATCCTGAGGTGGCGAAAATAGCGCTGGCGGAGATGGTGAGGCAGCGCCCGGAAGCAGAATTTGATGAGCGTGGTCTGATGAAAAAAGGGGTCATTGTGCGGCATCTGTTATTGCCAGGGCATGTAAAGGATTCAAAGGCCGTATTGAACTATCTTTATACAACCTATCGGGATCAGATCTTCATCAGTATTATGAGCCAGTATACTCCAATGCCTCAGATTGCTGCTTGTCCTGAGCTGAACCGGAGAGTAACCAGACGGGAGTACAATCGGCTGCTGGATTTTGCGATGGAACTTGGGATCGAGAATGGATTTTTCCAGGAGGGAGATCCGGTGGGAGAGAGCTTCATACCGGCATTTAATGCTCATGTGCGGTAAAGTAATAAAAAGATTTAGGTAGCCGCCTTAACTATTCCTAAATAAGATAATATGCACAGTATTTTCTCGTAAATAGAAAATAAATTATTGCATTTTACCAATTATTATGTTAAAATGACAATGTAACAAAGAGCTATGTATTTTTAAGGAAAGGGAGGAACTTATGAATTTAAGAAAATCTATTTTAGCACTTTCAGTAGTAGCTGGAATTGTAGCTGCTCCAATGACTGTATTTGCCGCTCATACTCATAGTTGGGGTTCTCCCCAGTACTATGGATATGAAGATGAAATGCCTGGTATATATGATGACTGGGATAAATGTGCGACACGTCATGTATATAATTACAAACAATGTTTAATTTGTGGAGAAGTAAGCATTTATGAAGTTGAGACGATTGAAATGTCTCACAAATGGGTGAATGGTGCATGTGTATATTGCAACAAAGGTTACGCGAAAGAGATAAATTAACATAGTATCATTACCGGCAAGTTTATAATCAAAAAATAGAAAGCATTGAGAATATTTCATAATTTCTTGAAAGTACTCTCAGTGCTTTCTTTGATAATATGAAAGGAGAAATAAATGCAAAAAAAACAACTTTCTGTATTAGTACTAATTATTTTATGCTTTTTATTAGGATGTAACAGAGAAACACCAAAAGATGAATCTCAAACAAAATTATGAAGATGAATCTAATATTTCTAAAACAAATGGAGAAGAACTTGTAAATATAACAGTGAATTGTTACCAAAAGATGAATCTCAAACAAAATTATGAAGATGAATCTAATATTTCTAAAACAAATGGAGAAGAACTTGTAAATATAACAGTGAATTGTTAGGTTCGACTCCTTTTGATATCCAAATCGATAAAACAGCATTGCAGACTAGAAAAGAAACAGAAACAGAAGTTACAATAAAGACAAATTTAACAGACTGGGGTTATACTGTTTCTTCTGAAAAAGGGAAAATATCTGATATAAATAAAAATTCATTCATATATATAGCACCTAAAGATGAGAGGGATGATACTATAAAAATACAATTATCGGACTATGAAAATGGCATATCATATGAATATACAATTCCACTTATTTTTGCGGGAAACAATGAACATTCTTTAGATAAATTCAAGGAAAATCTTTCAAGATTACCTAATAGTTAGTAAAGAGTCGATAGACTAAAGTACCACCATCCTCTTTTATTTCAACTGAATATCCATCCCGCCGCACCGCAGCGGCACATGAAGCAGTAAATCCGAAAAAGATTTGCTGCTTTTTTTGCGTCCATTTTTGGCAAATTTCCAAAAGTTCCGTATTAGACAGTGAAACCAAAAAAGGCTGCCATTTTTTTCAGACAGCGGGCAAAACGCAGCTTCCGAAACGCCTTATTGTCGGGAAAGACCGAGCCGCCGGAAAAGTTCTTGCCGGAAAGTCCGTCCATTCTGCTCTTTTGTGGTTTGTAGGGAGTAAGGGAAAAACGCCAGCCCGCAGCCTTTTATAAAAAAAGCTGGTTATAGATTTTCTGAAAAAGTGGCAGTAGCAAGTGAACGGCAGGCCGGCAGTTTCTTAGAGCAAGATTCTACCGAGGTGCCAAAATTCGCTTATCGCTCATTTTGCCCCTGCGGGAATCTTGTTGGGGAGTGCCTTCCCCAAACCCTGCTTATGCGGCTTGCGCCGCTGAAAAACCCCTCAAAATATTTTTCGGATTTTTCAAAAACAGTTCCGCTTCACACCCTGTTTTTCTCCTATTAGTGAGAGGACACCACGCACAGAAAGGAGGTCAACCACCTATGAAACGATACAACACGCCGCACCGCAGCCGGGTAGTCAAAACACGCATGACCGAGGAAGAATACGCCGAGTTTGCCCAGCGGCTTTCTGCTTACCACATGAGCCAAGCCGAGTTTATCCGGCAAGCCATAACCGGGGCAGCCATACGCCCCATCATAACCGTTTCCCCCATCAATGACGAGCTGCTTGCCGCTGTCGGGAAGCTGACCGCCGAATACGGGAGGATCGGCGGCAACTTAAACCAGATAGCCCGGACGCTGAACGAGTGGCACAGTCCCTATCCGCAGCTTGCCGGGGAGGTACGGGCGGCGGTTTCCGACCTTGCTGCCCTAAAGTTTGAAGTCTTGCAGAAAGTGGGTGACGCTGTTGGCAACATTCAAACATATCAGCTCTAAAAACGCCGACTATGGCGCAGCGGAAGCCTATCTCACATTTGAGCATGACGAGTTTACCATGAAAGCCACCCTTGATGAAAACGGGCGGCTGATACCGAGGGAGGATTACCGCATTTCTTCCCTCAACTGCGGGGGCGAGGATTTCGCTGTTGCCTGTATGCGAGCCAATCTCCGCTATGAGAAAAACCAAAAACGGGAAGATGTGAAAAGCCACCACTATATCATCAGCTTTGACCCACGGGACGGGACAGACAACGGCTTGACCGTAGACCGGGCGCAGGAGCTGGGCGAGCAGTTCTGCAAGGAGCATTTCCCCGGACACCAAGCCTAATCTGCACCCACCCGGACGGGCATAACCACAGCGGGAATATCCATGTGCATATCGTCATCAACTCCCTGCGGATTTACGAAGTCCCGCTTCTGCCCTACATGGACAGACCAGCCGACACGCTGGAGGGCTGCAAGCACCGCTGCACCAACGCCGCTATGGAATATTTCAAGAGCGAAGTCATGGAAATGTGCCACCGGGAGGGGCTTTACCAAATCGACCTCTTGAACGGCAGCAAGGAACGGATAACCGAACGGGAATACTGGGCGGCAAAGAAAGGGCAGCTTGCCCTTGACAAAGAGAACGCCGCCAGAGAAGCCGCCGGACAGCCGACCAAGCCCACCAAGTTTGAAACGGACAAGGCGAAGCTGCGCCGGACGATACGGCAGGCACTTTCCCAAGCTGGCAGCTTTGACGAGTTTTCTTCCCTTTTGCTGCGGGAGGGTGTGACCGTCAAGGAGAGCCGGGGGCGGCTTTCCTACCTCACGCCGGACAGGACAAAGCCTATCACAGCCCGAAAGCTGGGGGACGATTTTGACAAGGCTGCTGTCCTTGCCCTGCTCACGCAGAACGCCCACAGAGCTGCCGAACAGACCAAAGCCATACCCGAATACCCTGCCGCAGTTAAAAAGCCGTTACAAGGGGAAAAAGCTGCAAAAACCACCCCGGCAGACAACACCTTGCAGCGCATGGTTGACCGGGAAGCCAAGCGAGCCGAGGGCAAGGGCGTGGGCTATGACCGCTGGGCGGCAAAGCACAACCTAAAGCAAATGGCAGCTACCGTTACCGCCTATCAGCAGTACGGCTTTTCCTCCCCGGAGGAACTGGACGAAGCCTGTTCTGCCGCCTATGCCGCCATGCAGGAAAGCCTTGCGTGGTTGAAGCAGGTGGAAAAGACGCTGAACGGGAAAAAGGAGCTGCAACGGCAGGTGCTTGCCTATTCCAAGACCCGCCCTGTCCGGGACGGGCTGAAACAGCAGAAAAACGCCAAAGCAAAAGCAGCCTACCGTCAGAAGCATGAAAGTGACTTTATCATAGCAGACGCAGCCGCCCGCTATTTCAGGGAGAACGGCATTTCCAAGCTGCCGAGCTATAAATCCCTGCAAGCAGAGATTGAAAGCCTTATCAAAGAGAAAAACAGCGGCTACAACGATTACCGGGCAAAACGGGAGGAGTACCGCCGCTTGCAGACTGTCAAGGGCAATATCGACCAGATTTTACGCCGGAGCGAGCCGCAGCGCAGAAAGGAGCAGAGCCATGAACGGTAATATCCCCCGCATGGACTACCGCCAGTACCGGGCAGCCCGCCGCCTTGTGCATGAGTGCTGCAACTATGACAGCGGGAACTGCCTGCTGTTGGAGGACGGCGAGCCTTGCGTGTGTGTACAGAGTATCAGCTATTCGCTGCTCTGCCGCTGGTTTACCGCCGCTGTCCTGCCCCTTGATGAAGCACTGGAAGCCGCCCTCTTGCGCCGGGGAAGCCGGAAACGCTGCGCTGTCTGCGGGGCGTTCTTCTTCCCAAAATCCAACCGGGGGAAATACTGCCCGGACTGCGCCGGACGCATGAAGCGGATAAACGCCGCCAAACGGAAGCGGAAACAAAGGGAGAAATGTCACGCTTTAGGGCATTTCAAACCCGCATAAATCAAGGCTTTTTTGGAGGGTGTCAAAGGGTGCGTGATACATTTATCCTTTTCCCTTAAAAACGCCCCCTAAAAGCGTAACAGAACCCACAGACAGACACCACAAGGAGGTGAACCCTATCGCTGATTATATGACCGCAGGAACGGAGCTGCCCGCTTACCTGCCTTACCCCCGTTTCCTGCTGGAAACAGACCTATCCCACACCGCAAGAGAGTTATATGCGCTGCTGTTAGACCGTTCCACCCTTTCGCAGAAGAACGGCTGGCAGGACAGCGAGGGACGGACATACATTGTCTACCCCATAGCAGAGATAGCGGAAATGCTGGATAAAGGCTGCACCACCATAAAGGGCGCACTGAACGAACTGGACGCTGCCGGGCTGCTGGAACGCAGACGGACGGGCTTTTCTGCCGCCAACCGTCTGTATGTGAAAGTGCCGCCTATCCCAGTGGTACAGTTTTCCGACCAACTGACGGACGGAAAACCGCCCCTCATAAGGGCGGGAAACCGACCAACTGACAGCCGGAAAACTGACCTTATGACGGTCGGAAAACCGTCCCCTAACCAAACTAATATAAACAACCTAATAGAGAGCCAAACAAAAGGAGCGAGTGAGGGGCAGCCCCCCGCCGCTTATGGCAGATATAAAAATGTATTTCTTTCTGACACAGAACTTTTGGAGCTGGAACAGGACTTCCCCGGCAAGTGGAGTATTACCTTGACCGCCTTTCCTGCCACATCGCTTCCACCGGGAAGCAGTACCAGAGCCATGCAGCCACCATTTACAAGTGGGCGCAGGAGGACGCTGCCAAAGAGAAGCCAAAGAAAGGCATACCGGACTATTCATTCAAGGAGGGAGAAAGCCTATGACCGATACAATCCACAACACCATACTGCCTATGACCGACACCACAGCCGAGCCGGAGGATTACACCGGGGAGGACGGGCTTTTATACTGCGGCAAATGCCGGAAACCCAAAGAAGCCTATTTCCCGGAGGGCAAGACCTTTTTCGGGCGTGACCGCCACCCGTCAGAGTGCGACTGCCAGCGGGCAGCCCGTAAGGAACGGGAAGCCGCCGAGAAGCGGCGCAGCCACCTTGAAACGGTGGAACGGCTGAAACGGCAGGGCTTTACAGACAAGACCATGCAGGACTGGACATTTGCCAACGATAACGGCAGCTGCCCGCAGATGAAGAACGCCGCCGGATATGTGGCACGCTGGGAACAGATAAAGGACGGGAACTACGGGCTGCTCTTGTGGGGCAGGGTAGGCACTGGGAAAAGCTATTTTGCCGGGTGTATTGCAAACGCCCTCATGGAGCAGGAAGTCCCGGTGTGCATGACAAACTTTGCAGCAATATTAAACGACCTTGCCGCCAGCTTTGCGGGCAGGAACGAATATATTTCCCGCCTTTGCAGCTTCCCCCTGCTCATCATTGACGATTTTGGAATGGAGCGTGGCACAGAATACGGTCTGGAACAGGTCTACAATGTGATTGACAGCCGCTACCGGAGCAGGAAGCCGCTGATTGTGACGACCAACCTCACGCTGGAGGAATTGCAGCACCCGGAGGACACCGCCCACGCCCGGATTTATGACCGCCTGCTTGAAATGTGTTCCCCTCTCTGCTTTACCGGGGAGAATTTGAGGAAAGCCGCCGCACAGGGAAAAATGGAACAGCTGAAACGGCTGCTTGCCGGAAAGGAGATTTGCCTATGACCGACACCCAGAGAAACAAACGCCCTGCCCGCCGCCCGGACTGCGTGACCGAAACGAGGATAGGCAACACAATCCTTGTGGTGTCTGGCTTTTTCAAGGAGGGGGCGACCGACACCGCCGCTGACAAGATGATGAAAGTGCTGGAAGCAGAAGCCGCCGCCGGATATTTGACCTGTGATAAGCCTGATTGAAAAACCGTCATTTTTACCGACCGTAAAGAAGCAGATTTGACGCTTTTGCCGCTATACAGACAGCCGCCCCATGTGGTACAATCAAGGTACGGAATAGTGGGGCTGGCTGTCGGAAACGGAGGAATTTATGTTAAGACAGACCACCCAGCAACTCATTACCGCCCTTTACCCAAGACTGTCCCATGAGGACGAGCTGCAAGGCGAGAGCAATTCCATTTCCAACCAAAAGAGGATTTTGGAAACCTATGCCAAACAGAATGGATTTTCTAATCTGCGCTGGTACACCGACGACGGTTATTCCGGTGCGAACTTTCAAAGACCCGGATTTCAAGCCATGCTTGCAGACATTGAAGCAGGGAAAGTCGGGACAGTTATCGTCAAGGATATGTCGAGGTTAGGGCGAAACTACTTACAGGTGGGAATGTACACAGAAATGATTTTCCCACAGAAAGGTGTCCGCTTCATCGCTATCAATGACGGAGTGGACAGCGCACAGGGGGAAAATGATTTTGCCCCGCTGCGGAACATTTTTAACGAATGGCTGGTGAGAGATACGAGCAAGAAAATCAAGGCAGTAAAACGCTCTAAGGGCATGAGCGGAAAGCCCATCACAAGCAAGCCCGTCTATGGCTACCTCATGGACGAGGACGAAAACTTTATCATTGACGAGGAAGCCGCCCCGGTGGTACGGCAGATTTACAGCCTTTGCCTTGCCGGGAACGGTCCGACCAAGATAGCCCGTATGCTGACCGAGCAGCAAATCCCCACGCCGGGGACGCTGGAATACCGCAGGACGGGCAGCACCCGCCGCTACCACCCCGGCTATGAGTGCAAGTGGGCGACCAATACCGTGGTTCATCTGCTGGAAAACCGGGAATATACGGGCTGTCTGGTAAACTTTAAGACCGAGAAGCCGTCCTACAAGCTGAAACACAGCATAGAAAATCCCCCGGAAAAGCAGGCGGTTTTTGAGAACCACCATGAGCCTATCATTGACCGGGAAACGTGGGAACGGGTGCAGGAGTTACGCAAGCAGCGCAAACGCCCCAACCGTTATGACGAAGTGGGCTTGTTCTCCGGCATACTCTTTTGTGCCGACTGCGGCAGCGTCATGTACCAGCAGCGATACCAGACGGACAAGCGCAAGCAGGACTGTTATATCTGCGGAAGCTACAAGAAACGCACCGCCGACTGCACAGCGCACTTTATCCGCACTGACCTCTTGACCGCTGGCGTACTCTCCAATCTGCGGAAAGTTACCAGCTATGCGGCAAAGCATGAAGCCCGGTTTATGAAGCTTTTAATCGAGCAGAATGAGGACGGGGACAGACGCAGGAACGCCGCCAAGAAAAAGGAGCTGGAAGCCGCCGAGAAACGCATAGCCGAGTTATCTGCTATCTTCAAGCGGCTGTATGAGGACAGCGTAACCGGGCGCATATCGGACGAGCGTTTCACAGAGCTGTCGGCAGACTATGAAGCCGAGCAGAAAGAACTGAAAGAACGTGCCGCCAGACTGCGGGAAGAACTTTCCAAAGCGCAGGAAGCCACCGCAAACGCTGAAAAGTTTATGAATGTGGTACGCAGGCACACTACCATTGAAGAACTTACCCTACTCTGCTGCGGGAGTTTGTGGAGAAAATCGTTGTCCATGAAATCGTTGCCCTTGACGGGAAACGCCGGGGCAAGTTACGCAGACAGGAAATCGAAATCTATTATTCTTTTGTCGGCAAGGTAGAACTGCCCGACACCTAACCGCCCGACCTATCCGACATACCTCATGTGCCGGATAGGAACGGCAAAATTTTTTACACTTCTATTACTTCTTTATCACACATAAGCAAACGAAGAGGGAATTACCGAATGAGACAGCAGTGTGAAGATGCACATAGCAAATGGATACAGAGCAAAGGAGCAAGAGCATGAACAGAACATTACAATATCGTGGAAATGCGGAAAATGCAGGTATGCGAATTGGAGATTTCCTACGGAGCCAGGGCTATTCCAGACATGTGATCATTCACCTGAAAAAAACAGAACGTGGTATTCTTCTAAACGGAGAATGGGCTTATGTGGGACAGACACTGAAAGAAGGAGATGTGCTGGAGATCCATATCATTGAGGAAGAATTCTCGGAGCAGATTGTGGCAAGGGAGCTCCCGCTTACTATTATCTATGAGGATGAAGATCTGATGGTCATCAATAAACCGGCAGATATGCCGATCCATCCGTCCATCAATAATTATGATAATACGCTGGCCAATGCGCTGATGTGGTATTTTGAAAAACAGGGACAGCCCTTTGTCTACCGCTGTATCAATCGACTGGACCGGGATACTACAGGTCTCTTGATTGTGGCAAAAAATATGCTTAGTGGCGGAATACTTTCCGATATGAGCAAAAATAGGGAAATACACAGGGAGTATCTGGCTCTTGCGGAAGGCAAGGTGCCGGAATCGGGTGTGATCGATGCACCGATTGCCAGAAAAGAAGAATCTGTGATTGAGCGGTGCGTAGATTTTGAAAAAGGCGACCGGGCGGTGACTCATTTCTGGAGACTGGATGAGTGGAATGGATATTCATTGGTTCGATTGAAACTGGAAACAGGGAGAACCCATCAGATTCGGGTACACATGAAGTACATTGGACATCCACTGACAGGAGATTATCTGTACAATCCGGACTATCGAATTCTGGATCATCAGGCTCTGCATTCCTGGAAACTGGCCTTCCGACACCCTATCACCGGGGAGCAGATGCAGTTCAGGGCAGATCCACCGTGGTGGCCGGTGGGGACGGAGTTTTCTGGCTTTTAAAGCCAGAAACTCCGTCCCCAATGGCCCACGAATGCGTGGAACTTCATCAACATGAAGATAACGGCTGATGCATTTGACGATCAGATCATGATCTGCAAAATGTGGAAGACCGGACACGATGACGGCTCCGATGACGCCCACTTCTTCGATACGGATCGGGAAACCGCCGCCTGCGGCCGCATATTCTTTCTCATCCAGGAACCAGTCAGCCAGTGTCTGTTCGGATTTTTTCAGAAGCATGGCTGCATGAAGTGTGCTGGTTTCCAGTGTGCGTACGGTATTGAACTTACGCTGCATCCAGTTTTCATTTTGGATGTTGGTGCCATTTGCCGCATAACGGAAAACGGTATACCCATTGTTCAGGCGTATCGTGACAGCAACCGGAAGCTTCTGGCGCTGGATCTCGGAAACGAGCAGTTTTCCCAGCTCCCAGGCATCTTCATTGGTGAAATGAGTGAATTGCAGGATCTCTTCCTGCATCTCCAGCATAGCAAGTAATTCTTCTATCATAGTACCACCTCCAATGAGACTACTATACTCTTGTTCGGAAAAAAATACAAGATAGTGACAGAAAGGAAATAAATATGTCAGAAAAATCGAAGGTAATCATAGTGCCCTGTGACTGTTATGACAAAGAACAGGTATATAGATCCGTAAAGGCAGGAATAGAAGCCCTTGGTGGAATGGGTCGATTCCTGGACAAGTCAGAAAAGATTCTGGTAAAACCAAATTTCCTTTCTGCGGCCGTGCCGGAAAAAGCAGTTACGACGCATCCAGTGGTGATCGAAGCAGTATTTCGTATTTTGCAGGAAGAGGGATATCTTCAGGTGCAATATGGGGATTCACCGGGACATGGAAGCTGTCAGGCGGTGGCCGGAAAGATCAGGCTGGAAGAAGTAGCGGAGCGTTATGGAGTGAAACGGGCAAACATGGAAGAGGAAGTACTGACTTCATTTCCAGATGGAAAAACAGCAAAAGAATTCCATTTTGCAAAGGGAATTACAGAGGCAGATGCGATCATCAATATCTGTAAAATGAAAACCCATGCGCTGGAAAAAGTAACGGGAGCCGTGAAAAATGTATATGGCTTTGTCTGCGGGGCGAGAAAGGCAGCAGGCCATGTGAAGTATCCAAATGCCAGTGTATTTGCAAGGGCACTTGCAGATATTCACAGATGTACAGACATCCGACTGCATATTATGGATGGGATCACGGCTATGGAAGGAAATGGACCAGGATCTGGGACGCCGATTGATATGAAGGTACTTCTCTTTTCTGACGATCCGGTAGCGTTGGACAGCGTATTCTGTCATATGGTGTATCTTGATCCACAGATGGTGCCGACCTGTGTGCAGGGGCAGATAATGGAGATTGGTACTTATAAAGAGGAAGAAATACAGATTGCAGAAGTTTCTGTTTCCAGCCAGAAAAACAGTGCCAATGAGGTAAGCAGCGAAACGGTAATAAGCAGAAATATAACCATGAAAGAAATGCAGAAAAAGTACGGTAATCCACAGTTTAACGTGGATCGTACCGGAAGAAAGAAGACGTTTTTAAGCAGGTATTCAGACTTCATGACACGGCTGATCCGCCGTCCGGTTATAGAAAAAGAAAAATGCATAAAATGCGGAATCTGCGTGTCCCACTGTCCGGTACCCGGCAAGGCAGTAAGCTTTAAGAAGGGCAAGGGACAGCCACCGGTATATGATTATCAAAAATGTATCCGATGCTACTGCTGCCAGGAAATGTGCCCGAAGCATGCGATAAAAGTGAAATAAAGCCAATGGGGACGAGTCTGCTGTGAAGCCAGAAAACTCCGTCCCCATTGGCTTTTAGACATCAAGAGGATATCGGTCGGTCAGAGTCTTTACAATGGCTCTGGCTTTTTCTTTATTATCAGGACTCTGGAGCATCAGGAAGATAGCTTCTGCGATCTGATCCATATCGTTTTCTTTCAGACCTCTGGAGGTGATGGCTGCGGTTCCAAGGCGGACACCACTGGTTACGAATGGGGATTCCGGATCATTTGGAATTGCATTTTTGTTGCAGGTGATATTAGCATCATCCAGGAGATGTTCCATCTCTTTTCCGGTAATACCGGTTCCGCGCAGATCTACCAGCATCAGATGATTATCGGTGCCATCGGAGACAATGTTTACGCCACGCTTCATCAGTCCATTACAGAGTGCAGCGCTGTTCTTTACTACCTGCTCCTGATAAGTACGGAATTCTGGCTGCAGAGCTTCCTGGAAGCAGACTGCCTTGGCTGCGATCACATGCATCAGAGGACCACCTTGAATACCTGGGAAAATAGCTTTATTGAAGTTGAATTTCTTAGCAATTTCATTGCTGCACAGGATCATACCACCTCTTGGACCACGCAGGGTCTTGTGAGTGGTGGTGGTGGTTACATGTGCGTATGGGATTGGACTTGGATGGAGACCAGCAGCAACCAGACCTGCAATATGGGCGATATCTGCCATCAGGTAAGCACCCACTTCATCGGCAATCTCACGGAATCTCTTGAAATCAATGGTGCGGGCATAGGCACTGGCGCCTGCAATGATCAGTTTGGGTTTATTTTCGAGGGCGATCTGACGCACCTGTTCATAGTCAATAAAACCATCGTCATTTACCCCATAAGAAACTACATGAAAATAAGAACCAGAGAAGTTCGCTGGACTTCCATGGGTCAGATGGCCACCGTGCGCAAGGTTCATACCCATCAGAGTGTCACCATGTTTTAACATGGCGAATTCTACAGCCATATTTGCCTGTGCACCAGAATGCGGCTGCACATTGGCATATTCGCATCCAAACAATTCACAGGCACGTTTCCGTGCAAGTTCTTCCACAACATCTACACATTCACACCCGCCGTAATATCGCTTGCCGGGATAGCCTCGGCATATTTGTTGGTCAAAGGGCTTCCCATGGCAGCCATAACAGCTTTGCTTACCCAGTTCTCGGAAGCAATCAGCTCGATATGAGAATTCTGCCGTGCAGCTTCTGCTTCGATAGCAGCAGCGATTTCGGGGTCTACGGATCGGATGTCTTCTAATGAATACATGTTGGGTTCCTCCTGATTGTATAATTGTAAGTAACGGCGTCAGACAGGTGTAAAAAGAAATGTCCGACGACTGAAGTTAGAAACAATTATAACTTTAATAAAATAAAGTGTCAACTGTAAAAATACAAATGTACGCATATTAAAGACATATAGAGCCAAAAAAGAGATATCCGAATCTCTTCAGATATCTCTTTCATGAAACTGATATAGATCAATTAAGCATTCTTTTTCTGTCCGCTGATAGTCGTAACAGCTTTTACTGCAAGGATCAGAGAAAGCACGATCAGCAGTACTGCAAGTACCAGACGAACGATTGGCCAGGAACCAGCACCTTCTGCACCGATTGCACCAAGGTTTGTCTTGATGGTCAGAAGCAGTGAGCAGATTGTAACGATCAGCATGAAGAACATTGGGATGAAGAACATCTTGTTGTTCTTACCGATCTGTCCAAGCCAGGTAGCAACAGCCATCAGACCCAGAGCTGCAAGTAACTGGTTTGCTGCTCCGAACAGAGCCCAGATGTTTGCATATCCGTTCAGTCCAAGGAAGATACCAAGAACTACTGTGATCAGTGTTGCAACGATTGGCTTTACAAGGATGGCTCTGAATCCTGTTACGGAAGAAACATCCTCACCTGGGTTCAGCCAGAATTCCTGGAACATGTAACGTGCAAGACGTGTTGCAGTGTCCAGAGAAGTCAGACAGAAAGCAGATACTGCAAGGATAAGCAGAGAGTAAATAACGTGTTCTGCGCCTGTAAGGAATGGGATGGTAGCACACATACGTGAGATACCGGTTGCAAATACGGCTGTAGGAGTGGTAACTCCTCCTGGAACATATTCTTTCCAGATATAACCTACGGCACACAGAGAAATCAGTGCCAGTGCACATTCAATCAACATACCGCCGTATGCGATTGGACGGGCGTCTCTTTCGTTATCCAGCTGTTTTGCTGTTGTACCGGAACCAACCAGTGAGTGGAAACCGGAAATAGCGCCACAGGCGATGGTGATGAACAGGGCTGGGAACAGGGTACCAAGAGATACACCGGAACCGTTTGTAGCCTGGTCAACAAATCCTGTAAATGCAGGAATGTCGATGGTAGGATGAGCTCCAACGATACCAACAACGGCTACGATCATCATCCGTAAAGAAGGAAGGAACTTAAGTAGTCACGTGGCTGAAGCAGAATCCATACAGGAGTTACAGATGCTACTGTGATATAGATACCAACGATGACCATCCAGGTTGTACCATCCAGATACAATGGGTGGAAGTTCAGACCGATAGCCATGCAGAGCACGATCGCTGCAACACCGATTACAGTTGAGATTCCAAGACCAGCGTTTCTTCTGTATACAAGGAAACCAAATACAATAGCTACTAAGATGAATAAGATAGAAATCATTGCTGTAGAAGCATTTGCTGAACTTGCTACTTTATCAAGTACGCCACTTTCATCGTAAGTTGCTTTAAATGTGTTTGCTACGATAGAAGCAAAGGCTGCTACAACAAGGATCAGGGTCAGGTAAGAGAAGATGATGAATAATCTCTTTGCGCTTGTTCCCATACTGTCTTCGATAACTTCACCGATAGACTGTCCTTTGTGACGGATAGAAGCAAATAACGCTCCGAAGTCATGTACTGCTCCGAAGAAGATACCTCCGATCAGTACCCACAGAAGAACAGGTACCCAGCCAAATACGGCTGCCTGAATTGGTCCGTTGATAGGACCTGCCCCTGCGATAGAGGAAAAATGGTGACCCATCAGGACTGGTGCTTTAGCCGGAACGTAATCATTACCGTCTTCCAGTTCATGAGCCGGTGTTACACGGTTCTCATCAATGCCCCACTGCTGTGCGAGCCATTTACCGTATGTTACGTAACCTACAATCAGGATTACGCAACCTACTACTAATAATAATGCTGCATTCATGAATTACACTCTCCTTTTCTTTTTATTTTTCTTCATGAATATATTTTTCATAAATTTCGCATTGCTCTTACCACTGCGGTTGGTCGGAAAATCCGAAGCGCCCCGCTGGATAAGGGCTGTATGGAAATCCATCCAGCCATGCAGCGAAAAATGAAAACTTTTGTAAATTCTGCATTTCTTCAGAAGCTTTTTCGCTTCCGGTGTGCAGATGTCACAGATAAAGACTGCAGTAATATAGGTATACATATGTCCAGGCTTTGGATCGATTAGTTTCATGCCCTCGTCGTAAGCCTTTTTCTCACATGCGCGATAAATCTCTTCGGTTAATTCCGGAACAGAGAAGATGTATACATGTTCGTTGGAAGTGGCACTCCACAGTTCTGCTTTCTTCAGCAGCACATATTTGGCAGAACGCACATTAAAATGACAGACAGCCTCCAGCGGAGGTTCCATGTCATTGGAACGTTCAATGTCGAAGTACCCCTCGTAGGAACGGATCAGTTTCTCAAAGATTTCCTCCCGGTTTAACTCTAACTTTAAATGATTCATATGCTAACTCCTGTATTATGAAAAAGATCCCGGATATCAGCATCTGAGATCATGTCTGACGTCATTGTCAATTCTTAACGAAATATGTAGATTATAAAAAATATATAAATTTTTGGTAGAAAGTAATATAACATAAAATGTATAAAAATGCAAATATATGTCATATGCTTAGCAGAAAATTTACATTTTTTAAAAAAATATACATATTCCCGTAACTGTTAGATGGGAATAACAGATTGCTTCGTGTCCAGTTGTATGCTGTTGATATATTGCTGGTAATGATAAGATTCTTTACATTTCTTCGTCAGGTGCGGTATACTGAAAAAGATGTGAAGTTCTGGCTGCCGGTCACGGAGTGAACAGCAGCAGGTTTTGGAAGGATACAGGAGAAACGTGGAAGAAATCAGGGTATCTGTGCGCAATCTGGTGGAGTTTATTTTGCGCAGCGGAGATATTGACAATCGAAGAGGTACGATGGCAGATAAAGATGCCATGCAGATGGGCAGCAGACTGCACCGGAAGATTCAGGGAAAGATGGGGGCAGATTATCATGCGGAAGTACCGCTGCGAACACAGATAGACTGTGACGGATTCCTGCTGATAATAGAAGGAAGGGCAGACGGGATCTTTGAACGGGATGGACAGACGGTAATTGATGAAATCAAAGGCGTTTTTCGAGATGTGGAGCGAATGGAAGAGCCAGATCCGGTTCATCTGGCACAGGCCAGATGTTATGCCTGTATCTATGCAGAACAACAGAATCTGGAAAAGATAGGAGTACAGATGACCTATGCCAATCTGGATACAGAGGAAATACGGCGCTTTTCCAGCAGCTATACAAGGAGCGAGCTGGAGGAGTGGTTTACGCATCTGACAGAAGCCTATCAAAAATGGGCACAGATGCAGATAGAATGGAAAGCAGAGAGAAAAGCATCCATTGGAAAAACAGTTTTTCCCTATCCTTACCGGGAGGGACAGAAAGATCTGGCAGCAGCGGTTTACCGCACGATCTGGCATGGAAAGAAGCTGTTTATTCAGGCACCTACAGGAGTGGGAAAGACGTTGTCTACTGTATTTCCGGCGGTACAGGCCGTGGGACAGGAGCTGGGGGATAAGATTTTTTATCTGACGGCCAAGACGATTACGAGAACCGTGGCAGAAGAGGCATTTTCACTTTTGAAGAAGCAGGGGCTTCATTATAAGGTACTGACTCTGACCGCCAAAGAAAAAATCTGTTTCTGTGAAGAACCGGACTGTAATCCGGAAAAATGTCCTTATGCAAGGGGACACTTTGACCGGGTGAACGATGCTGTCTATGAGCTGCTGACTTCTTATGAAGAGAATTCGGCCAATTATAGCCGGGAGAGGATTATGGAACAGGCAGAAAAATGGAAGGTATGTCCATTTGAGATGGCGCTGGATGTGTCATTATGGTCGGATGCCATTATCTGCGATTATAACTATGTCTTTGATCCACAGGCGAAGTTAAAACGTTTTTTGCGGAAGGAGTAAAAGGAGACTATCTGTTTCTTATTGATGAAGCTCACAATCTGGTGGAGCGTGGACGGGAGATGTACAGCGCGACCCTTTATAAAGAAGACTTTCTGGAAGTAAAGCGGTTCCTGAGGCCGTTCAGCAGAAAGGCTGTGGCGGCTCTGGAACGGGGAAATAAGTATCTGCTGGAGTGGAAGCGGGAGTGTGAGGAGTATACGCTGCTTTCGAATATTGATTCCTTTGCATTGAATCTGTTTAATGTCAGTCATGCACTGGAACAACTTCTGGAGGATCGGGAGTCAGTGATGAATCGGCCATCCACAGACAGCGAAATAGAAGAAGGAAAGAAAAAGACACTGGACTTTTATTTTCAGGTACGGGCCTTTCTGGAGATCTATGAAGAACTGGATGACAGCTATGAGATTTATGTACAGCATGACCGGGAGGGACGCTTTGCATTGAAATTGTACTGTATTCATACGGCGGACAAGATCGGGCAGTGTCTGGAAAAAGGCAGGGCATCGATCCTGTTTTCTGCTACGCTTTTGCCGGTGCAGTATTATATGGAATTACTATCTGGAAAATCAGAAGATTATGCAGTCTATGCCAGATCTACCTTTGATCCGTCAAGAAAGAAAGTGCTGTTGGGGCTGGATGTGAGTACCAAATACACCAGACGGACAACGGCAGAGTATCAGAAGATTGCTTCGTATATTCGGCAGATTACAGACAGCAGACAGGGAAATTATCTGGTCTTTTTCCCATCTTATAAGATGATGACGGATGTAAGGGGATTTTTTGAAGCTGAAATGCAGGATGATACGGAGATTCTGGAGCAGAGCATGCATATGAGTGAAGCTCAGAGAGAAGAGTTCCTGGAGCAGTTTCAGGAGCGTGAGAGTGGCACGCTGATCGGCTTCTGTGTAATGGGAGGTATCTTTGGAGAGGGAATTGACCTGAAGAAAGACCGGCTGATCGGCGCAATCGTTGTGGGGCCAGGGCTTCCACAGGTCTGTAATGAGCGGGAGATCCTGAAGCAGTACTATGACAGGCGTGACATGGATGGATTTGATCATGCTTATCGTTATCCGGGGATGAACAAGGTCATGCAGTCAGCGGGAAGAGTTATTCGGACAGATGAAGATACCGGAGTGATTGTGCTGCTGGATGAACGATTTGGACAAGCGCAGTATCGCAGCAGCTTTCCGAGGGAATGGGCAGATTATGAGACCTGCACATTACGGAATGTAAAAGAGAAGCTGGAACGATTCTGGAAAGGATGCATAGTTCCTGATGATAAGTAAGGGAGAAAAGAGAGAATACGGAGGAGAGTATGGATATTGTAATCATTACTTACCAGATGCTGGCTTTATTTTTGCTTCTGGTAACAGGTTATATAGCATATAAGACACATGTGACCAACGATGGTGCAATTCGGAATCTGACCAGTCTGGTGCTGAATGTATCGCTGCCGGCGCAGATACTGGTTTCTTTTTTATCCAACCGGGGGAAGGTATCGAATCTGACCCTTTTGGAAGTGACAGGTATCAGTCTGTTTTGTTATCTGGTTTATTTTCTGGTCGCGGCAGTCTTTCTGGCGGTGACAAGGGCACCGAAAAAGCAGTGGGGCACTTATACCTTCATGCTGATTTTTGGAAATGTGGGTTTTATGGGATATCCTGTGATACAGGCTGTTTTTGGATTCGAAGCCATGATCTATGCCGTTATTTTTAATGTCATATTCAGCTTTGTGGTGTATTCCCTTGGAATTGTTCTGATTGGAGGAAAGAAAGCTGGAAAGTTCAATCCAAGACTGCTGATCAATACACCGATGGTGGTGGCAGTGATTTCTCTTGGTCTGTTCTTTACCTCAGTGCCACTGCCGGAATATCTGACCGATGCTTTGAACTATCTGGGAAATCTGACCACACCGCTGGCCATGATGATTCTGGGTGGCACCATTGCAAAGATGAAGCTAAAAGAATTGTTCGATGACTGGCGGGTCTATGTATTTACCGTATTTCGACTGGTACTCATGCCAATTGCCGTGCTGGTGGCCATGAATCTGCTTCACGAACAGCAGTATCTGATCCGGGGAACGGCAGTGGTGCTGGCAGCGACACCAGTAGCGACGAATGCGACGATGCTGGCTATTCAGTATGATGGAGATGTACAGCTGGTATCTAAGGGAATCTTTTTCAGTACAGTACTGTCCGTGGTGAGCATACCGATTGTGGCGATGTTCTTATAAATTTCAAACAAACGGTACATTATCCTCATCAGGAATCAATGTAGATGCGTGGTATGAAACAGAGGATATACTGTGAGTATGCCATATAAGAAAAATATTTTTACAAGGAGAGATATGTCATGAAGAAATTAATATTAGCATCTGGATCGCCGCGCCGCCGTGAACTTCTGGCGCAGATTGGTCTGGAGTTTGAGGTAATTGTCAGTGATGCAGAAGAGATTATGACCAGTACTCATCCGGGGGAAGTGGTGAAGGAATTATCCAGCTGCAAAGCAAGTGCAGTGGCACTGACTTTAAGTGATGAACAGAGAGATGTGGTAGTCATTGGCTCGGACACTGTGGTGGCTCAGGAGCACCGGATTCTTGGAAAGCCAAAGGATGAGGCCGATGCCTTTCAAATGATACAAATGCTGCAGGGAAATACTCACCAGGTCTACACCGGTGTGACTCTGATCTGTGGAGAAAAGAAGACTTCTTTTTATGAGAAGAGTGATGTGAGTGTGTATCCTATGACGGAAGAAGAAATCTGGGAGTATATCCATACGGGAGAGCCGATGGACAAAGCAGGCGCTTATGGAATTCAGGGATATTTTGCAAAATACATTCGGGAAATCCAGGGAGAATACACCACAATTGTAGGACTTCCGGTGGGGAGGCTGTGGCATGAATTAAAGAAGTTCGGTTGAATCCGTGGTCATGTATCGGGTAAGCGAGGACAATGCGACCACGGAAAAGAAGAAGCAAGCGAAATCCGTGGTCATGTACCGGGGAACCGAGGATAATCCGACCACGGAAAAGAAGAAGCAAGCGAAATCCGAGGTCGTGTACCGGGGAAGCGGGGACAATGCGACCACGGAAAAGAAAAAACAGGCACAATTCGATGTCAGCCACCGTAGAAGAGAAAAAAATAAATGAAAATAAGAAAAATTCATCCCTAAATTCGCCAGCTATTGTCTCAATTCAGGCAAGTAATTCAATGCAATTTGAAAAATATTAAGACAATAATGCAATTAAAAAGAAAATTGCCTGATTATCTGACAATTCAAGAAAAAAAGGGTATTTACATTTCCAGAAGACAGGTGTATGATAATGCACAAAGGAAATGCAGGAATAAAATTTAATCGATAAAATCGATTACAATGATTCGAAAAATACGTTACAGCGTTTCTAAAACCAAAAGAAAGGATGCAAGTCAGGTTATGGAAAACAGAACAGTACCTGCTCAGTCTCCTGGATTGTACAGAGAAGAATTTGAGCACGATAACTGCGGTATCGGAGCAGTGGTAAACATTAAGGGTATCAAGACCCGGGCAACCGTAGAGAATGCATTAAAGATAGTTGAAAATTTGGAACACAGAGCCGGCAAAGACGCCGAGGGCAAAACAGGTGATGGAGTAGGAATCCTTTTACAGATTTCCCACAAATTCTTCAAAAAGACCTGTGATGCTCTCGGCTTTTCTATTGGAAAAGAAAGGGAATACGGTATTGGACAGTTCTTCTTCCCACAGGATGAATTAAAAAGACGCCAGGCCATGAAGATGTTCGAGATCATTCTGGAAAAGAACGGACTGGAACTCATTGGATGGCGTGTAGTCCCGACGGTACCGGAAGTACTGGGACAGAAAGCACTGGATAAGATGCCGTATATTATGCAGGCATTTATTAAAAAACCAGCTGATGTGGAAAAAGGACTTCCGTTTGACCGTCTGCTCTATGTGGCAAGAAGAGAGTTTGAACAGAGTAATGAAAACACCTATGTGGTATCATGTTCCAGCCGTACCATTGTATACAAAGGTATGTTTCTGGTAGGGCAGCTGCGCACCTTTTTCAAAGATCTGCAGAGCCCGGACTATGAATCTGCCATTGCAACGGTACATTCCAGATTCAGTACCAATACGAATCCAAGCTGGGAACGTGCACATCCAAACCGTTTTATTGTGCACAATGGTGAGATCAACACTATCCGTGGAAATGCAGATAAGATGCTGGCCAGAGAAGAGACCATGGCTTCCCCATATCTGGAAGAAGACTTCCACAAGATCCTTCCGGTGATCAATGCATCCGGTTCTGACTCTGCCATGCTGGATAACACATTGGAATTCCTGATCATGAGTGGCATGGATATGGCGTTGGCTATGATGATCCTGATTCCGGAGCCATGGGCAAATAATATGACCATGTCCCAAAACAAGAGAGACTTCTATCAGTACTACGCAACCATGATGGAGCCGTGGGACGGACCTGCATCCATTATGTTCAGCATGGTGATCTGGTAGGCGCTGTTCTGGATCGCAACGGTCTGCGTCCATCCCGTTATTATGTCACCAGTGACGGCTACATGATCCTTTCCTCTGAAGTAGGCGTACTGGAGATCCCACCGGAAAAGATCGTGATGAAAGAACGACTTCATCCAGGCAAAATGCTGCTGATCGATACCGTGCAGGGCAGAATCGTAGACGATGAAGAATTAAAAGAATACTATGCATCCAGACAGCCGTATGGCGAATGGCTGGATAATAATCTGGTAGAATTAAAAGACCTGAAGATTCCGAACAAGCGTGTTCCGGAATACTCCGAGGAAGAACGTGCCAGACTACAGAAAGCCTTTGGCTATACCTTTGAAGAATATCGTACCTCTATCCGCAACATGGCATTAAACGGAGCAGAGAGCATTGGTGCCATGGGTATTGATACTCCGCTGGCTGTTTTATCTGACCAGCAGCAGCCGCTGTTTAACTACTTTAAACAGTTATTTGCACAGGTTACCAATCCACCAATCGATGCGATCCGTGAAGAGGTGGTTACCTCCACTACCGTATACGTGGGAGAAGACGGGAACCTTCTGGAGGAAAAGCCGGAAAACTGTAAGGTATTGAAAGTCAATAACCCAATCCTGACCAACACCGATATGCTGAAAATCAAGCATATGAAAGTGGATGGCTTCAAGGTAGCAGAAGTTCCGATTACCTATTATAAAAGCACCAGTCTGGATCGTGCCATTGACCGTCTGTTCGTAGAAGTGGACAAGGCACACAGAGATGGTGTCAACATTCTGATACTGACAGACCGTGGCGTGGATGAAAACCATGTACCGATTCCATCGCTGCTTGCCGTATCCGCAGTACACCAGTATCTGGTAAAAACCAAGAAACGTACTTCACTGGCCATCATTCTGGAATCCGGTGAACCAAGAGAAGTACATCATTTTGCTACATTGCTGGGCTATGGTGCCTGTGCCATCAACCCATATCTGGCTCAGGATACGATCCATGAACTGATTGACAGCAAGATGCTGGATAAAGATTACTATGCAGCAGTGGATGATTACAATGCAGCAGTGCTTCACGGTATTGTTAAGATTGCATCCAAGATGGGTATTTCTACCATTCAGTCCTACATGGGATCTCAGATCTTTGAGGCCATCGGTATCAGCAAAGAAGTGATCGACCGCTACTTTACCAATACCGTCAGCCGTGTAGGCGGTATTACTATAAAAGATATTGAAAAACAGATCGAAGCACTTCATAATGAAGCTTTTGATCCGCTGGGTCTGACCACCGATCTGACGCTGAACAGCATCGGACGTCACAAGTCCAGAAGTCAGGGAGAGGAACACCGTTACAATCCTCTGACGATTCACTTATTACAGGAATCAACCAGACAGGGCAATTATGCCATGTTTAAAGAATACACCGATCGCGTGAACCGGGAAGAAAGCGGATATCTGCGCAGCCTGATGGACTTCAATTATCCAGAAGAAGGCATCCCGATTGAAGAGGTCGAACCGGTGGAAAATATCGTGACCAGATTTAAGACAGGTGCGATGTCTTACGGCTCTATTTCTCAGGAAGCTCATGAGACACTGGCTATTGCCATGAACCATCTCCATGGAAAATCCAACTCCGGTGAGGGTGGTGAAAGTGATGAACGTCTGGCGACAGCCGGAACTGCTGACGACAGAAGCTCTGCGATCAAGCAGGTAGCATCCGGACGATTTGGTGTAACCAGCAAGTATCTGACCAGTGCAAAAGAGATTCAGATTAAGATGGCGCAGGGCGCAAAACCAGGTGAAGGCGGTCATCTGCCGGGTGGAAAAGTCTATCCGTGGATTGCCAAGACCAGACATTCCACACCGGGTGTCAGTCTGATTTCCCCGCCGCCACACCATGATATTTACTCCATCGAGGACCTGGCACAGCTGATTTATGACCTGAAAAATGCCAACAAGCAGGCAAGAATTTCAGTAAAACTGGTATCGGAAGCAGGTGTGGGTACTGTCGCTGCCGGTGTAGCCAAAGCCGGTGCACAGGTTATCCTGATCTCCGGTTATGACGGAGGTACCGGTGCAGCACCGAGAAGTTCTATCCACAATGCAGGACTTCCATGGGAGCTGGGACTTTCCGAGACACATCAGACGCTGATCATGAACGGTCTGAGAAATAAAGTCCGTATCGAGACAGACGGTAAGCTGATGAGCGGTCGTGATGTTGCCATCGCAGCCATCCTGGGTGCAGAGGAATTTGGTTTTGCTACAGCTCCGTTGGTAACCATGGGATGTGTCATGATGCGTGTCTGCAATCTGGATACCTGTCCGGTGGGCGTAGCAACACAGAATCCGGAACTGCGCAAGAGATTCAAAGGCAAACCGGAATATGTGGAGAACTTTATGAAATTTATCGCGCAGGATCTGCGTGAATACATGGCAAAACTTGGTGTACACAGTGTAGACGAGCTGGTAGGAAGAACCGATCTGCTGAAGAAGGGCAGCGGTTTCTATAAAGAAAAAGCCAGCCGCGTAGATTTAAGTGCGATTTTGGATAACCCATATCTGGGAGAAAAATGTATCTTTGATCCGGAGCATGTCTATGATTTCCATCTGGAAAAGACAGCTGATGAGCGTATTCTGATGAAGAAGCTGAAACCGGCTCTGGATAAGAAACAGAAGAGAAGTATTGAAGTGGATGTGACCAATACCGACCGTGCATTTGGTACGATCTTTGGATCTGAGATCACACGCAGATATGACAATACCCTGGAAGAAGATACCTTCACCGTCAAATGTAACGGTGCCGGCGGACAGAGCTTTGGAGCCTTTATTCCAAAGGGACTGACGCTGGAACTGGTGGGCGATTCCAACGACTACTTCGGAAAAGGTCTTTCCGGAGGAAAACTGATCGTTTATCCACCAAAGGGTATTACTTATAAACAGGATGAGAACATCATCATCGGTAACGTAGCTCTCTATGGTGCCACCAGTGGAAAAGCCTATATCAACGGTCTGGCAGGTGAACGTTTTTGCGTTCGTAACTCCGGTGCTACAGCAGTTGTCGAAGGCGTGGGCGATCACGGATGTGAATACATGACCGGCGGACGTGTGGCTGTCATTGGTAAGATCGGCAAGAACTTTGCAGCCGGCATGAGTGGTGGTGTGGCGTATGTACTGGATGAACACAGTGATATTTACCGTAAAGTCAACAAAGAACTGGTATCCATCGAGAAACTGGAAAATAAATACGATGTGGAAGAATTGAAACAGATGATCACAGATCATGTTTCTTACACAAATTCCGTAAAAGGAAAAGAGATTCTGGATCATTTTGATGAGTATCTTCCGAAATTTAAGAAAATTATTCCAAACGATTATAAGAAAATGATGAACACAATTATACAGATGGAAGAAAAAGGCCTGAACAGTGAGCAGGCACAGATCGAAGCATTCAATGCCATTATGAAAGGAGGAAAATAAGATGGGAAAACCAACCGGATTCATGGAATATGAAAGAGAAACGGCGAAAGCAGAGTCCCCTCTGGAAAGAATTCATCATTTTAATGAATTCCATACTCCTCTTTCCAAAGAAAAACAGCGCCAGCAGGCGGCAAGATGTATGGCATGTGGTGTACCATTCTGTCAGGCAGGTATGATGATCGGAGGGATGGCCAGCGGCTGTCCTCTGAACAACCTGGTGCCGGAGTGGAACGATCTGCTGTACAACGGATGTTACGAACAGGCTTACGCCAGACTGATGAAGACACATTGTTTTCCGGAGTTTACCTCCAGAGTCTGCCCGGCACTGTGTGAAAAGGCATGCACCTGTAATCTGAACGGAGACCCGGTCTCCACCAAAGAAAATGAAAGAACCATTATCGAAAATGCTTTTGCAACAGGCTGGTAAAGGCCAATCCTCCTAAGGTACGTACCGGCAAGACTGTAGCCGTAGTAGGAAGTGGTCCTTCCGGACTGGCAACTGCCATGCAGCTGAACAAACGAGGTCATAAAGTAACGATATTTGAACGAAATGACCGTATCGGCGGACTTTTAAGATACGGTATTCCGAATATGAAACTGGAGAAACAGGTGATTGACCGCCGTGTGAAGCTGATGGAAGAAGAAGGCATTGAATTTGTCACCAATGTCAACATCGGTGTGGATATCACAGCCGAAGAATTACTTCAGAAATATGACCGTGTGGTTCTGTGCTGCGGTGCTTCCAATCCAAGAGATATCAATGCACCGGGCAGAGATGCGAAAGGCATCTACTTTGCAGTAGATTTCCTGAAGGCAACCACCAAGAGCCTGTTAGATTCCAACTTTGAGGATCACAAATACATTGACTGCAAAGGCAAAACTGTCATGGTTATCGGTGGCGGTGACACCGGAAATGACTGTGTGGGAACCTCCATCCGTCTGGGTGCAAAGAATGTCATCCAGCTGGAAATGATGCCGAAAGCACCGGACGAACGTGCAGCTAACAATCCATGGCCGCAGTGGCCAAGAGTCTGCAAGACGGACTACGGCCAGGAAGAAGCCATTGCCAAATTCGGCCACGATCCACGTATCTACACCACCACCGTTTCGGAATTCATCAAGAACAAAAACGGAGATCTGGTGCAGGCTAAACTGGTGAAGCTCCAGAGCAAAAAAGACGAAAAGAGCGGTCGTATGATGATGGTGCCAATCGAAGGCAGCGAAGAGATCATTGACGTCGATATCGTACTCATCGCAGCAGGATTCCTGGGCTCACAGAAATACGTCACCGATGCATTCAAAGTCAACATCAACGGACGCACCAACGTAGACACCGCACCTGGCAAATACCAGACCAGCGTACCAAATGTCTTTACCGCAGGAGATATGCACAGAGGACAGTCCCTGGTGGTATGGGCTATCCGGGAAGGACGGGAAGCAGCGAAGGCTGTGGACGAGTCACTGATGGGATATACGAATCTGTAGAATCAAGTTTTGTGTTTGACAAATCTGCAGGAATTGCATATAATACACTTAACAAGGCAGCCGGAAAGTGAACGCAACTCACCCGACCCGGCGAAATATTTATTAAGTTATAAGAATAGTCGTCTGAACTTTACCGGAGAACAGGACGGCTATTTTTCTTTCATATGAATTACATTCAATGAAAAAAAAATGCTCCGCAAGGATCGCACTGCGGCAGGATGGAATATGCCGCAAGCGACCTGCCGCAGGCGCAGAATCTCACAAGTGAGATTCTATTACATGTATAAGTCAGAATTGCAACGATAAGCAGAGCAGTAGTAAGTATGATTTGCAATTCTTCGTATGTACTCATAATAATCACCCTTTCTGTAGGCTCAGATCAGATGAGAGCACATCCCCCAGCTACCCGGTTAAGCATATTATATTTCATTAATAAATAAGAAATAAAATATAAAATGATGCATACTATAAATAATATGTGAGTATACAATAAAATAAGTCTAACATATTCACACATAAAAATCCAGTAAAGAATTACACAAACGAAAGTTTCATTGTGCAAAATTCAGACTAAAATATTTGACACGTTTATAGCATCATAATATAATTTAAAAGAATAATTATAACGGTATATACTTATACAGAATGAGAAGGAACAGAGATGATAATAGGGATCTGTGATGATGACAAAATATGGGAAAGAAAGGCCAGTTATATCATAGGAGAATACAGAAAAAAGGTATCGCTGGACATCGATATCCAATACAGGTGATGAAGCCAGAGTAATAGCTGCGTTGGAAAATGGGGAACAGTTATCAAGCAGCGAGATTGCGAAAGCAACTGGCTACACGAAATCAAAGGTGCTAAGACTGATCGATCACTTAAAAGAAAAAGATTATATCAGGGTAACTGGTAAAGGAAGAGGAACAAGATATGGTCTGTAAATTATTTGTGATGTAAGGATTGGACAAGGAAAGGCGAAAATGAGAAGGAGACCGGCGATGAATAAGAAGTGGAAATCATTTCAGAAACTGACAGAAAAATGTTATGAGAATATGATCGGAGCGGAAGAAGATGCTTCCTGCTGGCAGAATGGATTTGAGTTATTGAAAGAGTTTGTTCTGGAAGAAAGAAAAAGAGATCCTCAGTTTGCACCGGAACTGGAGCTCCTGGATGATGCGACCGATTATCGGTTTGACATAGAGGGATGGCTGGAGGACTGCCTGGATGAGATGGGATATGAGAGAAGATCATGCAGTGCTTCTGAGAATGTGCGATGATCTGCTGAAGTTATTTACCTGGTCAGAATATACCGGATCCGATCTGAAATTCCGCAAGGTCGGGGCATTAAATGCTCTGGGAAAAGTACAGAAAGCGGCAGAATTCTGTGACAAATGGATAGAAAAAGAGCCGGAGAATATCGTAGCAGCTACCGCAGGTGTTTACGCATATATGAAGAACAGTGAACAAAATAAAGCCAGAGAGTTAATAG
The DNA here is from genome assembly GCA_003435055.1 of Lachnospiraceae bacterium OF09-6. GTDB lineage: Bacteria > Bacillota > Clostridia > Lachnospirales > Lachnospiraceae > Marvinbryantia > Marvinbryantia aceti. The sequence goes on from QUMM01000007.1 coordinate 130,840, forward strand.
AGAAATTCATACCAGACGGAATGATCTGCTGTGATGACAATGATATTATGTTTACAGCAGCGTCCAGATTTTATGAAAAGGTTGGAGATACGAAGAAACACGAACAGATGGAAGAAGCATTAGAAGCATATGATCAGAAGCTGGAAGCTTATTTTTCAGAATACGCAGATATGGATGATGACGATGAACTGTTATGGGATGAAGAAGATCTTCCATTTTGCTAGAAAATAATGAAAGAGAAGAACGGAAAAATATAAAAAGTGTTGCGGAAAGAATGTGTAAGAGTGCAATGGAAAAAAGGTTTACCATCTACATATTAATACTGACCGGTATATTTCTAGGAATATCCCGCTCACCAGTGCGGGCAACGGACTCAGAAATCCCAGTATTTACCGCATCTGAGATCACAGAGGGGAGCGAAGTCTATAACCGTATTAGTGGAAAGTCATATCAGGAAAACGAGAATATTTCTTTGAAGGATCTCCGTTATCTGCAAATATCTCATTATGATTTTGACCACAAAATACAGACCGGGGAATTGATTGTGAATGCAGAACTGGCAGATGAAGTTCTGGAGATTTTTCAGGAGCTGTATGATGCGGAGTATGAGATTGCATCTATGCACCTGATTGATGACTACTGGATAAATGAGGATCCGGATCAGGCAGATACGAATTCTATCGATCACAACAATACCTCAGTTTTTTGCTATCGTGTAGTGACAGGAGGAGAGAATCTTTCCAGACATGCCTATGGCTGTGCCATCGACATTAATCCACAGCAGAATCCATATCTGACACTGCAAGAAGATGGAACCTATGACTGTGATCATGAAAATGCACTGGAATATATGGATCGCTCGCTGGAGGATGCACACGAGATCAAAGAAGGTGATATCTGCTGGCAGGCTTTTACCGATCACGGCTTTACCTGGGGCGGAAGCTGGACGAATCCCAAAGATTATCAGCATTTTGAAAAAAGATTGGAATAAAAGATAGGAAAACACTCCTGTGTGATTGGATCATAGAGAATCGAATCAGCAGGAGTGTTACTGTTTTATGACTTATTTGTAAAGCGGACATTCGCAATTCGCTTCGCTACTTGCTCATGAACGCAGTCGCTTCGCTTATCTGCGTTCAAAATATTCGGCTACATCTTTCAGGTATTGGATAATCGGAAGATGCTGTGGACAGACGCCTTCACACTGGCCACATTCCAGACAGTCGCTGGCTTTTCCAAAAGTCTGAGTCAGACGCTGATAGTATTCGCCCTGTGGTTTCCAGCCTTTTTCCGCAGTTTCCTGTTTATCTGCGTTGTACAGCGAGAAGTATTTTGGAATAGCGATATTCTGTGGACAGCCATCGGTGCAGTAGGAGCATCCGGTACATGGAATCGTGATGCTGGAATTGATCATGTCTACGGCATTTTTTACGATCTGAAGTTCTTCTTCGTTCATTGGCTGGAAATCCTTCATGTAGCTCATATTATCCATCAGCTGTGCCATGTTGCTCATGCCACTTAAGACCATTTTGACATTTGGCTGACTGGCAGCAAAACGGATGGCCCAGGATGGAACAGACATATCCGGATGGTAAGCTTTGAAAGCAGCTTCTGCATTTTCCGGAACTTTTGCCAGAGTACCGCCCTTTACCGGCTCCATAACGATGACTGGCTTGCCATGTCTGGCAGCAACTTCATAACATTTACGGGACTGAATGCCCACGCTGTCCCAATCCAGATAATTCAGCTGAAGCTGTACGAATTCCATTTCCGGATGTGCAGTCAGGATTTTGTCCAGCACATCGGCATTATCATGGAAGGAAAATCCGATATGTTTTACCAGACCCTGAGCCTTCTTCTCGGCCAGCCAGTGGAAACAGTCCAGTTTTTCATAGATTTCATAATGATCCACCCCCATATCGTGAAGCAGATAATAATCGAAGTAAGTAACGCCGGTTTTCTTTCTCTGCTCCTCAAAGATTTTGTCCCGATCTTCTTTGGTCTTTATAAATCCGGCATGGAGCTTGGTGGCTAGAGTGTAGCTGTTACGAGGATGACGGTCTACCAGAGCCTCTTTTGTTGCATTTTCACTTTTGAATCCGCAATACATCCATGCGGTATCAAAATAAGTAAATCCATTTTCCAGAAAAGCATCTACCATTTGTTTGGTCTGCTCTATATCAATACTGGCTGCATCGTTGGCATCCAGAAGCGGCAGACGCATCAGGCCAAATCCCAGTTTTTTCTTACTTGTAAAAATATCCATGAGTAGAGTTCCTCCCGTTTTTCTTACTATTTTATCACTGATCAGAGAAAAGAAAAAGGGACAATGATTGTAGAGTCAGATTTTTTTGTGTATACTCAAATGGAAGGCAATGGCAATTAGGACAGACAGTGGATCACTGCAGAGAATAAAAGAAGAAAAGGAATACCATATGAAAAGCAAGATTTTTTCAGATAAATTTTTTAACAGTCAGTTGTGAAAGCTGGCAGTACCGATTATGATTCAAAGCCTGATGCTGGCATCGGTGGCTACGGCTGATGCGTTTATGCTGGGCGGTGTTGATCAGAATTTTTTGCCTGAGTGTAAGGTTTTGTTTTTTGTCATCGTTTGTATTTTTCCTGGGCTGTATATGTGTACCGGAACATCTGATGGTGTTGTTTACGAATGAACCGGAACTGATTGCCATCGGAGCAGATTATCTCAGGATCGCAGGCTGGTCTTATCTGTTGACAGGAATTTCCCAGTGTTATCTTGTGATACTGAAAGTGATAGACCATACGGCAGATGCTACAAAAATCAGTTCCGCGGCTGTGGTGCTCAATATTATTCTGAATCTGGCAGGATTATGGAAAGCTATCCTGTCCTTACAGGAGATTTTGTGCGCTGCCTGTTACCGATGATTGGCGCAGCTCTGCTCTGGGGCGTGGGATTTACTTCTTATACTGCTTTTATGGGACATATGGGAACAGATGCGGCAGCAGCCAATTCGATAGCATCTGTAGTGCGTGACCTGGTATGTTGTATGTGTAATGGATTGGCAAGCGGTGGCGGGATTCTGGTGGGAAATGAACTGGGCGCAGGCAACCTTTCCACAGGAAGAGAATATGGAGACCGCCTGATGAAGCTGTCATTTGTGTGTGGTCTGCTGTCTACTGCGATTATGTTTGCGGTGACACCACTTCTGATTCATGTAGTAAAGCTGACGGTACTGGGAGCCTTTGTATTTCACTGGCCGGTGGAGGTGGTGTATGCCTGTACCTGTCTGGATGAAGTGGGAAAGATTCCGTGGGTCATCTATCATTATAAAAAATATAAGTGGGTGAAAGACCTGACACGAGAAATGATATAAAATGAGAGAGGAACAGATATGTACAGTGAGATATTCAGTAAAGTATATGATGCATTTGGATGGAATTATTATCCGGAAAGTTTTGCACAATTGCTGTTGAAATGGATAGAAGAAAAGGGGATAACTGTTAAAAATATGTTGGATCTGGGATGTGGAACCGGTGTACTTTGCAGCATTATGCAGGAGCATGGTATAGAGGCACATGGGATGGATCTTTCTTATGGAATGATTGCCATGGCGAAGGAGAAATATCCCAAGCTTCGATTTGAACAGGGAAATATGGTCACCTGGAAACCGGAAAAATCATATGATCTGGTAACGAGTACCTGTGATGCCCTGAATCACATTCTGGAACCGGAAGAGGTAAAAGCTGTATTTCGAAATGTATATTCTTATGTGAATCCGGGCGGTTATTTTCTCTTTGATCTTCTTCGTGAGGGGGAAGCAGAGGAATGTGAACCGGTGGAGCTGGGAGAACTGGAGGGAAAAAGACTGCAGTTTCAGATTTGTCATCCACAGGAAGGCTTTGTAACTCTTCAGACGGATTTATATGAGGGAGAGCAGTTGGTTAATACGGAAAAAATTCAGGAACGGATTTATTCGTCAGAGTGGATAATGGAAGAATTAAAGAGAGCCGGATTTTCCGACGTAACATGTACAGATCAGTTACTGGAGGGGCATGAGGAACATGCCGCGACCTGGTTTGTGATTGCAAAGAAATAATTTATGAGAAGCCAATGGGGACGGAGTAAATGGCCTGTCCCTACTGGCTTTTTTTAATTAAATAACATACTTATATTTTGTATCTGCATACATTGTAAAAACAACATCTCTGGAGGCTTATCCGTGAAAGATTATATTGAGGAACGGGCAGTGGAGATTGGCACATACATTGTGGAGACAAATGCGACAGTACGACAGACGGCAAAAAAGTTCGGGGTGAGCAAGTCTACGGTACATATGGTAGTAACAAAAAAGAACTGTATAGAAATATTATATATATGGTTAAATGATAAAAGAGAACGAACCATCAATTTAGATGTGTATTCGTTCTTTTTCTTTAGAAAAATATTGATTGTAAATATTCAAAATGCTATGTTTATTTAATAAAAGGTAAGTAAGAAGGTGCAGGATATGCTAAATAAAGTACAAAAAGCGGCATTTGATTTGATTCAATCAGATGCACGATTTATATATACGTTAGTTGATATGCAAAATAACGCTAAAAATATTAATAGTAATTATGTAATGATGAGCATACCGTATATAGGAATTTTTGCGGATGGTGCGGAACAATGGTGCAAAAAAATTGGACTAAATGCACCGAGATTTAATGATGAAGAAAAAGAATACTATGTAAAATTAAGACAAGCTCACAAATTGTTTGAAATGTCATATGAAGAATATGAAACATTACTATTGGATAAATTTCATGAAAGTGATGAGTATTTTTACAATATTCGAAGCTTACTTGAAAAGATAATTGGTTATTATAATGTGGGAACGGATTATTGTAATGGAGCAGTTTGTGGCAATACTATTTTATGTGCAATGTATATGCCGTTTAATACTTTAGAAGATGAAAAAATAGGTCCTAAGATCAGAGATTTGAGCATTGTTACTGGGAAGCTTGCGGCCTATTTCTTGGATACAAATTTAGAGCCATTTAGTTATGATGACAGAAATAATATTGTCAAATATCGAGATTGTCATTTTTTTAGAAATAGTCCAATCAAGTTGAAAAATAATTTAGGATTTGTTCTTTTTTTGTATTTTTGTGTAACATCAATTATATAATAGAGTTCCTTGATAAATATTTTGTTGAAG
>QUMM01000070.1 GCA_003435055.1 Lachnospiraceae bacterium OF09-6
AAAAAATGTAATTTCCAGTGATAAAAGGAAAAATGTTGTAGCAGTAATTCCAAACTATAATTATGCAAGATTTATGCAAGAAAGATTAGATTCAATTGTATTTCAAACATATCCAGTTAGCAAAATAATAGTGCTAGATGATTGCTCATCTGATAATAGTATTGATGTTATAGAAAAGTATATAGCGAACAACAAAACAAATATACCAATTGAATTGTATAAAAATGAAAAAAATTCTGGAAGTGTTTTTGCACAATGGCAAAAGGCATTCAATATGGCAGATGGAGAATATGTGTGGATTGCAGAGGCCGATGACAGCTGCAATGAAAAATTCCTTGAAACAGTCATGAGAGGATTTGATGATCCAGAAGTAGTAATTTCATATTGCGAATCTCTTACGATGGATGAAAATAATAAGATATTAATGGGAGATTTAAGAGTTTGGATCGATATATTTAAGACCCATAAATGGGATGCAGATTATGTAAAAGATGGCAAAGAAGAAGTTGCAGAAACAATGTGCATAAACAATACCATAGCAAATGTTTCCAGTGCCGTATTCAGAAAAGGTGATTATAATCAGATTATTGAAGGTGCCAAATCATATAAATTAGCCGGAGACTGGTATGTGTATATGAATATATTGAAATTAGGAAAGATTGCATATTTTAAAGAATCATTGAATTATCATAGAATGCAAAGTCAGGGACTTACATTATCAACATCACATGAAAAAGAATTTGAAGAAATTGTAAGACTTCAGGATTTTGCATTAGAAAATTTTGATGTTTCAGATGCTGTTAAAGCAAAAGTGTATGAAAGAAGAGAGAGGGAGAAAAAACGTTTTGGATTATAAATATGATTTATCAATAATTATTCCTGTATATAATACTTCGCAATATTTAAAAAAAATGTTTGGACTCTGTTGTAGCAGCAGTAAATAAATGTAAAAATAGGAAAATTGAAATATTAATCATTAATGATGGTTCCACGGATAACTCGGATGAGATTATAAAGGAATATTGCAAAAAAAATAGTTTTATGAAACGATTTTATAAAGAAAATGGGGGACTTTCTGATGTCAAAAATTATGGCTTAGAAAGAACTGACGGTAAGTATGTAATATTCTTAGATTCTGACGATTATGTAGAACCTGATATGTATGAAGAAATGCTAAACAAAGCGGAAGAAGAAAAAGCAGATGTTGTAGTCTGCGACTTGGAATTAGTATATGATGATGCAAGCAGGAATGTGTATCATTCATGTACTGTTCCAAGGGCGGCAGATATTTTTGCCCAGGTTATTGATATGACAATGATGCCGGCATCGTGGAATAAAATTGTTAAAAGAGAGTTATATGATGGCTTAACATTTCCGGAACGAAAAAATAATGAGGATATTGCAGTAACTCCGATTGTTTTAGGCAGAGCTAAAAAGATTGCTGTTGTGCATAAGGCATTTTACAAGTACTATCAACGTACGGGGTCTATCCAGAATAGTACATTTAATGAAAAAAGATTTGTTATCTTAGAAACATCAAAATTATGTGTGGACAGAATAAAGACATTTGATAAGGAAAAGCAAGAATTAATAAAGGGATCTGTATATTTACATCAAGTATTGTCTCTTGCATTATATCCAATACGTCGAGAAAAATTTTCTACAAGATATAATATGCTAAAAAAATATATGACACGAGTAGATGAATTATTCCCGGATATATGGGATAATTTTGAAATAAAAGAATTTGTCCATTGGGATGCAATATGGATTCAGTGGTCCAGAAGAATTACAGTGGCATTGCTAAAAGCAAAAAAATATTATTTGCTAAGTATTTTTTGGACGTTCTGTAATGTCATTTATGATTTCATACAAAAATAAAAAAGGAGAATATAACAATGGACCATAAAAGCAAACCCAGAGACAACTATATTGACGCTGTGAAAGGTGTTGGAATAGTATCGATTGTACTTGGACATGCATGCTGGAATGTAAATGTTGGTAAATATATAATACCGGTAGGCCCATTTGTATATTTGTATCATTTGGCAATATTTGCATTTTGTACGGGGTATGTATACAAACCAAATGAAGAAAATATATGGTCTTATATTTCAAGAAGGCTTAAAAGTATGTATTTTCCATTTATACAATATTCGATAATGTACATAGTCTGTCGAAATATTTTCATTAAGATGGGTATATTAGAGGCAACGCCATATAATATTGGAGAGATGATAATTGCATTCACGAATATAGTTTCGTTTAACAGCTGTGGCGAATTAATAGGTGCTCTATGGTTTGTACCAATGTTCTTTTTTTCAGTAGTTTTTTATGCATTTATTGAGAAAAGTGTAAGTAGGTTGAAAACTACTATTTTAATGAGAAAAATAATACTGTATGTGGCAGTGGTAATAATAGGAATTGTAGGGTTATATACAACTGAAAGGCAATATGGTCTGTTGCATAATATTCAAATAGCGTATCTTTTTGTGCCAATTATATTAATAGGAACTTTGGCAAAGAGAGTAGAAATAAAAAAATATTGTGGTGCGATAGTTGGTAGTATTACTTTTTTTAATAATGGCAATTACATTGTATTTAAATGTTGGAATCATAGAGTTAATAGGAACTTTGGCAAAGAGAGTAGAAATAAAAAAATATTGTGGTGCGATAGTTGGTAGTATTACTTTTTTTAATAATGGCAATTACATTGTATTTAAATGTTGGA
>QUMM01000071.1 GCA_003435055.1 Lachnospiraceae bacterium OF09-6
CAACTACCATTACTGGCAGTCACCCAAGACTCGCTACTGGCAGTTGGTTAGACCTTACCAGACAGGCATTCCACCTGCTAGACTACTCGCCCTTGTCTGGGCGCACAATCCCGATTTTCTTGATTCTGCAAACTTTATCGTCTTGTTCCATTCTTATCAAAATTCTTTTTTAATGCTATTTCTGTTGGGAGAATAGACCCAATTAAAGGAATAAGTTGAACACCACAAATAATTCCTCCCATACTCCCAACACAATCTTCACTTTTTCCAATTACTAAAAGCATGAATATTACTGTTATTGGCAACATAACTATTTCACAGACATACCAGACTTTACCGCAATATTTATGAGCAAATTCCCATGTGTCTTTATTCTTCATAGACATCGAAGTCCGATATCCAAATACTGAATTTATTTCCTTTGGAGCCTTTTTCATAAAATATCTTCCAAAACCAATCATCGTAAATGGAAGAAGCAAATCCATAATCAACATAAAAATCCAAAACTCCATTGTAAATCTCCTTTACTATAACTTCCGCTTTGTATTTTCGTTTTTATTCCTTTTTGTGAAATTCTTTCAAATTTAATTCACGTTTCAATTCTTCCTCTGACGGCAGATAGGTGAAATATTTCGATGCAAATATCTGGTGATTATCTTCAGGAAGCGTATATTTTACACTAGAATCTCCCTTATCTGCACAAAGTACAATCCCAATAGGCTGCGTATCTCCTTCATTCATCATTTCACGGGTATAGTAATTCACATACATCTGCATTTGTCCTAGATCCTGATGGGTCAGTTTACCCATTTTCAAGTCAATGAGAACGAAACATTTTAAAATATAGTTGTAAAATACCAGATCAATAAAAAAGTCCTGTCCATCCAATGTAAACCTTTTCTGGCGTGCTACAAATGAAAATCCTCTTCCAAGTTCCAAAAGGAAATGTTGAAGATGATCAATCAATGCCTGTTCCAAATCTCCTTCATATACATGTGTGTCAGGCTGAATCTGCAGAAATTCCATAACATAAGGACCTTTCACTATTTTCTCATATTCTGGTTTTGGCTCTGTTGTTTGAATTTCATTTGCAACCGCTATCTTATCCCGGCTTGCTAAAATACGCTGATAATACATCGTATTGATCTGCCGTTCCAGTTGACGAACACTCCATGCTGCTTTTGCACATTCTTCCATATAAAATCTTCTTGCCTGTTCATCATTTATACGCATCAAGACACGATAATGTGACCAGCTCAATTCAGGACACAGTGTGTCTCGAATTGGAAAAGTGCAATAAAACTGCCTCATCTTACGAAGATTCGATTTATCAAAACCTTTTCCGAACTCTGCGGTCAGCTGCTCAGAAAGATATTCCAATAATTTCTTTCCGTATTCTGCACGCTCATTTTCTCCACATGCTTTAAAAATCTGTTCTCCAATTTCCCAATAAGTTGTTACCATAGCAGAATTTACCGCTGTGCTTAAACGATGTTGTGCCGACACAATAGAATTACGAATAGAATGATAAGTCTGTTCTGCATTTTGATTTTTTTGTAAATTATAATCCATGCTCTTTACTCCTCTGAATTTCTAAAATAGAACTTACTGTTCTTCTATTGATTCAATATTTTCAATCCGCATCAGCTTAACTACTTGCTTATCTTTTTTCTCTGTATAACAAATTTTTATCCATTCATCATCTGCATCTATAATCTTGCAGGATAATTCAGTTTTTCCTGCAAAACTAAAAATGAACTCTGATCTGATAATACATTGTTTTCCTACAAGATCATTTATCAGCTTTGACATATATGCCACTCCTCTCTGCTTTTTCTCCAATCGTTTTATTTTCGTTTCCAAATTCATCTATTTCTTCCATTGTAAGGATTCCATACTCCGCATGACCATTTATTGTTAAATAAACTCTTCTGAAAATATCTACTTCTTTTAGATCGTCTATATAATTTTTCAAATCTGATATTGGCTTAATACTTGGCATATAGATATTAACCTCTTTGTCAGCACTGTATTTAAGCAACAATGCTTTATTTGTGGTAACCGGTTTCATAAATTATTTTTCTTTCTTCTAAATCATAACCACCGGCTTAGCCGGTGGTTTGCACTGCCCCTATAAGGGGCTCATCCCTGCTTGCGCCCGGAAGGCGCACTGAGAGGGTCCGCCTCTTGCACTGCCTTTC
>QUMM01000072.1 GCA_003435055.1 Lachnospiraceae bacterium OF09-6
ACAGTCGAGTAGACTTACACCTCACAATGTAAGCCCCTCACAGAACCGTACGTGCGGCTTTCCCGCATACGGCTCTTCATAATAATATTTACAGTCTCAAAACAAGCTGACATAAATCTTTGGCATTGCCAATGGATAATATTTCAGCATTTCAATGAATCCTTCTCTTGTATAACTCTTTCTGTCACTTCGTCTATTCAGCACCTTAAACAGAAGTTCTCTCACTTGTTGTTTGTAGTTTGAAATCATTCTGCCATTAAAACTTATGCCATAGTACCTATAATGACCTATTAGTTTCAGATTTAGCATACCCATTAGTTTCTTTAGCGGTTGGTCTCTATTCGCATATAACCATACCTTGATGTCTCGAATTTTCTGTCTGAATTTCTTAGAGCTTGTCTTTGGCATTATATATGGCATGCCTTTGCGTGAACGCCCACAATAGAATGTGAATCCCAGAAAATCAAATGTTTGTAATCTGATACACTCACCGCTCTTTTGCTTTGCCCTTGCAATATAAGCACCGCTTTGTAAGAGACGACTTTTACTATCTTCTAATTGCAAACCGAACTTTTCCATTCGTTCTTTAAGAAGCTTGTAGTAATTCTCTGCTTCCCATTTATATTGAAATCCTGCAACAAAATCATCTGCATATACAATTAAAAAGTTATCTCCCTTGCATTCTTTGGTAATAATAAACTTATACCATAGTGTCAATACATTGTGCATATATATGTTTGCTAGGATTGGACTTATGATATTGCCTTGAGCTGAACCTTCCTCATTCACCATAAGTTCACCATTATCCAGCACTCCCACTTTAAGATACTTCTTGACAAGACCGATTATGTTGGGGTCTTTAATATAAAGTTTGAGAAACTTGATAATCCATTCATGCTTCATATGGTCGAAGAAGCCTTTGATGTCAGCGTCCACAATATAACATATTTTCGTATTGTTTAAGCTCTTATACAGTTCTTTTATTGCGTTATGACATCCTCGATTTGGTCTGAATCCGTACATGCAATTCAGAAATCTCGATTCATAGATAGCTTCCAGTATCTTCTTTAATGCTAATTGGACTATTTTATCCTCGTAGCATGCAATTCCTAATGGTCGAAGTTTTCCATTGCTTTTAGGGATATATACCCTAATTGATGGCTGTGGTTTGTATGATTTTCTTTTCAATCTTTCTACCAAGTCATCTATGTTTTGTTCCAGATTCCTCTCGTATTCTCTCTTCGTAATCTCATCCATACCAACTGCCTTACTTCCGTCTAATTCTTTGTGACATTGCAGAAGCATTTCTTTATTGATTAGATGATACAATGATGTGAACTCTGGTCTCGGCGAACTTGCCGATATTTCTGCTATTCTTTCCAATTTTGTTTCCATCAATACCTCCGTCCCTGAGTACGGTTGATGTGTCCTCAGAAAGACCATTATTATGTAGCTCCCTTCCCTCCATTGGCATTACCCAACTTCTTCAGTACTATGAAGCTATCCGACTGCCTGCTGTTCTTTTGGCATTCTCCCTTTTGCAGTTGTTTGCCATACTTGCAATGACAAGAAACAACAGGCTCTCCCCAGTTGACTGAATAGTCACAATGTAAAACATAAAGTGCTCTTTGACCCCGCAGAAGCAAACCATTTCTCACCAATGCGAATTGATTTGTATTGCTTTCCGCCGAAATTAAAACGTCAGCCTTCCAGATATCAAAATTTCGAGGCTCAATCACACTCTCTATTTTCTCGCTGTCTACGCTTAGCAACTACCATTACTGGCAGTCACCCAAGACTCGCTACTGGCAGTTGGTTAGACCTTACCAGACAGGCATTCCACCTGCTAGACTACTCGCCCTTGTCTGGGCGCACAAT
>QUMM01000073.1 GCA_003435055.1 Lachnospiraceae bacterium OF09-6
AATTAAAATTTCTTTTAACTTATTTTCATCAACTGGTTTTAAGATATATTCAAAAACATCTATGCTAATAGCTTTTTGTGCATATTCAAAATCATCATATCCAGAAATTACGATACAAATTAGATTAGGCTTTATTTGATGTATTCTTTCAATAGCCTTTAATCCATCCCAAAATGGCATACAGATATCTATTAAACATATATCTGGTTTAAGCTCCTGCACCATCTCAAATGCTTCTTTCCCATTACTTGCCATCCCACAAATATCCATATTTAAGTTTTCCCAATCAATGGACATCTTAATTCCTCTACGTATCTTAGGTTCATCATCTGCAATCAATACTTTCCACATGATTCTATCCTCCATTATTCACTATCTATGATCGGATGACAAATAAATGCAGTTGTTCCTACCCCCTCTTCACTTTCAAGATATAATCCATAAGGAGCTCCATATTCTAGAAACAAACGATTATGTACATTTATAACACCATATGCAATTTTTGTTTCGGGATTAAAACTTCTCAATGCATTTTTTACTTCCTCTAACCGTCTGGCTGACATTCCTATTCCATCATCTTCCACCACAAGCATGACATCATTTTTTTCACGCCATACATAAATTCTTATCATACCTACCCGGCCACTATTCTTTATTCCATGGTAGATTGCATTTTCTACAAGTGGCTGCAAAATTAGCTTTAGCACTTTTAATTTTTTGCAATTAGCAGCTACAAAAATTTCATAATTTATCATATCTTCATATCTTGTTTTCTGTATCTGAAGATAACTTGTAACATGCTTTATCTCCTGCTCTATTGAAATTACATCATTTCCCTTTGAAAGTGCTATTCGGAATAAAGTAGCAAGAGCATCTACCGTTTCTACAATATCATTTGCCTGATACTCTTTTGCCATCCAATGTATGGTATCAAGAGTATTATAAAGAAAATGTGGTTTTATATTTGCTTGAAATGCAGCAACTTCCGCCTTACGCTTAGCTCTTTGTTCTATATATACTTGGTGAATATTTTGTTCAAGTTTTTTTATCATAACATTAAAACTCTCACCTAAGCATTTAATTTCTTCCAGACTATCTTCTTGAAAACGTACTGTTAAATCACCATTTTCTGCCTGTGCCATTAAATGCTGCAACTTTTGAATTGGTTCTGTTATAGTCCTGAATACATGTTTTGCAGACAAAGACATTAAAATCATTGCTATTAAAATTACTAACAATGTCATTTTAACAGTTCGTTTTATGTCTAGCAAATAATCTGTCATAGGAACAACTCCAATTATTCTCCATTTATTTGTATTATTATAAACCTCTTCAATACAAACATTTTTTAAAGAAGCTTCATTAGGAATACTTCCGACAATTGGAGAATATATTATTTTTCCATCATCATCTAAGATGTAAATGTATGCTCCATTATTATTAAGAATATTCGAAATAGACTGTTCCAGCGCCTGAATATACATGCCTATATTTACTGCACCTATGAATTTTCCATTTTTATCATGAATAGCAAAAGATTCACACAAAATATTTCTCATTGATGGCTCAAGTCCATCATATATTTTTGTTTTTGCTGAGTAATAATCCAGATGCACAGCATTCTGATCCTGAAAACATCTTACGAACCAGCTCTGTTTCCATGCATCATTTTGTATTGCCTCTATATTGTTAGTAGTAATACAAATTCCATTTTCAAAAGAAAGAACTACGTATGATACCTGTTCTACACTGGAACGATAATAATTCAGTAATCTCCATATACATCCTTTATACTCAATCTGTCTGTTATATTCTTCCGCATTCTTATATTTCTCCAATATCTTGAAGTTGACGATCTCTGGAAATAAATA
>QUMM01000074.1 GCA_003435055.1 Lachnospiraceae bacterium OF09-6
TAAAATCATTATACTTTTTCATATACGCAATTAAATTAATATTCATATCCAGTCTCCTTACAATTAAATTAATATTCATATCCAGTCTCCTTATTCATACTTATGATTACGATTATTACTTGGTATTTCTGGTCTATAATTAGAAGGATCGTTATACCAATCTACAAACTCTTTTGTTGTCATTTCTCCATTCATATATGCTTTATGTATTACCGAATATTTTGCTTCAGCAATATGTCCCATATCCCAAACACCTTTTCTTGGCTGCCCCGGTGTCCAATTAATAACTTCCCCAGTATGCGGATCTCTAACTAAACCATCTGGTCCTTTAGCATTCTCCCAAACTTTTTCAACAATACCTTTTCTAAATGATGGTCTACTATGTGCATATGGCTTAGTATCTACAATATCCCCTTTTATCTGTTCATTTTGAGATCCCTTTTGTATATAAGTTGTTCCATTTATAACAGCGGAAGTTATTCCATAAATTCCTACAATTGCACCTAATGCTATATCACCCCATCCATTCTGCATAGCATGGTTTGCATTCTTATATGGATTCTTATCATAGCGCTTTTTCAGTTCATACAGTGATCGTGGTGATATTTCATATGGCGATGCATCCAGTCCAACGGCTACTAGCCCATTCTGCATGGCATTTAAGAGGGCATCTCCGTACCCATCCTTGACATTTCCATTTACCAGTTCCTGTAGGAATAAGAGTTTCAGACTCTCATTATTTACACTCAGGTCTACCAGATTAATGCGTCTCTTTGCCCTCAGTTCTTCCTGCAGCATCCGGTATGCTTCATCCATCTTATCCGGATCCTGCCACCATCTTCCACTAAAGAAACCATCCTTTCGGTTCCAAAAGTTTTTATAGGAATATGTCTTGGTCTTCGTTGCTTTCGGTTTCTGGACGGCTCTGCAGGAATTGACCTGCCGGGACTTTACTGCCTGTTTTTCTGCCACTTTATTCGTCATGTACTGATGGGTTGGTGACAAAAATGGAGTCTTTACCGTATTATTATAGTGGCTGGATTTTCCGTTTTTCCTGGATGTGTTCTGATTGCTTCTTGCAGTATCAGACATCATCTTATTGTTCTTTGCCGGACTGGTGGACAATTCCAGTGTTGGCTGATAGCGGTATGGTGCCCGGCTTGGGATATTCACATACTGTCCGGTACCATTTCGTTCCTTGTAATTAACGACCGTAACCTTATTCTTTCCAGAAACTGCAGTTGCTGTTTTCTTTCTGTTTCCAACTGTATTCTTTCCGGTATTACCGCTTTTTGCTGTTTTTCCAAAGACTGCCGCAGTCTTCTTCACCGGTGCCGTTACACTGGATGATGTCCTGCTTCTGACAGTCGTCTGTCCAGATGTCTTTTTCGCTGTACCTGCTGTTCCTGATTTCTGACCAGAAGCATAAGACTTTGTACCAAAATTGCGTCCGCTTCCGCCACCATATGTACGTTTCAGGAATTCTCCATCCGGGTCATGATAGTTCACCGGATCGTCTTCCACATACAGGTACCGGGTCAGGGATAATGGACCGTACTGCTCCGCAGGGGCACTGTCTTTCTGGCTGAAACGCATCATGGCCGGTTCATAATACCTTGCCCTTAAGTATACCATTCCGGAAGCTGTATGGTAGTCTTCTCCATTATAACCCAGAAAAGTTCCTTTTGCCAGACGTTTCTGTCCCGCCATGCTTTCATCTGTCAGGCTTCCGTAAGGGGTATAGCTGTAAGATCCGGTATTTTCCCCATACAGGCTTTTAATAATGCTTCCCCTTCCATCATACAGCCAGATTTCCCGTTCTCCGTTCTGGTTTTCGGCATACAGATGGCTGTTCAGCCCAT
>QUMM01000075.1 GCA_003435055.1 Lachnospiraceae bacterium OF09-6
AAAAGACAGAGGATGATGGAATAAAAAAAATTTTGTAGAAGGAAATAGAGAGAGAGTTGGAGAAATAGCAGGAATTCGCTTACTGAACGCACAGGGAGACGAAATAGATGAAATAAATTTATTTGAAAAATTTCAAGTAGAAATCGTATATGATGTATATGATGAAAGTATCGAACCGCCAGTTCTGGGAGTGGCATTAAAGAGAATTGATGAGGAATATATCTGTGGATTAAATACGATGCTGGATAAAATAAAAATTCCATGGGAAAAAGGCAGAAATAGGTTTAAATTAATTTATAATGAAGGAATAAGAGTATTAGGCGGAAAATATTATTTTGATGTCGCATTATTTGATATGACGGCAACAGTACCAATTCATTATTGGGCAAAAATAAAGGAATTTACTGTTAATGCAGATTATATAGGTGAGGGAATATGCATTTTACCTCATATATGGAGGAAATGATGGGAAAATATGATTTTGATTTAGATATATTTGGAAATAATACAATTTCTTGGATTGCAAAAAGTGTTGATATATGCTCTAGTGTTTTAGAGTTTGGGCCTGCCAATGGAAGATTAACGAAATATTTAGCAGAACAGAAGAAATGTAAAGTTGATATTGTAGAAATAGATTCTGAATCAGGAAAAGAAGCGGCATTATATGCAGAAAAAGCACTGCTTGGAAGTGAAGAAGGTAATATAGAAAATTATTATTGGATTCAAACAGAAAAAAAATATGATTATATAATATTTGCAGATGTTTTAGAGCATTTAATTAACCCGCAAGATGTATTAGAGCATTGTAGTGCAGTAATTGCAGAAAAAGGAAAGATATTAGTTTCTATTCCAAATGCATCTCATAACTCTGTTATCATCGAATTATTTAATGATGAGTTTGAATATAATCCAACGGGCATACTGGATAATACTCATTTGAAATTCTTTACTAGAAAATCTTTTGAAAGAATGGCACAGAATGCTGGATGGACAATAATAGGAGAAAAAGCAAAACAAATACGTGTAGGAGAAACGGAGATAAATAATTCTTACAAAGATGTGCCTAAAAATCTATTCAAGGAATTGATACATAGAGAAAACGGAAACTATTATCAATATATGTTTGTTTTAGCCTCTTGTGAAAATTATCTGTCAGGAACGTTTGAGAGAAGCGTTTCGCTTGATAGTACATCCTATTATTTTTCAGAAGTTTATACAGAATGGGATGGAAAATTTGATTATAAACACAGTATCAGTAAGCATTTTGATCCATATTATGGGTGGTTAGATGTGACATTTCCTTTAACTGGAGAGGGAAAAAAAGCATTAATCAAGCCTATAAATTGCAATTGTATATTGTCAAATTTAAAGATTAAGGTCGAAACAGATGCTGGTGAAAAAGTAGTTGAGATAGAAAGATCAAATGGATTTCTGTTAGAAGAAAATATAATTTCATTAGATGATATTCTTGAATTAGAAATATGTTTACCTGAAAATAGTCATAAAATTATTGTGCAGGCGCAAGTATTGGACTATGATTTTAACAAATCGATCTATGAAAGCTTTGTATATCATATTGAAAAAAAAGAAAGTGAGATTTTAGAAAGAGAACAAAGACTGTCAGAGAAAGATAAGCATTCCGAAGAAATTTTAAAACAAATAAATCAGCTGGAAGCTGAATTACGAGAAAAAGATAATAGAATAAAAGAGATATGTAATGATTACG
>QUMM01000076.1 GCA_003435055.1 Lachnospiraceae bacterium OF09-6
GAGAGTATGAAACTTTTTCTGTAAAATAATGTTTGGAAGGTTCTTCTATGATACAATAAATATCATTAGGAGGACCTTTTATTATGGCAAGACAAAAGAAACCGGTACATCGAGTACAAATGACCGAAGGAAAACGAAACATCATCCATCAGCTCCTGGAAGAGTATGATATCCAGTCTGCTGAAGACATCCAGGATGCGCTCAAGGATCTTTTAGGCGGTACCATTAAGGAAATGATGGAAGCGGAAATGGACGATCATCTCGGCTATGAAAAATCAGAACGTTCGGATAATGATGATTACCGCAATGGGTATAAGCGCAAACAGGTCAACAGCCGATATGGATCGATGGAAATCGAAGTGCCGCAGGACCGAAAATCAACATTTGAACCACAGGTGGTGAAAAAACGTCAGAAAGATATTTCTGATATTGATCAGAAGATTATTTCTATGTATGCCAAAGGAATGACTACCCGACAGATTTCCGAAACCATCGAAGATATTTATGGCTTTGAAACCTCGGAGAGTTTTATTTCCGATGTAACCGATAAGATCCTGCCACAGATCGAAGACTGGCAGAACCGGCCGTTGGACGAAGTCTATCCCATTCTCTACATTGACGCAATTCACTATTCCGTAAGAGATAATGGTGTGATCCGAAAGGTTGCAGCTTACGTGATTCTTGGAATCAACACGGAAGGAAAGAAAGAGGTTCTGACCATCAGCGTTGGCGACAACGAAAGCGCAAAATACTGGCTTTCCGTTATGAATGAACTGAAAAACCGGGGTGTCAAAGATGTATTAATCATCTGTGCAGATGGTTTAACCGGCATCAAAGAAGCAATCGCTGCTGCTTTTCCAAAAACCGAGTATCAGCGCTGTATCGTACACCAGGTAAGAAACACACTGAAATATGTCCCTGACAAGGACAGAAAAGCATTTGCAGCGGATCTGAAGACCATTTATCAGGCCGCAGATGAAAAGAAAGCGCTGGCAGCCTTAGATCGTGTAACTGAAAAATGGTCTCCCAAATATCCGAATTCCATGAAACGCTGGAAGGATAACTGGGATGCCATCTCTCCAATTTTCAAGTTTTCAACGACGGTCAGAACGGTGATTTATACCACCAATGCGATTGAATCCCTGAATTCCACCTACCGGAAGCTGAATCGGCAGAGAAGCGTATTCCCAAGCGATACGGCCCTTTTAAAAGCGCTGTACCTGGCCACTTTTGAGGCTACGAAAAAATGGACCAGTACGATTCGAAACTGGGCGCAGGTATATGGCGAACTGAGTATTATGTACGAAGGTCGTCTTCCAGAATAACGAGTAAACCGACGATCAAGACAGGCGGAAAACCGCCTGCTCTTGACATGCCATTCAACAACTGTTATATATAAAACAAGGGTGAAAAGCTCAAACTGTAAGCTCACCACCCTTGCATATCATAGAAGAATCTTATTTACAGACTTTTTCTCACAGTCTCC
>QUMM01000078.1 GCA_003435055.1 Lachnospiraceae bacterium OF09-6
TGGAACACAGCCAGATTTTTGTTGATTTTGAAGAAAATAAAAAGAAAAGAAGTTTTAAAAGAAAAATGGTGCTGGGCATAATCCCCAACACCAAGTTTGTCTACAGTCTGAAATCGCTACAAAATTTTTGTAGCGATTCCTCGTTTCTTTTTCTCCTGTATCATGATCCAATAAACTCTGCCAGACCAAATTCTATACTCCTCATAAGTGTTGTCAAACCGGTACCAAAGAACATCACCAGACTGCTTCCTGCTACTATTGCAAGGATCACACCAATTGTCTGCCAGTCCTGCGTGACTAATATCAATCTTCCAACTGTCCTCAACATGTACTTTCCTCCCTTTTCTATTCCTGACCATATTGCTTTTCTTTTATCATACTGAAAACTTCTATAATAGTCAATATGTGATTATGTTAAAATTTTATGTATTTTCATCTTTGTTGTACTTTATGTCACTGTGTCGCAAAGTTATTTTTTATGTACTGCCAAACAAATCATGATTAACCTCTGCCTGGTAAAAACTATTCATCGTGGCCGGTGCATTATATAATGCCGTTATCAAATAGGTTTTAATGTTCTTGATTTTCGTCGTATTCTTTTTCATGCATAACAGGACATATTCTATGTGGGAATAATTGATTTTCATAAAACGATTTTTCACAATGGACACTGGCTTGTCTACTCCTGCAATCCGAATCATGCTGTTATCTGGCATCATCATGACCTCCACCATCAATTCTACCAGATCATCTACCTCTTTCTGCTTATGACACTGGTATTCAATATGATCCTGTATCAATTGACGATAGATGCTCATTTCTTCCATCGCACCCATCCCATCCTGTATACCCTGTCTTCTCCATCAAGCCATCGGTTCTTAATGCTCAGGCTCATACGGTCCAGCATCAGACCGTATAATACCTTTGCTTCACAGGAAAGTGTCTGAAAACACTCCGCAGTAAACAAAACTTTTGGGACACGATAAAAGCTGTACTGCTCCGCTTCCATTCCCCTGAAATAATCAAACTGTATCGCGCAAAAATTGTTGTTCTCTTCTCTTGAATCTATGTTTGCCATTTCTATTTTCCTCCAATAAATACAATTAAAAAAGTGTCTTCGACACTTCAACTCCCCTGCCCCTCAATCTTGAGGGGATAGGGGGTTTCTTTTTGCTTCATTTTCCTTCATAATACTCTTATGAATATCTTACAGAAAATCTTTACTGACTATTATGAAGAAATGATCTATACATTACATCCACGTCATT
>QUMM01000079.1 GCA_003435055.1 Lachnospiraceae bacterium OF09-6
GTGTATGACTGGCATAGCTTTTTCTTAATTTCCATAAATTCTAAAATATTATTATACTTCTCTTTTTCTTTTTCATAGTGTATGACTGGCATAGCTTTTTCTTAATTTCCATAAATTCTAAAATATTATTATACTTCTCTTTTTCTTTTTCATATTTTTTTTCTATACCTGTTTCAGAAGTATGTATAATATTTTTACTTAAATATTCTCCCAAAAAATCTGTCCATTTTTTCGCTCCCAGCACATTTAAATGGGTTCCATCATCTGAATCAAATCTACTATCAAAACCTATCTCATATTCTACTAAATTAATATCCATGAAATCCACGCCGTACTCTGATGCAACTCTCTCTATAGTATTATATTTATCCCATGACCAATCAACTTGTCTCTGACCTCTGACAAATACCAATTTAACTTCCTTCTGGTCACACAAATCGACCATTTTTTTCAGATATAACATATTATAATTATTAATTTCTTCTATTTTATCGGTATTTTCAACTTCAAAAACATCAACTGTTCTATTGCTGTTTTCATCAAACCTGAATAACATTAAATTTCCATTCATTAGGGCATCATTTTCAGGCTTTTTGAAATTATCAACTGAAATGTTTTCCCAATTGAATGACTATTATACATTTTGGAATAATAATCCCATTTATCTATATCAGGATCAATATTCTTTACTTCTTCTATCACCTTCTTTTTTACTTTCCCCATTTTCATATTGTCTAATAAAAAATGAACATATTGATATTCATTTTCTTGTATGCGTTGTTCTATGTTCTCCTCGGTGTAAAATAATGATTGTACATCAAACAAAACTATTTTCGGACTTTGATATTTTAAGGCCTCTTCCAAATAGTAGTATGATAAGTAGATCGGTTGCTCTGGCGATCCAAGTGTTGTCATTGTAATATTATAATTCAGAAATAATTCTTCGCTACTTATATTGGTTACTGCCATACTTGTACCTAAGCATAAAACATCATAGGAATTTCTATTATTATAAATCCTTGTAAAAGCCTCATTATCCCATCCAGATGTATTGGGTTCTGATGTAACATTTAAAACCCCTTCCCACATTATTATACCTAAAATTATAAATATTGTTCCCTTAATAAAATTTTTTTCATGCTACTCTCCAATATTATATGTTAATGTGGATTCTTTGTACAATAAAAAGGCATTAAAAACTCTTACATAATAACTA
>QUMM01000008.1 GCA_003435055.1 Lachnospiraceae bacterium OF09-6
CTCATTTGTGAAGACAAGGTCGTTCAGTCCCTGGTCGGCTGCTGCTACCAGCTGGCCTTTTCCGTTATCCTCCACGGTTACCGTGATGATGTAACTCTGCTCGCTGTAGCTTACTCCTCCGAGGCTTCCTGCATTCTCTTTCACTTCATAGTAATGGGTTCCGGCTTCTTTGTACTCAATCCTGCTGAAGCTTACTGTTCCGTCTGCTGCGTTGCTCTTGGTGTCTGTGTAGCCGCCTTCAACCACGTCTCCGTTTTCATCTACTTCTGTGATCGTGAAGCTGAACTCATTAGCTTTCAGGGTCCGGCCTGTCAGTACTTTCTTTACGGATGGCGTATAGCTTCCGTCTTCCGTGTTGTACTCATTTGTGAAGACAAGGTCGTTCACTCCCTGGTCGGCTGCTGCTACCAGCTGGCCTTCCCCGTTATCCCTTACAGTTACCGTGATGATGTAACTCTGCTTGCTGTAGCTTACTCCTCCGAGGCTTCCTGCATCCTCTTTCACTTCATAGTAATGGGTTCCGGCTTCTTTGTACTCAATCCTGCTGAAGCTTACTGTTCCGTCTGCTGCGTTGCTCTTGGTGTCTGTGTAGCCGCCTTCAACCACGTCTCCGTTTTCATCTACTTCTGTGATCGTGAAGCTGAACTCATTAGCTTTCAGGGTCCGGCCTGTCAGCTCTTTCTTTACGGACAGTGTATAGCTTGTTTCTGTGGTTTTGTATTTATTCGTAAATACAACATTTTCTCCACCAACAATTATCTTATCTGCAACTAAAGTTCCGTCTTCCTTATAATATACATGTACTTGTACCTTATATACGGTAGTATCATAAGTAATACCCGATTCCCCTGTATTTTTTTCACTTACAATATAGAAATGATATCCTGTATTATCTCCCGTGTATTTTATATTTGGGAATGCAAAACTTCCATCTGCCAGGTTTCCAACTTCTACCTTTTTCTTATCAGACAACGGTTCCCACTTTTCATTACACTCCTGAAGTTCAAACTTGAACTCATCTGCTGTTAATGCAGATCTACCAGTTAATACTTTCGTTCCATTTATGGTAATCTCTGTTTCTTTGGTTTTATTATCAAATTGAATACCGTCTGCAGAAGTTGCCTTACTGTCAGAATCTTCAATCTTATAATATGTCTTAGTTGCCGTGAATACATTATTATTTTTTTTAACATCAACTTTCAACAAATAAATTGTTTTGTCTGTCTCATATTTCGATTCCGCAATATTCTGACCTTCGGATACTTTATACCAATGTGTTCCAAGATCTTCATCTTTACTATAATTAAATGTTGAAAATGTAATTGCTTTTCCATCATTATGAACGGTTTCTTTCCAATTCCAGTTTGCTCCTTTGAATGCTTCATCTGCATCATTCCAATTCTGCTTACTGGTATCTTCGTATAATACAAATTCAAATACCTGATCTGCTGTCGGTGTCTGTCCATCTACTGTCTTGGTTCCATCAAATTTTGCTTCTGCCGGTGTTGTTATACCAGTGAAATCAGTTCGATGGGATTCTGCTTTTATGTTTACAGTATCTGCTACAACTGTACCATTTAGATTCTGAGTAACATTTACAGTTGCTCCAGGAGCAATCAGCATACCTGTCATTCTGTTGGCATTGATAGTTGTGCCAGATGCATTTATAAAATTCCAGATTACTTTACCATTTTCAAAACTGGTAACTTCATTTGTACTCTGTGCAATGCCATCAATGTACACAATTGCGTTTGGCATAGTTACTTCACTTACACCACTACAGTCTACATTAACAATGATACTTCCATCATGTCCAGATTTAAAGCCCATCATTTTGATAGTGCTTCCACTCCCACCGATGCGATTTAAATCCGCTGCTGACATATTATAATATCCGGCATAATCTGGATCTGTTAATGTCAATATTCTATTATTCTGATCAGAATACAGATTCTCCGCTATTCCAACATTTCCGACTGAAGCAAACGCAGAAGATTTTTTATTTACTTCATTTTTCACATCTGTCAGACTAATAAATGGTTTAGAGTCACTGTCTCTGTCAACCACAATATTATACGGCTTATCAATTTTTGTACCATTGATAGATATTGCATTACTATTATCTACCAGTCCCAGCGTACTATTGCTTCCAACTACAAGCACATGATTCGTACTGGACGCACTGTTGCCATTTATCTGCTTATAATTTTCTACGTAGGATAATTCATTCGAATAATTATTGGTTCCGAAGTTAGATCCAGCATACAGATTCTTTGCAAGTACATTACCATTTGTATGTGTTCCTAAATTAGCTGTATCAAAAGCTACAATATGAAAACTTCCTGCAACCCCCAATGGGCTTTTATCATTATAATATTTGCTATACTTTGAATCAGATGTGAATGCATTTTTGGTATCATTATATTCCAAAGTATAATTACCGTATTTTCCAGCCGGTATTTCTGCTGCTGTCAGCATCAGATCATACGGTGAAAAACTGTCTGTTACCAGTTCTACATTTTTTACAGAACCATCTGCTTCTACATTCGCATTAGCCTGTGTATCTTCTACTCCGTCATCTTTTACATGAAGAACTTTTACATCAATATCTGCATCTTCATCTGTGATTGCCTCTGTATTTAACACTGGCTGTTTGAACTGGAATGCAACTTTGATGTCACCATTTTCCGGTTCGACTTCTTCTCCATTTACCTGGAATCCAATGTCATATACTGCATGCTGAAGTACGTAGTCTTCTACTTCTGCTTCTGTTTTTTCGACGGTCTCCTTATATTCCTTTGTCTTTTCATCTACTGGCTTCACAACCAGTTCTGCGTCCTGTGGAAGAGTTACTTCTGCAGGAACCGTAATGTTGATGATGACTTCATCATCTTCATATGTATAGGTACGTTCCTGAGCAGTTGCCCCGGTTCTCACCACGGCCACGTCACCCAGTTCTTTCGTACTCAATGATACAGCTTCCACTGCGCCGTTTTCGCTGGTCTGGATGTCTGCTGTTGCACCTGCCTGGTTCACGTAGGCACCTATGCTGCTGTCTTCCTGTCCTTCTGCCGCTGCCAGCACCGCATCTTTATAGTCGATCTGTACCTGATAGTCGATATCAGACGGGATCTGTGCTTCACCGTCTGTGGTGAAAGCCAGATGGAACGCACTGATCCCCAGGACTTCCTGTGCTTCATTTGTCAGGGCATTTTTGATCTCATCATAAGTCACAGAGTTTTCTACCACTGGCTGTACCTCCAGCTCAGTGCCTGCCGGCATCTGCGCCTCATCCGGTACGGTTACGGTCACTGTGGCCTGATCTCCTTCACAGGTAAATACTTTCTGATCTGTGTATGCTGCTTCACTGCCCGTCTCACTCTCGGATTCTGATTCCTGTTCAGTGCCTGTTTCTGATTCGCTCTCAGACTCAGCCGGAGTCTCATCCTTCTTATCCTCTCCGCTTGTAATACCACCTACTACGATGGATGTGCTCGCCAGAACATCCATTCCGGTGTTGGTAAATACCATAGCACCTGCTGTCAATAATGCCAGGACCCTTTTCGTTCTCTCTCCCATTCTCATAGTTCAGCATCCTTTCCATTCTTTTTCATGCGTTTTCTCATATGTTTTTGATTCTTATTCTCACTGCTCCGCCTGTACTGTTTCGACCATTGATATCTGTCTGTTATGCACATTGCCCTGAAACAGCTATTCTTATTTCACATTACCATCATTATACACCATAAATTGTTTCTTGAACTATTTCGGGTAACTTTTTTTCTTTCGAATTCTACGAAACATTTTCGTAATTTCCCCGGTTTTTCAGGAATGTTGCATAAATGAAGCATGATACATCTCTATTTTCATTCAACTGTCTCTTTCACGCCTGTGAACTGTCACAACAGCTTCATTTTTCCTTCAATAAAGTTTGACTCTGCATGTTTTTCATCCAGCAGCCGCATCTTCTCACATCGGGTGATCAGTTCATTCATAGTCTCTTTATCAATTTTGTTATAGTAGACAGCTCCTATGGAAAATGACATCGGCAGATTTTCTTCTTCACTGCTTTTGCAGAATGTTTCCTTCAGCTCATATACATAGTTCTCCAGCTGCATCGGCTCAGTCAGCCAAAAATAATAGCATAGAGCTGTTCCATATCTGCCTTTTCTTTTTCCTGTTCAAAGTAGTTTCGGTTGTATACACCGGTTACCAGATCCCGATAAGCCAGTCTGGCGATCTCTTCTTCTTTCTTTTGCTGGAATCTCAAATGATAATGCTTCTTAATGCTGTTTTCCCGTGCCCAGAGAATCACCAGATACAGCAGTATCAGGAAGGACAGTATGCACAGCAGCAGCACCATTCGTACTTTTGGTTCTTCCTGAAACCGATATTCTTTAGTCACCGTCACTGACATGCTGGCCAGTTCCTCCCCGGAATTGCCATCAAACACTTTATAATTGCAGAGATAGCTGCGGTAGACATAGTTATTCTCCAGTTCGTAGACTCCATACCCATCCGTAGCTGCAAACACTCTTCCTTCGCTGTCCTCTCGTACATCCAGGATTCTCCGGTACGCATGATCTCTTTATCCTGTTCATAATACATCAGCCCCTGTTCTTCGCAGGACAGCATCAGCGGTGCAAAGAATCGTTTTGCATAATAATGCAGTGCTTTCAATCTGCCGAATCATCACTGATCTGTTCGATGGCTCCATCACTTCTTTTTCACAGTCGAGGTCGCACGATACTCATAGTCCTCATCCATTAATTTCAATGCTCTATCTTCGTTATCCTTGAAAAATGGATCTTCCATCTGTCCATTTCTTAACAGATCGGTATAGACCGTTCCCGGTACCACAGCTGTCTGGAAGTCTTCATCTCCCATGTGACGCATGTTCCAGTTCTTATTTAATTTCTGTGTGTACATGCTGTTTTCCTCTCTCAATGGTATATTCTGTCTTTTCTGTACCCATATACAGAGTCAGTTTCATCAGTGGCATTGGTTTTTCAGAAGTCAGTTCAATGGTTCGGCCAGTTCTCTTTGCACGGATCACATTCACAATATGACCATCCACATCCGGTACTCTGCAGACTGCCTCAGCGCCATCCTGCAGCTGATACAGACGCAGATCCATCTGATTCTCATAGTCATAATCTGGCTTGTGATTTTCCCGTCCCACAGCCAGCAGCGTATTTTCTTTTACATACAATGGCAGAGAGAAGTAATCATAGGTATCTTCCTGCCAGCATCCGCCTCTTCTGGCTTCTCCGCTGAGCAGGTGAGTCCATACTCCTTTTGGCAGATAATACTGGCATACGCTGTCTTCCCGCAGGATCGGAGCGACCAGCAGTGCATCGCCCAGCATATACTGGCTGTCCAGATAAGCTACAGCCGGATCATCCCTATATTCAAATACCATCGGCCGCATCATTGGTGTTCCCTCTTCATGTGCTTCGATCGCTTTTGCATACAGATACGGCATCAGTGTACATTTCAGTTTGGAGAAATGTGCAACTACATCGCAGGCTTCTTCATCAAACAGCCACGGCACACGATAGCTTCCGGAACCATGCAGACGGCTGTGGCTGGACAACAGTCCAAATGCCGCCCATCTCTTATACAGATCCGGTGTCGCAGTACTCTCAAATCCAGAGATATCGTGACTCCAGAATGAGAACCCGCTCATTGCAAAGGACAGACCGCCGCGCAGTGTCTCTGCCATAGATGGATAATTTGCAAAACAGTCACCGCCCCAGTGAACCGGGAACTGCTGGCTTCCTGCTGTGGCACTTCTGGCAAACAGTACTGCCTCCCGTTCTCCTTTTTCTTCTTTTAACAGTTGAAATACTGCCCTATTATATAAGAAGGTATAGTAATTATGCATTGCATGTGGATCACTGCCATCATGGTAAACCACATTTACCGGGATACGTTCACCAAAGTCTGTCTTGAAGCAGTCTACCCCGGCATCCAGCAGAGTGCGCAGCTTATCCGTGTACCATTTCACTGCATCCGGATTGGTAAAATCTACCAGTCCCATTCCGGCCTGCCAGTTATCGGTCTGCCATACGCCCTTTCCATCTGCACGCTTCAGCAGATAGCCTTTTTCTGCGCCCTCTTTGAAGAACGGTGTGCCCTGTGCAATATAAGAATTGATCCATACACAGATCTTCAGTCCCTTGTCATGATATCTCTGAATCGTTCCTTTGATATCCGGGAAGCAGTCTTTATCCCATTCAAAGTCACACCAGTGGAATGCTTTCATCCAGAAGCAGTCAAAATGGAATACCCGCATTGGAATATCCCGTTCAAACATACCGTTAATGAAGGAGCTGGTGGTCTCTTCATCATAATTGGTAGTAAAGGATGTGGACAGCCACAGTCCAAAGGACCATGCCGGTGGAAGCGCCGGTCTGCCCAGCATAGCCGTATACAGCTTCAATATCTCTTTCGGTGACGGGCCATAGAAAAATACATATTTTATCTTTTCACCCGGCACGGAGAATCCCACATATTCTACTTTCTCACTGGCTACTTCAAAAGATACCTGATCCGTGCTGTCTACGAAAACACCGTAGCCTTTATTCGTCATATAGAATGGAATGCTCTTGTATGCGATCTGAGAAGCGGTTCCACCATCTTCATTCCAGGTATCCACTGTCTGACCATTTTTTACAAACGCCGTAAAACGTTCTCCCAGACCATAGACACATTCTCCCACAGACAGAGACAGTTCGTTCATCATATATGGCTGATACTTTTCTGTCAGGTAATTGGCTTCGCCAAACATGGTACTTGGCTGGCGATCCCAGCGGATCAGTCCCAGATTACGCAGATTGCAGGAGGTCAGCACCTTGCCGTCCGCTTCAAATGCATAGGAGAATTGCTTCCGGTTCACACGAACCTGAAGTACACCAGTGTCCATCAGTGCCTCGTCCTCTGTAATGATAACTTTTGCTTCGCAGATCTCTTCTGTCTTCTCAAACTGTGGCAGATGTGCATCATATCCTTCATAATGCCATGCACTGACTGCGATGGTACGGTCATTTCGCGCTACAAATTCTATGGTAATTGTCGGCATATTCAAGGTGCCGCCCCTGTCATTGGTATGTGCTGTCGGTGCAACGATGCGCATTCCTCCTGGAATCTCATCCACATAATAGCCTTCTGTTGCAAACAGCCCGTTGCTTCGTTCACTTCTTAACCAATATCCTTCTGTAAATTTCACGTTTTTTGCCCTCCTGTTTCTTATTCTATTACTTTCAAGAATGCCATTGATTATATTCATTGACAAGTTCCATTATTTTAAGAAAAGTGTAATTTTTTCTGTCTCCACTAAAAAACGCTGCCTCATGGTTTCCCATTCAGCAGCGTTTCCATTTTTAGCCTTTTACCGCACCTGCGGAGACACCTTCTACAATAAATTTTGATAACAAAATATAGACAATAATAACCGGAAAGATAGAAAATGCAATCATCACATATACCTGCCCCATATCAAACTTCAGGAAGTCTGCACTTCGCAGCTGAGCAATCAATATTGGCAGTGTTTTCTTTTTATCCGTATGAAGTACCAATGCAGGAACAAAATAGTTGTTCCAACTCTGTACAAAGGTAAAGATTGCCTGCACTGCAATTGCCGGTTTCATCAAAGGAAGCGAAATAGTATTGAAAGTCCTAAATTCTCCAGATCCATCAATACGTGCTGCTTCTACCAATTCCAATGGAAGATTGCTCTCCATATACTGTTTCATATAGAAGAACGTAACCGGTGCCGCTATACTTGGAACAATCAGTGGAATAAAAGAGTCATCCAGATGCATTTTTCCAAGAAGCTGAATGAATCCGAGTGCAGTTACCTGTGTTGGGATCATCATAACAGCCAGAATAAAGGTAAACATAAATTTTCTTCCTTTAAAATCATAGGCGTGCAAAGCATAGGCAGTCATAGTAGAAAAATAAGTACACAAAACCGCTGAACTGGCTGCAATTATGATACTGTTAAACATTCCATGCCATACCGGAAGTGTCCCTGCCAGAAGATTTTTCCAGTTCGTAATCAGAAAACTTCCCGGAATTGCCGTAAATCCACGTTTCAATGCTCCATTAGATCTGGTCGCATTAATAAATAATACATAGAACCAGAACAGGCAGAGGAAAGATAGCAGAACCAGTACAATATATGCCAGGGTACGCTGACCTTTCATACTCATTCCTTTTTTCGTTTTTTTGTTATTCATGATCTCTCCCCCTGTCAGTCTTTGGTTTTATTAAATCGGAATACAATCAGACTGAGTACACCGGTAATAATAAACAGGCATACTGATAAAGCACCGCCCATACCAAAGTTCTTACTGTACAAATGCTTATTCAGGAACATAATCAATGTCATGGTAGATCTCATCGGATCACCGGTTCCATTTGTCAGAATCTGTGGTACATCAAACATCTGGATTCCTCCGATCAGTGATGTAATCATAACATAGATCAAAATCGGACGAAGCAATGGCAATGTGATTCTGAAGAAAATCTGTGTGGCAGTAGCACCATCTACTTCTGCTGCTTCATAGAGTGATGCATCAATTCCCATCATACCTGCCATAAGAAGGATCGTTGTATTACCAAACCACATCAGGAAGTTCAGTAATGCAACCAGCGTTCTTGTACTCCAGACATGGCTGAAGAAGCTATATGCTGATTTCAGTATTCCTGCATGAAGCAACATGGCATTGATTGGTCCTCCATCAGAGAACAGTGTGAAAAATAACATAGCAAATGCTGATGCCATAATCAGGTTTGGCAGATAAATAACCGTTTTGAAAAATCGTTTTCCTTTCAGTCTCAGACTTGGATTGGAGAACCATGCTCCAAGCAACAAAGATACCAGAATCTGTGGCACAAATCCCATAATCCACATAATCATGGTGTTTTTTAAATATACCCAAATATCACCACCCTGAAAGAGTTTTACATAATTATCAAACCCCACAAATCGCGGTCCTATCTGCATCAGACCAGACCGATAATTTTCAAAAAAACTGTTATATATTGTACTGACAAGTGGCACAAACTGAAATATGAGGTATACCACTACAAACGGTATCAAAAACAGATACCCCCATTTGTTATAGCGAACTGCCTTATGGTTTTGATTCTTTGGCATTTTCATTCTCCTTTCAGGCACGCTTTGGTTTTAAATATGCCTGCCTGATGATCAGGCAGGCATATTTCATCTTTTTACTTATTGAATGATTCGCTGCAATATCAGATTAGTATGTTAATTCTGGATATTTTTCTACAACTGCTTTATTAAACAGATCCAGTGCTTCTTCATAAGTTGCATTACCCTCGAAGTAGTTCTTCATAGCATTCTGGAATTCTTCGTTACATCCCTGATCGTAAATGCTCATATTGCTCAAGTCAATCTTATCAGCTCCTGCACAGAACATAGCCAGTGGATTCTGTCCACCCAGAACTGCATCACCGTAACTTTCATCAGCTGCCATAGCTTCCATAGCTGGTTTGTTGTTTACGAAATCGTTATCTGCTTTTACGATTTCTTCCATTACATCAACATTAGTTGTCATCGTTCTCATAATATCTGCTACCAATGTTGGGTTATCTGTTCCTGTAGCTGCTGTAATCCATGTTCCACCCCAGTAGAAGCCCTGTGGTCCTTCTGTTGCAGCCCAGCCACCATCTTTACCTACAGATCCGTCCTGATCTGCACTCATAGAGAAATCAATGAACCATGCTGGTCCGAAGTATGCGAATACATTGCTGTCTGTGAAGAAGCCCTTGCTCCAGTCATCACTCCACAGTTCTGCTGTGCCAGTCTCGCTTGCATCTACCATTTCTTTAGACATATCAACCCAATTCTTGATATTGTCGTCTACTGTAATCTTTCCATCTACTACCCATGGACTGCTTACATTGTTGGAGAATACACGATAGGTATCATTTACGGAAGAAGTCATCTGATAGCCTTTACCTGCCAGTTCTTGAGAAGTCGCTTTGAAAGAATCCCAGTCAGTAACTTTCTTCTGTACTTCTGCCGGATCATCTGTTCCAAATACTTCTTTGGCAATATCACGTCTGTAGATCATAGTTCCCGGGCATCCCTGCCAAGAAAGTCCTTTCAAATTACCGTCTGAATCCGTCATAACATCTTTTGTATACTGATACTGATCTTTGATTTCATCATCTGTAATACCAAGGTCTTTGATTGGCATTGCATAATCTGTATTCACGTATTTCAATGCATAGTCAGCTTCTACCAGGAACAGGTCGATCTTGTCATCATCTGCTGCATCAGCCTGTTTTAATAATGTTTCGTCCAGATTATTCTGATATGCATTGTCATCTGAAGGTGTGATATTCCATACTACGTCTACATCACCGATCTTGCCATGTGTTCCGTCAACCTCTTCATATCCTGGATAGTGATCCGTCAGACGAGATTTAAATTCTTCATTCCAGCAGTAAATATTTAATACTTTGCCTTCATCGGATGAAGCTGCGTCCTCAGCCATTACAGCAGTTGCACCCATCATAGTTCCAATCATTGCTGTTGTCAGAGTAATTGCCATCATTTTCTTGTTCATAATACTACATCCTCCTTAAAAAATAATATAAAATATGTATTTACCCTCTATCTGTTGCGCAGTCCCTTCTGCGTTAACATTCTCGGTTACGTCCTACCGAACCTCCCTTGAACAGTACCCCGTCTACGGAGAACTTGTCCACCAGTGTGGTCTTTGGGTGTTCGATCAGGCTGATCAGCTTCTCTGCTGCCATTCTTCCGATCTTCCTGGTATCCTGACAGAGTGTGGTAAGTTTCGGTTCCATCATTCGTACCAGATCGATTCCGTCATATCCGGTAATGGATATGTCTTCCGGAATCCGAAGTCCCCGTTCCCTGATCTCATTCATGCCACCCACGGCTGCATAATCATCCGGGTACATGATGCAGGTCGGCGGATTTGGAAGATCCAACAGTTCGCCGGTTGCTTTTGCGGCCATCTCCAGATCGCGGTAAGAAGAAGCCTTGACATATTCATCCGGGATCTCCAGTCCATATCTCTGTGTGGTCCGGTAGAATCCGCTGAGCCGGTTCCTCGTCACCGGGGTATCGTCTCCATGGATGTATGCAATCTTTTTGTGTCCCATACTGTATATATAGGAAACAAGTTCTTCCATTCCCTGAACATTATTGGAAACAACTGCAATTTTTCCTTCAAAGGTGTGGTCAATGGTGACCACCGGAAGTTCTGAGCGGATCAGATCCTGAATATCTTCTTCATAATACTTGAAGCAGGCTACTAATACTCCATCCACCCCCCGGTATCTGCATCGTTCGTAGAAGCTCATCTTCTGTCTCGCTGTGTTGCCGGCTATGAATGTGATGTCGTATCCTTTTTCCTCTGCTCTGTACTTGAAGCTTTCTAATACATGATTGAAATATTCATGTGTCAGTCCGTTCATGGCGGCGTCTACAAAGAGAACGCCAAGATTATAACTTTTCTTTGTCTTTAGTGCCCTTGCAGAAGAATTCGGAAGGTATCCCATCTCATGTGCTGTCGTAATAATCAGATTCCTGGTCTCTTCTCCGATATCCGAATATCCATTCAGCGCTTTGCTGACACTGGCTACGGATACATGGCACTGTTTAGCGATGTCTTTCATCGAAACCATAGCGCCGTGTCCTCAATTCTTTTCGTCAAATTCAAATCCTTAATCGTTTTCGTAACTGTATTCTATATCTTTTTGCACAAACAATCAATAGATTTCAAGTGGTTTTCTAGCAATTCGTCCTATTGCACAATTTGACTCCCGCCTGAATTGTACACTCGTTAGTACAAACCACAACAAAACATCCAAAAGTTACGAAACGTTTCGTATTGAATTTCGAAAACGTAATTTATAACGGACGAATCTGGTTGCACATCCGGTAAGACACGTCTATTTTTAACATCTGCTGCGTCGCTTGTGATCCGCCCTCTTTAAGCGATAGAAGCTTTGCTTCAAATGTGTACTGTCATCACAGGATTCGTGGAGCCAGCTTTCTTACCGTCTTTCTATCCAATAAAAACGAAAATTGCGAAAACTTATTGCTTTTCCATTTCTTTTCCGCTATACTGAACTAAAGTCAAATATCATTTTCGTTTCGCTTCGCTGTTTTCGTATATTTATTTCCGAAATGTTTTCGAGTTGTTTCCATTTATCTTTCATTATATATTTTTACATTTTCAGTTATTAGGGAGGTTCTATTATGAGATTCGGTCATTTTGATGATGAAGCCAGAGAATATGTGATTACCACCCCGGATACTCCGCTTCCATGGATCAACTATCTGGGTACAGACGGATTCTTTTCTTTGATTTCCAACACCTGTGGTGGTTATAGTTTCTATAAAGATGCGAAGCTGCTTCGTATCACCCGTTACCGTTACAACACGCTTCCGATCGACTCTAACGGAAAGTATTACTACATTAAAGATGGGGATGTCATCTGGAATCCTGGCACTATGCCTTCCAGGACACCGGTTGATTCCTATGAATGCCGCCATGGCATGGGCTACAGCCGTTTCATTTCTTCTAAAAATGGTCTGGAAGCCAATCTGCTGGCTTTCGTTCCGGTGGATGCATCCTGTGAGATCAACAAGCTGGTTCTGACGAACCATTCCAATCAGGAAAAACCGATTTCTCTTTTTTCTTATGTAGAATTCTGTTTATGGAATGCAGTAGATGATATGACAAACTTCCAGAGAAACTTAAGTACCGGAGAGGTCGAGATCGAAGGCAGTACTATTTACCACAAGACCGAATACAGAGAACGCCGCAATCATTACAGCTTCTTTACCGTCAATGCGGATATCAATGGTTTTGACACCAGCCGCGATGATTTCCTCGGCAGAGGCAATGGCAATGCCATTCCGGATGCAGTAAAGGCAGGAGCATGTACCGGTTCCGTAGCCAGCGGATGGTATCCGATTGCCAGTCACCAGATTGATCTGACCCTTCAGCCGGGAGAATCCAGAGAGCTGATTTTCCTGCTGGGCTACTGTGAGAATCCGGAAGAGGAGAAATGGAAAGCTCCGAATGTGATCAATAAAGCTCCTGCTCACAAATTGATGGAACGTTTTGCCACCGACGAACAGGTTCGCAAAGCTTTCGATGATCTGCATGCTTACTGGGATCAGCTTCTGGCACGCTACACAGTAAAGAGCCAGG
Source organism: Lachnospiraceae bacterium OF09-6 (assembly GCA_003435055.1). GTDB lineage: Bacteria > Bacillota > Clostridia > Lachnospirales > Lachnospiraceae > Marvinbryantia > Marvinbryantia aceti. The sequence continues at coordinate 13,236 of QUMM01000008.1, forward strand.
ATCCACATGTAAACCGCATGGCCAATATCTGGAACCAGTACCAGTGTATGATTACGTTCAATATGTCCCGTTCCGCTTCTTACTATGAATCCGGAACTGGCCGTGGTATGGGATTCCGTGATTCCTGTCAGGATCTTCTGGGCTTCGTACACCTGATCCCAGAACGTGCCAGAGAACGTATTCTGGATATTGCTGCCACTCAGTTTGAAGACGGAAGCGCTTATCACCAGTATCAGCCATTGACCAAGAAAGGTAATCTGGACATCGGAAGTGGATTTAACGATGACCCGCTGTGGCTGATCGCCGCTGTATCCGCTTATCTGAAAGAGACCGGTGACTTCTCTATTCTGAATGAAATGGTCGATTTTGATAATCAGAAAGAAAAAGCAGATACCCTTTACGAGCACCTGCGTCGTTCCTTTACTTATACCCGTACACACCTCGGCCCGCATGATCTGCCGCTGATCGGCCGTGCTGACTGGAATGACTGTCTGAACCTGAACTGTTTCTCCAAAGAACCAGGTGAATCCTTCCAGACCACCGGTCCATCTGAGGGACCTGTAGCAGAATCTGTGTTTATCGCAGGTATGTTTGTAAAATACGGAAAAGAGTTTGCTGACATCAGCCGCCTCTCCGGTCACGAAGATCTGGCAAAAGAAGCAGAAAAAGCAGTTTCTGAAATGTACGATGCCGTACTGGCTGCCGGCTGGGATGGCGAATGGTTCCTGCGTGCTTACGATGCAGAGAGCCAGAAAGTAGGATCCCATGAATGCAAAGAAGGAAAGATCTTCATCGAACCACAGGGCTTCTGTGTCATGGCCGGTATCGGCCTAAAAGAAGGTCTGGCCGAAAAAGCTCTGGATTCTGTAAAAGAACATCTGGATACCAAATATGGTATCATGCTTCTTCAGCCAGCCTATACACATTACTATCTGAACCTCGGTGAGATTTCTTCCTATCCACCAGGATATAAGGAAAATGCCGGTATCTTCTGTCACAACAATCCGTGGGTATCCATTGCAGAAACTGTGATCGGCAGAGGAAACCGTGCTTTTGAAATCTACAAGAAGACCTGTCCATCCTATATCGAAGAGATCAGCGAGATCCATCGCACAGAACCGTATGTATACTCACAGATGGTAGCCGGTGCTGATGCCAGGTTCCACGGAGAAGCCAAGAACAGCTGGCTGACCGGAACCGCTGCATGGACCTTCTGCAACCTGTCCCAGGCTATTCTGGGCGTACAGCTTCCTACGAAGGACTGACCATCGATCCGTGTATCCCTGAAGATTTCGGTGACTTCCAGCTGACCCGCCGTTTCCGTGATGCAATGTACTACATCGATGTAGTCAATCCAGATCACGTTCAGAAAGGAGTACAGAAAGTCACCGTTGACGGAAAAGATTATGATGGATGCCTGATTCCATTTGAAGTCGGCAAAAAAGAATATCACGTTACCGTATATATGGGCTAACCATTGGGAACCATTGGGGACGGTGTTTTCTGGCTCTCGCCAAACGAAAGGAGACAAAGAAAAGTGGCTCTAAACCGCCACTTTTCTTCTGTCTCCTTTATTTTTGTTTCCCGTTGATTTATAATTCTTCTTTCGCCCATCCATAGGCATATTTTACTGCTTTGTTCCAGCCTTTGATCCGCTTTGCACGATCTTCTTCTGTGATCTCTGGATAAAATACCCGATCAATGGCCTGATTCTTGCGCACTTCTTCTTTATTCTTCCAATAGCCCACTGCCAGTCCGGCCAGATACGCTGCTCCCATCGCTGTCGTCTCCACACACACCGGACGTTTCACCGGAGCATTGATCACATCAGCCTGTGTCTGCATCAGGAAATCATTGGCACTGGCTCCGCCATCCACTTTCAGAGAAGACAATTCCATACCAGAATCTGCTTTCATGGCTTCCAGTACATCATTCACCTGATAGGCGATGGATTCCAATGTGGCACGTATGATATGGTATTTGTTCACGCCACGGGTGATTCCCACAATGGTTCCCCGTGCATATTGATCCCAGTGTGGAGCCCCCAGACCGGTAAACGCCGGGACTACATAGCATCCGTTGGTATCTGGCACTTTTTTGGCCATATATTCGGAATCCTGTGCAGAATCAATCATCCGCATCTCATCCCGCAGCCACTGGATCGAAGCACCTGCTACAAAGATCGATCCTTCCAGTGCATAATTCACTTTGCCGTCCAGCCCCCACGCAATGGTTGTGACCAGCCCATTCTGAGAAAATACTGGTTTTTCACCGGTATTCATCAGCATAAAGCATCCTGTACCGTATGTATTCTTTGCCTCACCGGCTTCGAAACAGGTCTGTCCAAACAGTGCCGCCTGCTGGTCTCCCGCTGCCCCGGCAATCGGGATTGCACCACCCAGATAGGAAGGATCTGTGGTGCCATAGACGCAGCTGGAAGGCTTCACTTCCGGCAATATACATTTTGGAATATTCAGTTCCTGCAGGATCTCATCATCCCACTGCAATGTATTGATATTAAAGAGCATGGTGCGGGATGCATTGCTGTAATCTGTCACATGCACCTTTCCCTTTGTCAGCTTCCAGATCAGCCAGGTCTCCACCGTTCCAAAGAGAAGTTCACCTTTTTCTGCCCGCTCCCTGGCTCCCGGCACATGCTCCAGGATCCAGCGAATCTTTGTCGCTGAAAAATAGGCATCGATCACCAGCCCGGTCTTCTGGCGAAACATCTCGGTCAGCCCCTTTTCCTTCAGAGAATCACAGTATTCCGAAGTTCTGCGGCACTGCCACACAATGGCATGATAGATCGGCTCTCCCGTCTCCTTATCCCAGATAATGACCGTTTCTCTCTGATTGGTAATGCCGATTGCTGCAATATCCTGTGCCGTGGCACCAATCATGTTCATCGCTTCGACTGCCACTCCCAGCTGACTGGCCCAGATCTCATCTGCATCATGCTCCACCCATCCCGGTTTGGGGAAATACTGTCTGAACTCCCGCTGTGCCACACTGCACATCTTTCCCTTTTCATCAAACAAAATACAACGATTGCTGGTTGTCCCTGCATCCAGCGCCATAATATAGTTCGCCATATCTGCATCCTCCTATATGTCCAGACTACTCTACTTTTTCCCATCCGGCATCCATCTTTTTCTTCAGTTCTTCAAAAGACTTCAACCCACTTAATGCATCGTAAGCTGCCACACAGGAAGCTCCGGTTCCTGCCGCCAGATGCAGGGCATCTTCCGGTGTATAGCCATCTGTCATGGCTGTCAGAAACGCAGCAATTGATGTATCCCCTGCTCCGGTACCAGACAATACTTTCTCCGGTACATAGCTTTTCTCAAAATATTCTTTACCTGCCAGGCCTCTACATCCAACTCCAGGCGGTCTGTAATCTGGGACAATACCTCTTTTGATGCACTGCAAAAATACATGCCCGGCGCGCCACATTTTAAGAGAAGAACCTTCACGCCCATCTTCATGCACTCATCTGCCAGTGGTTTCACATCTTTCTCAATATCCAGGATTTCCGTGACATCTCTTCCGGCTGCTCTCTCCTGCCATTCCTGGAATCGTTCCTTATCCAGCATATAGCAAAGTTCCTCCACACTTGGAACAAAAATATCCACATATGGCATGACACGCTCCAGCACATGATGCCAGTCTACCTGTCCGGCCTCAGAAGCTTCATCTACCGCAGCCAGATCCATCGATGTGGCTGCTCCTGCCTCTTTCACCATCTTCATCATCTTCACCAGTTCTTCTCCATCATTCACATACATGGATCGCATGATAGGCGGATATCCAAAATGGAATAACGCTGCATCCTTTAATTCTTCTGCCGGAATGTCATCAGCATAAAATGCGTTATTTGCTCCCGGATTATGCAAAAAGATCCGGTCAATACCAGGCACTGCCACCACTACTGTATAAGAGGTTGCTTCGGTATCCGAAATCAAAAGGCCATCTTCCAGCCCATATTTCTTCAGCACATTCTTTACAATTCCGCCAAAAGCATCATTTCCGATTTTTCCCATAAGGGAAACATTTCCACCCAGAATCTTCATTGCAAGACCGGTATTTGCCACAGCCCCTCCCGTACTGACTGTCGCATCTCCCACTTCAATCAGCTTGCCGGGAATAAGCAGTTCGTTGATCTTCGCTCCTTTTTTCCCAGGGATTGCCGGTGTGATATCAACGCAGATATGGCCTGCTGCGATCATTTTCTTTTTCATGTTATGTAAACCTCCCATATATCGTTTTACGTAAAAAATGGATATAACGGAACTTCTTCACGCTCCTTTATATCCATTTTACACAATTACCACACTCTATTCAAGTGGACATCTGTCACATTTGCTATGAAACAGGTTACTGTTCACTCCGTAACCAGCTACACGCTCAGTTTTTTCTCCATGATCCATCCACTGAGCAGATATACCGCCGCTGATGCAGCCATAGCAGCCACAATATACAAAACAAACTGCAGATCATCATTGTGAAGTACCGGCAAATGATCCAGCCCCAGTCCCATCAGCCAGGACAGAATCATAAAGATCACAAATGCGACCAGTCCGCTGGCCTTCTTTCCTGCCAGTACTGTTGCAGAAAGGATCACCGCCAGATCTGCATTCACGATATAGACCATCCAGCTGACCAGTGTCGTGAAAAATACAAACGCAGCATCTTTTGCGCTGATATTCATATTCATACTGACATCCAGGAAATTCTTCACCATATTCATCATCTCTTTTACACCGCCAATGTACAGGGTTGCTATCAGCGCATCCAACGCAGCCACCAGTGCGAAAAAGATACCGGTTATCAGAATGGAGATCCCATTTTCCAGCACCTTGGCTCCAAGAATTTCATAGCTGCTGTGCGGTGTCAGAAACAACATATAACTCTGCTTCGTATTCAGATCACGATGCAGCGCCAGCACGCTTTCCAATCCGATATAAGCAATGCCAATCACAGCGCAGAGAAACAGTATCATAATACCTGTTGCCAGAAGTCGGTCTTTTTCCAGAAATACCCCCAACAGAAATGCCAGTTCCGCTACCAGCGTAACCACCAGCAGTATCAGTTGGAAAATCCTGTTTTCCGAAATTCATATTTCATTAGCTTTAACATTGTCCTTCTCCCCCATGTCCATAGATTTCACGATATAAGTCTACCACTGACTTATTCTGATTCATGCGCAGATCCTCGATCATGTACTGTTCGACCAGGTGTCCGTCTTTCATAAAAAGTGCCGCATCTGCTACCCGCTCCAGTTCATCTACCAGATGGCTGGAAACCACCAGCGTCACATCTTTATCCATCGCTTCCAGAATGCTGGTCATGATCTGATCTCTGGCCAGAAGATCAATCCCATTCAGTGGCTCATCCAGCAGATATACTTTTGCTTTTCGTGCCATGGTAACTGCAATCTTCAGCTTTGCCATCATACCGGAAGAAAGCTTCTTTGCCTTCATATCCTCCGTCAGTTCCATCCGTTCCAGCATCTGATGATACTTCTCCATAGAGAAATCCTCAAAAAAGTCCTCATAGTACTTTCCCACATCTCCCACGGACATCCAGCTATAAAAATACGGTTCGGTGGACATATAGGCAATCTCTTTCTTGCTCTCTTTTCCCACCTGGTTGCCCTCATAAAGGATCTCACCCATACTTGGCTTCACCAGTCCTGCCGCCATCTTCATCCAGGTAGTCTTACCGCTGCCGTTCGGTCCCAGCATGGCATATACCAGTCCAGGCTCCAGCTTCAACGATACCCCATTCACTGCGGTCTTACTTCCATAATTCTTCGTAACTTCCCTGCTCTCTAAGATCATCTCTGTCATCTCCTCATTTTGCTTCCTGCTCTACTTTTCTTCTTTCTCCTGGAACTCACTCTGCTCCAGAACCTTTATCGCCTCTTCCTGGGTGAAGCCAAGCTGCTTCATCCCCTCCAGGAATTCATAAATCAGTGTTCCCGCCATCTCTCTCTTCATATTCTTCACCTTCTCCGGATCCTGTGTCACAAATGTCCCCATGCCTCGTCTGGTAAAACAGACATCTTCCATCTCCAGTTCCTTGTATACTCTGCTGACGGTATTCGGATTAATCGTATAGGCCACCGCCAGATCCCGCACAGATGGAAGCCTGGCTCCAAGCTCCAGCCTGCCTGTCACGATATCCCGCTTAATGGAATTCGCCACCTGCAGATAAATCGGTAATGCCGGATTATATTCCATGGTGCCCTCCTTTTCATTTTCGTATTACTGTCATAGTTGAATAGTACACTAGTATTTTAGTTTTGTCAACACTTTTTTACTCCATAAAAAAGACAGCCTGTTTTTCATCGAAACAAACTGTCTTTCATTTTCTATTTTTCATTGATATATTCCATATCTTACTATCTGCTAACCGCCTTTGGCATAACACCATTTCCTTCTGCAGAAGAACTCTCTGATGCCCTCTCCGCCTCCAGCAATTCCTGATTTACCATAAAGTTCAGAACCGTGTCTACGATCACATATTCATTAAAATAAGAATATCCATTGTAAAAATCAAAAGCCTCCTGTCTGACACTACTGTTCAACACATAGTCTGCCAGCTTGGCTACTTCGCTTTTCAGACTCGCTGTGATCGCAATCACCTTCATATCCTTTCCCTTTGCAATGGTCATACCATCAATCACTCTTTTGGAGATTCCTGACTTGGAGATCCCTACTACTACTTCATCTTCATTGGCCAGATTGATATGACTGATGATGTATTCCGGAAGTTCCGAATAGGTGCAGCGAATACCCAGACGTTCCAGACGAAATCCCATATAACGGGATACATTGGTGGCATTGCCACAGGCAATCAGATGTACCATCGGCGCATTCTTCAGTACTTCCAGCACTTCTCTCAGCTGACCCAGATCCAGGCGTTTTCCTATCGCCAGTACACTGTCCGCCAGTTCTTCCACGTAGCTTCCAAATGCATCGCCGCTTTTCTTCACCCTATGCTGTTTTTTCCCCAGATCTCTGGACAACAGAAGCCGGAACTGATAATATCCTTCATACCCCAGATGATGGCACAAACGCACAATCGTCGCCACACTGACATCACTTTTCTTGGCCAGATCTGCCACATTATAGTTCACTACGTTCTGTGGCTTTTTTAAAATAGCATCCACAACCTTCTTCTCAGCCGGGAACAGCTCCATATATTTTTCATTGATAACTTCCAGGACTTCTTCATCCTCTATATTTTTTTTCATCGTTTTGATCCTTTCAGGGAAATATGTTATACGTCCGTCACCGCCTGTCTATATTTATGTACCAGTAATTATAACAAAAACCGGAAGAAATCATAAGTAACTTTCTTCCAGTTTTCGTGTTTTATCTTATGAATTTTTCAAGATTTTTCTACAATTATTAGTACAATACAGCTTTTCCTGTTGTCTGGAAGAGGTCAAGTTTATGTTTTACAACTTCTTTCATAGCTTCCATACATGGAGGTTCGATATCACCTGGCTCTCTTAATCCTTTGTCCAGAAGCACTTCACGCATCTTTGTGAAGTAAGCAGCTTTGATATCAGAAGAAATATTAATCTTGCAGATACCAAGTGTTACAGATTCGCCAATTTCTTTATCTGGGTTGTTAGATCCACCATGAAGAACCAGAGGTACATTTACTTTTGCTTCGATCTCTTTCAGGATATCCAGTTTCAGTTCTGGTTTCATGCCTGCCGGATACAGTCCGTGGCAGGTTCCGATTGCAACTGCAAGTGTATCTACGCCGGTAGCTTCTACGAATTTTACTGCATCATCAGGATCTGTGTAGATGATCTGAGCTGCTCCACCTTCCAGATCAGCAGGGTTTGTAGAACCGATGGTTCCCAGTTCTGCTTCTACAGATACGTTAACCGGATGAGCTGCTTCTACCACTTTCTTAGCGCCTGCGATGTTTTCTTCAAATGGAAGAGATGCTCCATCAAACATAACAGATGTAAAACCACACTGGATTGCTTCGATAATGGTTCCAAAGTTGCTGCAGTGATCCAGATGGATACAAACAGGTACTTTAGATTTCAGAGCACGCTGTCTGATAGCGCCTACCATGTCAGGTCCTTCAAATGCCAGTTCATCTGGATGAATTTCAATGATTACAGGTGAATTGGTAGCTTCACATTCATCCATGATTCCCAGGAACATGGACCAGTCTGCTACGTTAAATGCAGGAATTGCGAATTTGTGCTCCTTTGCTACTGCTAAGATTTCTTTCATGTTGTATAACATTTTTCTTTTCCTCCTCATAGAAAAATAATCTCTCGGAATCTTTAAGCCAGTAAATATAAGGCTTTCAGATTCCTTTTTTATTAAAATCCCCCACTTTTTTGTCAAAAACACTTGACAAATCCATCGAAAAATGCGGCGCTTCGCGCCCTTATTTATAAGACATATTTTTCGATTGGAGGCGATTTTATTTCCATAGTAATCACCTTTATATCTGATTTTTATCTTTAGTTTCCGTTATTTTTCTTTTATATAAGCGCCGTTTGCGGTCCAGTCCCTGTAAAAATTATCAATATAATACTGGGTCAGCGGCATGGGCATCTGGAATACATCCATGAATACGTGATAAGGCGCCGTAGTGATATCGGCTCCATGGACTGCGCAATCCACAAATTCCTGAGGTTTTTCAATGGAGGCAGCCAGGATTTCCGTTTCATAGTCCGAGGATGCGAATACCTCCGCGATCTCCTGGAGTGTGTCCAGCCCGTGGTAGCCGATACAGTCATTCTGTCCGGTATAAGGGGCCACGTAAGCGGCTCCGGCATGGGCGCATAGCATGGCCTGAGCTGAGGTCAGGATAGTGGTGGCGCAGGTCTTGATGCCCATTTCCTTTAAGGCACGTATGGCTTTGATTCCCTCTGCGGTGGCGGGTACTTTGACTACCACATTATCTCCGGCGCTTCGGATACTCTTTGCTTGTTCTATGATTTCTTCCTTAGTGACGGCGACGACCTGCGCCAACACCGGAATGTCGGGGAAACGCCTGGAAAGCTTTGAAATGGTCTCAACGACGTCGGCGCCCTCTTTGGAAGAGAGGGACGGGTTTGTGGTGATTCCGGCCAGAAGTCCCATTTCTTCCAGTTCAGTCAGTTCTGCCATATCGGCAGTGTCAGCAAATAACTTCATGATACAATCCTCCTATCTCAAAATATAAGGTTTTCAGATTCCTTTTTTATTAAAATCCCCCACTTTTTTGTCAAAAACACTTGACAAATCCATCGAAAAATGCGGCGCTTCGCGCCCTTATTTATAAGACATATTTTTCGATTGGAGGCGATTTTATTTGTTACCTGTTAACTGTGGCAGTCATTCCGACTACCAAAACTTTGTAGTCAAAAATTTACGTAAATATTATCCTAACCCTGATTCCATAGCCCGCTCTACATGGGACATCATTGATCGTTTTTGGAATCATCATGGGTATGATCTTTACATGCTTGTTGCTTCTGATTCCGAAAGTGACCTGCCCGTTTTTCCATTGCTCAATCCGGCTTCCAAGCATGATTCCCATGAATTTCTGCTCAACTTTTTCCGAATGAAAAGCTTTCTTCCGGACTTTCATGTTACAAAGATCCTTTTGGATTCTGCCCATGATGCAATGCCTTACTATGAATATTTTAAGCGGGTACATATCACACCTTTTATTGACCTTAATGGAAAAGGCGGGGTCAAGCTGCCTTACAAGAACGACTTTACCATTGGTAAAGATGGGGTTCCTGTATACAAAGATGGCCGACGTATGAATCATGATGGTTCTGAACCTTCAAAATATCGTGTAAAATTCAGATGCCCTCTGGCCAGCAGGAAATACGGCTGCACCTGTGAACATCCCTGCTCTGATTCTAAATATGGAAGAACTGTGCATGTTGCAATGAAGGATAATCCAAGGCTGTTTAATATTCCACCACGTGACTCTGATGAATGGAAACTGGAGTATAATGCAAGAACCTCTGCAGAACGTTCAAACAAACGTGAGAAATTAGACTTTAAATTAGAAGACGGCAGACACCGATCAACTAAGATGTGGTACTGCCGCCTCTATCACATCCTGATGTTACAGCATCTGGATGCATGGGATATGCCCTATGAATCCGCCCTGAGAAAGTTGATTCTACACGCGGCATAATCCATTACCTATTATAACCGATTTCTTAAGGCATAGCGACAGTTATGTCTGTTTCTCATACTCTTTTTTCAAAAAATATTTCATTTTGGATAATATTCACTTTTCAATGTTCTGTTACCAGCAAAGCTGGCATGATCAATCAGGATTCCGAGAGATCATAAAAAAGTTTATATTGTCGTTACCGTAAAGTGAGATGTATTAAAAACACATCTGCACACCTCCGGTAAACGAGTCTCCTAATCCAATGGTGTATTTTGGTTTGTCAATGTATCTTGTTGGAACCAAAATCACACGGTCGCGATATTCGCTGTTACGAATCTTTTCGCGATATTCACATCCTTTCGGACTGAGATCCAGTTTTAATACATCCTGAATCTGCTCTGCTGTTCCATATCCTCCGGCTGATGCTTTTGCTGTTGCCAGGATATTGCCATACATCAGACCGCTTTCGATGTCAGCCTTCAGTGGCTTGCCTACGTACATTGCATAATCTTTGGTATGTACGATGATACCATAAGTAATATCAAACTTCTGGATCAGATACTCTACCCCCCAGATGCAGGACTCAATATCATCAATATCAATCTTCATACCATACATCTCGTTCAGGGTATACTGGAGTTCCTCTTCGTTCATGCTTAAAATATCCACAAATGGATAGACCGTCTCAATACACAGTTTGCGGATTGCATAGCTGTGATAATGTGCATCTTCAAAATAAACAATTCCTTCCGGATTGTTTTTATGATAACGCTCTACATGACCTTTCAGATACTTCAGGCGTTCTTTTAAGATCTCAATGTCCAGAATGCTGTTGAAGCTGGATAACACATTTGTGCTGACCTGATCTGCGTGATTTTCGATCCATTCAAAATACGGTGTCCAGAACGGAAGCGTCTCGTTGACGGTATTCTTTGTAAGAATCAGTCGGTTAGAACATGGAATCGGAATAGCCTGATCGCCAAGTCTAATCACATCTCCTTTTTTAAACTGAATAATAAAGTGGCACTCCTGTGGGTTCTTACCCGGCATTTTCTCTGCACCACCCAGTGTGCCATCTTCCAGTGCAACACGTACATACGGTGATACCAGCTGATCGCACACTTCTTTGGAATCATCCGTCAGATGTACGATGGACGGTCCGCCGATCATAGCAAGTGCCAGAGCAGCCTGTACGGCTGTACCTCCCATGCCATTCTTATAGGCAAATGTTTCTTTTACCAACTCCGGATCCTGAATATCTACCTCACCGCCGATTCCATTGATGCAGTAATATACGACAGATTCCAGCAGTTCTTTCTGACTGGTGATCATAGCTGCCACTTTCATCTGAGTCAGGTCTGCGCCCTGCATCGTCGCTGCCAGCAGCTCATTCAGTTTTTCTACCTGAAAATCGCAGAGAATATCCAGATTGCTGGTATAACCCATTGCAGTGTAAATACCTTTTTCAGAACGTTTTTTGATCTGTTTTGTCAGAGATTCAAATGCCTGATCATATTTTTGTCTGAATTCCATTGTCTGTTCCCTCTTCTGAATCTTTGATAAACTGAAGTACTGTTTCATAATCCGGAACTGCTGTACTCGGTCCGACAGCAGAGATACCGAATGCAGATACCGCACTTCCAAATTTTCCACATTCTTCCATGGATAATCCATTCGAAAATGCGTATAAAAATCCACCCATAAAGCAATCTCCTGCTCCGGTTGTATCGACTACCGGCTTGCCCTTATACGGCTTCCTGTAAATCGTTTCTTTAAAATCTGTCAGTACACAACCTTCTGCGCCCAGCTTAATCCCGAATACTTTCAACGGAAACTGGCGGAATGCTTCGATAATATCTTCTACTTTTTCTTTCTGTGCAAGATAACTTGCCTCTTCATAACTTGGTATGAATATATCTGTATGCTGCAGCGTCTGTCTGAGCAGGTTCATCTTGCAGCTTTCGCTGTCCGTAACCGCCACAGACGCATCCATTGCAGTGATTTTTCCTTCTTTGTGTGCTCTCTGGAATAATGTGCTGATCTCCTGATCATTCATTCCTTCCATTGCCAGAGCACTTCCCATAAATATAATATCCGCTTTCTGAATCTGTTCATCCGTCACGTCCGTATTTTTTAGCAGTTTATTGATTTCACTGTCTACCAGAAAATGACGCTGACCATTCTCTTCAATCAGCTGATAGGATGTGGCCGTTGCATAATTCTCTTCCACCGTGACCGCCTCTGTGCAAACTCCGTTTTTCTCCAGTTCGCTTAAGACAAACTTCCCACCTGCATCATTTCCTACTTTTGCATTCAGCTCCACTTCTGCGCCCATCTTCGCCAGCACCACTGCTACCGTCAGCGCATCGCCACCGGTATGCATCTCTACTTTACGAATCTGGTAATTATCCAGTTCCATAATATTGGCCGGACAGGGACGTAATGGGATATCACAGAATGCCATTCCAACTGATAAAATACTCATAGTGACTCCTTTTCTAGTTCTTTACAGAACCTGCAGTCATACCTGCGATGAAATATCTCTGGAAGAACAGGAATAAGAACAGGATCGGCAGAGAACCAAGTACGCTCATTGCCATCATCTGATTCCATTCATAAGCATGCTGTCCCATCAGGAGGTTGATTCCAACAGGTACGGTACGCATCTCATTGGTCTTGGTCAATGCCAGCGCAAACAGGTATTCATTCCAGGACTGCATGAATGTGTACATTCCTACAGATACCAGTCCAGGTACTGCGGTCGGCACCAGAATCTTCCACAGTGCGGTCCATCTGGAACCGCCATCTATCATAACGGCTTCATCCAGATCCTTTGGCAGAGTGTTCATATATCCGGTTACCATCAGAATACAATACGGAAGTGTAAATACCATATAGGTAAGTACCAGTGCCCAGTATGTATTGTATAATTTCAGTGTTACGATCAGGCTCAGGTACGGGATCAGCAGTGTGATTGGCGGTACTGCCTGAATCGCTACAATAACAGTGTTGATTAATTTTTTTCCAGGGAAATTGAAACGGCTGAATGCATAAGAAGCCATGATTCCTATGATCAGTGTAACAATTACCACTAATGCTGCGATTACATAACTGTTAAGGAAGAACCTTAACTGTTCCGGATTTGTCAGAATTTTGCCATATGCAGAAAGGCTGAAATTCTTTGAAATCCATGTAGGAGGCCATGTGAAAATCTCTGCATTTCCCTTAAATGAGTTCGAGAACATCCACAATACCGGAAAGCCGGCCCATATGGCTCCTATAATAAGAACAATAAATACCAGAATCTGTACAGATTTCTTTTTCTTTCCAACCATGTCTAGTCCTCCGATCTCTGTTGTCTGACATACAGCACACCAACGATAGAGCAGACAATCAGTAACAATACTGCACCGGTAGATGCTGTGGAATACTGATATTTTGTAAATGCCTGTTTATAAATATAGGTGCTGACTGTCTCTGTTGCGTTTACAGGACCGCCTCCTGTGGTCATCCAGATCAATGCGAACTGCTGCAGTGTCCAGACGAAGTCCAGCATAAGAAGACTGATCAGAATCGGTTTTAACTGAGGCAGTGTGATTCTCAGGTATGTCTGGATGGTATTGGCACCGTCCAGTGAAGATGCCTCATAGAGATCTGTGGAGATACCCTGTAATCCGGCAAGAATACTGATCATGTAGAATGGATATCCAGACCAGATATTAATCAGAGTAACAGCCTGTAATGCAATACTTCTGGTCGCCAAAAAAGAAACCTTGTCACTCGTGATATGAAGCGTCATCATCAAGTAGTTCAGAACACCACTCGGATCCAACATCATTCTCCAGAGAATTGCTATAACGGATGCAGTAAACATCCACGGTAATGCATAAATCACACGGAAAATACCTTTTGTCTTATTTCCAAGATATCTGGTATTTAATACCAGTGCAAATACCATACCGATTACCAGATGTGCCACCATACTGACAATAACAAAAAATAATGTATTACTGATTGCATTCCAGAAGTTCTTATCGTGAAGTACGGTTGCATAATTTTTCAACCCTACGAATACCGGGTTCTTATTCACAATTACGTTGTCAAAAAAAGAATATCCGATAACCATAATGACCGGTATTACCAGCAAAATAAACAGAAGGATAATTGTTGGAAGAAGATAACCGTATGGAGTCAGTTTCTTTTTTAACACTTGTTTGTCATTACAGACATTTGCCAATTTTTTCACTCCTTTTCAAGAACAGGGCTGTACTTTTCGTACAGCCCTGTTATCAAATTCTTACTGATTGTAAGCTGCTTCCCATGCTTCCTGTGTAGCACTGAGCATTTCATCAACAGATGCTGTATCGCCATCGATGTAGAGAACAAGCTGTTCGTTCATGCTTCTCATCAGGTCTTCTGCTGTAGGTGCGCCTGTGAATTCATTGATTGCATAACCTTCGCCGAAGATTTCGAATGCTTTCTGGAACAGTTCATCATTGGATGAGTAATCTGGTTCAGCTGTGGAGTTACCTGGGAATGCATTAGCAAGCTGAGCAAGTTTTGCATTTACTTCAGGGCTCATCAGATATTCTACAAACTGCATTGCTGCTTCTTTGTTTTCGCAGTTCTCTGCAATACCGATACCCCAGTTAGCTACGTCCATACCGCTCTTGTCTGTATAATCATCCATAACTGGCATCTTTGCAAATGTGAAGTTCAGATCCGGGCTTTCTGTCTTGATGGTTGTCAGGTGAGAAATACCATCTACCATGAATGCAAGACGTCCGTTTTCGAACTCATTTACCATATCCTGTTCTTTCATTGCTTCAGCACCATCGGAAAGATATCCTTTATCTTTCATGGTCTTAACCATGTCTACTAACTGAGCAAGCTTGTCATTATCTGTCAGAGCCGGTTTGCCATCCTGAAGGAGATTTCCGCCTGAAGCCCACAGCCATGAGCTGAACTGGTTCTGGATACCATTCGGTGCTTCTGTAGAAAGTGGAATAGCATATGCTGCTTTGTCTGTATTGGTTGTGATCTTGTCACATGCATCCAGGAACTCTGTCCATGTAGTAGGAATTTCTTCTACTCCGGCTTCTTCCAGGATATCTGTATTTACAAACAGTGGATATGCAAAGTTAACAACTGGGATCATATATGTATTTCCTTCATATTTGATCTGGTCAGATAACTGAGAATCATCATATCCGTCTGCTTCCATCAGCTCTGTCAGGTTTGCGATAGATCCCTGTTTTGCAAAGTCATATACCCAGGATCCGTCAAGGCCAACAACGTCTGCCATAGTGCCTGCTGCTGCACCTGCTGCGATCTGTGTCTTGGTATCTGCGTATGGGTTGCTCAGAAGATCAATCTTCACGCCTGTCTCTTCTGTAAATCCATCACAGATTTCCTGTAATGCACCATCTGGAAGTTCTACTCCCCACCACTGCTGGAACTCTAATGTAGTATCATCTGCGGATACTGCTGCTCCAAGAGCCATAGCTGCGATTGCTGATAAAATGATGCCTCGTGTAACTAAATTACTTCGTCTCATGTTCTTTACCCTCCATACGTTTAAATTTTTTAAACATTTCGACCATTTTTGTATAAATAGCTTCTTTTTTCTTAAGCATTTATACCAGTTCTTTGTTGTAATTACATTATAAAGTAAAATTTTATTTTGTCAATATGTATGTAATATAATTTCACGAATCATCATTTTATACAATTTGACGTAATGATTTTTGTTTACTTTTTCATCTCTTGTTATCTTGCGCCATTCTACATACCGGTTCATTCTGATTCTCCCCCGGAAAATATTGATTCTTGTTATTTTCGGGGTACTGTAACGGAAAACAATACTGATTTTACCACGGAAAATACTGATTCTTGTCATTTCCGGGGTACCACATCGAAGAAACGGCACTGATTCTACCACGGAAGTACTGATCAGCATCCTCCCAACCAAGATAAAATATTTTGCATCTGCACTTTCTTTGTAGTATAATAATACGAATATTGAGCAGAAGTCTGCCTCCCGGAGACATTCTTCTGATTCACCATAAGATTATATGGAGGTTTACAGATATGTGGAAACGTTCTGATTTAAAAAGAAATGCCAAAGCAGCTCTGAAGGCCAATTATCTGAAGTGTATGCTGGCAGCTATTATTCTGTTGTTTGCGGCAGGCAGTCAGACTTTTGGCGGTTCCTCGACATCCACCGTACAGGATGCCAGTGATGCTTATTATGAAAGTCTTGCCATGATGGAAATGGCTCAAACTCCGGATATCACAGCTACTCTCACCAATACCGACAGTGCGCTGACAGAAAGTACTTATGAAACTATTTACAGCCGCGCACAAGAGCTGGCACAGGATCCTTCTCTGCGCATGTTGCGTCGTTTTGTAATGGGACCGATGCAGGTTATCTGGGATTATATTTCCGATTTTCTCGCGGTGCCAGTTCTTTTCTGCTGATGCTGCTTGGCATTCTGGTACTGGAACCGATCTGCGTGGGAGGCGCCAGATTCTTTCTGGATAATGCCAAAAAGCCAGAGGAACAGACCAGCCTGAACCGGCTGACCATGGCTTTTCGTGACCGCAATTATATGAATATTGTCCTGAACCTTTTATGGAGAGACATTATGATTACGCTGTGGTCTCTTCTGCTGGTGATCCCGGGCATTATCAAGTCCTATGAATACCGCATGGTGCCATATCTTCTGGCTGAATATCCGGAAATGCGCCGTAAAGATGTTTTTCAGAAAAGCAAAGAAATGATGTATGGACAAAAATGGAAAGCCTTTTTACTGGACTGGTCCTTCTTTTTCTGGGATTACCTGAGCATTCTGACCTTTGGACTTGCCGGAATCTTTTTCGTATATCCTTATGAACATGCGGTAAATGCCGAATTATATCTGGAACTGAAGCGTCAGGAATACCGCAACGAATATGGTTCCGGAAGTTGGAACCAATAGGGGAGAATTTATGAGATATTATATTTCTGACTGCCATTTTTTTCACGGAGAACTGAATGACAAGATGGATTGCCGCGGATTTGATTCCACGGAAGAGATGAATGCTTATATGCTAAAAAAATGGAACGCCAAAGTGCGTCCCAATGATGAAGTAGTGATCCTGG
This sequence comes from Lachnospiraceae bacterium OF09-6, assembly GCA_003435055.1. Lineage (GTDB taxonomy): Bacteria > Bacillota > Clostridia > Lachnospirales > Lachnospiraceae > Marvinbryantia > Marvinbryantia aceti. The sequence continues at coordinate 30,544 of QUMM01000008.1, forward strand.
GAGATTTCTCCTGGGGGAAGCCTGATGAGACCAAAGAGCTTCTGAACCGGCTGAACGGCCGGTTATATCTCATCATCGGCAACCATGACCGTTTTCATGAAAATAATGCTTATCGTACCGATCGATTCGTATGGATGAAGCATTACGAGGAATTAAAAGATAACAAACGAAAAATCATTCTCAGCCATTATCCGATCATGTGTTATAACGGTCAATATTACCGCAATGAAAAAGGGGAGGAAAAGACTTACATGCTCTACGGACATGTGCATGACACCATGGATCAACGCCTGATTGAACGGTTTCAGGATATCACAAGAAATACCCGCCGCACTGACCGCAACGGAAAAGAAGTCCATATTCCATGCAATATGATCAACTGCTTCTGCATGTATTCGGATTATACGCCGCTGACGCTGGATGAGTGGATTATCTGTGACCGGGAGCGACGAAAAGCCAGTGGAGGCTGAGCCTCCAGCTGGCTTCAAAATTCATTATCTATAATCTTTAACAATTCCAGCATACTGAAAAATTCCTGTGTCTCACCCGTCTCTACACATAAAATTTTCCCCTGCCAGGTCGCATTTTGTCTGTACTGCACATGAATCACCATTGTCCCTCTGACTCCCCGTTCCTGCAGCATCTCTTCACAGCCCCACACCTTCTCCGGCTGGTCTGCCTGCTTTTCCCGCTCTGCTTTCTGATAACTGCGGGTCTTCATAGAACTCTGCGGATAATCCAGCCAGTCCATCAGTTCTTCCATCTTTCGCATCAGCTGCAGTTCATTCTGAAACCGAAACGGTTCCCGGCTGTAGCAGTCATACATCCTTCCCTGCTTCTCCGTCTCCGTGATCTGATCTATGCACACATTTACAATATTCGGTGCCGAAATATTCATTCTATATTCCGTCATGTTTTCTGTCTCCTGTCCTATTCTTCCGACATATCCAGTGCACCGTCAATCAGGCGAATCAACTCCAGCGCACTGCGGAAACTTTCTTTTTTATTCTCCTCGGCCCAGGTAACATCACCCTGCCAGGTCGCATTTTCACAACATTTGATATGAACCACAAAGGTTCCAGATTTCTTTTTATTTTCCACGTATTTTTCCTCTTCCAGACTACACCTGATGTTACGCTTTTATTATATCAGAACTTCTATTTCATAAACTATTTCGTATCTGTTCAGTTCCTTCACAGTTACACTATTTCCACATGTTCTTTTTTTCTTTGAATTTTTTCTCTGGCTTTGGCTTCTCCTCTTCGCAGATCTCAGCAATGGATGCCACATAAAAATCAATGTAATAACCTGTTGTTTCTTCCATTTTCTGAAAGTTCTGGTCAATACGATGTGATACGACGGAGCAATTCTCCTGCTGAATCTCCGACAGCATGATCAGATACTGTGAATAATTGTATCTGGTATAAAAATCTCCGCTACGAAGAGAAATGCGGATCGCTTCAGACAACTGATGGGAGGCTTCCCGGTCTTTCCCCATCTCATCTCCGCATACCTGATTCTTCTGATTCTTCAGAGTACAGAGCATAATAAATACCGAGATCCCCTTTCGCTCCATGATCCTGCTGAATACATGATAAATATCCACAAAGCTCGGAAACGTACAGAAATATGCGCCTCTTTTCTTTTCTTTTTCTACCAGTCTGTGGCGGATATCATCAAGCGCACCTGCCGCCTGAGACATTCGCTCTCCCATGATCCGAAAACGCTTCAGCATTTCCGGAGATGGTGCCAGCCCAAATTCATCCAGCGTCTTTTTCGTTGTCCGCTCATATACTTCCATGGCCTCTTTAAATCGCGCCAGAGCAATCAGGCCGTCGATCTCCCACTCCTGCCATTCTTCAAACGGATAAATCTCAGCTGCTGCATGAGCCAGTTCCACCAGTTCCTCATACCGTTCCCTGCTCATCAGTTCACGGCATGCTTCATTCATACAGTAAAAATACTGCTCTCTGCAGGCTGCGTTACGCACGGATACCCAATCTTCTCCAATCATACTCGGCAGGAATTCTCCGGTATACATCCGACAGGCCGCCACACAATCACGCAGCTGCTCCTCCAGCGTATCTGCCAGTCTGGCCTGACGAGCTTTTTCGCTGAATTCCAGTGCATCCACGCTCACCGGGATTCTCTCATCCCAATAACACATACCGCTTTTAATCACAACAAAATTGCTCTCTGGCAGTCCGGCTGCTTTCAACTGCTTTCTCATACGAAAAATGGTATTGTTCAGACTGCCATTCTTGTTCTCCACACTGTCATCCCGGCCATAAAGTGCATCAATCAGGCTGGTCTTGGCCACGCCCTCTTTTCCAGCCAGAAGCAATATCTGGAGCAGCTGTGTTGTCTTGGACAATGTATTCCGGTCCAGCACAATCTCACGATTCTGGTACTGAAGAGAAAAACCACCCAACATCTTTGCAGTCAATACATTATCAGGTGATAGCTTTCCCGCATCTTCTGTTTTCTTCTTTTCTTCTGCCATTTTTCTTTTCCTCTTGGATTTTTCAGCATATTCATTTCACATCTTCACAGATACTTTTATTTTTGAACAGCTAATTATAATGTACCATTCCTGCCAGTTTCTGACAAGTTTCTGCAAATTATTTTTTCAAAAAATGAGTCTTGATTCTATGATGATCTGTGCTAAAATGATTACTGTTCAGATTGGTCATACCAACCTGAATTTCTAACATCTGATCTATGAGAGGAATTGATATTATGGCAAAAGAAGTAAAGACAAATGCTATGCGCATTCTTGACAAGAATAAAATCCCATATGAACTGCTTTCCTATGAATGTGATGAATTCATAGACGGTCTGCATACCGCAGAAAAGACCGGTGCCCCGGTCGAACAGTCCTTTAAGACTCTGGTCGCCCAGGGTAAGAGCAAAGCCTACTACGTATTTGTAGTGCCCATTGCTGAAGAAATAGACCTGAAACTGGCAGCCAAAGTAGCCGGTGAAAAATCCATCGAAATGATCCATGTAAAAGATATCACTGCTGTGACCGGATACGTCAGAGGTGGCTGTACTCCGATTGGCATGAAAAAACAGTTTCCGACATTTATCCAGGAAAGCGCAAAAAACTACGATCAGATCTATGTCAGTGGCGGCCGTATCGGCTATACCCTGAAGCTTTCTCCGCAGGATCTGGCTGGTCTGGTGCATGCTGTCTTCGCAGATTTTATCGTGAAATAAGCCATTGGGGTCATTGGGGACGGGGGGCCATTGGCTCACCCTATGATCGATAATCCCCGTTGATCTTTACATAATCATAAGTCAGGTCACAGCCCCAGGCTTTGGCCTGTGCTTTGCCTTGCTTGAGTTCCACCAGAATATGGATCTCTTCTGCGGAAAGGATCTTTGCTGCTTCTTCTTCTGAGAATTCCACACCGGATCCATCTCTGCACACTGCAATTTTTCCAAATTCAGATTCAAAATCTACGTCTACTTTATCAATATCAAATTCTGCTTCTGCATATCCGATGGCACACAGCACACGTCCCCAGTTGGCATCTTCACCGAACATCGCGCATTTTAACAATGGGGAACGGATCACGCTCTTGGCAATGATAATAGCAGTCTCCTGATCCGGTGCACCAGTTACGCTGCATTCCAGAAGTTTGCTTGCGCCCTCACCATCTGCTGCCAGCATACGGGTCATGTTCATCATAACGATATACAAAGCCTGGCGGAAGATATCATATGCTTCACCCTCTTTGTCAATCAGCTGATTTCCAGCCAGTCCATTGGCCATAACCGTTACGGTATCATTTGTAGATGTGTCTCCATCTACGCTGAGACAGTTGTAGGTAACTTTTACCACATCACTTAACGCTTTCTGAATCAATTCCGGTGTAATAGCCACATCAGAAGTAAGGAAATTCAGGGTAGTAGCCATATTCGGATGAATCATGCCGCTTCCCTTTGCCATGCCGCCCATACGACAGAGGGCATCCCCTATTTTAAATTCTACTGCCACCTGCTTCATCACCGTATCAGTGGTCATAATCGCATAAGCTGCACGGTCATTGCCATCTGCAGTCATTCCTTCTGCCAGTGGTTTCATATATTCTTCAAACGGCTGAATAGAAAGTCTCTGTCCAATGACACCGGTTGATCCGATAATCACCTCTTCCGGCTGAATTCCAAGCTGATCTGCTGCCAGCTGGCATGCCTTTTCTGCAATCTCGATCCCATCAAAATTGCAGGTATTGGCATTCTTGGAATTTGCCAGTATCGCACGGGCAATACCGTGGCTTTTTTTCAGATTCTCACGGGTCACAATCACAGGCGCACCTTTTACTTTATTCTGTGTATACACACCTGCTGCACTGCAAGGTTCCTGGCTATATACCAGGCACATATCGTTTTTCTTTTTATCTGGATTAATCCCCGCATTTAATCCATTAGCAACAAATCCCTTTGCTGCGCAGACACCGCCGTCCACATAGATATATCCTTCAAAATTCTCCAGCTTCATTTTCATTTCCTCCTCATCTGTCCTATACCGCTTTTACTGTATTATAATCTGATTTGGTGCAGTAAAGAAAGTAAAAATCGTACAGCCAAGACTTTCCATCAAATCCATCTTTTTCTTTGTACTACGTTTACTGTCACTGTTTATCAGCCATGCCGGTGCATCAAAAAATGCTGCCTTCGGTGCCACTAGCTCATAAAATGCCGCTTTCGGTCCACCATAGCCATGATGTCCCATCTGCACATAATCAGATTTCAGTTTTTCTCCATAAGTATCAATCAGCTCCTCCGTTAATGCTTTTCCCACATCACTGCAAAACAACATACTTTCCTTTTCACCGCTGATCCGGAACATAATCGCCCCATCATTCATCAGGTCATCTGACAGTTCGTCTACTCTGTCGCTGTAAGCTGACAGAATCTCCACTTTCAATCCGTTCAACAAAGTCAGTTCGTCACCGGCATGTACAAATTCCAACGGAATGTCCATCTGTCGGAACTGTTCCAGCGCACTGTAATCATCCCAGTCTGCATTTTCTTTCATCAGTTCCTCACTCGGATGTTCAGCCGTATAAATATGGTTGATCACAACTCCCTGGGGATCATTGTAAATCGTCATAAACGCATTGATATGATCCGGATGAGGATGAGTCAGAATCCAGGCCTCCACGGAATTGCCATACTGTGCAATGATCTTCCGCAGCCTCGGCACCTCATAATTGCACCCTCCGTCTACAATTACCAGTCCGCTTTCCGTCGTAATGGTATAACAATTTTCCTGATCCTTTGTGGCATCACCAAATTGTGTTACCTTCCATCCAGTTCCCTGAGGATCCAGATCCGGAATCATATCCAGACGTGGATCCGACTGACTTTCCTCCTGCATGGCCAGGACAGTAGCTGCCAGACTGTTTATTTTTCCATTTACCTTATAAATACCAAATCCCAACGCCAGAACAATTATCAGGCTGAGTACTGTAATTATTTTTTTCATTCCCGCTCCCTTTCGTTTTTTATTGTAAATTTGTAAATTCAGAACCATACATGAATTCACACACTCTCATTATAAACGAATTTATACATTTGCAAAGAATAAATTTAAAATGTTCTTGACATCAATTTTTTTCTATGCTACTTTATAAGTCCAAAACTCATGTGAATTTTTCTAAACAGCAATGTTTATTTTTCGTCACATCACCATACTAGTGATGTGGCGTTTTTTTGTGGAAAAGGAGAACTTATGAATCAGACGTTTATGAAAGAAAAGAAGATTTTGCCACTGGTACTGTCCATGTCTCTTCCAATGGTCTTATCCATGCTGGTGAATTCTCTTTACAACATTATTGACAGTTATTTTGTAGCTAAAATCAGTGAGAATGCCATGACAGCCCTCTCTCTGGTGTATCCCTTGCAGATTTTAATTAACGCTGTGGCCGTTGGTCTTGGCATTGGTCTGAATACTGCCGCTTCTTTTTATCTTGGCGCCCAGAACCACGAAAAAGCCGATGATGCCGCCTCCCTTGGTATGGTCTTAAGTGTGATTCATGGATTGGTGCTGACCTTTATCTGCATCCTGATTGTGCCATCTTTCCTGCATCTGTTTACTCAGGATGAAGCCATAATCTCTTATGCTCTGACCTACTCCTATATTGTGTTTGCCTTTACCACCCCAATTACCATCAGTATCGCTATGGAGAAAGTATTCCAGGCAGAGGGACAGATGGTAATCACCATGACCACCATGCTTTGTGGATGTATTACCAATATTATCCTGGATCCGATCTTTATCTTTGGTCTGGGACCGGTGCCTGAAATGGGCATTGCCGGTGCTGCCCGGGCTACCGGAATCGGTCAGATCGTTCCGATGGTGTTGTATTTTATCATTTATCTGAAAAAGCCTCTGCCACTTCGCCTTCGTATACGAAAAGGTATGTTTGACCGGAAATTGTGCGGACGTATCTATGGTGTTGGAATTCCTGCTGCACTGAATATGGCATTACCCTCTTTGATGATCACTGCACTCAATGGCATTCTGGCTTCTTTTTCTGCGGTATATGTACTGGTGCTGGGTATTTATTACAAGCTGCAAACCTTTATCTATCTGACAGCTAATGGTATTGTCCAGGGCATTCGTCCGATTGTCGGGTACAATTACGGAGCCGGTGAATACAAGAGAGTCAAAAAAGTATTTCAAACCGCACTGGTTCTGATTGCCGGTGTGATGCTGGCCGGAACCATCATCTGCATGATCTTTGCATCCTGGCTGATGGGGCTGTTCACATCCAATCTGGAGACCATCTCCGCAGGATGTACTGCTCTTCGTATTATCAGCATCGGATTCCTTGTTTCATCCATATCCGTTACCGCCAGCGGACTGCTGGAGGGGCTGGGACAGGGCACTCTGTCTTTAATTATCTCTTTTATGAGATATCTTCTGGTTATTGTACCGGCTGCATTTCTGCTGAGTAAAGCATTCGGTGCTGTCGGTGTATGGCATGCCTTCTGGATTGCAGAAGCCGTATCCGCATTTACCTCTTATCTCATTTACCGTAAAAAAATAGTTCAGGGATTGCTTCGATAAGCAATCCCTGAATTTTAATAGATAACCACTCTTGTTCTCTTTGGACAATTCTTATAAATATACATCAACGCATCCATCTGCAGTCTGACACATCCGTTCGAAACAGCCTTACTGATATTTTTGTCCACTAAGTGATGGAATGCACATCCTTCCGGCACCTCCGGTGTACCTTCACCAGATGAGAAAATAATGACTGGTCCGCCATATTTTTGTGACCCGTATCCCAGAATTTCTTTTACACCGCTGGCCGTTCTGGTGCTCCATTTTCCAATACAGCACGGATAGGATTTCTGCAGCTTCCATTTGCCCTGGCTTCCCTTGTAGACATTTACCTTAAGGGTACTTTCTGATACCCAGATCAGCCAGTTGGTATTGCTGGAATACAGCTTCAAATTTACAAAATCTTCCTTAACATTCCTGGAATAGTCCTTCTTACTGGAAACATCCAGACCGGTATACTTTAGATAACTCCTCTTAATGGAAATCCGATGTCCGTTTTTCAGATATCCATTTACGACCTTTCCATTCTTAGATGTAACGGTAAGACTGGTTCCCTTGGCCAGTGTTACTTTTTTCTTAGTTGTCTTGTCTGTTACCGTCACTTTTTTCTTCGTCTTTACCGTATACCTTGGCCTGCGGATCGCCTTGACATCTTCTGCAAGTGTCTTCGCTTTAAACTGAACATCGGCTCCTGCACTGTATACTATCTTTCCCTTGACCTTTTTGTAAGCTTTCAGTCTGTACTTATAAGTTTTTCCCGCTGTCAGCCTGGTCAATGTATGCATATATGTAGTTCTGGAAACTTCTTTACTGCTTTGTATTTATTCGTTGTTGTGTCATACAGATATAACATGTATCCGGACACATTCGTCCTGGGTGACCACCTTATCGTTGCACTTCGATCTCCCTGTGATTGCACTCGAAAATACTTTGGTGTGTCCACCTTCGTCTTCGCTGATACCGGCACCGCCATGGCCATCATCATCAGAATACTCAGTAACAGTATCCTGAAACACGATCTTCTTCTTCTCATAAATTTATCTTCCTCCACCTCTTACTGTTCTGTCATATTCAGTATAGCATGAAACTATGTGAAAAATGTGTGAAGTTTTCCTTAATTTTGAAAACTCATTTTCCATAGTTTCCTGCAATGTCATTCCTTCATTTTCCATATTTAAATCTGAATTTTTTAGTGTCCTATTGTTTCTAACGTACCATATTTCCCCAGACAGAACAATTCCATTTTTGTAAAAATAGAAATATTTTACACTGCATTCTTTTTCTGTTATTCGTGGATTCGTTACCAACAGGCTAATGGTATGCCGTGAGTTCTTCGATCTAATACCGGAATGTTCTCCAGATGCAACAAAACATCTGACTGATTCTTTCATTCATGACAATAAAATTTATTGTTTAAGTAATATTATATTCTTTCATTAACTGTTCACAATACTCTTTATCTTCTGTCGCTTTCTGTAAATCATCCAGGCGCTTTTCTTTCAATAATTGAGAAGTCAACATTGCCATTCTATCCATGCCTTTTTCCATGCCTTTCTCAACGCCATCATCATAAATCATCTGACCAAGTCTTGTCATTGCTACCACCTCCTTGATTTCCTGCAATTCTATTCCTTTGAGGAATTTATCTGCCAGTGTATACAAAATTGCAACTGTTTTCTCTGCAGTAACAGTCTCTCCCTGTTTTGCATAATAAATTGCTTCTTTTATTTTTTCCTTCCGGCTCTGCTTTCCAGACATCAATGGTGCAAGTGCCAGACCGGCAAAATCCTCGTCATCAAACACTTCTCCATTATTCATCTTCTCTTTTAGTCTCTTAAAAATCTTATCTGCATCATAGCCAGCCAGATAAACAGGTTCTACCCTATATGTATAGAACCCACAATTTAATTCTGTCACTGCATTTGTAATCTCGCCAGAATAAATCACATAAGTTAATACCTTCTTTTCTCTCTTCGGCTGTGTTTTCAATCTCTTTTTATCTTTTGTAAGCTATAATCTTGTAGTCCTCCTTAAAATCATCATAACAAAAATTATATTGGTATCACATTATAATTTTATGAAATTTGTTTCTAAGGCTTATGATTTACACTTTACAATTTACAATTTTTCAGAAAATACTTGCTTTTTTCAACCATCGGTGTTATTATATTAAAGCTAGTTCAAAAACATCGATGCGTGGCTCAGCTTGGTAGAGCGCTGCGTTCGGGACGCAGAGGTCGCAAGTTCAAATCTTGTCGCATCGACTAATAAAAAAAGAGAATCGTTCGTAAGAATGGTTCTCTTTTTTATTATTTGGTACAAAAAGTATGTACCTTCAATCTCTTCCGGCACGCGTTTAGCACCACCCGCGCCGGACACCATATATGAAGATCTGATTAAAAATGGCTTAGCTTTCTTTTAGGATTGCCCGTTTCTACTGGCTTTTCCCAACTACTTATGTTAGACTGTAGATATCAATCACGAAAAGGAGTCCGCTTCCATTGAATACCAACAAGTCGTCCACTTATAGCAATAAAATCATCTGGTTCGTGGCAGCACTTCTGCTGGCAGTTTTGACTATCACAGCCGTACTGAAAGGTGGCGGTGTATCACCTGGAGAATTGGCCACAGATATTCGGAATCTATCGATTCCGGGACTTCTGCTTGCTGTCTCAGGTATGTTTGGTTTTATATTTTTTGAAGGAATGGCACTGACCGTTATTGTCCGCAGTTTAGGATATCCGGCAAAACACAGACAGGGTTTTGTATATTCAGCAGCAGATATTTATTTTTCTGCTATTACTCCCTCTGCTTCCGGCGGGCAACCGGCCAGCGCTCTTTTTATGATCCGTGATGGAATTCCCACCACTGCAGTGATGGCAGCACTTCTGTTGAATCTGATCATGTATACTATGGTGATTATCACCATTGGCCTGTTCACCATTTTGCTATTTCCGAAGATTTTTTTCAGATTTTCCCTTCCTGGCAAACTGTTTATTCTCATCGGAATCCTGACTCTGGCCAGTCTGGCAGTTGTCTTCTATCTTCTTTTGCGCAGGCAGAAGCTGCTGAAAGGGTTGGCTCTTGGTATGGCATCCCTTCTGGACAGATTGCATTGTCACCGGCTCGCTGACAGAATACGCCACAAGCTGGATCATGCATTGGATGAATACGGGCAGTGTGTGGATCTGTTATTTGATAAAAAACATATGCTGCTAAAAGCCTATCTGCTGAACCTCTGTCAGCGATTGTCTCAGCTTCTGGTGACTCTGGCTGTATTCTGTGCCATGGGCGGAAGCCGATCCGTACTTCCAGAGTTATTTGCCACTCAGGTTTATGTGGTTCTTGGTTCCAACAGTATGCCGATACCCGGCGCTATGGGCGTGGCCGATTACCTTATGTTGAACGGCTATATGGCACTGATGACGAAGGCAAACGCCTATCAGCTGGAGATTCTCAGCCGTGGAATTTCTTTTTATGTCTGTATGATTTTCAGTATGATCACTACTGGCATCGGTTATCTTTTATTACGAAAACAAAATCGAAGGAGAAAATAATTATTATGATTGGATTTTATGACTATACTGTAATTTTAACTTATTTATCATTGCTGTCCGGTATCTCCGGCGTCCTGGTATGTCTGAAGGGTATTGGACACCCCTATCTGGGTATGTTTTTCCTTCTCTTTTCCGGACTCTGCGACACATTTGACGGAAAAGTTGCCAGAAGCAAAAAAGACCGTACCGAGCAGGCCAAACGTTTTGGTATTCAGATCGATTCCCTGTCCGATCTGGTGGCTTTTGGTGTTCTTCCAGCCTGTATCGGCATTGCCATGCTGCGCTGCAGTCTGGAATATACCACACTGCCAAACATTCATTTTATCCGGCTTCAGGAAAAACCTGTATTTGTTCAGGTGGTCCTGACTGCAATCGCTGCACTCTATGTCCTTGCTGCCATGATCCGTCTTGCTTACTTTAACGTTCTGGAGGAAGAAGATCAGAACCGGGATGACAATGGAGAAAAGATCTATCTGGGGCTCCCTGTCACCAGTGCCGCCCTGGTCTTTCCAGCCGTACTGCTGCTCCATGTATTTGTCAGCGCAGATCTGACATTACTGTATTTCTGTGTTCTGATTGTAATGGGTTTCTTATTTTTGTCCAAAATACATATTAAAAAACCACAGAACAGGGAAATTGCACTGATGCTCACTTTTGGTGTATTTGAATTCTCCATTCTGGCTATGATATTAGTATTTACGAAACTTTAGGAGGCGGTAACCAATGACTTCTCTGGAATTCCTTTATGATACCGTGCCGGGCCGTATTCTTTTAAAGTGTCTGATTCATCCTTGTGTATCGCAGGCCTGCGGCCATTTTCTGGATAGTTCCCTGTCTGGTTTTCTGATTACACCATTTGCGAGGAAGAATCAGATCATCCTGTCCGACTATCAGCTGGATAATATCCACAGTTTTAATGATTTCTTTTCCCGCAAAATTAAGCCGTCTCTGCGACCGGTGGATATGGATCCGAAGTCTCTGATCGCACCATGCGATGGCCTGCTCTCTGTATGGAAGATACAAAAAGATACTGTTCTTCCCATCAAGCAGAGCAGTTATACTCTGACAGATCTGCTGCGCGATCATCGGCTGGCTGCCCGTTATGAAGACGGCTATTGCTTCGTGTTCCGTCTCTGTGTGGATCACTATCACCGCTATAGCTATGTGGATTCCGGCAGAAAAAGTGGGAACCGTCATATTCCCGGAGTGCTTCATACGGTACGTCCCATTGCGCTGCGTACACTCCCTGTTTTCACTGAAAACAGCCGGGAATACACACTGATTCAGACATCGCACCTGGGGACTCTGCTACAAATGGAAGTAGGCGCTATGCTGGTAGGGCGGATCGTGAATCATCATGGTACCTGCACCGTTACCCGTGGTGAGGAAAAGGGCTTTTTCCAGTATGGAGGATCTACTGTCATTGTTCTCGTGGAAAAGGATCGCATTACTATGCGGGAAGATCTTCTTACTCATTCCACAAACGACACAGAGACGCCGGTAAAACTTGGAGAGGTACTTGCTTATGAAAAAATGGATACAGAAGCTTCTGCCTGATTACGCCATCCGGCCTCTGATTCTGGCACTGGCTGCTAATTTTATTATTTACTTTGGGGTATCACAGCTGCGTGATCATTTGACATTTCATTCTCTGGCTCTGCCTGTGGATGACCGGATTCCTTTCTTTGCGCCATTTATTATTTTCTATATTCTGGCTTATGTGCAATGGATCATTAACTATCTGCTGATTGCCAGGGAGGGAAAAGCGTTCTGTTATCATTTCATCTATGGTGATGTGATCTCCAAGCTGTTCTGCCTGGTCTTTTTCCTGTTTTTTCCAACTACACTGGTTCGTCCAGAAGTCACCGGGCACAGCATCTGTGATCAGCTGGTTCGTCTGGTCTACCAGATAGATGCACCGGTAAATCTGTTTCCTTCCATTCATTGTCTGGAAAGCTGGTGCTGCATTCACGCAGCCCTGCGCATGAAAAAGACACCACGCTGGTACCTTCCGATCACCATAGTGATGTCTTTCTGTGTATTTGCTTCCACCCTGCTGGTGAAGCAACATGTATTCGTTGATATCTTTGGCGGTATTCTGGTATTCGAAGCAGGATATTATCTCGCCAGAAAGATAAAGTTCCGCGGACTGTGACAACAGTTTTGCGGAACTTTTTATCATCCGGCTCTCCATTTAGTACGGAATAACACTATGGAGAAAATAGCTGTGGTACAGATCCAGGTCAACGGATAGGCCCAGCAGATCACCCGGAAGTCAGAGATGACACGAAGTGCAATCGTCACATAAAGGATACGTCCTACACACCAGAACCCAAACATGCCCAGCATCGGTATCACAGACATTCCCAGGCCACGGAGAATGCCTGTAGCTTCGTGGGAAAACGTCAGAAACAAATAGAAGAACGTTACTGTCCGCATGAATACTACGCCATATTCTACTGATTGTGGTTCTGAGGTGAAGATTCGAATCAACTGCGGTGCCAGCAGATACATACCAATCCCCATGACTACCGCCATCCCCATACTGACCACAGTTCCGAGAAATGCCCCTTTTTGGGCACGCTCCACTTCACCTGCTCCCAGATTCTGACTTACAAAAGTAGAAAGCGCATTGGAGATGCTGATGATTGGAATAAAAACGAAGCCTTCGATCTTGGAATGTGCTCCCATTCCCGACATGGCAAATTCCCCAAAGGCATTGATATTGGCCTGCACTACGATATTTCCAATACTCAGAGCCGAATTCTGAATACCGGCCGGCAATCCCTGATACAGCACCCGCCTCATCATTGGCCCATCATATCTTAGCTTGCTCAGATGAATCTTCATATATCCTCCGGTTCGCTGCATACGTATCAGGCACAGAATTGCTGAGAGCCCCTGTGATACCACCGTAGCCAGTGCTGCTCCTGTAACGCCCATATGCATACCGGCTACCAGCACCAGATCCAGAATTACATTCACCACAGAAGAAATGCACAGATAATACAGTGGGTGCACACTGTCTCCCACAGCTCTCATAATGGCCATAAAGATATTATATAAAATAATCATAGAGATCCCGGCAAAATAAATGCGAAAATATGTAATAGAGTAAGGCAGTACATTCTCCGGGGTCTGCATCCATACCAGAATCGCTGGTGTGAAGATCACCGTAACAATCGTAGCTAGAATACTGGCTGCCACCCCAAAAAGCACATTCGTATGGATCGCCTTTGACACATTCTGATGATCTTCAGCTCCAAAATACCGTGAAATCACCACACCTCCTCCGATAGAGATTCCATTAAAAAATCCAACTACCAGAAATGTCAGACTGCCACCGGCACTGACTGCCGCAAAAGAGGCATTATCCGCATAATTTCCAATTACCCAGGCATCTGCCACATTATAGAGCTGCTGTAAAAGCTGTCCCAGCATCAACGGAAGGGTAAATGCCCACAATCCTCCTGCCACAGAGCCCTCCGTCAGATTCACTGTTTTCTCCTTCGTTTTACCCATTCCTTCCCTCCATCATACCTAAAAGGTATCATATAACCTTCAATTTAAATATTTCACAAAAAATCTGTTCTATGCTATAGTTAGAGACAGATGAGGTGTTGCAATCCTCTCAAAAATAGAAAATACACTCTCCAGGGCCATCGAAAGATGGCTCTACTTATTTGCTGAACAACCAAAGCGTGATAAAACAGCATGACCATACACTTTCTTTTGGGTATGATCATGCTGTTCTTTCCTCAGATCCATCCTCGGATATCTCTCATTTGCCTTAATAAAACATCTGACGATGCTTATACTGTGTCAGCTTGATAATTCCAATCAATGGGATCCAACCGGACAGGTATCCCAGCACCTTCACTTCATCAGGGCTGCGATTCTCAAACTTACTGTATATCGTAGTAAAACTGCTTCCCAGGCAGAGGATCGTCAACAATGTCTCCAAGATTCCTCCAATATTGCTGATCCTGGAAACTACCAGTATCAGTATTGGCCAGAATCGGAACAGATCTGTGGAAATATCTTGTCCAATCAGATACAATCTGGTCATTCCTCCAGCATCTCCTGTCACTTCTGCCAGTGCATAATATCTCAGAATCGGGATCCAGGCCATCCATGCATTGCGATAATTGCACATCTGATATAACCAGTACAGTTCCAATGACTGCCAGACATACCAGGCCAGTGCAAACACTCCACATACCAACCCAACCATCAATGATGTAATCCCTGCCAATAATGTTATAAATAATGTAATCATCTTCTCACTCCAGTCTCACGTTGCTGTTTGTCTCACGCAGGGCAACCTTTTTTCTGTCTGCTTTCATTCTAACACAAGATAGCATAAAATCACAGTACTGTACACGATTTTATTCTTTCAAAGATATTCCATTCTTTTCCAGCAATTCTCTTAATTTCTTCACCTGTTCTTCCGCTTTATCAGCCCTCTTTTTCTCATATTCCGTATTTTTTCTTTCTTCTTCTCGTCCCTCTTCTCGTCCTTCTTTTCGATTTGCTTTCATGGAACTTTGCCAATCCATCCAGTATCTCTCACGAGCTTCGCATTGTAAACGTATCTTTTCTTCTCCTGTCAGTTCATATAGCTTCAAGACTGCTTTTTTGATTGATTCAGACTTTTCAGCCAATATCATCAGCTCCTTCCACGTCTGAGCCTTGAATACGCTGGCCCAGTAATATAATGGCGTATTACGTTCTTCTTCTGTTACTTTATCAAGGATTCCTGAAATGTGATCTTTCTCGCATTCATTATTTATCAAAAGGGACAATAAAAAAGCCGGGAAACACCATCCCCAACAAATCGGCGCACCCTATGAAAAACCGCACCGTCACGGTTTCCCATGGCGGTGCGGTCTCTTTTATCACTTATTCATTTTTTGAGAGAACGTCAGTGATTAACGCTCTTTTCTTTTTCTGTAAACAACTGCTGTGCAGCCTGCCAGAACGGCCATTCCCAGAAGCAGCCAGTAGATCATCATGTTGGTGTCATCACCGGTCTTTGCTGCGGTAGATGACTTGGTGGATGTGGAGGAACCAGATGTCGTAGATGACTTTTCAGTCGTCTTTTCTGTTGTATCTTCTGTCTCCTCTAATCCTCCTTCTAGAGGGTTGATGATGGTTGCTGCTGTGTCCGTAGCGGTAGTCGGATTGATACCGTTCTTACAGTTGTCGGAATATGCTGGTGCGCCATATCCTTCCAGATGTGCATTTGCTGCAACGATCGGCTGGTTATTGGCATCCAGTTCTGCTACGTAGTACGTAGTATTGGCTGTGTTATCCAGTTCGTTAAATACGGTATTTCCAGATATTGCATTGGAAATTGTGATCGTATTAACTGCAATCGGTGTGCCACTGAATGATGCATTGTCATACAGACCTACCTTGATTGCTGCATTAACACCAGATGTCGGTGTCTTGCCATCGCTGGTAGTGATCATCTTGGTTACGGTAATGGAACCTTCCATTGCTCCGTTTCCATCGTCTGGTTCCGGTTCGATCGGCACCGGATCAGTCTTGCTGCTGTCACCAGGCTGTGGGTTGTTCGGATCTTCACTGGTTCCTGTTGCAAATGCGGTGTTGAACAGTTTGTTTCCTTTCACTGTTCCGTCACCAGCCATTACCAGGTAGGAAGCCTTGATATCCACAGAGGCCTTTGGTGCCAGTGTTGCGATCGTAGCTGTGCTGCCATCTGCAGTGTACTTGCCATCTGCAGATGCTGCAATGGTGATGCTGCCCTTCGGTGAACCAGCGTCCAGAGTAGGTACATCATTTACTACGATATTGTTTAGTGTGATGTTACCTGTGTTTTCCACATGAATATTGAATTCAATCGTGTCACCCACACGGTATCCGTTTACATCCTTGCCATCAATGGTGATGGTAGTGCCCTTGGAAGTTACGGTCTTGGTAACCTTAAGAGCGGAGGATGGTTTCACAGTAGGATCTTTTACTGATGCAGAAGCTGTTACTGTATTATCAGGTACTACTTCTTCGAATGCCTGTGCATCTACTTCTGCTTCTTTCTCTGCCCGAGCAGGTGTACCAACTACTACTGCTTTATTCTCTACTTCGCCCACCAGAATGTCAGCCTGTGTTACCTTATAAGATGCCTTGTAAACATCTGTAGATGCATTCGGTGCCAGTGTTCCCACATTCCAGGTATCACCAGTCTTCTCATCGGTAATCACTACATCATGCAGTGTTACATTACCGGTATTGGTGGCCTTAATATCGTAAGTAATCGTTTCATCCTCTGCATAGCCAGCTGCATCTGCTGATTTACTTGTAGTTTCCTTCGTGATAGCAACTGCAGGTGCAGGATCTTCTGTAGGTACCGGTGCTGGTTTCACTGGATCTGGATCTACCGGTGTCGGTTCTTCTGGATCACCAGGTCCCTTAGCTGTTGAAGTTGCCAGGTTTTCTGTTCCACCACTTTCCACATCGGTCTGTGTCACCACATATTCTGCCTTGATCACTACTGCTTCATCTGTTGGAGCAAGCTTTGTTATCACTGCTGTTGTGGCATTTTCAAGAGTATATCCAGTTCCTTTTAACAGGGTTGCTCCTTGCAGAATATCTGTTACTTTAATGTCTGTCAGGGTTACATTTCCTGTGTTCTTTACAGTAATGTCAAACTTCGCTGTTTCTCCTGCCTTGAATGCCTTGGTCTCAGTTCCGTCTTCTGCAGTTCTGGTTCCAGTTGCTTCCTCAAGGTTAGTCAAAGTCTTCACTACTGTGTAGGATGGTTTCTGATCTTCCATCGGAACTGGTTCAGACGGCGTCTTTGGATCTGTTCCAGGTGCTGTTACTGTTGCAATATTATTCAGTGTTCCTCTATCTATATCTTCCTGAGCTACTACATAATATGCTTTCACAATAATAGTTTTTCCTGGAAGAATACTTGCAATTGTAGCTACATTATTTGCTACTGTGTAATTAGCAGGATCCTCATCAATTATTGCATTTTCAAGGTTCTCAGTAACTGTAACATTCTTCAATGTTACATTTCCCTGATTGGTTACTGCAATTTCAAATTCAGCAGTTTCACCAACCTTAAATTTGCCATTTTCAGCAGTACCCTGATTGGTTACACTCTTAACAGCTGTCATCTGTGGAGCTTTTTCATCCATTGGAACATCTTTTTCCGGTCTCTGAGGCTCTGGATTATTACCATCTGGTCCTTCACCTTCTACCAGTGCAATGTTCTTCAGATTTCCATTGTCCACATCGTCCTGACGAACTACATAACTTGCATTTACTGTTACAACTTCTCCCGGTGCAAGTGTTGTAATCTTTCCGGTTCCTTCATTAGTCAGATCATATCCTGTACCTTCAACAATTTCAGCACTACTCAGCAACTCAGATACTATTACATTTGTCAAAGTTACATTTCCATTGTTTGTTACTGTAATGTTGAAAAGCACTTTATCATCAACACCATAAGATTCCTGTGTACTAACAATCGTTTTCTCAGCAGCCAGTGATGGATTTACATCATCTGTCTCATTTGTTGTCTCACCTGGTTTTACAGGTACTTCAGGATCCTTTGGTACTGTAGCTGTTGCCACATTCTTAAGAGCTTTTCCTAAATCAGTTTCCTTTACTGTGTAAGTTACATAGATCGGATCACTTGTTGTTCCGGCTGCCAGAGACTGAATAGTCCAGCTGCTTCCTGATACAAGCTGTGCATCAGCAAGCTCATCAGATACTTCAATATCTGTCAGATCTACTGTTCCGATATTCTTTACTGTAATTTTATAAGTAATTGTATCGTTCAGAGATACTGCTTCATCAAGCTCCTGTTTGTTACCGTCTTTGTCAACAATAGAATCTACTACTTTTGTAACTTCAAGACCTTTCCAATGAGCTACAAACTCAGTTGCTACATGAGTACCGTCTTCAGCTTTATTCAGGTGAGCCTTGGCAGTAGTTATGTCTAAATTCGTTGCGGATGATACTAATTCGGTTCCTTTATACCAACCAGCAAATGCATAGCCTTCATTTGCTATGGCTGTAGATCCAGTAAGGCCATCTGCTGTGATGATCTGAATATCATCAGTATTATTTGTCACCGTACCTGCTGTATCACTTGCCGAGATATAAGTTACAGGTACTGTCTGTTTCTCATCAAGTATATAGTTTACGATGTACTCTGTTCCGCTTGCTACTTTGGTTCCTTCTGCCGGGTATTCCGGATTGGACGGATCAAGTTTATAGCCGGTATACTTATCTGCCGGTGCCAGGATTCCTCCCTCTGCTATCTCGATCATTGCAGGGTTGTCATTGATCCATGCTGTTCCGGTTTCGGTCAGCTTATCTGCCGGCTGTTCCACGCCTTCAATTGTGTAGTGAACAGTATACGATGTCGGCTGTGTCTGGCTCTCATCCTTCACATAGTTTACAGTGTACTCCGTTCCGCTTGCTACTTCAGTTCCTTCCGTCGGGTATTCCGGATTGGACGGGTCAAGCTTATAGCCGGTATACTTATCTGCCGGTGCCGGGATTCCTCCCTCTGCTATCTCGATCATTGCAGGGGTGTCATTGATCCATGCCGTTCCGGTTACTTCTATCTTGTCAGACTCCTGTTCTACGCCTTCGATTGTGTAGTGAACAGTATACTTCGTATCTTTTACCTCAGCATCATTCTTTACATAATACAGGGTAATGACACTTTCAGAATTTACCATCTGGTCTGCCTGTACGGCTGGGCTGATTGTTTCAAACTTATAACCAGTATAAGTGTTCGCTTTTATTGACTCTCCCGTTACCTTTATCTTCGGGTTTGAATCATTTACCCATGCTGTTCCGGTATACTCTTTGGTATCATCTGTTTTCTCTTTTCCATCAACTACATGTTTTACTATATAGCTGGTTTTCTTGGTCTGTCGGGTTTGAATCATTTACCCATGCTGTTCCGGTATACTCTTTGGTATCATCTGTTTTCTCTTTTCCATCAACTACATGTTTTACTATATAGCTGGTTTTCTTGGTCTGGCTCTCATCCTTCACATAGTTTACAGTGTACTCTGTTCCGCTTGCTACTTTAGTTCCTTCCGCCGGATATTCCGGATTGGACAGGTCAAGCTTATAGCCGGTATACTTATCTGCCGGTGCCGGGATTCCTCCCTCTGCTATCTCGATCATTGCAGGGGTGTCATTGATCCATGCTGTTCCGGTTTCGGTCAGTCTGTCGACTGGCTGTTCCACGCCTTCAATTGTGTACTTCACAGTATACGATGTCGGCTGTATCTGGCTCTCATCCTTTTCAAAGTGTGCCACATAGGTTGTTGCCGCATAGGTTCCATCTGCATTCTTATTCAGGTTCGCTTTTGCAGCTTCCGCTGTCAGGACTGCTTCTCCAGTTACCTGGGTTTCTCCCTTGTACCAGCCTGTGAACTTATAGCCTGCCTTGGCTTCTGCTCCGGATCCGTTGGCCGTATTTCCTGTCACGATCTGGATCGTATCCTTGTCATGGTTTACCGTTCCCTTGTTTACATCCTCTGATACATAGGTTACAACCACGGTCTGTGTCGGATCCAAAGTATAATACAAATTCAACACAAGACTTCCATCAGCAACTACTGTTCCGCTTGCAACTGTTTTCTTTCCATTGTTATCATATGTTGCCTGATAAGTATAACCTGGATATGATTTTGGTGTTGCATTTACAGTCTGTCCTGTTCGTCCTGTCTTATTTTCTGTCTCTGTACCTGCTATATTACCATCAGTATCCAATCGATAATGATTTACAATATAACTTACTGTACCCGCACTCCACTGTGCATACAATGTTGTGTTTTCGTTAATTGTAAATTTACTGTTTCCAGTATATGAAGTTCCACTTCCATCTTTCTTCGTATTCCATCCAGTAAATGTATATCCTGTTCTTGTAGGAATCTTGTTACTTACAGTAACCTGCGACCCTTTCACATACTGTGCTCCATCTGGCATATTGTTCCATGTTCCCTCTGGTGCATTTGGATCATATACAAGATTTACTTTTGCTTTATCCAATAACACACCATCCACATGCCAAGTTGATTCAGATTTTATAACATACCATAATATATATTGAGTATCTGCATTATACGACAGGTTACTCGCATTCATTACCTTTTTAATCTGTGAATTATCCGGTACACTATTAAGATGTGACTCTACGCCATTTGTACTATCTGTAAAAAATGTTGCCACTTTGATTGCTTTAGAAATCTTAATAGCCCCTGTATACTGGCTTGCATCATGTCCCTGTGGTTCCGTTGGAATATGACCATCTAATCGAATATAAAACTCTGCATCAACATTCTGGCTGGACCACACAGCATAAAGTTTCACATCTTTTGATGGCATTGTAAAATTAGAACCAGGTGCATATACCGTTCCATTATTTCCTGGCTTATATTTTCCATTAGCATTGGCATTATCAATTAAGCTCCATCCAGAAAATACATATCCATTTCGGCGCAACTGACTACTCGGCATTGTAACTTCATCTCCAGCAGTTGCTTTCATGCTGTTTGGAACATTTCCTTTACCACCGTTTTTATCAAACGTGATCGTATATTCTTTTGCAACTACAGCTACATTCCATGTATCTGTCTGCGTTCCATTCCAATAACTATCATATGTGTGCGTGATTGTTGCAGTACCAACAGATACACCCGTGACTTTTCCCTGACTAGAATTTCCTGTCACCCTTGCAATGGCTGAATTACTCGATGTCCACACATGATTGGATCCATAATATCCACTTCCACTCAAAGTTGTTGTTTCGCCAACAAAAAGTTCCTGATCCGCTGCCAAAACTGCTATATTCTCTCCACTCTGCATTACCACACCAAACGGTGAAAAACTATCTGAAGTAAAACCCAGGCTTTCACCTTCCTGGCTTGCAGTCACTTCTTCTACCGCACCATTATCGATATGGTAAACAGTATCTACTTCTGCAGTTGCGATTTCTGCTGCTGCGAAGGATACGGATACGTTTCCTTCTGGCTGGATTTCTTTTCCTTCATATGTAAATGTGATATCCAGTCCGATGACATCTTCTGGATTGGCTCCTGCTGCTGCTGCGATCATTTCTCTGTCAGCATCTGTCAGAGCTTTCAGGTCTACTTTTGTACCTGCTGGGAATACGCCTTCGTCTGCTTTGATGGTCGCTGTGACACCATCTTCTGTTCCAGAGAAATCGAATGCCGGTCTGTCCACTTCTGTTTCGCTCTCTGTCTCAGATTCGCTTTCTGTCTCCACTGCCACAGTTGTCACATCTACAGTTGTCTCATCTGTCAGGATTCCTTCTATAATATAGGAACCATCTTCCTGTGTTCGTGCCGGGATGCTCTTGTCTACCAGTACGCTTTCTACTGCGTAACCATTTTCGACTACTACATCAAATACGATCTTACCGTCTTTTGCATTGGCGGTAGAATCTACTGTTGCTCCATTGATCAAGATATGTGCGTGACCATCTGTTGCGAACGTGACCGTATTTTGTCGCACCTCCGATCCATCTTCATTCGTTTCCGCTGCCTGAGTTCCTGGTGCCTGGGTCTCTGCCTGGGTATCGTCACCAGCCTCGGTCTGCTTATTACCGTTCTTGTAACCACCGACGATGGTAGCTGCCAGAACATTCATAGATGAACTTGTAAAGATCATCGTGAACGCCAGTAATAAAGCCAGAAATCGTTTTGCTCTTTCCTTTCTTCTCATCTTCGCTTTCCTTCCTTTCTATGAATTCTATTCTTCATGATATTTTCTCAAGTTGTAGATTTACCATCTTACTTGTTGTTTGGAATATTATTTGTTTTATTTATTATAATATATTTTTAATTTGTTTTGAACAGCCAAAAATGACATAAACTCTGTCATTTTCTACTTTTTAGTCGTTCCCTACTATATATAAGACATGATGTTTCATTTCCTTTCACTCATGTCAGAAAAAAAGAAATCAACTTCCGCTGATTTCTTTTTCCAGTTTTCAAAATTTCCTAAATCCTTTTCGCCTCTCCGTCTTTTACCTGAACTGCTGATGATGCATCTTTGAAAGTAACATCGATATCCATGTGTTCGTCTTTTACATCCAGCTCTGCGCCATCTTTTTCAAATCGGATTTCGTAGAAGCTGTAAGTTCCTTCTTCATCAGATCCCAGACTGTTGATGGTAGCTGCTTTTGCTGCTTCGTATTTTTCGCTTCCCACTTCCAGCTTTTTCGCTGTCAGGTCTGTACCCTCGGAAAGCTTTGCTTCCTTAGAAACTTTTACTTTAATGACTACTTCTTCATTTTCAAATGTAAAAGATGTCTTATATTCTTTCTCAGTCTCTTTTTCTTCTTTCTCTGTCTCAGTTGCAGCTTCTGTCGGAGCCTCGGTCGGTGCCTCTGTCACTGCTTCTGTGGTCGCTTCTGTTGCTTCACTCTGTGTGTTTTCTGCTGCAAGTCTCTCGGCTTCTGCCTTTGCTGCTTCTTCTGCTGCAAGTCTCTCAGCTCTGCCTTTGCTGCTTCTTCTGCTGCAAGTCTCTCAGCTTCCGCTCTCGCTGCTTCTTCTGCTGCAAGTCTCTCGGCTTCTGCTCTCGCCGCAGCCTCCGCTGCCTGCCTCTCAGCTTCTGCTCTCGCCGCTTCTTCTGCCGCTCTGGCTGCTTCGGCTTCTGCTTCAATCTGTGTATTATCTTCAGCTAATACTGCGTAGTTCGGAACTGTGAGGGTTGCTGCTAAAAGAATCGCTACTGCTTTTTTCATCATATTGTTTTTCATTCTTCATACCTCCGGACTATTTATTTTTATCGATCTCCTACGAGAATGTTTCTTTTGTTTTATGACTTTATTATAGCAAGCGCCCTCTTTCACGATCTCTTTCGTGTAACGGTTTTCGTAACTTTTTTCATAATTTTACATAAAAAATAATGTTGAAACATTAGTTTTTTTAGGCAAAAAAAGAGCCAATGTGATTTCACATTGACCCTTGATCCTCTTTCTTAACTCTTACAGTCTCTTTGCTGCTCCGTCCTTAACCTGAACTGCTGATGCTTCATTCTTAAAGGTAACATTTACTGTCATGTGGCTGTCCTGAACATCCAGTTCTTTGCCATCTTTCTCAAAACCGATTTCATAGAAGCTGTAAAGTTCTTCTTCAGAACTTCCCAGGCTGTTGATGGTAGCTGCTTTTGCTGCTTCGTATTTTTCGCTTCCTTCTTCCAGTTTCTTAGCTGTCAGCTTTGTATCTTTGCCAAGCTTTGCTTCTTCAGAAGTCTTAACTACGATCACTACTTCATCATTTTCAAATTTGAAAGAGGTCTGATATTCTTCTGCCTCTGTCGCTTCTGTCTGAGCCTCTGTCTCGGCTGCTTCTGTCTGCGCTTCTGTCTGTGCTTCCGTTGCTGCCTCTGTCTGAGCTGCTGCTTCTGCTGCCTGTCTTTCTGCTTCAGCCTGTGCTGCTGCTTCTGCTGCCTGTCTCTCTGCTTCGGCCTGTGCTGCTGCTTCTGCTGCCTGTCTCTCTGCTTCGGCTTTTGCTTCTGCTTCAGCTGCTTCTGCTTCGATCTGTGTATTATCTTCAGCGTATACTGCATAAGCTGGAACTGTCATTGTTGCTGCCAGAAGAAGTGCTGCTGCTCTTTTCATCATACTGTTTCTCATTGTTGTTACCTCCGAATGCTCTATACTATATTGACTCTTTCGAGTTCCTTATCTCTTTATCTGGATTCATTATAGCAGTCGGGGTATTTCGTCATCTATTTCGTCTGAAACTTTTTTCATGATTTAAAGAAACATCTTGCTTTTTGTAAATTCTTATTTTTAAGCCCAATTCTCTGGTTTAAGCTAAATATTCTATAATAGTTCTGGATATAATCTGAAGCGGCAATCTGGATGACAGATTAAAAGGGGCCATTCGGCCCCTTCTGCATTTCATATCATATATTTTATACCTGATGTCCCTTTGCGATATACAATGGGAAGGTGTCAGCACCTTTCATTTCTTTTCCGGCACTGATGACTACCTGCTTGTCGGTAATCGTGTAATCTACGATCGCACCCTCTTTAATCACGGTATCCTGCATCAGAATACAGTTCCGGACAATGGCTCCCTTTTCTATCTTAACGCCTCGGAACAAAACGCTGTTCTCTACCTGTCCTTCGATGACACAGCCATCAGCTACCATAACATTGGATACCCTGGATCCCGGGATGTATCTGGTTGGGTTATCATCACGAATCTTGGTGTAGATCGGATTACCTGAGAACAATGCATCCAGATTCTCATCATCCAGAAGCTTCATATTCTCTTCGAAGTAGCTCTTCATATCGCTGATACGTGCTGCATAACCTTCGTACTTGAAGCCCTGCACATTCAGAGAATCCAGATTCGGAGCAAGCACATCACGTTCAAAGTAAACCTGTCCACGTACAAATGCGGCGTTGATCAGATCGATCAGTTTCTTGCGTTCGATACAGTAAATATTCATGGAGAAGTTCTGTACCCCTGTATCGCGTGGGTTGATGTAGATCTTGCTGATTCTGGTTCCAGTCAGAGCAAAGGTATAATATAAGCCTCTGTCATTGGCGGTGTGTTTTAATGCACTTGCCGGAAGTTCTTCCGCAATATAAGCTGCTGTCACATCTGCATTGTTGTCAATGTGCGCCTGCAGCATGGCATTGAAGTCGAAGTTCACTGCGATATTGGCGTCTGACAGGAATACATATTTTTCATTCTGATGTCTCAGGAATTCCAGCACGTTAGCCAGTGCTTCCACATGACCGTTAAACAGCTTGTTCTGCTTCTCAGCAAATGGAGGAATGATATGAAGACCGCCATTCTTTCTGGTCAGATCCCACTCACGTCCGGATCCGAGATGATCCATCAGGGAAAAATAATTATTGCGAACTAATACAGTTACATTGCTGATTCCACAGTTGACCATACTGGAAAGAATAAAGTCAATCATACGATAACGGCTTGCAAAAGGGATGGAAGCCATCAGACGAATATTGGATAATTCCGGAACCAGAGCATCATAACTGTTAGGGAAAATAATACCAAGTGCATTTTCGCTGGATGTTAACATACTTCTTCACCACCTTCTACATTTTCTCTTACCATTGCATTCGGTCCTACCTTGGCACCGTCACCAATATAAACACCAGGACCGATCGTAGCCACGCCTTTTTCTGCACCTTCCGGTGCTGCGCCTACGACTGCATTCTCACCGATCACTGCCTTTTCTGCAATGATACAATGACGGACTACTGCGCCAGACTTAATCACGCATCCGCCCATTACAACGGCGTCTTCCACAACGGCACCGTCCTCTACTTTTACGCCAGAATATAATACAGAGTGCTTTACGGTACCCTGAATACGGCATCCATCTGTAA
Organism: Lachnospiraceae bacterium OF09-6; assembly: GCA_003435055.1. Classification (GTDB taxonomy): domain Bacteria; phylum Bacillota; class Clostridia; order Lachnospirales; family Lachnospiraceae; genus Marvinbryantia; species Marvinbryantia aceti. The sequence goes on from QUMM01000008.1 coordinate 56,582, forward strand.
TCATGGAATTCTCTACGATGGCACCGGCTGCGATCTTATGCCCGGTCATACCACTGTTACGGCTGTAGATCTTCCAGTCATCATCAAACAGGTTGATACCACTGTGTTCCGGATCCAGCACTTCCATGTTTGCTTCCCAGAGTGAAGAGATCGTTCCCACATCCTTCCAGTAACCACTGAAATGATATGCATACATCTGGCGGCCATCACGAAGAAGATTCGGGATGATGTTGTTACCAAAGTCATTCTCAGACTGAGGATCTGCTTCATCCTCTTCCAGATACTTCTTCAGGACATCCCAGTTGAATATGTAGATACCCATAGAAGCCAGATTGGACTTCGGATGCTCAGGCTTCTCCTGGAATTCGGTAATCTTATCGTTCTCATCCGCAACCATCAGGCCAAAACGGGATGCTTCATCCAGGGCACTTCCATAACAGCAACAGAGAATTCAGCACCTTTTTCCTTGTGAAAACGAAGGAAATCACTGTAATCCTGTTTGCAGATCTGGTCGCCGGACAGAATAATAACATACTTTGGATCATAACGTTCAATAAAGGAAATATTCTGGTAAATCGCATTCGCAGTACCCTTGTACCAGTCAGATCCTGCTGCCTGCTGATATGGTGGAAGCACATGGACACCACCGTGTACGCGGTCAAGATCCCATGGCTGTCCATTTCCAATATATTCGTTCAGAACAAGCGGCTGATACTGGGTCAGTACGCCGACCGTATCGATTCCGGAATTAATGCAGTTTGAAAGTGGAAAGTCGATAATTCGATACTTGCCACCAAAAGGAACTGCAGGTTTTGCCAGGTTCTGGGTCAGCGCATATAGTCTGGAACCCTGTCCACCGGCAAGAAGCATTGCAATAATTTCTTTTGCCATTTTTCATAATCCCCCTAAATATCATGGATATAGTAATTGTACCACAATTCTCACAAAAAGAAATAGATTTTTTAGTGAATTTTGGGTAAATTTTTGTAAAAATCTGTCGTTTTTTTCATATTCAAAAAAAGAAGCGCCGAAGCGCTTCCTGAAAAAAGTAAGATAATTTCTCATCTTGATTCATTTCATATTATTCTGTAACGAAAGATCATATACACTTTCTCTAATCTCTAACGTAACTCCCACAAGATTATGCACAAAATAATCTTTTTCATCATCCTCCAATATCTCAAGCATTCTTCTTACAGCTATAATTCCTATTTTTTCATCATGAATATTCACTGATGTAATTGCAGGATTAAAATATTTTGCAACCGGCATATTATCAAAACTGATAATAGATACATCCTTAGGCACATTATAATGCGCATATTTTAAAGCATTCATAATTCCCATTGCCATAATATCATTTGAAACAAGTAAACAGGTAGGCAGCTCTTTCGTATTTTTTATTATCTCTGTCATATCCTCATACGCACCATCTGATGTACACTTTGTATAGAATATATTCTTTTTATATACCGGAAGTCCCACTTCCCGCATTCCGCGCAAATAACCATTAAAACGTTCTGTAAAGTTATTCAATGGCGTTTTACTTCTTACAAATCCTATCCTTCTATGTCCCATTTCGTATGCATAGCGAACTGCCTGCCGCATTCCATCCTCGTTATCCATAAGCACACAATTATATTGTTCTCCCGGAAACCAATTATCAATAATAACAAGTGGTTTATTGAATTTTTTATATAAAGTAACATCCGCAGATGTCATTTCTGTTGCCAATATTAAAATTCCACTTATGGTATCCATATCAATTCTTGATATAAATTCATTAAAATCCATCTTCTGATCATAATGAATAATATCTACGTAATACCCTTTTTCCTCAGCGAACTCCTGAATTGTAGCCATAATTGTAATGAAAAAATGTGTCTCAGATATTACATTACCGTTTCTTTTATGAATGGCAAATAGTAATGTACCTTTTTTCTCTGTCTTTACTTTTACATCATCACTTTTATATTTTAACTGTAAAATTTGCTTCTTTTTAGCAGAACTCACACCACCTTTATTATGTAATGCCATAGAAACCGCTGCTGGTGTAATATTTAATATTTCTGCTATTTCTTTATTTGTCATATTTTTTCTCTCTTTTATTCTTGATATTCTGCTATGGCAAAAACAGCTCTTGCGGTTATCGCACTATAATTCAACAACATGTATGGTGTTTTCGGCGGAATATACAATCCCTCATAGTGCTGAAGCATATATGTTTCTCTAGATTCTATCATATATACCGCCAACGGCCCTTCCATTCCAAGTAAAAATGCCTCTTTATCATGCTGAATAACATCTGAATGTCGTGTCACTACTCCTCCGGCAGGTACAATATATTCACCAACACTCATATAATCATTGCTAACAGAAAACTTCATTAAAACAGGTCTTGTATCTCCGTTAATAACTTTAAGTTTTCTTTCTTCCGTAATATGATAGATTAATTTCTTTTCTCTTAATAATTCTCCCCTTTCCGGCCATTCTCCTAACTGGTCAACCGTACCATACCTGTACGGAGCAATAAACTCTTCGGATTTTTCTTTAAAATCCTTCGGGTTATATCCATATATTTTCTTTGGTCCGTTTACATCCGTAGGAAATTCCTGTGATTCTACAATTTTCGGGGCAATTACAGCCAACACTTTCACTATCTTATCCGTAAAATTATAGGCTGAATGTAATGTTCCTTTCGGTATTAATAAGGCTTCTCCTTCTTTTACCTCTATACATCCTCCGGTTTCCGGATTAAATTGTGTAATGGTTCCATCCAGAACAAAGTAAGCTTCATCTCCAGGATGATAATCCGGTGGATTGAAAAAACCTCCAGGTCCAATTTCCATACTGCATACTGTTATTTTATCCGTACTCAAATACATATAATTCAGATCACTGTAGTCCAGTCCAAAATCCGGATAGATAAATTGTCCTATATTGGTATTATCCATATATATGGGTTCTTTTTTCTCAGACTCTGTGAATGGATGATTTCCAAAAATAGCTTTTGCTTTATTACTCATAATATTATCCCTCCATATCTTTATTTTCCTTTTTTTATCTCCGACCAAGTATTTACGATAATCATCAAAATTAATAAGCTTCCATATACAAACTGTTTAAAATAACTATTTACATTCATCATATTCAATCCACTTGAAAGCATCTGAATGGTTAGCGTTGCAAGTAAAATACCAGTTACTTTTCCTTCTCCACCTTTAGGATTTATTCCTCCCAGTACGCATACTAAAATGCTTTGCATGATATAAGTACTTCCATAATCAGCATTTGCGGTATTGGTTCTTGCAAGAATAATAAATCCAGCTATTGCTGCCAAGATTCCACTTATACAATAAGATCCGATCAGCATTCTAGCACTATCCAGGCCTGAAAATTCATATGCCTTTCGGTTTGTACCAAGCATATAAAGCTTTAATCCAAAGTTTGCTTTTTGAATGATAAATGCCATTACCAAAACTACTATTACAAATATAATTGCCGGTACAGGTATAATATGGAGTAAATATCCATTTCCTATTTTTCGTATTGTTTCAGGGAAATCATACAATGCACTTCCTTTCGTGATCACTATACCGATTCCACCATAAAAAGACATTGTTCCTAACGTGGCTAATATTGGTGGTACATTTATAAATGATATCAGCAGTCCATTTATGAGACCTGCAACGCCTCCTATCACAATTCCTAAAACAAAGGCACATAATACTAAAAGTAATTCTTTTGTTCCAGTCATTTGTGGTATATAAAAGCGATGTAACATACTCCCCAAAATAATCGCCGTTAAATTAGCAGTTCCTACGATTGACAAATCACTTCCACCTGTAAGCATTGACATGGCCATTGCAAGTGCAAACAGACCGAATTCTGGTATCTGAAATAACATAGATTTAAAATTTGTTACTGAAAAAAATATTCCCGGCAATCGAACACCCATAAATACTGCAACTATAACAATGATGAAACATAATCTGAGCATGGCTTTTTCCGATGATTCTAATTTTTTTATAGATCCAATCATTGGTTATCACCTGCTTTCTTCCATAAAAGTTTTATTTTTCTATTGCTATTCTGATATGCTGCAATACTGACACTAATAATGATCAACAATCCTAATACTGCCCTTTGCCAATAAGTTGAAATCCGCACCATAATTAAGGAATTTGATATAATTGTAATCATAAACACTCCCAGAAGAGTACCTTTTACCGTCCCTTTTCCTCCGGTAATGCTTGTACCGCCAAGTACAACTGCTGCAATAATTGATAATTCAGTTCCTAAAATATCAAATGGATTTGCCGTTCTGACTAGACATGTATGTGCCAATCCTGCAACACCTGCTACACCACCAGCGAAGCAATAAATAAATGTCTGCACAACACCTACATGAAATCCCACTCTTTCAGCTGCGGTAATGTTTCCTCCCAAAGCATATACACCTCTCCCAAGCAGCGTATGGTTCAAAATAAAGTACGCAAGAAATGCTATGACAAGTAATAAGATAATCGCAGCAGGAAGCGATGATTTTCCTATTTGTGCATTTACCGTAATAATACTTGCTTTTGCGAACTTAGTGAACCCTTTAGGCAGCTTCATGATCGCGTTGGATCCTATAAAAGTTAACAGTATTCCGCTGATAATATTGGATGTTCCCAGCGTTGCTATAAAAGTTGGTATTTTAAAAACATGTACAAATATTGCGTTCATCAAGCCAAGACCGATACCTATTAATATAGCTGTCAGCATAGGTAATACGATACTTCCCTCATACTCTATGTAGTTAAAAATAATAGTTACTGAATACATTGAAAATGCTCCAATTGCAGGGAATGATATATCTATTCCTCCAGATATCAATACGATCATAACTCCAATTGCAAAGATCCCGTCTGTTACACAACTTCTCAGCAAATCAATCATATTATACGGAGTAAAGAATTGCGGATTAATCGCACTGATAATTGCCATAACAATGATCATGACTATCAGCAATACTGTTTCATTTTTTGCCTTTTTCATACTCCGCCCCCTATCTAATCAGTTTTGAATAAAGTGTGCTTTCTGTATAATCCTTACTGAGATATTCATTTTCGATTTCACCATTTTTTATCAGTAAGAATCTTTTGCAATTTGTTAGTATCTCATTCGAGTCATCGGATATTAATATTACAGCTACTCCTTTTTCTGCTATTTCCTGTATTAGTATACTGATATCCATCTTAGAGCCAATATCCACCCCAACTGTTGGACAATTTAAAATAATGATTTGTGGATCTGTCATCAGCGCTTTTGCCAGTACTACCTTTTGCTGATTTCCACCTGACAGCGTAGATACTTTATTTTTAGGATTAGCTGTTTTTATGTTTAATTGCTGAATCCAATTTTTTGCTTCTTCTAACGCCTTTTTTGAATTATACAGTCCAGTTCTACTGACCTTCTTCATTGTCTGAATTATAATATTTCTGGTAATTGACTGATCCATAAACAAAGCTTCTGTCAATCTGTCTTCTGGTACATATGCAATATGATATTCAAGCCCTTTCATTGCACTGTCTATTTTCACTTCTTTTCCATTAATATAAATACTTCCGGAGTCTGCTGGCATTAATCCATAAATTGCCTTGGCTAATTCAGTTCTCCCAGATCCCAACAAACCGGTTATTCCCAATACTTCTCCCGTGTATATTTTAAAATTTATATTATGGAAATAATTTTGTAATCCCAGATTTCTCACTTCCAAAATCGGTTCTGTCGCAGTAACTTCTTTTGCAATATTTTCATCACTATATTCTTTTCCAGTCATATAATAAACAAGCTTCTTTTTATTAAACTGGCACATTTCTCCATCTATTACGTTTTTTCCATTACTCAAAACATAAACCCTGTCACAAATATCGAACATTTCATCCAGCTTATGACTTACAAACATGATTGACATTCCACTTGTTTTTAAATTTTGTATCACATGAAATAACTCTTTTACTTCTTTATTCGTGAGTGCTGATGTAGGTTCATCAAAAATCATTATTTTAGCATCACATAAAATTGCTCTTGAAATAGCAACAAGCTGCTTATCTGCGACAGACAATGTTTCAATCAAACTGTCCAGTGGTATTCTTGCACCAATTTTTTCCAATGCCATTTCTGCCAGTTTGTGCATTTCCTTTTTTTTCACGATTTTCTTCTGCTTTGATATCAAAGTGTTCATTGCAATATTTTCATAAACTGTCAGATTCGGGAAAATCGAAAAGTCCTGATATACCACCTGAATGCCACCTTTTATTGCATCCCGTAATTCCATTTTTTTGAATTCTTTATCTACCATTATGATGCTTCCGCTATCAGGTTTATAAAATCCTGATATGATTTTTATAAGCGTAGATTTCCCGCATCCATTTTCTCCTGCCAAACAAAGAACCTCTCCAGAATTTATTTTCAAGGATATATTTTCAAGTGCTTTCACACCACCAAATGATTTATAAATATTTTTTAACTCAAGTAAACATTCTGGCATTTTACTTCCCCCTGCTGATTAGCAAAGGCCCTGATAAAAGGGCTTTTGCTAACACATTTAAAATGGATATTCATCAACAGTATCTGCTGTAGCCTCTTCCACATCTGTTCCATATATTACATTATCCTGCATTGTAATTGCCTCATATCCAGAATATCCAAGGTCAATACCCTCTTCCAGTTTTTCTCCTTCTAATGCCATGAGAGCCACCTTGTTCAAAGCATATCCTGCTCCTGCAGGATCCCAGAATGTAGTTGCTGTTAAAGCTCCACTTTCCAGATAGTCTCCTGATACAGACACAATACAAGTTCCAACTGCTGCAACCTCTCCATTCAATCCCATTTCATCAATTGCTAGTCCTACTCCCTGTGTTCCAGACATCGATGAAACAAGAATTCCTCCCAGTTCTGGATAGGTCTTTATTAATTCCTGAAACTTGTCATGTCCAGTTTGTGCATCATCATTTTCTTCAATTTTATCTACAACTAATTCCATATTCGGATATGCTTCTTTCTGATGTTCTACTGCTGCTTCCATCCATTCACAGTGAGACTTTGATGTTAAGAATCCTACTGTTGTTGCATATTCTCCTTCTTCATTCATTGCCTTTGCTAAAATATCCATCATATGAGCCCCATATGATGCATTATCAAATGCTTCTACATCGTAATCCACATTCTTCATTCCTGCTGCTTCATGCGAAATAACAATAATTCCTGCTTCACGTGCCTTCTGACAAACCGGCTCTAATGTCTCTACTGACACCGGAACAACCGTAATAGCATCCACTCCTTGCGCAATCAGATCCTCCATAATCTTTACCTGTTCTGATGCATCAGCAGTCTCAGGTCCAACCATAAAACAATCAATATTATCATATTCATCATTGATCTGATCCAACCCCATCTGCTGTCTCTGATACCACGCTGTTCCAAGCTGTTTTACAAGATTTGCCACTTTATATGTTTTTCCATCATTTGTATTTTCTGCCATTACTGGTAAACAAGTAGACGCTACTGTAATGGACACCGTCAATAACACTAACCATTTTTTCCTCATATTACATTTTTCCTCCTTTTAATTAATCAAACTTAATCATGTTCTTTTTGCATCCTCTATTTGACTCACCGGTTAATCATCCTGTGTTTTATGTATAGCATATTCAATATATTATATCAATATTCCTCTGCTATTTTTGTATATTATGTCCAATCTCTTGTGTGTTTTTTATATTTTTTTACCAATTATATTAATTTTTAAGTTAATAAATTAACTTTAAATTAAGCAAAATAGCATTAGCTACTATGTCATATGCTATTATCACAAAATAAAAAATCGCCACTGCCAAATACATGACAATGACGATTCTCATATTTTCAATTGAAATATACCAGATCATCTTCTGGTGCTTCTGCCGGCTCATAGCTGATACCGTACAGCACCGGGCCTTCTTCTCCGTAATCTTTCTGATATTCATAATGAATCTTCGCCGTCAGATAGATCCACTGGCGTGTCTTCAGTTCACTGATAAAATCTGCCTTGCACAGATAGCCGATAAACCGGATATCATCTGCACAGCAGGTCATGGCATTTCGTCCCGGAACCATCATACCTTCTGGCATTCTTCTGGACTTCATGACTTTTGCAAGAAATCGAACAGTCTTTCCCTCATAACGCTCCGGATTGTCAGAAGCGTCCAGGAACCACAGACCATAGTCCATATCTTCGATATTGATCACATCAGCATTGAAGTCAAATGGCGGCACTTCAGCGCCCGGGTCGATCGGTTCTCCGTCTTCTCCTTCAAAGTATACCATGGCTCTCGGATTCAGGCTGCGCACAGTTCTGCGATAAGAATGCAGATCCATGCTCTCATCACAGCGATTGAAAATCACCATCTCGGTATACTGGAACATATTGCTGAACAGGCTTCTCATGTTATTCAGATAAACAGGGAACGTGATTCCATCCACCAGGGTAATAACCTGTGCCAGTACCAGACGATCCATCTGCCCCCACTCAAATACCCATTTATAATCCCACATACCATTCATCTCGATAAAGATCTTCTTCGGTGTGTACTGACGAATACAGTATTTCAGGAAATCTGTATTCATCTTTTCTTCCTCATCCACGGTAATCATAGTAATGTTGTTACCGCAGAGATCTTCGTTGTTATACTCTACTTCGCCCTCTTCGCAGACGATCAGGAGACATCTCTGTCCTTCTGTAAAGTCTTCATCTGTCACGATATCCTGAAGGAAACTGGTCTTTCCGCTCTCCAGGAATCCTGTAATCATATATACTGGAATTTTTTGCATGATTTTCTCTACTTTCTATCTCATATATTCAGCAATACCGGGAATATCTTCCCGGCATTGCATTTCTCATCTATATTTATTTCAGAAGAAACAGCTCTTCCAGCTTCTCTTCTTTTAATTTGGAACCGATCACACACAGTCTGCCTGTGTAATCTGCTGCTCCGGTACGGATCTCATATTCACCCGGTACCAGGTCAAAATGCATCCAGGTACCATCTGTGCAAGGAAGCATACCTTTGGCACGCAGCACCATACCCAGATCCTCTGCTTCATTCAGAGTCTTCAGAATATGTTCCAGCTCATCCCTGCTATATTTGCGCGGAGTCTCTTTGCCCCAGGAAGTAAATACTTCATCTGCATGATGATGGTGATGATCATGGTCATGGTGATGTCCACAGCTGCAGACACCATTTTCATCATAATGATGTTCATGTTCGTGGTCATGATGATGTTCGTGTTCTTCATGATCGTGGTCATGACCGCATCCACATTCGCCATCGTGATGATGTTCATGATGGTGTTCATGTTCTTCATGATCATGGTCGTGACCGCATCCACATTCACCATCGTGATGATGTTCATGATGGTGTTCATGTTCTTCATGATCATGGTCATGGCCGCATCCACATTCGCCATCATGATGATGATGCTCATGTTCATGTTCTTCCATCAGTTCTTTAGCCAGGGAATGAGTTCCCTCAATTGCATCCAGGATCTGCTGACCGGTCAGTTCATCCCATGGTGTTGTGATAATCACCGCATTCGGGTTCTTCTCACGTACCAGTGCTGCAGCTTCCATCTGCTTTTCCTCTGTCATGCTCTGCGTTCTGCTTAAAATAATCGCTCCGGCATTTTCCACCTGATTGTTATAGAACTCACCAAAGGTTCTCATATACATCTTGATCTTTGCAGCATTGGCTACTGTGATCAGACTGTTCACTTCCAGCTGTGCAGCTTCTGCTGCATCTTCCACTGCTTTTCTTACATCAGACAATTTGCCTACTCCGGATGGCTCGATGATAATACGATCCGGATGATATTTTTCTGTTACCTCTTTCAGTGCCTTACCAAAGTCACCTACCAGAGAGCAGCAGATACATCCTGAATTCATCTCTGTAATATTGATACCGGCTTCCTTCAGAAAACCGCCATCAATACCGATCTCACCAAATTCATTCTCGATCAGCACAACCTGCTGATTCGCATATACTTCCTTCAGCAGCTTCTTGATCAGTGTTGTCTTTCCTGCGCCCAAAAATCCTGAGATAATATCTACTTTTGTCATATTCATTCCTTCTTTCTATTCAAACCCAACCCGACTGACGATGTCAGGCGAGTTGCTTCCCACTAATCTGATATTATAAGCAAATCACCTGCTTCTGTCAACTTTCGCCCTTGCAGCAAGCATTCCCATCAGCTCATGAAATCCTGCTGCCGGGAAATGATTCATCTGTTCTTCCATGCAGTTCAGATTCGGATCAGAATGCTCTAGTTCTCTGGAATAACGACAGGCCAGTGTGACACGTTCGTCAAAAGAAAGTGCTTCGCCCTTCTGTGCTCCTGCTGCCCGGACCAGTTCTTCCCAGATGAGGGTACTGACAATCGCCATCTTCACCTTGGCCTGCGCATCTGTGTCATAGACTGCTCCGCAAAAATACGTATACAGATAATATACCACCATCTGCTCGATTTCATGCTCTGGAATAACACCTGAATGCTTTGTTTCTGCACAGCGCTTCCAGATCTGCAGATCTTTTTCCAGGCTGGATCCAGTACTTCAAAACGCTCCGGCACACACAGTAATGCATCTGCTTCTCCTGGTTCAGAGGTAGACAATATCTTCTGCTGCAGCCGCTTCTGCGCCTTTGCCCCCCGATAACGTTCCAATACCGTCTCGATCTCAAAGATCTTTTCTGCCCGGATCCGATTCTGTACATCATTCCCCAGTGCCAGTACTTCTGCCATCCGCAGATGCACCGGAATCGTCCGATCCTGCAGCATCCCGATCATCACCCCTCTGGTATCCTGCAAAGCAGAATACAGGAAAAAGTCAAACTCCTCTTCTTCCTCTTCTCTGTCGTCTTCCGCCGTACGCATGGTCACTGGTTCTTTTTTCCCAAGAATCATCTCCGCCACCGCCGGACAAGACAAGGACAGGGTAATCTCCCGTTCATTTTCGAACTCTTCGATATGTCTCGGATACTTCCGGCATGTGGAACACATCATCTCCGGTCCCGCCTCGATATGCATGTCACAGAGATTCTCATCATTGAGAAAAGCGCATCTGCGATCTCCATACTGTAAAAAAGTCTCTTCTTTCCAGTTCACCGAATTACGGATACGGTTGCCAAAACTGCCCTTTGCTTTTCGATATCTCTTCAGTGACTTCTGATCAATCACAATCTGCCATCCTGCACAGCAGGTCGCAGGGCATTTGTCTGCCAGACACTGAAACTTCTTATAATAATCCGGAACAGTATATCTCATCTTCTCACTCCCTATAACAGTGTCTTCAACACATGCAATACACTGTCCGCTTCCGCCGGCAGCACATACTTACTGACCTCTTTTACCTCTTCTCTGGCCTCTGCCACTGCATAGCTCTCTCCGGCACACTTCAGCATACTGATATCATTGTTATTATCTCCAAATGCCATGGTCTCCTCTGCTGTCACGCCCAGACGTTCCTGCAATTCCTTTAAGGCATTTCCTTTCTCGGATCCCAATGCCGTGAAATCAATCCAGTGCTCTCCGGCTGCAGTCACCAGTGCCCGGCCGGCGAACTTTTCGATTGCCGGCTGCGCCGCCTGCGCTGCATCCTGATTTTTGACAAAAGCAGAGATCTTCACCAGTCTGTCTTTCTTTTCCAGAATATCTTCCACTTCTTCTATAGAAAGCCGATATCCTTCTCTCAGCCAGCGAAGTATCTCCGGATCTTTACTGTCTGTATAATCTCCATCCGGTGCAGTGACGAGAGAAAAAGTATCTTTCATTGTTCTGATATAAGTAATGATCTCCTCTGCCATTTCCGGTGCAAATGCACGGCAGGCCAGTACATCCTGCCGATATTTTACATACCCTCCATTATTGGAAATAAAGTACACATCATCCAGCACCGGCCGAAATACCCTCCGCACGCTGTTCATCTGGCGTCCACTGGCTGCTGCAAATACAATTCCTTTCTCCTTCAGTCTCCGGATCACATCATATAATTCCGGATTCATATCTGAGCTGCCCTCCGGCAGCAAAGTGCCATCCACATCCGATGCTACTAATTTAATCATTCTTTTCTCCTTTTTTACTCTTCCCCATGCTATTCTTTTTCCTGAAGCTCCTGCACACAGCCAAGGAACTTCTCTGCCAGCCCTTCCAGAGACCGGTTCTTGTCCCAGACCAGTACATAATCTGCCTGATGGCCCGGATTCACAATCGTTTTCGTCACTACCTGTGTATGAGTCATGCCAAAGTCCATCGTCGCCGGGAAAATCGCAATCCCGACTTTTGCCTTCACCAGTGCAAAGGCATTCATATAGTTGCTGATCTCACAGAGTATCTTTGGTTCTTCTTCAATCTTTTCAAACCATCCACGTATCTCTTTCGCTCTGGACTTTCTGGATGGGATAATCAACGGCTCTCCAGCCAGATCACTCAGCGACACAAAATCCCCTGGTGCCTTGGCCAGCGATGATCATGAGGTATCAATGCCGCCCATGGTTCTGACCCTACCGGAATTCCCTCCCAGCGCTCTGTATCATAGGGTGCAGCAATCACTGCCAGATCACACAATCCCTTCGACAGTCTGCTGATGACATCATCACTGCTGCCGTTCCAGAGATTATATTGTACTTCCGGATAACGACAGGAAAATTCTGCCACCCACCGGGAGATCATCTTTGGTGCACTTCCTTCTACTGTGCCCAGATACAGGGTTCCGGTTACTCCTTTTCCAAAGGCACGGATCTCATCCTCCGTCTTCTCTACCAGTGTTACGATCTGATCCCCACGATGAAGCAGGAGCTGACCGACTTCTGTAAGCTGTAGCTTTTTCTTTTTCCGTTCAAACAGTTCTACTCCCAGTTCCTCCTCCAGCTGATGAATCTGTCTGGACAGCGGTGGCTGTGCAATATGCAGATTCTCCGCAGCTCTCGTAATATTCAGTTCCCGTGCTGCTTCCATAAAATACCGAATTGATCGAATGTCCATTTTTTCACCTTTCGTCAGGATTGCCCTATCTCAAATGTGCACTTGTCTTTTGCCAGTATACAATACTTTTTTTCTCGTGTCATCCCATCTTTGTTCTTTTCACCCGCTCTGCTGATGCATCGATTCGCTTTTCGCTGATCCTTCCATCCTTCACAGCCTGAAGAACGGCCGTATAAGCTTCTGGTTTTCTGCCAGTATAACACAAAACACTCCAGAAAGGTAAAGCCCTCCAGGAGTGTTCCGATGAATTTTTATTCTATTTTTATCTTACCAGTATCTTGCTGCGCATACCGGTGTATCATAGTTATAATTGGAAATAATGATTCCCTGTGATTCTGTTGCTGCATGGACGATCTGTCCACCACCTATGTACAGAGCCACATGGCTGATTCCGCTTCCATCTGAATAGAAGAGAAGATCACCCGGCTGAATATCGCTGATCGCTACGGATGTTCCGCCGTATGACTGATCCGCTGCTGTACGGGCAAGCCCTATACCGAAATTTGCCATAACAGACATCGTAAATCCAGAACAGTCCGTTCCATTCGTCAGGCTGGTTCCTCCATAGACATATGGATTACCTACGAACTGTACCGCATAATCTGCGATCTGCTGTCCCAGGGAACTGTCACTGGCAGAGCTGTCTATGGTAGTGTCCGTGCCAGTATTTCCATTATCATAAGACGTATCCGTTCCAGTACTTCCATTATCATAGGATGTGTCCGTTCCAGTACTTCCGTTGTCATAAGACGTATCTGTTCCGGTACTTCCATTGTCATAAGAAGTATCTGTGCTGGTACTTCCATTGTCATAAGACGTATCGGTGCTGGCGCTTCCATCATCATAAGACGTATCTGTGCTGGTACTTCCATTGTCATAAGACGTATCGGTGCTGGCACTTCCATTGTCATAAGAAGTATCCGTGCTGGTACTTCCATCATCATAAGACGTATCTGTGCTGGCGCTTCCATCATCATAAGACGTATCTGTGCTGACGCTTTCCTCAATGTAAGAGATATCCTCGCTGACTTCTTCCCCACTGTCAGCAGCTTCTTCATAAGAAGCTTCTTCTGCTGCCTGAGCCTTTGCTTCTTCTGCACGACGCATAGCCTCTTCTCTGGCTGCTTCTTCCTCCAAAGTCACAGCAGTAGGATAATAAGTCTTATATTCACAGTAGTCTGGATGGATAAATCCATATACATCATTTCCCAGTGCTACCGTTGCCCAGTCACCACTGGTATCGACTACCTCCAGCTCCTGTGACTGCTCTGCCACATCAATGACATCTGACTCCTCAGAAGGAGTAGTCCTGATATTCAATGCTTCTGCGTTGACAACCGCCACATTATATGCAACCTGATCGGCAATCTCCTTCGCCTGTTCTCCGGTTGCGAAATACTCCGCCTTCACATATCCTTCGGCATTACCGGATTTGATCTTATACCATCCGTTGTCCTCTGTTTCTTCTACAGTCGCTGATCCGTCATTATACAGCTTGGCTACTACCTCACTGTTCTCATCTGCTTCGGAACGAACATTGATATATTCCTCACACTGTGCAAAAATAAGCTCCCCTTTTTCTGCATCAGCTGCGCCAACTGCGCCCGCCATATTCATGGTAAAACCTGCTGCCAGGATACATGATGTAATCCAAAATCTCTTCTTATGCATACTTTTCCTCCTTCTGCATATCTTATATCTGTTCAGTGTCCTCACAGAACAATGGGTTCTGAACAGTCACAACTGCATTTAAACAGTCATCCTCATGTACAGGTTACATTTTAATGAACAAATGTGAACAGGTTATGTTATGTTCCTTAAAGAATTTTTGGGGGTTCTTAAGATTTTCTGAAGACAAGCTTACTATTGCAGAAAAAATCGAACCCATATGGATTCGATTTTTCGATACCCTGTGAGTCATCAAGCCATGAAGCCTCTCTTGTGCAGGCACATCGTGGCTTCTGGCTTTTGACCCTGGTATCACATATCATATTTCATTAAAAGGGAGGGGTTTAAAAACTTGAAAAAAAACTTGTTAACAGTTACATCTATGGTTAACGGATTTTAGAAGAAATATCCAAATCCAGTAGCCTTTCTTCCAGGCTGTGTTTCGCTCTGATCCGGGCTCTGCATCCAGTCACCATTGTCTAACTGGCCATCCTGGTACTCTTCTGTACTTTCTTCATCAGATGAGCTGTCAGAAGAACTGTCTGTGTTCTCCTTTGCCTGCAATGTAACGGAGATTACCTGTTCCTGATATCCATTGTCACCGGCTCTCTTCACTGTTACATCAACTGTCTCACCAGCTTCATAGTACTGGATTCTGTCAAGCAATTCACTCATAGAGCTTACGGTTGTCTTATCCAGTTTGGTAATGATATCACCCTGTTTGATACCGGCTTCTGCTGCTGCACTGCCATCTGTTACTTCATATACATAAGCACCTGCAGGGATATTGTACATCTGTCTTGCTTCTTCTGATACATTGGTGACACGAACACCAAGGGCGCCTGCTTTATCTGCATCGGCTTTTGTTCTGGTGGTCTGATTCATCAGATCCTCGATAACAGATTTTGCTGTATTAATCGGGATCGCATAACCCATACCCTCTACACCGGTGCTGGATGCTTTTGCAGAGTTGATACCAATCAGACATCCATTTTCATCCAGAAGTGCTCCACCACTGTTACCAAAGTTGATTGCTGCATCTGTCTGAATCATATTCTGTGTAATCTCACCATTCTCTGTGGAAAGAGTAACTTCACGATTCAGTGCACTGACAATACCAAATGTTACAGACTGTCCATATCCAAGGGCATTACCAATGGCGATTGACCAGTCACCAACATTTACCTGATCAGAATCACCGATCTCGATGACTTTAATCTGATCCATAACATCCTGTGGGATATCTTCCAGTTTGACTGCAACTACTGCCAGATCCAGAGAAGAATCAGTTCCCTTTACCTGTGCGGTAACCATCTTATCCTCTTCATTCTCAGTGTCTGCGCTAAAGAGAACGGTCAGCTGATCTGCATTCTGTACTACGTGGTTATTCGTAGCGATCAGAAGTTCTGTATCACTTTTACCAACGATGATACCTGAACCTGTGCTCTCGCTGTCCTGCTCGTATTCCTGTCCCCAGAACTGAATGGTCTCTTTACTCTGGTTCGTGATAGCTACGATAGAAGGCATTGCATTCTGGGCAATCGCTTTTACATTCGGCAGATAACTGGTATCTGTAGATGTCGCATCTGCTTCTGTAGAAGTGTCTGCTCCAAGTGTAATACCACTATCGGTGCTGGCTCTGTCTCAGTCTCAGTAGACTCCTCGGCCTGTACACCTGCCATTCTCTCATTATATGTGTTTACTCCAATTGCTGTACCAGCTGTTCCTGTAATGGTAATCACTGCAAGAGCGATACCTAATTTTTTCGCTTTATTCATCATCCATACCTCCTTATGGTTTCTGTCGTTATTTCAAGAAGATCGATGTTCTGATCTCTTATCTCTCTTCCTTGTTTCTGAAACTAATATTAATGGAAATATGTGTTTAATTTGTGAAAACAATGCAAACAAACCGTGTTTTTTTAGTAGATTCCTGCATACAATGCCGACAGCACTACGGTAATAATTCCAGATACTGCAATGGATAAGCTGCTCATTGCACCCTCGATTTCTCCCATTTCCATGGCTTTTGCAGTTCCAATAGCGTGAGAAGCAGATCCGATTCCGATTCCTTTTGCAATCGGATCCGTGATGTGAAACAGCTTGCAGACGTATTCTGCAATGATATTTCCCACGATTCCTGTAATGATAATGACCGCTACCGTAATAGTTACAAATCCACCCAGTTCTTCAGAAACGCCCATTCCGATGGCTGTCGTAATAGACTTCGGAAGCAGGGTGACGTACTGATCATGGGAAAAATGAAAAATCATTGCCAGAACCAGTACACAGGTGACACTGGTCAATGCACCAGACAAAATGCCGGCAACAATCGCTACTACATTTTTCTTCAGCAGTTCTACCTGTTCATACAGCGGCACCGCCAGACAGACCGTCGCCGGTGTCAGCAGATAGCTTAAATATTTTGCTCCATCATAATAGGTATCATAATCAATGTGACAGGCCAGAAGAATGGCAATCACTGCCACGATCGAGAACAGCAGTGGATTGATCAGAGAGATCTTTGTCTTTTTCCGCAGCCATCCTCCCAGTTCATAGGTTACGCAACTGACCAACACCCCAAAAAACAGGGATTCCAGCATAACATCATTCATCTTTTGTTTCTCCTTTCCTGTTGGCAGAACGTTTCAGAACCAGTTCTGTCACTTTTCCTGACACACCCATAACCAGCACAGTGGATACCAGAATGATCACAACTACTTCCACCAGCATGCTGCTTAAGTCTCCCCAGGATTCCATCAATCCGACTCCGGCCGGGATAAACATCAACGGCATAATTTCAATCAAAAATACCGCTGTTTCTTTTACTGCATCCAGCTTCAGGATACCGGTCTCCAGCAGAATAAAGAGAATCACCAGTCCGTAAATACTGGCCGGCACCGGAAGAGGAATGACATATTTCAGCAGTTCTCCCACAAAGGATACCAGCAAAATGATCATAAATTGTCTGAGATACTTCATATTATATTACTTCCTTTCCATCAGGCTTTGACTGCCCAGCGCATTTTTGTGGATCTGGCCCGTCCATTGGCTCTGCATTCTTCTGCAGACGGCCGGATCACTTCTCTGGCAATATCCTGAAAAATACCTTCTTTATAATAAGCCTGGAACGCTTTCTTCACCAGGCGGTCTTCTCCGGAATGGAATGTCAGGATCGCTATTCTTCCACCCGGTGCCATGATGTCCGGCAGCTTCTCCAGAAACGCTTCCAGCACTTCAAATTCACTGTTCACATCTATCCGCAATGCCTGGAATGTTCTCTGACAGGTCTTTTTCAGAATATCCTTCTTTTCTTTATCGTCCGGCAGAAAAGTAAGCGCCCGTTCGATCGCTTCCCGCAGATCTGTGGTCGTCTCAATCTTCCGTCCCTTGCGGAAGGTCTTCGCCACCTCAGCAGCAATTTTATCTGCATAAGGTTCATCTGAATTCTCCACCAGCATACCCTCCAGCTCTTCCCTGCTCACTTCCCGCAGACGCTGTGCCGCCGACACACCCTTTTCCGGATTCAGACGCAAATCCAAAGGACCGTCTAATTTATAAGAAAAACCTCTTTCCGGATTGTCAATCTGCATAGAGGACACGCCCAGATCTGCCATGCAGAAATCAAACGGACCGTACTCTGCCCCGATCTTATCAATATTGGCAAAGTTCTCCTGAATCGAAGTAAATATCTCCGGTCCAAACCCGGCTTCCTCCAGACGCTTTGTCGTCTTCACGATCTCGATAGGATCCACATCCAGGGCATACAGATGCCCCTGTCCCTTCAGGCACTCCATCATCTTGCGGCTGTGCCCGCCATATCCCAATGTGGCATCCAGTCCTTTCTGCCCAGGCTGAATCTGCAGAAAATCCAGGATCTCTTTCACACAGATCGAAATATGCATACCCGCCGGTGTACTTCCCTTACTGATCACCTTCGCAACCGTATCCGCATACTTCTCCGGATTCAGTTCCTTATACTTCTCCTCAAACTTACGAGGATGCGTACCCTTATATCGGACACGCCGCTTATGTTCCTTTTCCATATTCCCTCCATTGGGGACGGTGTTTTCTGGCTTTTTTCCTGTCCCCTGTGGATTTCTCCACCATCTTAAAATTATCGTTTATCTTCGAATTGGTCTTACCAAAAACGTTCACATCCTAGAGTAACACCATAAGCCGAAAATATCCATGATAAATTTCAAGTTTTTTCGTATCTTTTTCTATACATGAGATACAATTTGCAGTTCTGATGTATTTCTACCTGCCATATTTCATTCTAAAAGTTTATTTGTTACATTCGTTGTTCGCCTTTCTTTTAAAACATGGACATAAATCAGTTCGGATTTCACACAAGCTCTGAAAAAACAAAAACATTTACATCCGGGATCATATATTAGACTTCCTGAATCGATTAAGCCACGGAAAAGCTAAAATTAACTGATCTCAGGGTCATATATCGGATATTTAAAGCCAATTAGACCACGGAAAATGTAAAATCAACTGATTCCAGGGTAACACACCGAATTTCCAAAACCGGGCCATAGAAAGAAAAGCGGAATTTGTTGAATCTCTGTCCATACACGCAAAAAACACCGCCCCCGTGGCTCCCATGTCCACAAAAGCAGTGCCTTCAGTGCGCGATCAGGGTTCGAACCCTGGACACCCTGATTAAGAGTCAGGTGCTCTGCCAGCTGAGCTAATCGCGCTTATTTAGTTGTTGTTCGCTCCGAACAAATGATATTATATGATATGTTTTTCTATTTTGCAAGTGTTTTTTTTTAAATTTTTACAATTTTACAATTCTTTTAGACTTTCGAAAAAACCGTGCTTGTATGTCTTTTCAAAAGCGGTTATACTGAGTAAAAAGTGAATTTGCGAGGTAGTAATATGAGTCAAAATCGGAATGTTTCACCCGATGACCCATCCAAACTGGATAAGCGTCAGCGCTTTCTTCCCAATAACCGTTACTTCACCATCTGTATTTATGCAGTAACGGTGATTTTACTGGGAGCTTTGATTATCCGGGTGGTGATGACACCATTTGCTGTCACCAACGGTATCAAGCGTGTGCTGAATGTACTGATGCCATTTCTGATGGGCGTCCTGATTGCCATGATTATGAATCCGATTATCAATCGGTTTTGCTTTCTCATGGAAAAGTATTTAAAAATAAAAAAGAAAAAGGTGTGCCGCATCCTGGCCTCTATCCTGGCCTATGTCCTGGTGCTCGGTCTGATCCTGGTCTGTATCATATTCATCGTACCACAGGTATTTTCCAGCATCACTGAACTGGTGAATTCTCTGCCGAAGATGTATCGTCTTACTACAGACTTCTTTAACAATCTGCAGCAGCATTTTCCGAATACAGATATGTCAGATATTCAAAAAACAGTTAATGATGCTCTGCCGAACCTGATTTCCACCATTCGAAATTTTGCCAGTGATATCGTACCAGCCATATACACCGCTTCTGTATCAATTGTACAGTGGGTGCTGAATGCCATTGTCGCATTGATTGTTTCTATCTATATATTAGGTGATAAAAAAGGACTGAAAAAATTAATTAAGGTCATCCTGTACAGCTTTGTCCCGGAAAACTATATCAACGGTTCCATTCAGGTTTTGCGGGAATGTAATAATATCTTCACGAACTTCATGGTCAGCAAGGCACTGGATTCCCTGATCATAGGCTGTCTGTGCTTTATTCTGATGACCATCTTTGATCTGGATTATGCCGTGCTGATCAGCATTGTGGTCGGCATCACTAATATGATTCCTTACTTTGGTCCGTTCATCGGTGCTATTCCGGGTTTTCTGATTCTGCTGATTGTGAATCCATGGAAGTCTCTGGGATTCCTGATTATGATACTGATTCTTCAACAGTTTGATGGTCTGTATCTTGGACCAAAGCTGATGGGAAGCTCCGTCGGTATGAAGCCTTTATGGATTATCATATCCATTACTCTGGGCGGCAAGATCGCCGGTGTCCTTGGTATGTTCCTGAGTGTTCCGATCGGTGCCATTCTTGTTTACCTGTTTAATCTGCTGATCGACCGGGTTCTGAGCAAAAAAAATATTGATCGGGATAAGATCTGAGCAGACAGGTTTTCTTCCTGTTTTACCGTTTAGAAAAGCAGCTGACCATCGAGGCGGCACTCATAAGACAGTATTAGAAATGTTTTCGGGAAACGGCGTAGCTTGCGGGCTATGCCGTTTCTCCATTTTGCAGGTTATTCAGTAAAGACGCGGGGAGTATTCCCACAAGGTCATAGGAAATGTCAATCTGCTGTTCCCTATGCCCCTTTGACTTATCCGGCGCGTGGACGTACACCGCTTTTACCATGTCGTTTAAAACAGCGGGCGTTAATTCGTCCAAGTCGAGATATTTCCGTACTTTGCTGATGAACCTGTCAATGTTTTCGGATTGTTCTTCCTGTTCGTTGATTTCCTCGTTCAATCGCAACAGCTTTTCCCGCAGTTCTTCCTGCTCCTGTTCGTAATCGTCAGCGAGCATTTGAAATCTGCTGTCAGATAATTTCCCGTTGGCATTATCCTCGTAAATACGCTTGAATAATCGGTCAAGTTCTTCTATCCGTCGTTCCGCTTGCGTCAGTTGCCGCCGCTTCGCCGCCAGTTCCTTTTTCGCTTCGGCCTTCTGCTTTGCGCCCATAGCTTTTCGGAATTGTTCTTCATGGTTAGCGACACAGGCAATCGTCAATCTCATGTGAGCGAGTACGCCCTGTTCCAAGACAACGGCGCGGATAAAATGAGTAGAGCAAACCGCTTTCCCTTTGAGCCTTGAAGTAGAGCAGACGAAATGGTCTTGTCTTGCTTCAAAGTTCTTGCTTGTGCAGTAATACAGCTTTTCGCCGCAGTCGGCACAGCGCACAATGCCGGAAAACATATTTGTCTTGCCTGTCCTCGCCGGGCGGCGTTTGTTCTTCCGTAATTCCTGCACCCGTGCCCATGTGTCAGCGTCAATAATCGCTTCATGGGTATTCTCAAACACAAGCCATTTTTCCTCTGGATTGTAACAGGTTCTCTTGCTCTTGTAGGACTGTTTATAAGTCTTAAAGTTTACCGTATGTCCTTGATATTCTGGACGCTCCAAAATGTCAGCTATGGTATCGCTCGTCCAGTTATAAGGATTGTCCGGCGGCGCGTTCCTTGTTGCCCTGCCTGTTTGCTGAAAATGGATTGTCGGCGTTATGACTTTATCCTCTTTCAGAATACGGGCAATCTGCGACGGTCCGTAACCGTCCAGACAAAGAGCGAATATCCGCTTGACTACTTCGGCGGCTTCTCCGTCTACAATCCACTGTTTCTTATTGTCCGGGTCTTTCATGTAACCATAGGGTGGGTTTGTGCAGAGGTGTTCTCCGGCTTCTCCCTTTGACTTCATCACAGCGCGGATTTTCTTGCTTGTATCACGGCAATACCACTCGTTTATGATATTTAAAAACGGGGTAAAGTCATTCTCCTGTTGTTGTGCGCTGTCTATGCCGTTACTGATAGCGATAAACCGCACGCCCTTTTCTGGAAAGAGAACGTCCGTATAAAGCCCTACGCGCAGATAATCACGACCAAGCCGCGACATATCCTTGACAATCAGAACACCGACCTTTTCATCTTCAATCAGAGCGACCAGTTCACTCCAAGAGGGACGGTCAAAGTTCGCCCCCGAATACCCGTCGTCCACAAAAAATTGAGGATTAGGAAAATGGTTCTCCTTTGCGTATTTACTTAAAATTGCCTTTTGGTTTACAATGCTGTTGCTGTCGCCCTGCAATTCGTCGTCGCGCGATAAGCGGCAATAGAGGGCGGTAATTTTGTCAGACTGCCTTAACATAGTTTCTGCTCCTTTCATCGGTGGGCAGTCTACCAATACAGGATTGCTTGTCCCTATTGTATCGGCTCCTGTATTTTTAATCAACATCTTTTTTGCCCTGTTCCTGCTCCATAAGGCGTAAAACCTTGTGGGGGAGACTTCTTTCCCCGTCATAGCTGCCTGTAAAGCGGTACAGCGTCCTGCCGGATTTTATCGTTACTTCATGCATCGGCAATTCTTGAAACAGCGGATTTTCCACTACAATATGCCCGTCCTTGATTTTTCGTTTCCGTTCCATTCCTTTCCCGTCCTTTCTAAAGATAAAACTGAATAGCAAGCATAGAAAACGGATAGCCGTTCTCGTAAAATGTCCGCCTGTCGTCGTTGCATTTTGCCTGTTGGGAAGTGTCCCAAACCCTCATTTTGTTAATCCTTTGAATTGCAGTAACAGCCGCCGTTCCAGCCGCCAGACTTCTTCCATGACGCGCTTCATCTCGTCCATGTCGTCGGCGTAAATCCGCCCTGTTTCATTGATACGCTTTGCAATCTGATTGACGTTCACTCCAATTTTTTGAAGCTGCGCCGTATGCCCTTTGACTTCCTGTAAATCAAGTGTGATTATGTACCCGTCAATGAGCATTTTCCGGGCGTAGGCGGAGAGATTGAGCGTCGGTATCTGTTGCATTTTTTCCTCAATCAACGCCCGTTCTTCCTCTGTTACCCGAATAATGATTTGCACGTTTCGTTTCCTGTTTTCCATGAGTAGCCCCCTTTCGCTAACAAGACGTTTGCACGCGGTATTTCTGCCCGCTTTGTGATAGTTTTTCTTTCACTACCTACAACACCGCACATAGCGGTTTTGCCAAAGATTTTAGAAAAATTTTATATTTTCCCTTTCTCACTTTTAAATACGACGGGAATCGTAAAATGCCAAAATAGAGAAAGAAAGTTTGCAACAAAATTTTTATTCATTTACACTATTTATGAGTTTACAAAAGAGCGCATTAAAAGCGAGGAAAAACAAGTAATAAAAAGGTATGCTTATAGTAAAGGAGGCACGCAAATGGAATGGTTGAAAAAGTTAAGCGCAGCCATAGACTATATAGAAAATAATTTAGACAGTGATATATCGTATGACGAAGCTGCGAAAATCGCCTGCTGTTCGACTTTTTACTTTCAACGGATTTTTTCTTATGTAGCGGGCGTTTCATTGTCAGAATATATCCGGCGCAGACGAATGACACAGGCAGCGTTTGAATTGCAAAGGACGGGCGCGAAAGTGATTGATATTGCCTTAAAATATGGATATTCTTCTCCGACTTCATTTAACAGGGCATTTCAGAGCGTTCACAATATCACACCCGCTGCTGCACGCAGTATAGGGAACACGTTCAATGCTTATCCGGCAATTCGCTTTTCAGTTCAAGTTACAGGAGGAAACGCTATGACATATCACATTATCCAAAAACAATCCATGCGTATGGTGGGTGTCCGTATTCCATTAGTAGAGGACATGGAGGAAAATTACAAAATTATTCCAAAATTTTGGAAGTCTGTTTTGAACAGTAATCTATTTTCGGAAGTATGCAACTTGTCAAATCAATCTCCCAAAGGAGTATTAGGCGTTAGCGTTTATGAAAATCCCCAAAGGATATTTTATTATATTGCAGTAGCCACGAATGAACCTGCTCCGTCCGGTATGTTTGAATTTGAAATTCCATCTGCTACATGGGCTGTTTTTGAAAACAAAGGTTATTTTAAAGAGAATGTGCAAAACATTTTCAGAAGATTTTATACAGAATGGCTGCCATTTTCGGGATATGAATATGCAGGACTTCCAGATGTAGAAGTATATCCTATCTGCAAAGGAACGCCGGTAAGCGGTCATTCCGAAGTGTGGATTTCCATTAAAAAAGACAAGGAGGACGGAACGTGTATCATTTAAGACTGAAAGGCGACCATTATCAGATGGGCGTCAAGAGAGGAAAGATTTTTCAAAAAAACAATATCATATTCCCGCTACATCTTGATAATTTTCAGCTTGAGCATGGAAGAAAAAGTGAACAGATATTGAAAGAGTTTTTCCCCGAAGTATGTGAAGAAATAAGAGGTGTTAGCGATACAGTCGGTGTCAGCTATCTATCCTTTGTATCATGGATGTTATGTATGGGCTGCTGTATGTATAATCTGGAAGATAATATCCCCGTAGAGATTAGGGGGTGTACGGCTTTTGCCTATTTCAAAGACAATAGCGTAATTTATGGCAGAAATAATGATTTGCCGCCATATTTAAAAAACGGAAGTAAAAGTGAAATCTATTCCCCATTGAACGGAAACAGATTTAATATAACGACATCTTCTTTCATTAACGGGGAAGAAGGGATAAATGAACATGGATTAGCGGTTGCAATGACTTTTGTAATGACAAGTCTGGAAAATATACAAGCGGGCTTTAATTCATGTTTTATCGTAAGGTATCTGCTTGAAAAAGCGAACAGCACAGAAAATGCGCTGCTTCTGCTGATGAAGCTGCCGGTAGCGTCTAACTGCAATATCCTTATCGCAGATAAGAACGGAGAAATGATTGTCGTTGAATGTACGCCTTATGAAAAAAGAATCCGAAAAGCTGTAAGCATGGATAATGGTAAGATTGTGTGTACTGTTAATAGCTTTACATCTGATGAAATGAAGCGGCACGACGCAGCTAAGGGGAACGATTACCATTCTGCGAAACGATATGATACTGTTATGGAGAGTTTCAGCACTCATATAAAAGGAAATCTGATTGAAGCGACCGAACAGCTTCTAAAAGGCGATTATGGGTTTATGTGCCAATATGATGAACCTGATTTTGAAACGGTCTGGAGTTCTGTATTTGATTTGAAAAATCTGATGATATATCGGGCGGAGGGCAACCCACGAAAAAAGAAATTTGTCGTAGATAGCAGATTACATGACGTTGTGCAAAGAAAATAAAATTTCAGAAAAATATCACTGGATAATGTGTCCTGTCTGCAATAACAAAACACGCAATAAAATCAGAGAGGACACAGTTTTGATAAATTTTCCGTTGTATTGCCCCAAATGCAAGCAGGAAACATTGATTAACCTGCGACAATTTTATATTTCGGTTATCAAAGAGCCAGACGCACAGACGCAGAGCCGATAGCACGCTTGAAACATAGCGGCTATCGGCTTTTTCCTTTTAGACGGAGGTTTTATTATGTCACTTGCCGTTATACAAGCATTATCGAACTCGTTAAAAAAAGCCTAACCAACACAACGGAAATTTCTGCCCATGAGTATGAACTGTCAGTACATTATACATACTCTTATAAATCACATTATTCAAACGCCTATGTAGCTTTGTGCTGCATGGGCGTTTGTTGTAATAGCCCCCTACTGGGAAGAAAGGGGGTGATGAAAAAATGAGGTATTCTGAACAATTCATGGAGCGCGTCGAATGTTCTTTTGCTGCCTTTTGTAAGGTTGTTCTCCGCAACGCGGCAATCAGTGCATACCGCGATTTAGGACGGAAACAGAAACGCGAAGTATCACTTGACTATCTGATGTCCGAAACGTCCTTTGAACCGTTTATAACAGACAATTACTTTGAACAGTATGACAAGCCGACCATCTTTGTTGTGAAAGGGCAAGAAATTATTATTGCAAGTGAACGTTTAGCCGACGCATTATTGAAATTGCCGGAGCAACGGCGGACTGTTCTGCTGATGTATTTCTTCCTCGGTTATACTGATACAGAAGTCGGGAACGAGTACGGACGAAGCAGAAGTACAGCGAATTACTGGAAACACGCGGCATTGAAGCAGTTGAGAAAGGAATGGTTAAAATCAGAGCATGAGGAACAAGAAGCTGATACCCTTTGAAGTCATTGAAAAAACGATTGCCGGAGAGCCGGACGCAATAGACGCGGTACTGCGGCACTACACAGGACGCATTAAATACCTGTCTACCTATCGGGGACATATCAATGACGATATTCAAGACCGTCTGAAAGCACAGCTTATCAAAGCTATCCTGCAATTTCGTTTTGACAGGTAGGGAGTAACAAAGACAGAAAAAGCCGTCAAGGATAAAATGCACGCTTGCGCGTCCTTGACGGCTTTCCCTGTCTTTGCTGTTGGGCAGCTAAGAGAGCGCAATCGGATAGACCGCTTACGCTCTCTGCCATTATGGAATGTTACGCGGTAGAGGTTGATTTTTCCTTGATTTATGCGGCTTTTAGTGCGTTTTCAAGGCAAATTAAGGGTTTTATACTCACACATTCAAAAATGGTGTTTTACTGCGTAACATTTTTATATGAATTTAGTTGTCCTTTAAACTCAAAAATAGTATAATAAAATATCTGAACGAAAGGAGTTTAATCATGGAAAAAGATTTATCTAATCAAGAACAGGATAGCTATGCGGTTAATATTCAAGGTAATATAAATGGCGTTCAAATACAACAAGGAACTACAAACTCGTCACAATTCCAAAATGTCAATCGAGTATTTGATTATGATAAGGTCGCAGAAATTTTAAACGAAATTGGCAAATATGTACCAATGTTTGCTGATACATACGGTCAAGATTGTAAAATAGCTGAAAATGCTTTAAATGAGGCAAAAGAGGCCGTTTTGGCTAGAGAAAATCCTTCAAAAATAAAAAAAGCACTATCTATTTTGAAAGATGTTTCTTTAAGAGTGTCGAGCAGCCTTATAGCAACTGGAATTTTAGCGTTATTGAAGCAGATAGGCGTTTAGAGGTAAATATATATGGCTAAAATAGTAATTGAATTGCAACATGAGGCATTAAAAAGCGATTTTGACATAATGAATTTGCTTAGGAAGGCTTATCTCGTTGCAAGAAAATTGAAGTTACAGGAATTTGAGGATTGGGTTAATAACGAATTGAATGGGTATAAAGACTTAGATAAAATTCCTGACTATAGATTACTTAGAAGAGAAATAAAAGCGTGGAATCCATATCACGGTTGGATACCTGTTATTCTACAGAATGACAATGAAGATATAACAACCCATTTAGCGTCTGATTCATTGGCAAACCTGTTAAATGTATATGAAAATTCAGAAAATAAAAACGCGATTTTACAATTTAATGCTACGATGAATAATTATTTGTCTAAATGCAGCGATTTTAATACAAAATATGCCCTAATGATAGGAACTAATCAAATATACAGTATTATTGAACGTGTTAGAAATATTATTTTAGACTGGTCTATAACATTGGAGGAAAACGGTATCTTAGGTGATGAATTACAATTTAGTGATGCCGAAAAAGAAATAGCAAATAAGACTCCTGTCATCAATCATTATACAAATAATTTTTATGGTACTGTAAGCGAAACACAAATTCAGCAAGCCACTACAAATTCGCAACAACAAAAATAGAGAGTAGCTTTTTACCTACTCTCTATTTTTGTTTGTCCTGTATGGCAGCTACCCTATTTCAGTTTGTTGGTTGATACTGTTTTATGAGTAGCTACCATCCGCCAGCTGCTTTTTCACTTCTTCTTTTTGGGTGGTTCCCCCTGTAACACATGAGAAACCTCCTGAAAAGACTTTTTCATTTGTGTCATTCGCTTTCCGCCAATCTGGCGGTCATACAGAAATAATGAAAGCTGACTTTTCCATCCATATTTTCGCATCTATGCTTCGATCTTCCCCAATCAGTTTCATTTCCTATATTTATATGCGTTCCTGCCGCTCCCGGTCAATCACCATCTTACAGATCGGATTGCCCTTAGATGCGAACTTTTCTTCATACTCGGTCATGATGTTGTCCTTCATCAGTTCTGCATCTGCATGCAGATCAAAAGTATGCATCAGCAGTCTCCAGCCTGCCGGCTCAATCTCCTCCAATGCAAAATCAAACAATCCACGGTTGTCGGTCTTGAATTCAATGGTACCGTCTTTTTTCAGAATCTGATCATAGCGTGCCAGAAACTGTCTGGATGGCAGCCTGCGCTTAGCGTGGCGATCCTTCGGCCATGGATCAGAAAAATTCAGATAGATCCGTGCCACTTCTTCCGGTGCAAATACTTCCGGCAGTTCTGTGGCATCCATACAGATAAAATATAGATTCTCCGGAATATCCGCCGCAGCGGTCACTGCTTCCTGTCCCTCTGCCTGTTCTTTTCCCTGCAGCTTTTCCACTGCACGGAGCAATACACTGGTATATCGTTCAATACCGATGTAATTGATCTCTGGATGCTTTCTCGCCAGTTCTGTAATGAACCGTCCCTTTCCCATTCCAACTTCAATATGGATAGGATGATCATTGCCAAATACTTCCTTCCACTGCCCACGCTGGGCTTTAGGATCCTGAATCACCAGTGGACTGGATGCAATCACGTCATTCGCTCTTGGTATGTTTCTTAATCTCATAGGTATTCTCCCTGGCCATGACAGCGTCCACTCACCAGTGGCAGCAAGCTGTCATATTCCTGTTTACTCTTACATTCAGCGTCTTCCCGAACTCATGCCGGTTCGAAACAATTGGATTTTTACTACGGTTCATGGTAGCCGAGAACCTGCAAAAAGTCAAGCAATTTCGTCCTGGTACCACCCAGAGAATCTACAAGCCTGTTTTGTATACACGATCTTATTTTTCGTTGTCGAAAAAAGGCGTTTTTTGTGAAACACATCCAAAACATTCGTTCTGAAAAAAACCTATGTAAACCACTTTTGTTATTCACAAAAATGTGGATAATGTGTATAACTTGGTGTATAACTGCACTTTTATTGGGTTTGTGGACATAATTTGTGTGGATATCGTGGTTTATAATATCATGTGCATAAGTCGTAATTTTGTTAATTGTGTCATTTTTTTGTACAATTTGTCGAGTGACATAATTCTGATTATGACAACTGCTCCACGATTCCTCCTGTTCCTTATTTTTCTCCGAAAAAGATCACCGCTACCATTCCCGGGCCGGTATGAGATCCGATGATCGGACAAAGCATCATTTTCGTCACATCGGCATTTGGATTTTCTTTTTTTATCATGTTTTCCACTTCATCAGCATGTTCTTCACAATCCCCGTGGACAATATAAACTCGATTGCCATAAGAATCATCTCTTTGCTTCTTGTACTTGCTCTCCAGCGCTTTTAACCCCATCTTCGGGCCACGCTTTTTCTCAATGGTGATCAGCTTACCCTCTGCATCTACTTCCAGGATAGGCTTGATATTCAGCGCAGAACCTATGATAGCTGTGGTCGCCGGGATTCTGCCGCCCCGCTTCAGATACATCAGGTCATCCACCATGAACCAGAGCGTCATCTTCCCTTTGTTCTCATTCAGCCATTTGGCGTTTTCTTCGATGGTCATGCCATTTTTCTGATTGCGAATCGCACATTCCAGCAACAGTCCCATGCCGCCGGTTGCACAAAGACTGTCCACAGGCACTACCTTTGCATTCGTATAGGTTTCTGCCAGTTCGTTAGCTGCCATACAGACCGAATCAAAGGTCTTGGTCAGGCCACTGGACAGGGAAAGATAAAGAATCGACTTTCCTTCTTTTAAGATGGGTTCAAAGGTCTCCACATAAGTATGCGGGGTAATCTGACTGGTCTGTGTCACTTTTCCCTGCCTCTGTGCATCATAGAATTTTTTCAGAAATGCTTCCTCTTCCAGAGCCTCACAGATCCGTTCCTCATCTCCCACCATATACCGCATCGGTACAAAATATATGTTTTCATTTTTCAAAAATTCTGGATCAATATCCGCAGATGCATCTGTATAAATTAAATATTCTGTTGCCATAAATCCCTCCAATTATGTAACATGTGTTGCTTTTGTAATATATGTGGATTATAATAGGCGCATACTACAGAAACAATGGTCAATGTCTCTGTATCTGTTACTTTTGAAACAGATAGTGTGCAACTGTTACCAATTTTTATACTTCCCTGAAAAACGGAATACCAAATGCAGACACACCAGAAAGGATCCTATGATGCCATCTCAGAACAAACTCCCGGACCGCCGGGTTTTACGCACGAAAAAAAATATTCGCCAGGCTTTTCTGCGGCTTTTAGCCGAAAAAAACATCAGCCAGATCACAATAAAGGAATTATCTGATCTGGCTGATATCAACCGCAAGACTTTTTATATGTACTACTCTAATATAGAAGAGATTCTTTTCGAACTGGAAGATGAACTGGTACAGAAACTTGTTCTTGTATTTGAAAAAGAGCTGTTTAAAAATGAAGCTTTAAACTCCTACTCTTTTTTTAAAAATTTAAATCAGGCTATACAGGAAAATCTTCCACTTTATCGTATCCTGAATCATTCCGGTCTGCTGCCTCACCTGATCCAACGGGCAAAAGATGCGCTGATCGATATTTTCTTTCGAAAATACCATATTCCAAAAGATTCCAACAATGAACGCTATATTCTTTACGCTGAATACGCTGCTTCCGGTATTCTCTCCATGTATACCAAATGGTTCAGCACTGATTCTGATATGTCGCTGGAGGAACTGACAAAAACTGCAGCAGATATCACACTGTACGGATTTCAGCATCTGATTTCGCAAACGTAAACTCTGGAAAAACCAGATCTTTCTGACCGGTTCCTCCAGACTATTTTACACTTCATTTTTTCTTTCATACAACTGCCTGATTCTTTCTATCGAGGCCAGTTCACCTTTTGCTATGATATGCACCATTTGAGAAATGTCTCCGCTTCGATCATAACGCCGGAAGGCCTGGCGATAATTTCCTTTGGGTTCTATAATAATCGGCAACAGTTTCTCATTTATCAGCTGCTGATTTAAAATCATACGCCCGGTACGCCCATTTCCATCCGCAAACGGATGAATTCGCTCAAAATCCATATGATTTTTGGCAATATTACTCAGATTCTCTTCCATATTTTTTTCTGATACACTCAAACGCGTCATAAACTCTGACATTCGTTCTGGCACTTTTTCATAGGACGATGGATAATATACTGCCTCCAGGGTGGTACCTATATATACATTCTTCTGACGATACCCTTCTTCCCCCATCATGAGAATCGCATTCGCCTTCTTTATCCACGCTTCATTCATCGTTTTCTTTTCAAAGGGAATCATCATGGAACAGATGGCGCGATACAGTGCTTTGGTATCCTGATACTCCGAATAGGAATGTCCGCTTCTCACTTCGTCATAATCCAAAAAATCCACCGTTTCATCCAAAGATAACGTATTTCCTTCAATAGCATTACTGCTCCAGCAGAATCTTCTTGCAAAATCTTCCGTAAAAGGCTCACGAATCAATACATCCTTCATTTTCTCATTTGCATCTGATATTTGATTTTCTATGGTTTCGAATAATTCCTCATTTTGAAATAATGGCATCTTCGAAAATTCCTTTCCATTTTCTCCTATTGTAGCATCATTTTTCTAAATCAGAAAGATCTTTCTTCTGATCCACAGACAGCGAAAAAGCACCTTGGACGAGGTGCTTTTTCGGATTTAAGGATATATGAACATTGTGTTACAATGAAGTAACCTTATCTGTTAGACCTCGAAGAGCAGGTCTCCATAGGATGGCATTGGCCATGCTTCCTTATCCACGATCATTTCCAGTTTATCTACCGGAGCACGAAGTGCTGCCATAGCCGGAACGATACTGTCATGGAAGAATCTTGCCTGTTTTTCGATATCTTCGATGGTTGCAGCTTCTGCTGTCAGTTCTGTCAGTTTGCCAAGTGCTGCCTTGGTTTCTTCCAGCAGATCTGAAGTCTCATTCAACAGACCTACCTGAACGGTTGCTTTTGCACCGGCTGCTGTCACTGCATTGATGGTATCTGCCAGACTCTTAGTGTAACCAATAACTGCCGGAACAATCTGCTTGCTGGCCACATCGATCATAGTCTTTGCTTCAATATTGATTGCTTTTGCGTATGCTTCATACTGAATCTCTACACGTGCTTCCAGTTCTACCTTGCTGTATACATGGAATTTTTCGAACATGGAAACAGATTTTTCAGTAACCAGAGCAGGAATGGCATCTACCATAGATTTCAGGTTTGGCAGGCCTCTTCTTTCTGCTTCTGCTACCCATTCATCGGAGTAACCATCGCCGTTGAAGACGATTCTCTGATGCTCGGTTGCGTATTTCTTGATCAGATCATGTGCGCACTGTTCAAAATCTTCTGCTTTTTCCAGTTCATCACAGGCTTCGCAGAATGCTTCTGCTACGATGGTGTTCAGCACAATATTCGGTGATGCGATAGAATCCTTGGAACCAACCATACGGAACTCGAATTTATTTCCGGTAAATGCAAATGGTGAGGTTCTGTTACGGTCTGTTGCATCTTTGGAAAATACCGGAAGGGTCTTAACACCGGTATCCAGCTTATCGCCAGTGATACTGTGTGTAGCACTTCCTGTACTGATTAACTGTGCCACTACGTCATCCAGCTGATCTCCAAGAAAAATAGAGATAATTGCCGGCGGTGCCTCGTTGGCTCCCAGTCTGTGATCATTTCCTACGTCTGCTGCCGCTTCACGAAGCAGATCTGCGTGTTCATCCACTGCTTTTAAGATACAGGTCAGCACCAGCAAGAACTGAATGTTCTCGTGAGGTGTTTTGCCTGGATCCAGCAGGTTGATGCCGTCATCTGTGGTGATGGACCAGTTGTTGTGTTTACCGGAACCATTAACTCCATCAAATGGTTTTTCATGCAACAGGCAGTGCAGACCATGCTCGCAGGCTGTCTTTTTCAGAATCTTCATAACCAGCTGGTTCTGGTCTACTGCAACATTTGCTTCTGCATAAATCGGAGCCAGCTCATGCTGTGCAGGAGCTACTTCGTTGTGCTGTGTCTTGGCGGTTACACCCAGTTTCCACAGCTGCTCGTTTACATCTTTCATGTAAGCGGCAATTCTCTGACGGATGGTACCGAAGTAATGGTCATCCATCTCCTGTCCTTTTGGAGGCATTGCACCAAATAAGGTACGTCCTGTAAAGATCAGGTCTTTTCTCTGTAAGTATTTCTTCTTATCAACCAGGAAGTATTCCTGTTCCGGTCCTACGGAAGGAGTTACTTTCTTGGATGTGGTATTTCCAAATAAACGAAGAAGTCTTAAGGACTGTTCGTTAATCGCCTGCATGGAACGAAGCAGCGGAGTCTTTTTGTCCAGTGCTTCTCCTGTGTAGGAGCAGAATGCGGTAGGAATGCAAAGGATTGCGCCTGCTGCATCTTTTCTTACATAAGCCGGTGAAGTACAATCCCAGGCTGTATAGCCTCTTGCCATGAATGTGGCACGAAGTCCGCCTGATGGGAAGGAAGATGCATCCGGTTCACCCTGAATCAGTTCTTTTCCGGACAGCTCCATAAGGATGGTGCCATCTTCTCTCGGTGCTGTAATAAAGGAATCATGCTTCTCAGCTGTGACACCGGTCAGTGGCTGGAATATATGAGTATAATGAGTAGCACCTTTTTCTACTGCCCAGTTTTTCATGGCCTCTGCGACCACATCAGCTACAGACAGATCCAGTGGTGTGCCCTCATCAATGGTCTTTTTTAATTCTTTGTACACCTTCTTCGGAAGACGTTCACGCATTACTTTGTCATTGAAGACGTCTTCTCCGAAGATCTCAGCTACGTTAAATGCCTCGCTCATAATTATCCTCCTCATCAAAAAAGGCGCTCCGCTTGTTAGCGGAACGCCTTCGTTCTCTGAAAATCTCATTTCATTTAAGATATCAATACCTTACTACTCTTTTTTTCAAAATGCAAGTGCTTTTTAAAGATTCAATAATTGAAAATTTTATACATTGTAATTTATTTTTTGCATAATTTTCAATCTTCCTGTCAGCTTATTTGACCTTTGCAGCCTGCCGCATACTGGAAATCGTGATCTTTGCACCTTTTTTCCAACGTGTCTTCTTATTTGGTCGTACCCAGATCTGGATCTTATCTACGGACTTTCTTCCTGACCATTTAGACAGATTCACACTCACCTGCTTCGTGGTATTGCCCTTCAGTTTCATGGTGCTCTCATATACCGATGCACCATGGAAGAAACGGATCCGTACATGTGCATATTTTTCCCTCATGCCAACCACTTTCAGCTTACAGGTAAAATACTTTCTGGATTTGAAGTTCAACGCCTTGGTGAAGCGCCATCCAGCACCGCTGTACAGATTCGGATTGGCAGATGTGCTGACCTTTACCGTAGTGTAGATCCCTTCTTTTTTACGGTGCCATTATAACCATTCTTCAGAGAGTTACTGATGGATTTTGCCTTGCTTACTTTGTGAATACTGCTTATCTTTCCATTGCTATAACCTCCCATGGAGGTGAACCGATTCCAGGTAAATCCCGGAATTACCGAATTCCAGCTGCTGATGCCGATGACATTCAGCGCGAACTTTGATACTTCCTGAGATCCGGCGGAATCAATATACTTAAATACATTCCAGATCTGCTTTTTCTTATTCGCATACTCCAGATTGCCTTTCTTGTTCGTCCATACCCCAAGATACAGTCCCTGGGAAGTCTCTGCCACATGATCCACATGGCGGTTCATGATAAAGGAATCCACTTTGTCATTGAATTCCGTAATATAGTAAGCATACGCCCAGGCAGCTGCCTGCTTCGTCTCATTGGTCACGCCATTGGTCCTGGAGGTAAATCCCTGCTCAGACAGAATAATCCGTACATCACTGCGGAAATGAGTGGACACATAATTGCTCAGATAGCTCAGATTCTTCATGGTCACCTGCTTCGTACTGTCTGAATTGGTGACATTGTCATTCCAGAAGTTCGCATCTGTCAGCGGAGAAGGATATGGATGAAATGCCAGATTCCAGTTGATATCTCCCTCCTTTTGCAGGCAGGCTGCAAAAGCATCCAGTGTAGACCTGGAGGTGAAACATTTGCCATGGGGCTGAAGCATATTCCACAGATGATCCAGGGAAATATAGACTCTGGCATTGCTGTATACGCTGCGCAGTGCCATATCCACAATCCGGAAGCTTCTGGTATAGGCTTCGATATAATCCTGAAATCCCAGTCGTCCCAGATAGTTGTAGTCATTGTAATTGTTGACCTCATTTCCCACGATCCAGTTTACCACTGTCCCATACTTACCGTTACTGTTCATGTAGCGGTCTCCCAGGAAATGCATCAGCGCTTCCAGGGTCTCTACCCCTTCCTGATTCATGGTATTAAAGCCATAATAATTCTTTCCTGCTCCCCTTGCATCCGGCGCAATCAGCACCTTTCCGCCATAATTGTTACGCAGCAGCAAAATGCCGGACACGATCACATTACTCTGAGCCAGCTGCTTCGTCTGGCTGTCCACTTCGCTGCAGCCCGACTTCAGGAACCAGTACTGTTTCCCCTGATAATAGTAGGAATAACTGGAAGAAGCATTCTTCTGACTTCCAGTCGGTAAAAATGTATCCAGGCAGATATTCACTGCCGCATGCTTGATTCCCAGATCCTCTGCATCTGAGATCATCGTTGGTTTGATATGTAATCCCTTCTTGGATGCGGCCTTTGGAAACGCCTTTGTCACAGGAGCCAGTACCTCCGGATTGGTAAGATACTGATAATTGCTGACGATCTGATACTGGTGATTCCGCTTTACCGCAATGGCAAACTTCCGGTATAACAGGCTGGCGGTACTGTTCAGATTCAGATCTGCGCCATACTTCACCAGACTCTGCTGAGGCAAAGTCCCTGCCAGAATACTTTTCTGACTCACCGACTTCTCATAAGGCAGAAGTGCCACCAGATAATAATTCCCATCTGTGCCGGATACATAGGGGCTTCCCGTTGCCGTCACTTCCACTCTTCCGTGATTGGACGGATCAATCCGACAGCTCTGTATCGTCAATGCACCCGCAGCCTCACCCGTTACACCAGATACGCATACTACCAGCAGAAACAAGAGAATCCACAGAAAAGATCCTCTCCTGCCCTGCCCTCTTTCTTCTTTCACACTCACTCTCTTTCCCTCGTCTCTCTTATATTCATCCTTCACAGAAGCCCACTGCTTCTCTCTTGCCAGGCTCTGGCCTCTTATATCAGCAGACTCAGTGCCTGTTTGTCATTCTTCACATCCACCACCTCATGATAGCCGCCAAATTCACCATCCAACGTCCAGGCTACCGGATCACCGGATATGAACTTCACAGCCTTACTGCGGAACTGATAAAAATATTTATTATTCTCTGATTTACCGGCAATGACTGCCTGGATGATCTCGTTCAGTTCCAGAATATTCTGCGGAGTTTTGATCAGCGTCACTTCAAACACGCCATCATCCAGATGGACATGCTTGCCGGTGATATTCCGGAAGCCGCCAACCGATGTAGAATTTGTCACCATACCAAACAGGAAGTTTCCCTCCACCGTCATCTCTTCTGATTCCACCTTCATCGGATAAGACTTGATCTCCGTCAGCTTCTTCATCCCTTCCAGAATATAAGCCAGATGTCCCAGCACATTCTTCACATCCTGGCTGGTCTCATAGGACACATCCGTAAACAGTCCAAATGCTGCAATATAGACAAAATAGTCATCGTTGAACCGCCCGATATCACACGGGAACTCCTTCCATGCAGCGATGTGCTCTGCCGCCTTGGTCATGCTGGTAGGTATCTTCAGACTATGGGCAAAATCATTCGTACTGCCACACGGAATATAGCCGATAGCGCTGCGCTTCTCGCATTCCATCATCCCGCTGATGACCTCGTCCAGTGTACCGTCGCCCCCGCTGCAGATCACCAGTTCATATCTTCCCTCTACCTCTTTTGCCTTCGCTCTGGCATCCCCGGCAGACTGGGAAATATAAAGCGTCAGATCAAATTCCGCTTTTACAAAAATGTCTACGATATCCAGCAGCTTGCTGCGGATCGATCCTTTCCCCGACTTCGGATTCACTATAAATAATACCTTTTTCTTCATTCAATTATCGCTCCCATTTATCACATAGTGCATCGATCTGGTCTGCAAACTTCGCCAGATCTTTATTAGCTCCGCCTTCATTGCGGCGAATCACAGCCAGCAGCCTCTGTCCTGCTGCCAGCAGTCTGTCATAGACTGTATTCTTCCGGCTGCCCGGTGCATATTCCTTCTTCGGAATCAGAATGCCCGTTGTCGCCTTAATGTAACGGTTCTGTGCCAGATCATAGATAGTGCCACTATACGGTGCATCTGCATCCAGTCCCAGTTCTGAACGAATCCGGCTGGCAAATGCCACACATGCATCATCATCTCCATGATTCACAAAGACTTTATCCGGCTTCTTCTCAAAAGAAGCAATCCATCGATACAGGCCATCTTTATCCGCATGACCACTGATACCTGCCAGTATATGGATCTCTGCCTGTACCTCGATCTCTCTCCGAACAGCTTCACATGCTTCGCACCCTCCACCAGCGCCCGTCCCAGTGTACCGTTGGACTGATAGCCCACAAAGAGAATCGTGGATTCCTTTCTCCACAGATTGTGCTTCAGATGATGCTTGATACGGCCGGCATCACACATACCGCTGGCAGAAATGATCACCTTCGGTTTCTCATTAAAATTGATCAGCTTGGACTCGTCTCCGGTAATCGCCGTCTTCAGGCCCGGGAATCCAATCGGATTAATCCCCTTATTTACCAGCTCCAGTGCCTCTTCATCAAAATCTTCCATCTGCTCCATGAAGATCCTGGTAGCCTCGATGGCCAGTGGACTATCCACATAAACTTCAAAATTCTCATGTCCGTGGATCAGCTTATCTTCCTTGATCTTCCGGATAAAATACAGCATCTCCTGGGTACGCCCCACTGCAAATGCCGGAATCACCACATTACCGCCCCGGTCAAAGGTTCTCTGCATAACTTCCGCCAGATCTCTGATGTAGTCCGGTCTCGGTCCATGACTGCGATTGCCATAAGTAGACTCCATAACCACATAGTCCGCATCCTTCAGATACTGTGGATCACGGATCAATGGCTGGTTCTCATTGCCAATGTCACCGGAAAATACGATCTTTTTCTGAATGCCATCTTCTTCGATCCATACTTCTATCGAGGACGAGCCCAGCAAATGTCCGGCATCCACAAAACGGATGGTAATGCCGTCTGCGATAATCTGCTTCTCCAGATACCGGCATCCTACAAAACACTTCATCACGCCCTGTGCATCCTCTACGGTATACAGTGGCACGTAAGCCTCTTTACCAGCTCGTTTTCCCTTACGGTTGCGCCATTCTGCCTCAAACATCTGAATATGTGCACTGTCTCGAAGCATGATATCACACAGCTTCTCCGTAGCTTCCGTGGCAAAGATCTGTCCCCGGAATCCATTCTTGTATAACAGAGGAAGCTTACCGGAATGATCGATGTGGGCGTGCGTCAGCAGTACCATATCCACCTCTCCCGGAGCAATCGGCAGATCTTCATTCACAAAGGTATCTACTCCCTGCTCCATTCCACAGTCAATGAGAATCTTCTTTCCACATGCTTCCAGATACGTACAGCTTCCGGTAACTTCATGGGTTGCACCTAAAAATGTAAGCTTCATATGACCCCTCCTCCCTCGTTCTCCTTTTATAGGAATATGATCCCTTTCACACTCTTTGGGATCATAAAAAACGGGATATACTTTACTTAAAGTATACCCCATTCTCTGTGGATTCGGTAGTGATTTTTATACGGTTTATAAAGATTTTAGGATTGCCGGCTCCGCCATTCGAGGCACATAATATCCGGAGATACACAGCCCTGCCTGCTCTCCGGTTGCGAAGAAACGGCGGTGTGGATCTCCCACTGTGATGGCCTTTACCACCTCGGCCGGTGTCTTTTCCGTTCCTACCAGCCAGCGGGCAAATCCCCGTTCTCCGATCTCTTTTATTTCATTTATCTCAAATGATGACAAATCCTTATCTGGCAGCCCGACGATCCGCAGCCTCTTTCGATGCTGACCAATCAGCTCCAGAACAGCTCCCCTGTTCTCGCTTCCATCTCCTTCTCCTGCTGAAGCGAACAGCAGATGTCCGTCCAGGAATTGGCTGCAGCCTTTCTGATTCTGTCTCTTACATAAAGTGAAATCGTTGTACAGCAGACAGCGCATCTCACAGGTCAGTTTGTCATGATCGGCCCTGGCCATGCATTCTCCACCCTCTATCGCAGGCTTGATGCTGGCCAGACATTCCTCATTCTCCGGTGTGCCTTTGGCATCTGCATGATAAAAGGCCAGCGTCGATTCTTCTCCTTCTCTGACCGGTACGATCTGCAGAAGTTCTCTGCAAAGGGTCAGCCGTACCTCTTCCCGCACCACACGCACCCGTTCTACCCCTGCCTGCAGCAGCATGGACGTCACCTGTTCTTCTTCCCTACCATCCGGGATCATGGCTTCCACAACTCGGCAGCTGCGGGCTGTCCGGCAGGCCCGCTGAATTGCTGCCGGTGCATAGTCGCCCAGGATCAGCAGCTGATACTCATTCTCTTCAGATGCATAGGATACTCCTTTTTCGGTACAGACAAAGCCTCCTGCCAGATACAGAAAACACAGGTCCTCCTGTTCCTCCTCCATCTGATTGCGGATACTTCCGCTGTAGCACACCCCTTCTGTCACTTTATGAAACAGATATCGATAATACTTGGCTCTCATTTTTCCTCCCCGTTGTTCTTCTTCACACAACAGGGGACTTTCGTGAGGCTCTTGCGAAATGAAAGGTAATGTATGGGGGAAACAGTCATTTCGCAGATCCGCAGTCTCTCTTCTCGTATTTACCGCCGGCATTTTCTTCACCTCTCGAAAACCCCTGTGTGCAAACATCTATGTAATTTCACAGATTAACAGTTACACTCACTTTTATTTGAGTTACTCGTCATGGCCTTCGCCAAAATAAATGCCATCGGTAGAACTTATATTGCTTTCCAGAGTCGTGCCAAACCGGGCAATATGGCCGGCACGCATGCGATAGTAATAACCTGGCTCTACAAAAATATTAATACTGTAAGATAAACTATATGCATCATGTCCATATTTTTCTCTGGACCAGACTGTCTGCCAGGTACCATCTTCCTGAAGCTGATCTACGTACAATCCAAGATACAATTCGTCACAGGTCCTATAAGCTAATGTGTATCCTCCAACACTGGCAATATCTTTATCAGCCTGGAAATAGAGCATCCACCCTCTGCCAGATAATCTCCGTGAGGTGCGATTCCATAATCAGGACTAAATGCGCTATCTCCCAGAGTCAGCTTCGTTCCACCAATAACCATCCCTGGCTGGAACTTCATTCCACCCTCTTCTGCCGATGCAGAAATCGTAAACAGGCTCAATACCATCAGCATCCCCATCAGAATCAGTATCCCTATGTTTCTTTTCTTTGTCATGTGTTTTCCTCCTTCCCCATATCTTTTTACATTACATAGATAAATACGGTTTCAGATTCATTTCATGACAGTTTTAGAAAATATTTTTAAATTTTTTTCTTTATAAGTTCTTAAGGATTATGATTTGTGTTTTATTATCCATAAATTCTATCAATTTCTTCGCGCATAATTTCTACCCAACGAATAGCATTATTGGGATTTTTACCAAGTGTATGATTATCTTTCATAATAAATTCGCAAATTCCACCTTTTGTTTCTTCAACTGCCTTTCTGCAATCTCTCCTGACAATATCTTCATTCATGTTTGGCATTGCCAATGGAGTTGGTTTTGGTTTGACTGATGCAATATACTTTTTTCCCAGCATTTCCGGAACCGTACTCCAATCAGCCCATGGAGATACAGACACTCTTCTTAAATTCGGCAATTGTTTCACATACTCCCATCGAACATTATATGGTTCACAACATCCATAACAATTTAAAGCAAATCTTTCTAAAATTTTTTTATGTCTTGGAAATATAAATTCTCCATACATCTCAGGATTAATAGAAACCGTTTCCTGACTGTCACAAAATCCCCACATATCATGTGTAGTCACTCTTTCATCTTCACTTAAAGTCCGAATCTCGGATGTATATCCAAATCCACCGCTTCCTACGTATGTTCCCTCTGTATTTTGTGCGAGGAGACCGTTTTCTTCTAAATAATCCAACATTTTCAATTTACCATCACACAATAGATCAAGCATTTTTTCAACATATTCCGGTTCTGCTACAAAATCGCACATAAAATCTTCCATGCCACGTAAATTTACAAAATCCCATGTCAGTCCCAAGGTCCACCACCAGGTATTTTTTCTTCTGACATGCAAAATTCCATCGAATGTCTCATGTGCTAACTCCAGTAATCGTTCTGATTCTTCCCAATCTATAATATATTGTGATGATGAATTAATGGAAAATCCTTATCATAATCATCAATAGCTGGAATTACGATATAACTACCTCCTTCCATAGTACTTTTTTTTCCAAGATCTTTCCCCCATCCAGTATCATAATAACTATATGGGACATCAATAAAAGGTTCTATCACCTTGTCATCTTTCATTTTCTCTGCCCAAAAAATCTGTTTCCGTAAGAACATTTCCCATACTCGAGCCATTGGATCTTCACATTCAAGAGTATTTGCCGGAATGCATTCATTCCAGCCATTTTCTGGATCAATAAATATTACTGGTTCATCTGTCTTCAAATCATTATGTGCTCTCCATAAATTGGCTTTCTTTTCCATAATTGGTCTCGCTGCTATCTCGGAAACCTGAAAAGCCAGATGTCTTAATACTTCTTTTTCTTTTTCATTAAATACAAACGATGTTCCCATCGCTTTTACTTCCGGATAACCCGCTGCTGTTTGTTCTGTTGCTGGGTCTTTTTTATGATTAATTAATGCCATGATCATCTTCCTTTCAATATTTTTTTCGATATTCTGTTGGTGTAATGCCCAATACTTTTTTAAAGGCAACGCAATAATAATGCTGTGTTTTATATCCTACACTCTCTGCGATGTCACAAATACTTCTGTCTGGATCACTAAGCAAAGATAAAGATTTAACAATTCGCACTTTTGTAATATATTCTACGGCATTGCTCCCAATCTCAGCTTTAAACCTTCGACTTAAATAACTAACATTTACTCCGCTAACCCTTGCTGTTTCTGCCACTGATAAATTTACATTTGCGTAATTGTTATCAATATAATTTCGCGCTGTTGCAACACATAACGATAAATCATTGTAATCTGCCTGCGCCCATTCTTCATATAGGTATTTGAGTTCTTTCAAGTTGTGAA
Source organism: Lachnospiraceae bacterium OF09-6 (assembly GCA_003435055.1). Lineage (GTDB taxonomy): Bacteria > Bacillota > Clostridia > Lachnospirales > Lachnospiraceae > Marvinbryantia > Marvinbryantia aceti. Next base: position 99,360 of record QUMM01000008.1, read on the forward strand.
TATACCCATCATAAATTATAATTTTATGTTTCAAAAACGTAGCTACTGAATCTATAATTTTTCTTTTAATCTCAATCAGCATATTTTCTTTCTCTGTTTTTAACAACACATACTGATATCCGTTTTGGTCATTAAAGATGTATGCAACGCCATAATTATTCAATATTTCCTGTAAAATATTTCTTATCGCAAATTCAAACAACTTTTTATTATATAATTTTGACTCTGCCATACCGAGTTCTTCTCGATATACAATTTTCATGACTGCATATCCTGCATCATTATCTATCTGATATATGGATGCTATTTCACATATTTCCTCCTCCGTAACCCGGTCACAAATTATATCATTAAGAAATTGTTCTCTCAGATATTCTATATTTTTTTTTAATGTAATTTCTGCACTTTTCAGTCTATTATTTAATGAATTTTCTCGGTCAA
>QUMM01000080.1 GCA_003435055.1 Lachnospiraceae bacterium OF09-6
GCTGCAGAAGCAGCATCAGAAGAAGAAACCACAGAGGCAGCATCAGAAGCAGCTGATGATGACCAGGCAAAGGCGGATGAAGTAGCAGATCTGATCGATGCCATCTATGTTCAGGAAAGAACAGATGATACAGATGAACAGTGCAAAGCCGCTAAGGAAGCATGGGATGCCCTGACAGATGAACAGAAGGAACTGGTAGAAGGTGAAAATGCAGATCCTGATTACTTCGGAAGAGATACCGGAGATGCCAGCAAGGATGATCCATTAAATGAAGATGAAATCGGTGAAAACGAACTGCTGGTAGTTAGCTTCGGTACATCCTTCAATGACAGCCGTGTGGCTGATATCGGAGGAATCGAAAAAGCCCTTGCAGATGCATACCCAGACTGGTCTGTAAGAAGAGCCTTTACTGCACAGATCATCATCAACCATGTAGAAGCGAGAGATGATGAATGCATCGACAATATGCAGCAGGCTCTGGACCGTGCAGTAGACAACGGCGTAAAGAACCTGGTAGTACAGCCAACACATCTGATGCACGGAGCAGAATATGATGAACTGACAGAGGCAGTAGAAGAATACAAAGATAAGTTTGATTCTGTAGTGATCGCTGAGCCACTTCTGGGAGAAGTTGGAGATGATGCAGAAGCAGTCAACGATGATAAAGAAAAAGTAGCAGAATCCATTACGGCAGCAGCTGTAGCAGAAGCAGGATATGATGATCTGGACGCAGCAAAAGAAGATGGAACCGCATTCGTATTCATGGGTCATGGAACATCCCATACTGCACAGATAAGCTACAGCCAGATGCAGACACAGATGAATGATCTTGGATATGAGAATGTCTTCATCGGAACTGTAGAAGGAAAACCGGAAGAGACCGCATGCGAAGCAGTGATTGAAGCAGTGAAAGAAGCAGGATACAAGAAAGTAGTACTCCGTCCACTGATGGTAGTAGCAGGCGACCATGCCAACAATGATATGGCAGGAGATGACGAAGACTCCTGGAAGAGCCAGTTCGAAGCAAGCGGAGAATTTGACAGTGTAGACTGCCAGATTGCAGGACTTGGAGAGATCGCAGATATCCAGCAGATCTATGTAGATCATTCAGCAGCAGCCATTGACGAGATCGGTGGAGCAGAAGAGACCACAGAAGCAACATCCGAGGAAGAAACTACCGAAGCA
>QUMM01000081.1 GCA_003435055.1 Lachnospiraceae bacterium OF09-6
AAAGAAATAGAAAATATATTCATTATTTGGAAACGAGTATGAAAGAAAAAAGAGGAATGAAATAGAAAAAATAATTAAAAAGAAATCCTTATAGTGATGATCTGTAATTGCCAATCAGCACAGATAAAAATTGGAACTTAGTAGAAAATAAAGCATTGAAAACAGCCTGCTCTGAATTCTGAGCAGGCTGTTAATGTTTGAATTCTTTGCATTCGACATGCGAAACTTCTTTTCCTTCACAGACATCACGTAGTATTTTGTAGGACAGCATTTTTTGAATATAGTGATTCAGAGCGGGCTGGGTTTGACAGCCTTCCTGTATGGCAACATAGTTGGATGCAATTGCGTAAATGAGAAGCTCTTTTTGAGATTCATTCATATCGGATTCTGCAATGGTGTCAAATACATACAGCATAAAAGGCATCAAGTTATCAACTGCAGATTGTTCTTCCTCTGTGAGATGGGGGTTAGCTGCTTTGTCAGTTTTAGTTTCTTCCTGTTTAGGAAGTGGGGCAGCGTATTTGTGCAACGCCTGTTTTAGTTCATTAGGACTTTCAGTGTATTTTTGAATAGCTGTATCGAAAGCAGCCATTCGGGATTGATAATAATAAATCAATTCTGGAATAGAGCTGCCAGGGATATCGATAGTTCCATTTTCATACCGGGTGTCAATACAGAATGGCTGACACCAATTTTTTCAGCAGCAGCTTTTTGAGAAATATTTTTCTTCTTTCGGGCTTTTTTTAAGTGTTCCCAATAATTTTCTTTAATTCATCTTTGGATATATCCATAATTGAGGTTCTCCTGACGAATATCTTTTGTACATATAGTAGAATTCGAACGTATGATCGTATAAATGTGGAAGAAACCAGAATTTATGATACAATAATCTGTTAACAAAGAATCCGGAACTTGCCGAGGAATGGTCAGAGAATAATGAGAGTGGACCAGACGAAGTACGTTATAATTCAAGGAACACAGCGCTGTGGAAATGTCCGACCTGTTATGGGGAATACAGCTACATAATAGGAGACCGCAAAACAGGAGATGATGCGTGTCCGTATTGTAGTGATAGAAAAATACTGCCTGGTTACAACTCATTCAAAGTGAAGCATCCAGATCTTATGGAAGAGTGGTGTTGGG
>QUMM01000082.1 GCA_003435055.1 Lachnospiraceae bacterium OF09-6
TGGAACACAGCCAGATTTTTGTTGATTTTGAAGAAAATAAAAAGAAAAGAAGTTTTAAAAGAAAAATGGTGCTGGGCATAATCCCCAACACCAAGTTTGTCTACAGTCTGCGGCTGTCGCAGTAATGCGGCAGCCGTTTTTTATTTTTTCTTACGATCTGTTTTTTCTTTTCGGTATTGCTGGGGACTAAGACCGGTAGCAAGTTTAAATCCTCTTGAAAATACACTTAGCGTATGGTATCCAGCCAATTCACTAATCATTTCAATAGAATAATCACTGTTCAAAAGGTAATTTTTAGCACAGGAAATTCTACTTTCGTTCAGGAAGTCGATTGCAGTCATACCAATAGCCTCTTTAAAAAGATAATACAGCTGAGTTTTACTGATATGAAATTCTTTTGCAAGCAAATCAGTAGTTAAATCATCTTGTATATGAGACTGAATGTAATTACAAATATCCATGACCTGTTCCGAATGGCTCTGATGAATGCCGGATATAGAATTTCCGTATTTTTGCCCATATAACTGATGCATATGCAGTAACAACTCACCAAGAAGAAATCGAACATGCATAATATGATAAAAACGTTTTTCCGCATTGCTGTCCCGATTAGCCAGATCCTGATATTCGATCATTTTATTTATAATATTCTGATAGTTAACATGACTAATCTCATCTACCGTAAACATAACCGGTCGGTAATCCGGAGCTGGCTGAAAGCATGCCAGCAAATTCAATTCCGGCGTTATCATCGATGATACAAAAGAAGACGAAAAAAATAGTACGTAACGATTACAGACTTCTTGTGTATCGTTCGAAAAAATATAATGCAGCTCCATAGTGTTAATAAGAACAAAGGTCTTGCTCGGAATAGAAAACGTACCATATTGTGTCCTGCAATTCAAATTATCAGACATGGTATAGAGAATTTCATATTGTTTGTGCATATGAAATTTACGTTTTTCTGTTTCAGAAGATATTTTGTGGGAAACAGAAAAATCAGTAGAAAAACTTTCAAAATAATTCTTATAGTAATTCGACATAAAAATGCTCCATTCTGTTCATAAATAGATGAAAACAAAATGAAATCTTGCTGTGATGAA
>QUMM01000083.1 GCA_003435055.1 Lachnospiraceae bacterium OF09-6
GGTCGTCCGATTCTGCTGAATATGGTACAGGCTATTCATGAAAATAAACAGTATCTGGGTGATATCGATGGCCTGATCGGTGACGGAGACCATGGAATGAATATGAACAAAGGATTTGTTACCTATGGGGAACGTCTGGGAGAAGATGAAACCACATTTACAGACGGATTGAATGACCTTGGAATGGTTCTGCTGAATGAGATCGGCGGATCTATGGGACCGATCTATGGAACCATTTTCATGGACATGGCAGATTCTGCTGAAGAGGAAGAAGACATTACCCTGGAAGTATTTGCAAAAATGCTGGAAGCAGGACTGGAAGGACTGTATGGTATCGTGGATGCAAGACCTGGCGACAAGACACTGGTAGATACCTTAAATCCATGCGTGGAGTGCATGAAGAAAGCCGCAGCAGAAGGAAAAGACTTTGCACAGGCATTGGATGAAATGAAGGACTGTGCAGAGACAGGAAAAGAGTCTACAAAAGACATGGTTGCAAAGTATGGCCGTTCCAGCAGACTGGGTGAACGTTCCAGAGGTGTTCTGGATGCCGGAGCAACATCCTGCTGTATCATGCTGAAGGCAATGGCAGATGGTATGAAATCCGTATTAGAATAAGGAATTCGGGGGGTGTCAAAATGAAAATTGCAATAGGCTGTGACCCGAATGCACAGAAAGAAAAAGAAGAATTGATGGACTACATAAAAGCAAAAGGATACGGAGAAGTCTCAGACTTTGGAAGTGAAGATCCGATATATGCCAATGTTGCCATAAAAGTCGGAGAAGCCGTAGCAGCCGGTGAATATGACCGTGGTATCCTGATCTGCGGAACCGGAATCGGAATGTCCATCGCAGCAAATAAAGTGAAAGGTGCCTATGCGGCACTGGTAACAGATTATTACTCTGCCCAGAGAGCAAGACTGAGTAATGACGCTAACATCATCTGCATGGGTGCATTTACAACAGGATGCAAGGAAAGAGAATTTCTGACAACCGAATTCCTTACAAATGAATTCGTAAAAGGCTGCGGTTCACAG
>QUMM01000084.1 GCA_003435055.1 Lachnospiraceae bacterium OF09-6
CATTCAGCAAGAAATACTTCATTCCCATGATGACAAAACCTTCATCATTTCTCCAAGGCTTTTTGCTGCCATTTACAATGACGATCTTCTTGAAAGAGTCCGGGATATTACGCAGAGAATTGAACTCCTGCGTCTGTTTTTCTTCCGAAGTCATGTCATATGCAACCTGGATATAGTATCTCTGGTTTCCTTGATTCACCACAAAGTCAACCTCCAACTGCTTGCGAACACGTTTGCCCTCTTTATCCTTATCGAAGATATCCACGACACCCACATCAACATTGTAGCCACGGATCAGCAGCTCGTTATAAACAATGTTCTCCATGATATGAGTAGGCTCCTGCTGTCTGAAATTCAGACGTGCATTTCTCAGTCCCAGATCAGTAAAGTAGTATTTCAGATTTGCACCGATATACTTTCTGCCCTTAATATCGTATCGGCTTGCCTTGGAAATCAAAAAGGCATCTGTCAAATGGTCGATATGCTTGGAGATGGTTTTATTAGCATAAGTCATCTGGCGCTCACTGGCAAATGTATTGGCAATCTTTGAAGGGTTGGTCGGTGCGCCAATTGCAGATGCAAGCACATCAACCAAAATCCCAATCTCATCCACGTTCTGAATCTTATTTCTTTCAATAACATCCCTCAGATAGACATTTGCAAAGATGTTCTTCAGATAGTCCGCTTTCTGTCGTTCGCTCTGGAAACTTACGATCTGCGGCAATCCTCCGTAGATCATGTAGTCATCCCAGCATCATCATAATCGCCGTCATAGACAGAATAAAACTCTGCAAAGGAGAGAGGGTAGATTCTAATCTCATCACCTCTGCCACGGAA
>QUMM01000085.1 GCA_003435055.1 Lachnospiraceae bacterium OF09-6
AATCAGGACCACCCGTCCAACGGGTGGTTTGCTCTAGGGCTATAAGCCCTTGTTACTAGGCCAGCGTCTCAAGGCGCTGGCTTTCTCTTTCGGCTATGAGAATTCTGTTTACACAGCCTTCTCACAGCTCCGTTCAAGCCATATTGCTCTTGACTCGTCGCTTCCCCTTAAGGGGCATTGTTACTACTTGGCATTAACCCTTAAAAGGGTCTTCATATTCTTTTACACTTAACTTATCCATTGCAATGTCGTGCTTTTCTTGTTCCTGGATATATTTTTTTATTGTTGCCTCATTTAATCCGACTGTGCTAACATAATATCCTTCTGCCCAGAAATGACGATTTCCAAATTTATATTTTAAGTTTGCGTGTTTATCGAATATCATAAGCGCACTTTTCCCTTTTAAGTATCCCATGAATGATGATACGCTTATCTTTGGCGGAATACTTACTAACATATGGATATGATCTGGCATTAGATGTCCTTCAATAATTTCAACACCTTTATAACCGCACAGTTGCTTTATAATATCTCTTATGTCCTCTTTGTATTGATTGTAAATTACTTTTCGTCTATACTTTGGTGTGAAGACGATATGATATTTGCACATCCATTTCGTATGTGCGAGTGAATTTTCTTTCTTCGCCATAAATTACCTTTCCTTTCTGCAATATAGCCTGAACAACTTTATTGTAAATCGAAAGGTAATTTTTTTGTATAACAATCGACGCGCACCCGCATAGCGGGTGGTTAAATGTTGAGTGAAATTCCATTTTTCGGAACAGCGAAAAACTCCATCTCACTCAACAGGCTAAAGCCCATAAAT
>QUMM01000086.1 GCA_003435055.1 Lachnospiraceae bacterium OF09-6
AAGAAAGGAGTATACATGAACCAAAAGAAACTCAAAGACCTGAATCTGATGGATGATTTTCTCTTTCAAGCTGTCATGACCTATCCTGATATTGGAGAGTTGTTCGCCCAAAGGATTCTGGAACTGATCTTTCACCGACAATTCCAGAATCTGACAATTGTTGCACAGAAAGTATACGGTGGAATGGACACAGATCTACGGGGTGCAAGACTCGATCTTTATGTAGAAGAAAATGATTGTACCAAAATGGATGCGGCATATGATGACTCTATCTATGACCTGGAACCGGATCGGAACAATAGAGTGTCAATGGTCAAAGCTTTCCCGAAAAGAGCCCGCTTTTATCACGCAACCATCGACAGGCACATTTTAAAATCCGGTGAAGAATTCGGCAATTTAAAAAATGTGTATGTGATCTTTTTATGTAATTACGATCCATTTGGCTATGACCGTATGCAGTACACAATCAAAAATATGTGTGTGGAAGATACTGATATGCCTTATGAAGATGGGGCACGCACCATCGGTCTCTATACGAAGGGAACAAAAGGCGATGTTTCAGAAGAACTTCGTCAGCTTCTCGATTATATGGAGCATACTGATCTTGCGCACGCTGTCTCGGATACTCTCAGGGAACTTCAGGAAATGGTGGATATTGTAAAACATGATGGGGAGGTGTCTCTTGCTTATATGAAATGGTTTGAACATGATCGTATGATGGTGGAAGAAGGACGCGAAGAGGAACGCAAAAATACAGAACGGGAACGTCTTCGTGCTGAAAACGCTGAAGCTCGTGCTTACTCTGCGGAAACCCGTGCCA
>QUMM01000087.1 GCA_003435055.1 Lachnospiraceae bacterium OF09-6
GGGGTTTCTTTTTGCTTCATTTTCCTTCATAATACTCTTATGAATATCTTACAGAAAATCTTTACTGACTATTATGAAGAAATGATCTATACATTACATCCACGTCATTCTGTTGTAGAAAACATAGATAAAATGATCCATTGCGGCGATCCCGCTTTTGGTGGTGCCATGTACGGTTGTCCTCACTGTGGGAACATGAAATTTGTCCCTTTCCGCAGTCACAGCCGTTTCTGTCCTACCTGCGGGAACAAATACTCTATGGAACGTGCTACCAGTATGTCCTTTAAGCTCATTCCTGTCCAGCACCGGCACTGCGTTTTTACTATTGATGAAGACCTCAGACATTTTTTTCTAGACTATCCCGATCTTCTTCACTGCCTTTTCCACTCTGTTACCAGCGTGATCTGCCGTATGTTTCACAAACTCAATAAATCCCAAAATTTTACTCCTGGATTTATTATGGTTCTTCACACCTTTGGCAGGGATTTGAAATGGAATCCCCATATCCACTGCCTTATCTCTGAAGGCGGCTACAGTGATAACGGTTTCTGGCGTAATGTTTCCCATTTTGATTATACTTTCCTGCGTAACGCTTTTCGCACTGCCCTTCTTAATGAAATGCAGACTGTTATAGGTCCCTCTTTCAAAAAGCAGAAAGCCAGATGCTATGACAAGCACAAAAAAGGCTTTTATGTCTACGCCAAGCCAAACAAATGTGACCCGAAAATCGTTACGAAATACATCGGTCGTTACCTCGGGCG
>QUMM01000088.1 GCA_003435055.1 Lachnospiraceae bacterium OF09-6
CAACTACCATTACTGGCAGTCACCCAAGACTCGCTACTGGCAGTTGGTTAGACCTTACCAGACAGGCATTCCACCTGCTAGACTACTCGCCCTTGTCTGGGCGCACAATTCCGATTTCATGATATCATTTCTAATACAGATTTTACCGTATTTTTCAGATTCAGTCCATCTTTTAATCCCAACCGATAGAAAAACTCTTCTGTATCTGCTCCACTACTGAAAATTGCATTACAGTATTCCGTAATCACTTCTTCCTATTCTGGGGATAACGTTTCCAGTAATTTCTGGTATTTCTTATCAATCTCACTTACTGACTCCTTATCCTGATTCAACTTCCATTCTGAATATGCTTTTCCCATATACTCTGTATTGGGAGCGACAAAATCGGACATGATTTTAGAAATTTTTATAAATTATTTTTTTGAGGTGTAAAAAGACAAAAAAAAAGATGTCAGGATTTCTCCTGACACCGTAGTGACTGTGCCAACTTCGTGCCCAGTGGGCGCAAGGTTGGTTGTATTATCCTTCATTTCCTAATGATATTGGTTCTTTCTTTGTTTTCTTGTTTTTAGATATCATCTTATGACCTGTATAAATAGCCATAATCATACAAAGCAAAGAACTTGCCGCAAAATATTTATGGCTTTGCAGACTTCTTCCAAAAACCTCATGCTGTAAGAAATCCTCTGCATATCAAAACCGTAAAAGCGAAGGTCTTCGCCTTCCAATGCACTTTCATTGTACTGGCGCAT
>QUMM01000089.1 GCA_003435055.1 Lachnospiraceae bacterium OF09-6
GTTTACTAAACTTTTACTATTCTCTTGGTTGTTACCTTCTTAAAGATAACTTCCTCGGATGTCTCTATCGGCATGGTTAATATCTTTCGATTTAACCATTTGATATTTTGTATTTTCCATATGCGATTTTCAAGGTACAATGCAAAATCAAAAACAAATTCGTGTGGAATGCTCGCATTCCTAAGCGTATTTTGTTTTTTGATTTTATAGTGTGCCTGCACACGATCGAGCAAATTCATTTGCGAGATGCATTGTACAAGTACATTTTATTGACCAGATATTCTGATCGAATGGAGATGGAGAGATTCGAACTCTTGACCCCCTGCTTGCAAGGCAGGTGCTCTCCCAACTGAGCTACACCCCCATATAATCTGGCGGCCACCTGCTCTCCCACACCGTCTCCAGTGCAGTACCATCGGCCGCTTAGGTCTTAACCATCGTGTTCGGGATGGGAACGGGTGTGTCCCCTAAGCGCATCGCCACCAGAAGCTTTTCGCTCTTAATGAGTGCTCCGCACGAATTTAGTGCGAAAGCTGTTCGCTGCTTTGCTGCGAACCTCCTTAATCGCTGAACAGTGAAACAATCTCTACTTCTTTGATTCTATTTATCCTTAGAAAGGAGGTGATCCAGCCGCACCTTCCGATACGGCTACCTTGTTACGACTTCACCCCAGTTACCAATCCCGCCTTCGGCAGCTCCCTCCTTTCGGTTG
>QUMM01000009.1 GCA_003435055.1 Lachnospiraceae bacterium OF09-6
GGAGTTTGGGCCGTGTCTCAGTCCCAATGTGGCCGTTCACCCTCTCAGGCCGGCTATGGATCGTCGGTTTGGTGGGCCGTTACCCCGCCAACTGCCTAATCCAACGCGGGTCCATCTCATACCACCGGAGTTTTTCACACTGTGCCATGCAGCACTGTGCGCTTATGCGGTATTAGCAGTCATTTCTAACTGTTATCCCCCTGTATGAGGCAGGTTACCCACGCGTTACTCACCCGTCCGCCGCTCAGTCACTTAAGAAATCATCCGAAGAATCTTTCTTAAGCGCTTCGCTCGACTTGCATGTGTTAAGCACGCCGCCAGCGTTCATCCTGAGCCAGGATCAAACTCTCAAATAAAGTGTTTAAATCCAGTTCAAAATCAACATACTAGCTAATTTATCCCTTTTACTGTTTTATAAGGTCAGTTCCTTGAATTAACTTTTAGAATCTTTCAAGGTTGTTTCACTATTCAATTATCAAGGTTCTTTGTTGTTTTGTTTCTCAACAGCAACTTTTATATCGTATCACTGTTTCAGAAGTTTGTCAACAACTTTTTTAACTTTTTTCAATCTTTCGATTGAATCTTTGTGTTTCTCACTGTCTCTGTCAGACAGCTTCATCATATTAGCACCCGTGCCAGTATTTGTCAACACTTTTTTTCGACTTTTTTAATTTTTTTCTTTTACAGGCACACACACAAAGCTACATTCCACCCTTTTGCAAACCGCCCTTGCAAAAGACATAAATTTGTTTTTAATGCACCATTAAGCCAGAGGGGACAGTTAAAAAGCCGCAAAACACCGTCCCCAATAGCTATCTTTATTTTCCAAGAAGCACTTTCAGATCTTCTTCCGGTGTGGTAATTGGTGCGATACCATATTTTTCAACCAATACCTGTAATACATTCGGTGATATGAATGCCGGCATTGTCGGACCAAGACGGATATTCTTGATTCCCAGATGCAGCAATGTCAATAAGATACATACTGCTTTCTGTTCATACCATGACAATACCATGGACAATGGCAATTCATTCACACTGCATTCAAAAGCTTCTGCCAAAGCAATTGCAACTTTAATCGCACTGTATGCATCATTGCACTGTCCCATATCCATGATACGAGGCAAACCGCCTATTGTGCCCAGATCCAGGTCGTTAAAACGATATTTTCCACATGCCAGTGTCAGGATTATCGTATCTGCAGGAGTCTGTTTCACAAATTCTGTATAATAACTTCTTCCTTTGCGAATTCCATCACATCCGGCCACCAGGAAGAAATGACGAATGGCACCTGATTTTACAGCTTCAATCACCTGATCCGCTACTGCCAGCACTGCCCCATGGCTAAAGCCTGTCATTACGTTGTTCCCTCCGTTGATTCCGGTGAATGCTTTATCTTCGGTATATCCGCCGAGTTCCAGCGCTTTTTCTATTACAGGAGTAAAATCTTTTTCTTCTCCGATATGCGTCACCTCCGGATAGGATACCAGTTCCGTAGAAAAAATGCGATCTGCATAACTACTCTTCGGCGGCATCAGACAGTTGGTAGTATACAATACCGGTGCCGGGATATCCGCAAATTCCTTTTGCTGATTCTGCCATGCTGTTCCGAAATTGCCTTTCAGATGAGCATACTTTTTCAGTTCCGGATACGCATGTGCCGGCAGCATCTCTCCATGTGTATAGATATTGATGCCTTTCCCTTCTGTCTGTTTTAACAACAATTCTAAATCTTTCAGATCATGTCCGGTAATCACAATAAACGGGCCTTTTTCTACCGTAAGAGACACTTTCGTCGGCGCCGGAGTTCCATAGGTTCCGGTATTTGCATCATCCAGCATTTCCATACAGAGTAAATTCTTTTCTCCGACTTCCATTACTACGGAAAGCAAATCTTCCATCTCCCAGTCTTCGCCTACTGCGAATAATGCTTTGTGGATAAAACGCTCCACTTCTTCCTTACGCTTTCCAAGCACCATCGCATGGTATGCATAAGCCGCCATTCCGCGCACTCCGAATAAAATCAGTGATTTCAATGAACGGATATCTTCCTGTGCCGTCCACAATTTCTGCATATCATAGTCTTCTGTCCTGCTGCACGGAGATGCACATGTGCCGCATCCCGGCACCAGTTTGTCTTTTTCTTTCTGTACATGCGCAATCATTTCCCGAATCGTCTCATCATTGAAGTTCACGTTCGTTACAGTTGTAAATAAACCTTCAATTAATAATCTTCCACTTTCTTCGGTTGCTTTCAGTCCGCCTTCAGCCGCTCTGGCAAGTCCGATCATTGCGCCTGTTAATTCGTCCTGAAGTCGTGCTGTCTGAGCCGTCTTTCCGCATACACCGCTCTTTCCGGTACATCCCGTACATCCGGCTGTCTGTTCACACTGAAAACAAAACATATTCTGATCCATCTATTTTTCCTCCTGTGAGTAAGTATCATTTCTGATGTTATCTGCAGCTTGCCATATACTACGGACATCTGCAATCTCATCATCTGCATTATAGAATAATATTCTCCAAAAATCTGTGGTTAATACCACAAAAATTATTTTTTTCATCAAAAAAGGATGCCGTTTCCGACATCCTATTTTTATTTATTGTTCTTTTTTCTCTCCGCAGCGGAAAATCAATCTGAAAATCAGACGTACAAATGGTCCGCAGTAAAACATCTGGTAGCAAATCGCCATAGGGAAATTCATTGCCCAGGTACGAATCCAGGTACCGAAAGATGGTTTCTTAAATAAGATCGTAGCAATCAGACTCATGACCGGACACATAATGCAACAAATGCAGATAGACACTGCATAAGTAATGAACTGTGGTCTGTCTGTCGGCTTCATCACTGTGAATGCTAACATTCCGGCGATCTTGCTGACCACAAAGAACTCCAGTACGAATGCGATTGGTGCCATAAATACCAGTTCATGTGTTGCTGCAAGGAATGTAAAACCACTAACAGCTCCTCCGGTATTTAATGCTACATTGTATACGATCATTCCGTATACCATGACGGTAGCCATAATGGCTGTGAAAATTACATCTTCAATTTTTGTTTTTGGCATAAAAAAATCCTCCTTATGATAACATAAACTTTTCTGATTCCTGTGTTGTTCGTTATCATCCGAAGGATGTGCGTTTCCAATTACTACCCAAATCAAACTTGGTTATCCTATCATAATTTTTTTTGAAATGCAAGTTCTTTTTTGTTATAATGATAACTGACCTAAATATTTTTACTACAACGGAGATATCTATTATGATTTTTGCACTTATTGACGACAGCAGAGAAGACCGCGAGAAGCTGCATACCCTTCTCACAGAATATGCAGCCCATCATTCCGACGAACTGATTCTGCGCTGCTTTTCCAGTGGTGAAGAATTTCTGGAAAAATATCGTCCCTGCCAATATGCAGCGGTATTTCTTGACATCTATATGAGTGGTATAACAGGTCTGGAAACTGCGCAGGTCATCCGTTATTCAGATGCTGATCTGCCATTGATCTTCATCACATCCAGCCCGGAACATATGGCAGATGCTTTTCGTTTTCATGCTTACGAATATGTAACCAAGCCCTTTGAACGCAGCCGGATCTTCCATCTGATGGATGATCTGATGAAACGCACCACCAAAATAGAAAACCTGCTTTCTTTTCCGGCAAACAGAGAGACCCATCAGATTCCATATTCTGATATCCTGTTTGTCCGTTCCGCTGACCACCGTTCAGAGATCGTAACCAAAAAAGAGCACAGTTATATCACCCGAACAAATTTCAGTTTCATCGCCGAACAGCTCAGCACTGATTCACGTTATCTGCTATTGATCCGCGGAATTCTGGTAAATATGGACTATATCGTACGTTTTGCCGATCATTCCTGTTATCTGGAAGGAAATATACAACTTCCTGTAAACGTGAAGAACTACCGGCAGATTGAACAAATGTGGAAAAACTATATTTTTCAGAAAATTCGTTCCGAACATACCCTACAAGGAGGATTACTATGACACTTTCCAGGTACTTTGCAGAACTCACCTCTTATCTGCCTTTTCTTCCGGCAGCCTTTTTGTGCTATTTTCCTGTAAAAAATCAGTTAAAGTTCAAAAAAAAGAACGTGTTTCTATGCATCTGCCTGGCATTTCTGCTCTGCATTCCTGTTGTCTCGTATTTTACCTGCCGTTTTTCACTGAATGAGAATTTTTTTACACTGCCATTGCTGATCTTATTCTTTGTTCTGTTTCAGTTCTCAGTGCGCACTACTTTCTGTCAGTCCCTTTCCGTTTTTGTTTTTGTCTGTGCACTGTTGAGCTTTTCTGCCAATTTTACCAATGGTTATGATGCTGTCCGATATCCTCAGGCAACCGCCTTTGTTGCAAGGCTGGATACCAACCTGTTTCACTTTAGCGTCAGCCTGCTTATGCTGGTTTTGCTCGCATACCCTTTGTCCCGCTATGGCAGTTTCCTGATTAATTCCCTTACTGCCCCCAATATCTGGTATATGACAGTTCTGATCTCAGGGACTTTCCTCGGACTGAATATTCTGATTATCCCGCACAAACACGAAACCCTGTATGTAAACCGTATATTCCTCATTTTCTGGAGTCTTCTGGGAATCATGTTTGCTATGATGATGATGATCTATGTACTTTTCTACTTCATCGCAATCGGTATTCTGGAATCCGCCAAAATTGCTGAACGAAATCATTTTCTGGAAATGCAGGAAGCTCAGTATCTGAAACAGTGCAGGTATATGGAAGAAACCGCACGGATCCGCCACGACTTCCATCATACACTTCATACTCTGAAAATGTTATCAGAAGAACGCAACTACGCCTCTCTGAATCGCTATCTGGACGAATATCTGAAGACCCTTCCTGTGAATCAGTCTGTCACTTACTGCCAGCATAATTCCGTCAATGCATTGCTGAATTATCTAATTCCCTCCGCGCAGGAAGCTGATATTGATATCAATCTGAATATTGATCTTCCAAACCAGCTTACCGTAACCGACATAGATCTGTGCAGTATTCTTGGAAATGTGCTGGAAAACGCAATTGACGGATGTAAAACACTCCCGACCGGAAAACGAAGTATCCAGCTTACCGTAACCACACGGCTTAATGCCTGGCTGTATATTGTTTCTACCAATACTTTCAACGGCAATATAAAGCGAAAAAATGACCAGTACCAGACTACCAAGAAAAATGGTCATGGTATTGGCCTGACTTCCACTCAGATTACTGTGGAAAAATACAACGGAAGCGCACAGTTTTCCAATGATACGTCCTGCTTTTACGTGGATATCATGATCCCGATTGCATAACATATTTTAAAAGACCGGGCATACCATAAAGATACGCCCGGTCTTCTTTTATCTTACTATCGCTTTTGTGATTCACACCCAGCGGGACAGTGGCAGCTGAACAATTATGATTCCGCTTCTGTGTCTGCTTCTGTCTCTGTTTCACTGAAGGATCTGAAAATATTGAGAGCAATCGCCTGTGAATCTTCATCTTCAACAGGTCCTACAATAATACTGTACATATTTCCACTTTCACCTACAAATGCGATACCGCTTACGTTCTGTTCTCCATCAAATCCAACGGTGCTGATACCATTAATCTCTGCATCTGCCAGACCTGTGAATCCTTCTGATTCCAATGCTGCCTTCACTGCATCCAGTTCTGCTTTGGTTCCCATCTCTTCTGCTGTATTGCAGGTGATTGCCAAAGACATCTTGCCATCCGGACTGTTCAGTGCATATACCATGTTATCAGAGTCTGATATGTCTGCTTCTTCCCAGTCAGTCGGAAGGTACAGGTCAAATCCATATTCAAAGGAGAACCATTTTCCATCATACACATCCGGATCAATATCTTCATAACTCCATACAATAGGATCTTCACTCTGTGCCTCTGTTTCTGTATCTGCTTCTGCAAATACAGGCATTGTACCTCCAAATACCATCATTCCAGCCATCATAAGTGCTAATACTCTTTTTTTCATCATCGTTTCCGACTCCTTTCGCTTTCTTTACCAAATATTTTACACTTCTTAACATTTTTTTCAACAAAAATGACGGGAATGGGGCCAAAAGTGACGCAAGTGGCACATTCATGATCTGCGTTTTCCCAGCTCCCAGAATGCAACTGCACTGGCTGCTGCCACATTCAGCGAATCCACTCCATGAGACATGGGAATCTTCACGGTATAATCACATTCAGCCATGGTAGAAGCATTCAGACCATCCCCTTCTGTTCCCAGGAGCACTGCCAGCTTCTCTTCCCCGGCAAGCTGTGATCATCGATGGCTACCGAATCATTGCGCAGTGCAAAAGCAGCTGTACGAAATCCTGCCGCTTTTAATGCCTGCATTCCCTCCTGTGGCCATGCTATATTTTTATCCAGTATGATCCATGGAATCTGAAATACAGTCCCCATACTCACGCGAATCGCCCGGCGATACAATGGATTGCTACATCCGGCCGTAAGAATTACTGCATCCATATTCAAAGCCGCAGCTGAACGAAAAATTGCTCCCACGTTCGTAGGATTCACCACCTCTTCCAGCACAGCAATTCTTCTGGCTCCCCTGCAAATCTCTTCCATTGTCGCCAGCCTTGGACGATACATGGCACAAAGCATACCACGGGTCAGTGCAAATCCTGTCAGCTTCGTCAACACTTCGAATTCCGCTGTGTACACAGGTACCTGGCTGCATCTTTTCAGCACCTCCATTACTTCCTCTGTTTCATTTTCAATCTGTCGCTTTTCAACCAGGCAGGACACAGGTACGCATCCGGCATTCAGGGCACGTTCTATCACTTTCGGACTTTCTGCAATAAACATTCCTTTTTTCGGATCTGCACGATTCAACAATTGATTTTCCGTCAGTCTGGCATATACGTCCAGTTCCGGTGCATCAAAATCTGTGATCTCTGTAATATTTCCTGTCATTTTATCTGTAATCATCATAATCTGCCGCCTTTTCATTTTCTCCAGTCCGGTAATCAATGTTGATTCCCGGCTGTACATTATATACAAAAACATGAAAGCAGACTCCCGCTCCCTGATCTTCTACTGATTCCGCCTCCATCTCTACACCAGATGCCACCAGATTCAAACCTTCAAAAATTGGTGTCACACGGTACAGCACATGTCCATCGGTCTCATGTACATAATCCGCCACTTCATTTTCAAATGGCAGCATACCATCTACATTCATGTAACGGGTTCCGGTAATCAGATTTTTCTCATTTGCATTCTCTCCTGCCAGCTGAAATCCGATCAGATGACAGCGATTGTATAAAGAGTCCTGATCCACGATATCATACTGCTTGTTTTTCCAGCCTGTCGGGTGAACCTCCTGAATGCTCTGCCGCTTCTCTGTAGGCATCAGCTCCTCGCAAATGTTCGCATAAGCCACACCGCACCGCCCCAGCACATCCAGATCACTGTAGATCTCAAACGGTGTTGTGGTCAATTCATCATCGGTAAAATCCGGCACATTATCATTAAGCACCACATAAGGTTCTCCACTGTATTCCGGGACTTCATCCAGAGAAATGGTCGGTTCCCTGGTAATGCTCTCATAAACTCCATCAGCAAACCGAATCAGCTTTTCTGCCTGCTCCGGAGCAAGGGCCAGGGCACTGCACAAAGCCAGAAGCACAATTTTCAGTAGAGGATTTTTAATCTTCTTCTTTTTCCTTCGGTAATTCTTATAGTATTTCTTTTTACTCATACTTTAGTTTCCTGTCTGTCAGATAAATATTTATAAAATCACTCAGAAGCACATATCATATTCCACCGAATTTCGATTTGAACAAAATCGGGTCATGTCTTCTATTTTCTAAAACACGACCCGAAACATTTTTCCTGAAAATTTGTATCTATTCTATACCTTCATAAATGCAATGTGTTCTGAAGCATTGCAAAACTTCTTTCTAGTCCTCCCATGGACGGATGCGGTATGTCACTCCCAGATCTTCGCAGATCTTGCGGCACTGAGCCTCTTCTTCTTTGGTCAGTGTGGTATCTACTGTTGTCAGCACCACATGTGGCACGTACTGTGTTGCTTCTTTCGCAAAGGCCAGCATAGCATCGAAAGACTGATCTCCAAACTTGCTGCGCACCAGTTCATGATAACGGTCTGCATTCGGTGTATTCAGGCTGATGGAGATGGTATCTACCAGACCTTTCAGTTCCGGTGTCACATCTCTTTTCCAGATCAGATTAGCCAGTCCATTGGTATTGATGCGAATTGGCTTCTGATAATTTTCTTTCACAAACTTTGCAATCTCCAGAAGTGCGTCCAGACGTTCTGTTGGTTCACCGTAACCGCAAAATACCACTTCTTCATATTCAGACAGATCAAATTTTGCAAATTCTGCCTTTACTTCTTCTACTGTCGGCTCATGCTCCAGCCACAGCGTCTGGTCATCATGAGTGACTGTATCCATATTCTGGCGCAGACAGAAAGTACAGGCGCATGGACAGCGGTTGGTCAGATTCACATACAGATTATTGTGTACCTTGTATAAAATATTCATTCCTTTTTTCATATTGCATTCCTCTTTTCTGATAATATAAGTAATACCCTGCAGCTGCTTTATATCATGCATATTCGCTGGTATTTTTTACTTCAACGTATATAGTTCCTCTTCAAAACATACCCCATCTGTCAGCGGAAGATCCATCTCTATGGATCTCTGGATGCATTTCTTGATAAACTTCGATGCTTTCCGGACGGACTGGGTGAATTCCACGCCATTTACCGCATCAGCTGCAATAATCGCAGAGAAAATATCCCCTGTTCCCGATCTGGAACTGCCAATCTTGTGGGTACGAATCAGTTCGTATCCTTTTCCCTTTTCCAGACAGAAATTGGATACGTAAGTCTTCTGTGGAATTCCGGTGATCACAATCTTTTCCGGTCCGATCTCTCCGATCTTCTCTGCCAGTTCCAGCAACTCTCTGGCAGTCCATTTTTCTTTATATGGTGTTCCTGTCAGGATACAGGCCTCTGTCACATTTGGCACTACAATATCTGCATAGCGCACCAGCTCAATCATCTGGCTGCACATCTCTTCCGTATAAGTCGGATAGGCTTTTCCATAGTCACCCATCACCGGATCAATAATGATGATAGTATCTTCTTTCTTAAAGTCACAGATAAACTTACTGACAATCTGGATCTGCTGCGCCGATCCCAGAAATCCAGTACAGATCCCCTTAAAATGTAGTTGTAGCTTCTTCCATTCTTCAATATAGGCCTGCATGTTGTCCGTATAGTCCGTGTAAAAAAAACTTTCAAATCCGGTGTGATTGGAAAAAATTGATGTCGGCAAGGCACAGCACTGCACCTTCAGCATAGAAATAATCGGCAGCTGCACTGCAACCGAACACCGCCCGAATCCTGTATAATCATTAATTAATGCTATCTTTTTCTGATGGTTATGATTGGTCATAACACGTTCCTTCCTGTTTCATTCGTTCTAAAATCGTATCTGTTCAGTTCCTTCACTGATACGAAGTAACTATTCAGATATAGTCACTTCGCATTATAATACAACACTTTTTATAAATAATCAAATGTCAGCCTGTGAAAAAAATTTATGGTCAATCAGTGAAAACATACTCATTACTAAATTATTGCTGCTACACTCGCTTTTCTGATCCCGGGATTTATTTTCCATCATCTCATTGCCCTCACCTGATCTTTTACCCACATTCTCAGAAAATCCTTTTTTCCCAAAAATTATATCGTAATTACACCAAAAAACAGGGCATATGAAATTGTTTTCTTTTCACATACCCTGCCTTTTCCAGTTTTTTTTATAACGCCTCTACCCTGGCATCCACCTTACATTTTATGTTTCTTCGCTGCAAAGAAATCTCTTGTTTCCTTGACTACCACGCCATTCAATGCAAACAGCGCAATCATATTCGGGATCGCCATCAGTCCATTGAAGATATCTGCAATGGTCCATACAGCGCTTACTGTCATGTACGGCCCAATAAATACTGCAAAGATATAGATCCAGCGGAACACTTTCACCGGTTTCATGTTTCCACCTGTCAGATATTCCAGGCAGCGTTCACTGTAATAATCCCATCCCAGAATTGTGGTAAACGCAAAGAATACCAGACAGATCATCAGAATAAAAGATGAAAACTGTGGTGCAAATGGAAGTCCATGCTGGAATGCATAGGTGGTAACCTCCACACCCTGCAGCCCTTCTACCTGCCATGCTCCAGTCAGAACGATAGAAAGACCTGTCAGTGTACAGATGACGATAGTATCCAGAAAAGTACCTGTCATACTGACCAGACCCTGACGAACCGGTTCATTCGTCTGTGCTGCTGCTGCCGCAATCGGAGCACTACCAAGACCAGCTTCATTGGAGAAAATACCACGGGCAACACCTTTCTGCATCGCTACAATCATGCTTCCTACCACACCACCGGTGACTGCCTTTGGATTAAATGCCGCAGTTACAATTGTTACAACTGCTGCCGGTACATGTGAGATATTGCAGATAATCAGAATACCTACTACTACAAAATAAATCACCGCCATAAAAGGAACAATAATCTGACTGACTTTTGCGATACGTTTTACACCACCGATCAGTACGGCCGCTACACAAAATGCCAGTAACAGCGATGCCACAACTACAGACCAGGAGTAGCTTCCAAGAGACGGAAGTGTCACACAGTACAGATTCTGTGGATCAAAAAATCCATTGACTGCACTGGCAATACCATTTACCTGACTGAAGGTACCAATACCAAACAAACCTACACAGACTCCAAAGAATGCAAAAATCTTTGCCAGCCAGGTCCATTTCTTTCCCATACCCTGTTCAATATAATAGAATGGTCCGCCAAGGCTGTGACCATCTTCTGCTACCACGCGATACCTTACTGCCAGAAGACCTTCTGAATATTTGGTTGCCATTCCAAGGAATGCTGCCACAATCATCCAGAACAATGCTCCTGGACCTCCTGCACAAACAGCCGTTGCCACACCAACGATATTACCGGTACCAATCGTTGCACTCAGTGCAGTACACAATGCTGAGAAACTGGAAATTTCTCCCACACCATCTTCTTCATTCTTAAACATCCATTTCAGTGCCAGCGGAAGTTTATGTACCTGCATCACACCCAGGCGTACTGTAAGCAGAAGACCACCTGCCATAATCAGAACCATCAAAGGCACTCCCCATACCAGATCGTCTACCTGTACCAGAAAACTATTGATTGCACTCCACATTGTAACTTTCTCCTATCCTTTTTCTTTTCCTGCATTGTTTTTATTTCTGTGACTGTTATCACATTTTTCCAAACATATGCATATATTTGAGCTTTTACTTTTCGAAATAGGAAGTTATATAAATAGATATACTCTGATATGGACAAGACCTCTGACTGTAACCTGGTAAACGCTCATCTGCGCGCATCATGCATTTATCCAGATATGCCAGTAGATACAATAGAATATACGCTCCGCAAACATTCTATTGTCATAAATAAAAATATCCCTTACACCATGAACATACTGGTACAGGGATAGAAGATATACTTTTAGAACGATATCTTCTCTGTCCTTTTACCTGAGAGATTCATATATCCTTGGATATATGTTGCACCTTCGGCCCCCGGTCTGCTATCCGGGTGTCTCCAGAGAGTCGATCCATTTACAGTTGCACCAGCACCGCCGGCACCTGAGAGTTTTACTCCTTCGGTAGACATACATCTTTTCCTGCAAACTTCATCTCGAAATAGCTCTTTTTGAATACTATATATCGTCTTCTGCCATTTGGCAAGTATTTTTTCATTTATTTTTATCCGGCTTTCGCTCCTGACTTTTTCATTACACAGAAGTAATACGGAACCAGCGGTATCAGCGCAGCAATCCATGCCGCCGGATCTGCCAGGCAGACACCACGGAAGCTAGTATGACCTGCAACCAGCAATACAATGACGGTTCGCGCCACCAGTTCAAAGATTCCGCCCATCATCGGGATAAATCCATATCCCATTCCCTGCAAGGTATTGCGATACAGGAAAATACTTCCAAGGAATGGGTAGCACCAGAATACCGTATGGAAATACAATACTGATACCTGTATCACATCTGTCTGAGAAGGGCTGACAAATAGCCGGGTCATGTACTTTCCAAAGAAAAACATCAGTATCATCGCGATCACACTCCACCCCAGGATCATATACTGGGTACAGCGAACTCCCTGTCTTACGCGATCCAGTCGACCGGCACCCCGGTTCTGTCCCACGTAAGTGGCTACTGTCGCGCCAAAAGCGACAAAGACTGTGGCCACAATGTTCTGCAGTTTTCCTGCCGCAGAGAATCCTGCCATGTAGGTCTCTCCATAGACATTTACTGCACCCTGCACAATAATCGTTCCGATTGCAGTTATGGAGAACTGCAGTGCCATCGGTATTCCAAGCCCCAGGAGCTTTTTTATCGAATGCCAGGAAAAATGAAAATCTTCTTTATGGAGATGCAGAATCGGATACTTCTTCACAATGTAGAAGAAACATAATACTGCCGAAATTGCCTGTGCGATGACCGTTGCATAAGCACACCCTTCCACGCCCATTCCCAGACTGACAATCAATACAATATCCAATACCACATTGATTCCTGCTGAGATCATCAGAAAATACAGCGGAGATCTGGAGTCGCCAAGTGCACGTAAAAAAGCAGACAATGCATTATACGCAATGGTTACAATCAGTCCCAGATAAATAATCTCCATATAGGATTTTACCGCCGGAAGAATCTCTTCTGAATAATTCATCATTCGAAGAATCGGCTCGTTGGCCACTGTCAGTCCCACCGTCATGACAAGCGCAAATGCTACACACAGATAAACTGACATAGCTACATAATGCCGCATCCGGTCTGTCTTTTTTGCTCCAAAGCATTGGGCTACCATAATAGCAAAACCACTGGTCAGCCCATTCAGCCATCCAATGACAAAGAACATCAGTGAACCGGTACTGCCAATTGCTGCCAGCGCCTGCACTCCCAGAAACTGTCCTGCCACAATGGAATCCACCACATTATAGAACTGCTGAAACAGATTTCCAAGAAACATTGGAATCATAAATCGAATTATCAGACTGGCAGGACTTCCTGTCGTCATATCATTCATTTTTTGGTTATTTTCCATTCTTTTCTCTCCTCACCCCTATCCGACAGGCTCCAATCACAGGATCCTGATCTGCAAATCCTGGTTCCATCATATAACAGCGAAGAAGTTCATCGACCTGGGTTGTCTCGGCATAGCGCAAAAACAACTCCGTCATAGCCGTTGCTTCTTCCAGTCCACAATACACTGCAATAACTGCATCATTATATGCAGTTATGTTCGAATTTTCAAGTAGATTTTGCAATTTTTCTGTAACCTTCCTGTCTCATCACAGATTGCCGCACGTAACCGGAGACATGAATTATGCCGCTTCTCTGGATCGTTTTAACAGTTTTGTTCATGCCATGCAGGATTATCATATTCCCGGCATTCACAAAGTAACAGGTACGTTCAACAATTTTTCAAACTGATCCGCAGTTACTGCTTCTGAAAACCAGTTGCCCTGGATGCCATCGCATCCGGCCTTCTTCAGAATCAGTGCCTGTTCTTTTTTTTCTACACCTTCACACAATACATAAAAGCCCAAGTTCTTTAACATCGTAATAATCTGGGTCAGAAACTGTATTCCCCTCTCACTCTTATCGCATTTTTCAATAAAGATGCGATCCAGCTTCACCACATCCAGTGGCACATCCATGATCAGATTCAAAATCGAATATCCAGAACCGAAATCATCCAACGAAGTGCGAAATCCCGCTTTCCGGAAGCTGCCAAACAGCCTGTTAATCCAGTCATATTGCAATACGGTTGCTGTCTCCGTCAGCTCCATTTCCAACATTCCAGGATCTACCTCATATTTTTTCAGAATCTGTAAATATTTTTCTGCTGCCTGTTCATTCATACAGTGAAGTGCCGATACATTCACAGAGATTGGAACCAACTTTCTTCCTTCTTTTTGATTTTTTTGAATGAATGACGCTACTTCTTCAAAAATATAATAATCCAGTTCTGCAATCCGGCCATTTTTTTCATACAGAGGAATGAAGAAATCAGGTCTCAACATTGTTCCATCCGGTCTGATCCATCTCACCAGAGCCTCTGCTCCCACAATCCGATAATCATCCAGAGCAATCTTGGGTTGAAAATATACCTGGAATTCTCTTTTTAACAGTGCATCATCCAGGCCATTCATAATCTCATTCTCCAGATGCTGTTGCTTTCTCAGTCTCTCATCATAAATAACCACACATTCCCCATTATTGCTGTTAATCTGCTTTCTTGCATAATTTGCTGCATCAATGGCACTTGACACTCCTGGACAATCCGTCCGAATCTTATATACTCCGGTGCGAATGATCATATTAGACTGCGGAAAGCGAAGATTCATTCTTCGTACAAATTCCCTGTTAATTCGTTTAATGATCTCGCAGGTCTCCTCTTCACCATATTCGCAGGGCATAAGCAAAAGAAACTGATCCGATACAATCCTGGTAAAACAACTCTCTATTCCTTCCGGCATCATCTCAATGATATACTTGCTAAATGCTTTCAGCAGCTGATCTCCCGTCAGATATCCATATTTCTGATTGAAGTATTTAAATCCCCGAAAATCCGTGTAGATCATCAAATGATCCCTTGCATATCCTTCCTTCATCAGATATTCTACTTCTTCTTTAAATCTGGAAAAAGACAGCAGACCGGTCAGTGGATCCGTCTTTACCCGTTCTTCCAGGCTCGCAATCTTTTGCAATATTTCCCGGTTCATCAAAGCATCTCTTTTGTCTTTCTGTTCCATAATTTCTCCTGTGTGATCCCCATTTTTGTCCAGTCTTTCTGTATCACTGTCCTGTTACCACATTCCCACATTTTTGTCACATTATATCACAAAAGGAGGCACCAGTACAGGTACCTCCTACATTTTACTTTTCGATTCTTTTTCGAATATAATCCTCCAGGATATCAATCGTAGTCTCAATTCCAAGCTTACTGCTGTTGATACTCAGATCGTAGTTTCTGGAATCTCCCCACTTGCCCCGGCAAAAGTGATTATGGTAAGTCTTTCTCTTTCGGTCATGATGTGCAATGCTCTCTTCTGCCTGTATTCTGTCCACCTGTTCCCGTTCCATAATACGTTTTACTTTTTCTTCCATGTCTCCCAGCACGAAGATACTCACCAGACCTTTATATTCTTTCAGAATATGCTCTGAACATCTTCCTACGATCACAAAAGATTCTCCCTCTGACGCTTTCTTCTTCAGATACTCAAACTGCATATTCGCCAGGTTCTCCTGCGGAGAATTACTGAATCCGTTCACTGTTCTGGAAAAAAACGGGATCTTTGGCAACTCATCAAATCGTTCCAACGTTTTCACATCCACTTTTTTCCCGGCAGCGATCTCACCGATCAGATGATAATCATAAAACGGAATGCCAAATCTCTTCGCCAGTTCTTCTGCAATCACATGACCGCCGCTTCCATATTCCCGTCCTACCGAAATAATCAGCTGCTTTTTCTCACCCATCTTACTATCCCCCTTTTTACTTAACAATATCTTACCCAGATTCCGATCGTGGCCACAACCATAACGATAATAGTTGCCGGAACTGCGCTCTTACAATATTTGCCCCATCCAATGATATGGCCTTCTTTGGCCACCACAGACATACCTACTACATTGGCAGATGCACCAATTGGAGTTGCACTTCCACCGATATCAGTACCCATGGACAAGCCCCATGCCAGTGTGGAAATATCAATACCATTGACAGCTGCCAGGCTCTGAATTACCGGCACCATCGTTGCAGCAAATGGTATATTGTCCACAAATGCGCTGGCCAGTGCAGATACCCAGATGATGATTGCCACCATTATGTACAGATTACCGCCACTGATCTTCTCGATCACGCCTGCGATCAATTCCAGAATATGGGTCTGTTCCAGCCCTCCGACTACGACGAACAGTCCAATAAAGAATAACAGCGTTTTATAATCTACTCCCTTAATGACATTCTTCATGTTTTTTCCCGATGTCAGAAGGGTAACTGCTGCGATTCCTACTCCGATGGTAGCCACCGTCAGGCCTGTCTGTGCATGTGTTACCAGAAGTACCACTGCTGCCAGGAAAATCACCGTACTGATTGCAAATCCTTTTTTGTCTTTGATTGCAGACTTTGGATCCGGATAGTCCTTTTTGGTCATCTGCTTTCCTGCTGTGGACAGCTCTTTTCGGAAAATAAAATAGTAATAAATAATCACCAGGATCAGGGAAATCCCTGCCAGTACACCGGTATTCGTAATAAAATCAGCAAAGGTAAGCTGCAGGGAAGTGCCTACGATAATGTTTGGCGGATCTCCACACATCGTTGCTGATCCTCCCAGATTCGCACAGAAAATCTCTGCCAGAACCATCGGAACCGGATCAAATTCCAGAAGCTGGGATAATTCCAGCGTCACTGCTGCCAGAAACAGAATCACAGTAATACTGTCAATAAACATGGCCAGTACTGCTGACATAATCATAAACGTAATAAAAATTGGAATGACCTGATATTTTACCGCTTTCGCAATGGACATGCATAGCCAGCGGAAAAATCCTGCTGCTGCCATTCCTTCCACCATAATCATCATACCTGCCACAAAAATGATCGTAGCCCAGTTGATTCCCCCTGTACTTTCTGAAGATTCCCCGGAAACAATCCAGAAATTTTTTGTAAAAATCTCTGCCACATTCAGCGTATCCAGAGCCGCAGATGCGCTGTGCATACAGACTCCAAAGACCAGAATCAGAGTCAGCAGGGCGCATCCCAGTGTGATGACGTGTCGTTCGAATTTCTCCATGATAATCAAAAGAAACATCACCAGAAAAATTGTTACTGCTGCGATTTGTGCTGCCATTTTTTTCTCCTCCTGTATTTTTTCATAACGACGTAATTATACTCCGTCCTTGTATTCATTTCAATACAGAAGTTGAATTTTTGTATTTTTTTAGCACAATCTGTATGAAAGAGAAGATCTTCTGTATTTTTCATCTGCCATCATCTTTTCTCTGAGTATATCACTTTTTTCTTTCTTCGTAAACTTGATCCCGCCCAGTTTCCTTACCGGCATAATTCCCATCAGAGAGTTTGTCACAAAACATTCTTCAAAATATTCCAGTTCATCCGGTGTTATGACAGCCTCTTTGGCCTCTCCCTGCTCCAACAGATATTCTCTTATGATCCCAGGCAGAAGTCCGCAGGATAACTTCGGTGTCAGCACCTCCCCTTTTTTCACAAAAAAGACATTACTGACTGCTCCCTCTGCGATTTCTCCCTTTGTATTCAGGAAAATACATTCCTGCATTCCCCTGGCTGCTGCTGCCCTTTTTTCCAGAATGCAGTCACCATAATTCATTGTCTTGTGATACACCAGCGGTGATGTCTCATTTCTTCTGACTTTACTGAATGCCATCGTGAATCCCTGTTCATACATCTCCGGTGTATAGTGATTTTCCCGTATCTGAAACAATACATTTTTCTCAGAAAGCATGATCTTCAGTCCTCCATGTCTGAGATCAGCATTTTCTTCTTGCAGGAATGCTTCTACCGTCTTGCCGGTAATCCCCCGTTCCCTCAGATCGCCCAGTCCCAGGAAATCTGCCGCACGTTTCAGCCTTCTCAAATGCCGTTCCAGAAAAATCAGCTTTTTCTCTTCTACCGCAATCGTCTCAAACGCTCCCAGCCCAAACTGAAAACCTGTATCTAATTGTATCTCCATTACCTTAATGCCTCCAATAACGCTTTTGCTTTCTGAAGTGTCTCTTCATACTCAAACTCCAGATCTGACTCAGCCGTGATTCCGCCACCTGCTCCCAGATAGTATTTGCCATCTTTATGAACCGCTGTACGAATGACAATATTAAAATCGCAGGCTCCATCCAGTGTCAGATAGCCAATGGAACCGGTATAGAGATTTCTCTTTCCATGTTCCAGTTCATCAATGATCTCCATCGCACGATATTTGGGTGCTCCGGTAATCGATCCTCCCGGAAATGTGGCTTCCAGAAGATCACACACATTTTTTCCATCCTGCAATTCACCTTCTATATCTGAAACCAGGTGAAAAACGGTTGCGTATTCTTCTACGGTAAACAATTCTGTAACCTTCACACTGCCCGGCTTACATACCCGGTTCAGATCATTTCGTTCCAGATCTACGATCATCAGCAATTCACTTTGATCCTTCCCGGAGTTCTGCAGTTCTTCCCGCATCTTCTGATCTTCTTCCGGCGTCTCACCTCTTTTTCTGGTTCCCTTAATTGGTCTGGTATTCACTTTATGATCCTTCATTTTCAGAAACCGTTCCGGCGACGCACATACAATCTGGTATTCCCCATAATCCAGATAACCACCAAAAGGAGATGGATTTGCTTCCCTCAGATCATAGAATACATCCAGCGGAGCCTTCTGACTCTCAATCGTCAGCTGCTGTGTCATATTGGCAATATAAATATCCCCTTCTATGATATATTCTATCATATCTGCCACTGCCTGCTTATATTCTTCTTTCTCAAAATTCGGAAATACTGCAATTTCATTTTTTTCCGGATGTCCTGCTTCCCGTCCTGCTATCTTCTTGTTTCTGATGCGGTTACAGATCTCTTCTGTCTCTTTTATCAGTTTCTCTGCACTTTCTGTGATGCCATTTGCTATCAGATAAATTTCTTTTTTCTGACAGTCCTCCACAAGAAAGCTGTCATAAAAAGTGAGTACCGCTTCTGGAATCGATACAATATCCTGTTTTGCAGATGTTACCTGCTGGCGTTCTCTCCCATAATCGTAGGAAAAATAGCCGATCGCACCGGAAACAACAGGCAATCCCGTGTCATTTTTATCTACATGGCTGTTTAAATAGCTCCGCAGATACTCTTCGAACGTAGTCTCCTTCTGTGGAACTCCGTTTATCGTAAACCGTTCTCCATCCCTGATCAGCTTCTGATACGGCTTTCTCCCAATAATGGAATACCGTCCCAGCTGATTCACCAGTGAAGAATCCAGAAATACACAATCCGCTTCTTTCTGAAAATACCGAAACAGTTCCGATGCCGGAAGATATTCTTCCAGTTTTTTCACAATACGTTTCGTACTGCCCGTCTGCTTTTGCCATTCTTCTGCCAGACGGCAAAAATTCTCCAGCAATTCATGACCATACTCTGTCAATACTGCCTCTGGATGAAACTGTACCCCATATAATGGTGTGGTTTTATGAGAAAGCGCCATCACTGCCCCATCTTCTGCCATGGCATCAATCTGATACTCTTCCGGAATACTGTCTTTTTCTACAATCAGAGAATGGTATCTGGTTACCCGAAAGTGTTCCGGAAGTCCTGCAAAAAGTCCGGTTCCGTTATGATGAATCTCAGTCACCTTTCCATGCATCGGTTTTTTGCCCTTTTTCACCGTCGCACCACAACTGTGTCCCAGTACCTGATGTCCCAGACAGACTCCCAGAATCGGGATTTCTCCCTGAAAGCGTTCCGCTGCCTCCATACAGAGCTTTGCATCCCAGGGACGTTTCGGTCCCGGAGACAGCACAATTCCTTCCGGATGCATCCGTTCGATCTCATCAAGGGTAATCTCATCACACCGCTTTACCAGAATCTCCCGTCCCAGTTCCTGAAAATAAGCTTTCAGATTGTATACAAAAGAATCATAATTATCAATCATCAAATACATATGTCTGCTCCTTTTCGACAACCTGTACAACACAAAAAGGGATAACGAATGGCATGCCAAAAAGCATGCACAGTCGTTATCCCAAATGGTCCGTAATCTGTGTCTGAATTTTGCACTATCGTAACATATCCTTTTCTCTCCGTCAACACCAAAAATGAAATTAGCTTATGCAAAAGTTCCGTTTGCTTTCCCCGCTATTCGTCACTATACTAAAACTATGATATCAAGATCAAAGGAGGATCTGCTTCATGCATTCATCCGATTTTTCTATTCGTCTCTGCACACTGCAGGAACTCGATGATATTATGGATCTGCAGGATCGCATCTGTGCAGCGATTACCCAGCCTGACCTGTTTGCATCCACCTGCCGGGAAGAAAATGCTTCCTACCTGACCCCACCGAATGTAATCTATGGCGTTTTTAAACAAAAACGTCTGATTGCTTATGCTTCTCTGGCCTTTCCCAAAGACGCCTCCGACAATCTTGGATGGGATCTCGGCTGGAATTCCACTCAGATCCGACATTGTGCCAAGCTGGATACCATCGTGGTCGACCCGGATTTCCGAGGTCTTGGCCTGCAGCGCACTTTAATTGACCGCTGTATCTCCCATACACTGAAGCAGGATCCTGACAGCATCCTGCTCACCACCGTTTCCCCTTCCAACCTCTTTAGTCTTCGCAATGTACAAAACGAAGGCTTTCAGATTCTGAAGCGTATGCTGAAATATGGTGGAAAAGAGCGCTATGTCCTGGGCTACTGCCCATCCGGACAGTTTCCGGCTGTACAGTAATCCAGGACATCACAAAACGATACCGCGTCTATTTTTCAAGAATGCCGAGGCATTCTTGCTGCGAGATGCGCGTCATGCAAAGCATGACATATTTCTTTTGCGCATCTCTGCAATCCTGCCGGAGGCTATATCAGATGGGGGATTGACTCCCACCACTGATACTAATTTGCTCCTCGCCACCTGAAGAGGTTGGAGTCATCTCACATCTGATATATTCTTTCTCTGTTTCTACTTCATAAGAGGCAAATCCCTGCGTCTCAGACTCTATCTCACCAGACTGGTTATCGTACGGGTCGATTGGCATGAATCTCTTTTTGACCGCAAATTCCTGCTGAAACTCATGGTTTGCTGTCATACGGTATGGATCCAGATTTCCAAAATAAAATCTTCTGCGATTTTCATCTCCTGATGCAAAGGCTGAACCTCCAAAGGATGGGTCCGCATAGAGCCATCCGTAAGGCTCCACATAGAACATGGCCCAGTCATGTGGACCTACATATGCCGGATTGACATAAAGACCAGACTGCCAGCCGGCAGGGACCCCGCTGATACGGCACAGCGTAATAAATAACAGTGCCTGGACTCCACAGTCTCCCCTTAAATTTCTGGCACAGTACTGAGGAATATCCGGGATCAAAGAGTACGCTTTCATGTATGAATACTGCACATGTTCCGTGATATAATCATAGATTCTGCGTGCGATCTCCAATGGTCTCTTTTCTCCACCCACAATTTCTTTTGCCAGTGCTTTCAGATAAGGGCTAAAACGAATGTGTGGATACTGTTCTTTTAAAAACTCCTTCTGCTCTTCCTCTGAGATCTTCCAGTCCGTCCCCTCCCGAAGAGAAACATTCGACACTGCTTCATTTTCATTCCACAGATCTATGTATACAGTCCGCACTTTCATCTGATATTCCACATAAAATGTACGATTTTCTTCCAGTGTATCTTCGATGCAAATAGACCGATACCGGGAACGCACATCATCCACCGTTACCTTTTTGCCCGGTGTATAATCCAGGATCTGAATTTCATCGGTCTGATACCACTTAGCCGGAAGAGGCAAATGCACTTTCACTTTCATACCAGGCTGAAATACCTCATCCTTCAGCCGAATCGTAGTCCGCAGATGAATCTGTTCTGTCACTTCCTTCTTTTCCTGTATCTCTTTCACTTTTTCCAGAAGCAATTTTTTATCCTCGGTCAGTTTTTCCATCAGTCCTGCCCGTTCCCGGATATCATCATCTTTATCTAAGATATTCCGAAGCAGATTATGGATATAGTGCTTCTCTCCATGGATATAGACCCATTCTGCAAGATTCTGACGTTCCAGCTCTTTCAGATCTTCTGAGGAAAAATCCGGGATCTTTTCCTGAAACAGCTGTAATATCTCCTGTTCTGTATACGGAAATTCCAGTGGCAGTTCTTCCAAAATGTACTGTTCATACCGAAGTCTGGTCTTTAATGCTTCACTGATCGGCTTTTTCATCCATCGGCCGATGGCATCCTGTGCCTCTTCCAGTGCTCCGGCCAGCTTATACTGCTGTACCTCTTCCGGCAGCTCCAGCGCCAGTGACTCTAATTCTTTTGTTTGAAATTCTCTCATACAAATATGCTCCCACATTCTGTTATATTTTCAGCCAGATCTGATCGATAATCCGGGTCTGACTTTTTCAGGCTGTTGATGGTAACATACGGGGTCTGGTAATATCCGGTTGCATGAATATACTTTCCCTCCCCCAGATACATGGCCACATGCCCCGGAAAAAACAGAAGATCTCCCTTTTTCAACTGTTCTACCGGAATTCTTTTCACCGGATACGCCTCTTTGATATCTGCATCCCGATAAATCAAAATTCCCTGATCCAGATAACTCATAAGCACCAGCCCGGAACAGTCAATGCCCTGGGAGGATTTACCACCCCAGCGATACTGTGTGCCAAGGAATTCTCTGGCACTGTCCTCCAGTCGTTCCCGAAGCATTTCCTCATCCGCTAAACCATCGTGACAAAATGGATTTTCCCAGTTTTGGAAATAATCAGCCTTTTTTTCTTCTGTCAACAGATAACCATCATGATCCATTCTCCTTTTCAGATTCTGAGTGTGAATATAGCCTTCCCGCCCGGATGCACTGCGTACTTTGCTCCAACCTTCTGCCACTTCTCTTTCCAACAGTTCTACAATACTGTTCTTTAGCAGCAGTTCCAACGGAAGTCCCTGCACCTTCGGCTGGTCGAGAAGATCTGCTTCGCCGGTCTGAATTCTCAAAAAGCGCTCTTTATCCTGCCTCTGCTCCAGTTCTTTTCTTGTCACACGACGGAAATCCCGTCGATCCACATAACCGGTATACCCATAATGTGTCTCTACTTTTACAAAATCTTTTGCAGGATTCTCCTGCAGAATCCGAATCGCCCATCCTGCAAAAATCTCATCTTCGATTCCTGTTCTGTTCCTGCCATCGGATTCTTCCATTCCACTTCGCAGATAAGTATGCTCTGCTGTAATTACTCCTAGTTGTTTTTCCATTCCCCGTCCTCATCTTCTATCTGTTCCGACTCACTTATATCATTACGAACTCCACCGGAACATGGGAGATTCCAATTCCTGGCTCTTCCTGCATACTGATCTTCGAACCTGAAAACTTTGGGCCGCCTCTGTATGGATCTTCTCTGCAAAGAGACGGTCCATCCAGGTCTGCCATAGTAACAATGGATCTGCCTGCCGCCAGGTGTGCCCCGGCGCTGACGGATACTTTACTCTCCAGCATACATCCAATCATACAGGAAATGCCATGTTCTTCTGCCGCATCACAGATACGGACTGCTTCATGGATTCCTCCGGTCTTCATCAGCTTAATATTGATCAGATCTGCTCCGTGTTCCTCCATAATACGAACTGCATCTTCGTAAGAGAATACACTCTCATCAGCCAGTATTTTCGTCTCCACACTGGCTGTCACATACTGCATCCCTTTAAAATCGTGATAAGATACCGGCTGTTCCACCAGTTCGATTCCAAGATCTTCTTTTTCCATGGCGCGTATCGTGGAAACCGCTTCTTCTCTGGTCCATCCCTGATTGGCATCTACACGGATCACAACATCCTTTCCTACTGCCCTTCGAATCTCACGAATACGTTCCACATCTTTTTCTCCGCCTTTTCCCACTTTTACCTTCAGGATCCGAAATCTCTGCTCTATGGCTGAGATACTGTCACGTACCATTTCTTCTGTGTCATTTACACTAATCGTCAGATCTGTTTCCAGCTCTGTCTTTAGTTTATCGGATTTTCCATCTCCCAGCAAGCGGAATAATGGTCTTTTCTGCAATTTTGCATACAGATCGTATAATGCAATATCTACCGCAGCCTTGGCGCTGGTGTTTTTGGCAATGCAGTGTTCCATTTTTTCCATCACAGACGGCAAATCTTCCAGATCCATGCCTTTGATTGCCGGTGCAATATAATAGCGGATGGCTGCTTCGATAGATTCTTTCGTATCTCCGGTAATCACAGCAATAGGCGGTGCCTCGCCAAATCCTTCCGTTCCATCATCTGTTGTAATCTTCACAATCAGGTCGTTGACGCTATCTACCGTACGCAATGCTGTCTTAAATGGTGTCACCAATGGAATACTGATATATCCGATGGCAATTTCCTGTATCTTCATGAATTCGTTCCTCTCATTTTCTTTTTATTCAAAAATGCATAGAAGCCATGATCCCGGGTCATCCGCAATCATGGCTTTTGCACCGATGCATCAGAGCATCTTATTTTATAATGCCTTTAAATAGGTAAATACAAAGTTTCCACAGGAGTATACCAGTCCATCGTAATTAGTATCATCAAACAGATAACTGCTCATAGAATGCAGAATGACAGATACCGGAAGGTCTTTTGCCAGAATGGCATCACATTCTTTATATGCCTCCCACTGTGCATCCTGAGTGTCTGCACTGATGGCTGTCTGGTATGCCTTATCGTATTCATCACTCTGATAGAAAGAGTTGGCATCACCGGTGTTGATAAAGGTTCCATACATATTGGACAGATCTGTATAATCCATGAACCATCCATAATATGCAAGATCATAGTCGCCAGACCTTCTTGCTGCTGAGAAGTTTTCTACTTTTTCAACTGTAACAGAATCAATACCAAGGATTTCTTTCCAGTCATTGACAATAGATTCTGCGATTTCCTTACGGCTGTCATTGTTGACGATATAAGTCAGTGCCGGGAAGCCTTCTCCATTTTCATATCCTGCTTCTGCAAGCAGCTGCTTTGCTGTTTCACAGTTATCTTCGTAGGCATCCACATCTTCCCATGGATCACAATAATCTACAAAATCAGTACCTTCTTCATTGGTATAACCTCGGCCAATCAGTGTCACACCAACTTCATCATTTAATCCACGGATATTGATGATACGTTCTCTGTCAATCGTAAGAGACAGTGCCTCTCTGACCTTCTCATCCTTCAGAACATCGTTTCCCTTATCTCCAAGATTGAACATAACACAATAGTTATTATTTCCGGCTGTGTATACCAGTCCATTGCCATCCATACGAGGTTTTTCTTCATCTGGACAAAGATCAGAATACACATATTCTCCGCTTTCAAAGGAAGCCAGTGCAGAACTTTCTTCGGTAATCAGTTCCCAGTTGATGGTTCCCACATCAATGTTATCCGCATCATAATAATCATCCCGAAGCTTCATCACAACTTCTGATTCATGTGCCCAGTCAGTCATTTCATAAGGTCCATTGTATACCGCTTTATCCGGATCTGTTGCATAAGCATCACCGTATTCTTCCACATAATCCTGTCTTGCCGGATAGGTAGATGGGAAAGCCAGAATCGATGGCAGATATCCACATGGCTGTTTCAAATGAATCACCAGTGTCTTGTCATCAGTTGCTTCGTAGCTTTCAGCAACATCTGATAACAGAGTACAGTAATCTCCGCCCTGAGCTGCCAGATTATCAAAGGCAAAAACAAAATCTCCTGCCGTAACCGGCTGTCCGTCTGACCAGGTGATGTCATCTCTTAAAGTAAAAGTCCATGTCAGTTTATCATCGCTTTCTTCCACCGATGCTGCCTGTCCAAGTACAACTTCCCCATTGGCATCCAGCTTGTAAAGTCCCTCATACAGATGACGCAGTGCCGACAGACCATTTAAGAATCCACTGGTGGCCGTATTTAACTGCATGGAATCCTCACCACCACCAGTTACGGAAATCTCCAGTTTTTCTGCATCTGCGGCAGATACACCGGATGAAAGTGCCATTGTCGTAAGTCCCAGTACCGCTGCGGCTAAAGCCATTTTGTTTCGTCTTTTCATTATTCTTCCTCCTTTTTTCATGCAGGTTTTCGCATTTTCTATATAAATCCATTTTCGGATATATATCTACTTTTTCATCTTTGGATCCAGTGCATCTCTCAGACCGTCTCCAAACAGGTTAAATGATAAAATAATCAAACTGATCAATACCGCAGGGAAAATGACGCGGTACGGATACGTCGTGATTCCGTTTAATGCCTCTGAAGTCAATGATCCCAGACTGGCCATTGGTGCAGATACCCCGATACCCAGATAACTTAAAAAGGCTTCGGTAAAGATCGCAGATGGAATCTGGAGCATCACCGTTGCAATCAGTTGTCCGATACAGTTCGGCAGGAGATGTTCACGTATCATGGTTGCTTTCCCGCATCCCAGTGCCTCTGCCGCTGTCACAAAATCCATCGTCTTCAACTGCAGGATCTGTCCTCGAACAATACGGGCCATTCCCACCCAGTACAGGCAGCCGTATACAATAAAGATTGCAATCAGGCCGGAACCGATCTTCTGAAGTCCATGAAACATCGGGACAGTGTCAATCAGTGTCTGCAACGGTTCACTGATGACCATTTTAATCACGACAATCAGTAAAATCTCCGGTACGGAATAGATAATATCGACTACACGCATCATAATGATATCTGTCTTACCGCCGATCAGACCGGAAATAGCTCCATAGATGCTTCCTACAATCATGACAATAACTGCTGATACCAGACCGACAATCATCGAGATCCGGGTTCCGATCATACAGCGAACCAGGATATCTCTTCCCAGACGGTCAGTACCAAAAGGATGATCCAGACATGGCCACAGTGCCTCATCTCCTCTTACCTGCTGATCATAAGAATATGGAGAAAGCATGGGTCCAATAAAAGCAAATACAAACATCAGCACAATCATCACCAGTGCTGCCATTGCGATCTTATTGGATTTCAGACGGATCCAGCTGGCCTTCCAGTATCCAATTTCTTCTGTATCCAGTTTTTCTTCTTTAAAGTAATCTGCATCCAGCGGTGCAAAATCTTCCGGTGAAATTTTATTTTGTAAGGTTAATATATTCTTCATGACTTCTTCCTTTAATCTAACTGTATTCTCGGGTCTACGATTTTATACAGAATATCGCACACCAGATTCATCACAACGATCAGCGCTGAGTAAAAGATCGTGACGCCCATAATCATGGTATAATCACGGCTGCTGATGGAACTTACAAAATAACGTCCAAGACCAGGTACACTGAATACACTCTCCGCCACAAATCCGCCTGTCAAAATCGATGCAGTCAGTGGTCCCAGATAAGTGATCACCGGGATCAATGAATTTTTCAGCGCATGTATAAACACTACGACAAACTCTGACATGCCCTTCGCCCGCTCTGTTCTTAAGTAATCCTGGTTCATAACTTCCAGGATACTGGCTCTGGTCAGTCTGGTCAGATACGAAGTAGGATAAATTGCCAGTGTAATCATCGGCATAATCCATCCACCAGGCTTGTTATAATTCACCGGCAAAATCCTGCAGTTTACAGCCAGGATCATCATCAGTGCCGATGCGATGACATAACCCGGCATGGATATTCCAATCGAGGATAACACCCTAATGATCGCATCTGGCAGTTTATCTTTACAAAGGCCTGCCACACATCCAAGGATAATACCACAGATCACAGCCAGGATCAGTGCCCTGACTCCCAGTCCCATCGATACGGTAAAAGATTCTGCAATGATATCTTTTACTGCTCTTCCTTTCTGAAGAACATAGCTGGTACCCATGTCTCCATGAAGAAGATTTTCCAGATATTTTCCGTACTGTACATAAACCGGCTGATCCAGCCCATATTTCGCAATTAAGATTGCTCTGTTCTCTTCTGATGCTTTTTCTGACATAAACGGATCTCCCGGCATCAGATTCATTAAAAAGTATGTAATCGTTATGATCGCAAACAGACTGACCGCAGCCAGTAAAATACGTTTGATCATATATCTCCAGGTCTGCATTTTTCGCTCTCCTTTTTAATTGATGTGATGACATGCTGTCAAATGTCCCGGTGCTGCTTCTTTCAGGAGTGGCATACTCTGTGCACAGGTCTCATCTGCTCTCGGACATCTGGTGCGAAATGGACATCCGGACGGTGGATTTAACGGACTTGGTATTTCTCCGTCCAGTTTCATACGTTTCCTTGCTGCACTCAGATCCGGATCCGCAATCGGAATCGCAGACAACAGCATCTGTGTATAAGGATGGAGCGGAGACCTGTATAATTCCTCACCGTCTGTCAGTTCTACCAGATGGCCCAGATACATAACACCAATCCGGTCACTGATATGCTTCACAATGGCAAGATCGTGAGCAATAAACAGATAGGTCAGCTGTCTTGTTTCCTGCAGTTCTTCCAGCATGTTGATGATCTGCGCCTGAATGGATACATCCAGTGCGGAAACCGGTTCATCGCATACAATGAATCCCGGATTCACCGCCAGTGCTCTGGCAATTCCGATACGCTGTCGCTGTCCACCGGAGAATTCATGAGGAAACCGGTTGTAAAACTGTGTATTCAGTCCCACCAGGTTCATCAGTTCCAGAATCCGTTCTTTCCGCTCTGCTTTGCTGCTACAGAGATTCTGAAGATCCATAGCCTCTCCAATCAGATCAGATACTGTTTTTCTTGGATCCAGAGAGGCATACGGATCCTGAAATACGATCTGCATCCTGGTACGATATTCTTTCATGTTTTTTCCCATAATCGATGTTCCATCATAAAGAATATCTCCCGCTGTCGGTTCTTCCAGTCTGAGAATACTTTTTCCCAGTGTAGATTTTCCACATCCGCTTTCCCCTACAATTCCAAGAGTTTCTCCCTTTCGAATAAAAAAGCTGACATCATCCACCGCCTTTAGCTCTGTTTTCTTTATAAACCCGGTTCGCACCGGATAATATTTTTTCAGATTTTTTACTTCCAGTAATTTTTTTCTGTTTTCCATCTGCTGCCACCATTACCTTTTCTGTTCTTCCATCTCATGCCGGACGACCTGCCAGCAGGATACCTTATGAGTATCATCCAGCTCACACATCGGTGCTTCTTCCTTTACACAGATCTGCATGGCACAGCCACATCTCGGGGCAAATGCACATCCCGGTCTTACATGACTCATATCTGGTGGATTTCCTTTAATCGGTTTTAGTTTCTCATCTTTCTTCTGATCCAGCTTCGGAACTGAGGACAAAAGTCCTTCTGTATAAGGATGCTTTCTCTCATAAAAAACCTGACGGCTGGTTCCCTCTTCTATCACTTTTCCTGCATACATAACCATGATGTTATCACAGATATCTGAAACTACGCCCAGATCATGGGTAATAAAAATAATCGCCATTCCCAGCTTTTCTTTCAGTTCCTTCAGCAGCTCTACGATCTGTGCCTGAATGGTAACGTCCAGCGCTGTGGTTGGCTCATCTGCAATCAAAAGCTCTGGATCACAGGACAGTGCCATGGCAATCATCACACGCTGCCTCATACCTCCGGAGAACTCATATGGATATTGTTTTACTCTTCGTTCCGGCTGATTGATACCAACCAGTGTCAGCAGTTCCAGCATTCTTTTTTTCCTTGCCTGCGCATCCAGGCTGGTATGCTTTTTCAGGGATTCATTCAACTGATATTCTACTGTAAACAGTGGATCCAGGGATGTCATGGGATCCTGAAAGATCATGGCAATTTTATTTCCCCGAAGCTCCTGCAGCTCCTTCCTGGACATTTTCAGAATATCTTTTCCATGAAATAAAATCTCTCCGCTTTTTACTTTTCCCGTATCCGGCGTCAATCTTAGAATTCCATGATTGGATACGGATTTTCCACTTCCAGATTCTCCGACAATACCGAGGACTTCTCCTTTGTGCAGCGTATAACTGATACCTCGTACTGCCTGTACCTCTCCAGACTTGTTGTAAAACGAAATCGCCAGATTCTTTATCTGCAGCAATTCTTCCTGTTTTTCTGTTCCCATACTGCCTCCAATGTTTTCTATCCTATTCTCTTTTTTGAAAACTAAAAAAAGCGCAGATATCGACTTTCGTCGACACCTGCGTCTTCTCACTTTTTTCTTTGGTTTTTATTTCCACTATATTAATCCTGATCTTTGGATCTGTCAAGCACTTTTTATCCTCTCATAAACCGACTCAGAAAATCCTTCGTCTTTATACTCTGAGGTTCTGTAAAGATCTGATGCGGTGTACCTTCTTCTTCTATGACACCGTCAGACATATAGACAACATGGTTGGATACATCTCTGGCAAATGCCATCTCATGGGTCACGATAATCATAGTCAGTCCTTCTTTTGCCAACTGCTGCATAACATCCAGCACCTCTCCTACCATCTGTGGATCCAGTGCCGAAGTCGGCTCATCAAACAACAGAACCTCTGGTTCCATAGCAAGCGCACGGGCAATGGCCACACGCTGCTTCTGTCCACCCGAAAGCTGCCGTGGCTTGGCATTGATATAAGGTGCCATTCCCACCTTTTCCAGATAAGAAAGAGCACTGGTCTTTGCTGCTTCTTTCTCTTTTTTCATGACTTTTGTCTGTCCAATCATACAGTTCTGGAGCACTGTCATATTGTTGAACAGATTAAAACTCTGGAATACCATTCCGACTTTTGCCCGGTATCCGGCTGCATCCGTATGTCCATCCGCAATATTTTTCCCATGATAGAGTATCTCTCCGGTTGTCGGTGTCTCAAGCAGATTCATACAGCGCAGAAGGGTGGACTTTCCTGATCCTGATGCACCGATGATACAGGTCACATCTCCTGTAGACACAGAAAAGTCAATGTCCCGCAAAACCACATGTTTTCCGAAGGATTTGCTTAAATGATTTACTTTGATTACCTCTTCGTTCATTCGTCCTTCTCCTCCTTCTTGCTGTAGCTGTACAGTCCGCTGGTATGTGCCAGTGTATCGGATGTGGCAAGATCATAATTATCATTTCCATCCATTTTCTTTTCCCAGTGGCGCAAGATCCTAGAACAGGTAAAAGTCAGTGCAAAATAGATCACCATGGCAATCGCAAAGGATTCAAAATAGGTATACAATGCACCTGCCACACTCTTGGTTGCATAGAAAAGTTCTACAATACCGATCACGGACAGTACACAGGTATCCTTGATATTAATAATCAGGTTGTTGCCGATCTGTGGCATGATATTTCGCAGGGCCTGTGGCAGGATCACATATAGCATTGTCTGAAAATGGGTCATGCCAATCGCTTTCGCCCCTTCTGTCTGCCCTTCATCAATAGACAGTATTCCACCACGAACTGTTTCTGCCATGTAGGCACCAGTATTGATAGAAACAATGAAAAATGCCGCAAACCACATAGACATATTAATGCCAAATACAGCGGATGATCCAAAATAAATGAACATTGCCTGTGCCATCATAGGCGTACCACGAAATACTTCTACGTACACGTTCAAAATGAACTTAATAATTCCCAAGATTCCTTTTTTCCAGACAGCATCAGACTTACTCACCGGAATCGTCTGGACAATACCCACTGCAAACCCAATCACACACCCAATGAAGGTGCTGACCAGGGCAATGATCATGGTATTTAATGCTCCCATGGCATAGGAGCTTCCTCTTGTCTGAAGCAGATAAACGACTCTGCCCCAAAAATCCTGTGGCATACTAACACGCTCCTTTATTCTGCGTCAGACAGTGGCTGAACAGCGATTGCTTCGTTCATCATCTCTTCATAGTCATCAGCTGTCATTTTTTCCAGTACACCGTTGATGGCATCTTTCAGTTCAGTATTTCCTTTCTGCAGAGAAATACCAATGTTGATGTCTTCATCAGAAACTTCAAATGGATCATCGGAATCTGCGAAATCCAGTAATTTGAAGTCCGGATATGCTACGCAGGCTGCCAGACCGGTCGGCTGGTCTGTCACTACGATATCACATTTATCTGCTTCCAGGGCTACCAGCATGGCTGGAGCGGATTCCTGTGCCGGCAGAATGTTGGCATCTTTGATCTGTGGCAGACAGTTATCATACCAGATGGTGTTCAGCTGAGATGTACAGGTTACACCTGCCAGATCTGCTACGCCCTTTGCATCTGCATACTTGCTGTCTGACTTGGTCAACGTAATAATCGATGCATAATAATACGGATCTGTAAAGTCTACCATTTCCTGACGTTCTGCAGTAATAGACTGTCCTGCAATCACACAGTCCACATTTCCTGATACCACAGCCGCACCAGAGAATCCCAGTCCATCTTTACAATTTCCAGATCATATCCCAGTTCATCGCAAATATGCTTTGCCATCATAACATCATATCCATAAGCGTATTCTGTGCTGTCAGCGATCTGAACAGCTCCGTTCTCGTCTGTTGGCTGAGTCCAGTTGTATGGAGCATACCCACATTCCATCGCTACTTTTAAAGTTTTTCCTTCTTCTGCACATACGCTGCTGCCGATTGTCATTACCATTGCGGTTGTACACATCACACCCATTACTTTTTTTACACTTTTGTTCATTTTTCCTTTCTCCTCTTTCTCAAGTTATCGCGGCAGTCGCCAAGACCTCGTGCAGGCACGGACTCTGGCTCGTTGCCCGCGTAAATAGAAAAGGACAAAGTTACCCCCTTATTGAGAGCGCCTTTGTCCTCTAATGTTCTATACTATAGCATATTCTTTTTTAAATTACAACTGCTGTTGCAGTATTTTTATAATCGGTAATGATATTCACCAGTCCGATCAATGCCCAGGAACACATCTCCATAATCCATCTGCAGTCATCTGCCAGGTTTCTGCGCCGTTGTAAATAAGTACGATGCATTTCCTCGATATAATCAAATAACTGTGCCGCTGTATGAATCTGATTCTGCTTCTTCTGCTGATTTTCAAAAATCTCTATTGCTTCTTCTGTCTGAATTCTGGCACGCAGTTCATGCTTCATGTCCCTTTCATACAGGCAATGATCCTTCAGATTTCCTTCAAATGTGGTATTATGCGGAAACGTAAAATAATCTGCCAGATAATGCATCACCACACCCAGCCGACAGAACAGAGTTCCCTCCTTACAGGCATGTTCTCTTGCCTCCGACAGCAGCTTTGCAATTCTTCTCTTCAGTTCCAGATAAGATGAATCAAACTCATGTGGATCCGTAATCATCTTCGGCGTCAAATCCGGCAATATGGATCCAAAATAAAATGCCTTCCAGTGCTTCTGCATATTTGCATCATCCATCTCCCGTACCAGGAAACCTGCCAATGCTATATGTGATTTTTTACGCATATTCTATCCTCCAACAAATGCGCCGAGCTGTCTCTGATCACAGATCTTTTATTCCCGGCTGCACTTCCTTGCCTCTTAAACAACTTCGAACACAGTTTACAGCTTTTTCTTCTATTATACAAGTGTTAAAATTAAAAAATTCTGTGAATATTCATCCAGAACATCCACAGAATTTTATCTTTTTATTTTTTTGTATATCCCAGATCCGGATTCTTATAGTCTCCACGGGCCTTTTTCTTTTCTACATATGGTCCCCATACGTTTGCTTCATCTTTAATGCCCACAGTAGCCGGATCAAATAATGGATCCAGTCCAGCCTTTTTCTGTTCTCGTAGTCCCTGATGATCCTGATAACCTGCGGCGTCAGAAGCAGAATACTAAAGGTATTGACCCAAAGCATACATCCTACCCCGATATCACCCATTGGCCAGATCGTATCCCCATCAATCAGAATTCCGAAAAGACAGAAAATCAGGAATAAAATACGTACTACAGTAACTACTGCTTTATTCTCACCCCACAAATACTTACAGGTGGATTCCAACTGGTAAGAATAAGACAGCATGGTGGTAAAAATAAAAATAAACAACATAACAGCCAGAAACATGGCTCCAAATTTTCCTACCGATACTCTCAATGCTTCCTGCATGAAAGAAATACCGTACTGAATGCCAGGCGCCTTTTCTACCAGAAGCACTGCTCCTGCTCCATCTGCAGCAACATTGTAGGTTCCTGCCAGAAGAATACAAAATCCGGTACAGGTACATACCAGCAAGGTATCAATATAAACAGAGAGACCCTGTACCAGTCCCTGTTTCACCGGATGGGAAGTATCCGTAGTTGCAGAAATCAATGGGCTCATTCCGTTTCCTGCATCGTTAGAGAAAAATCCTCTTTTGATTCCCCATGCCACAGCAGATCCTACGATTCCGCCAAATACGGCATCTTTTCCAAATGCACTTGCAAAAATACTGCCAAACATCGGTAAAATCTGATCATGATTCAGAATAAAAATTACAATCGTGATCAGAAAATAAACTCCGCACATAATCGGCGCCAGAATCTCCGCTACATGTCCGATTCGCTTGATTCCTCCCATCGTTACCACACCAACAATGATCACCATGGCAATTCCAACTACGATAAACGGAATTCCAAATGCACCTTTAATTGCCGTGGCTGCTGTCTGTGTCTGCATAGCCGGCAGGAGAAATCCTGGTCCTATGAAAACTGCGATACAAAACAGTACTGCCAGCACTTTTCCAAACTTTTTATTTTTGATACCGTTTGACATATAATAGGCCGGGCCCCCAGTCAGCTCGCCTAAGTTTCTGGTCTTATAAGCCTGTCCCAGAATACATTCTACAATACCGGTAGATGCTCCCAGAATAGCCGTAACCCACATCCAGAATAATGCACCAGGACCGCCCATAAATACAGCAGTTGCAGTTCCTGCAATATTACCGGTACCAACACGTCCGCCAACAGTCGTTGCAAAGGCCTGAAAAGCTGACAGTCCGGTATCTTTCTTATTATCACCCTTTTCCATCAAACATTTTATCATGTCTTTGAATCTGCGTACCTGAATACCCTGCAGGCGAATCGTGAACCAGATCGCCGCACACATCAGAAACACACACATCACCGGATGCCAGATGATGTCATTGACTGCATTCATAACTGTTACAAATAGTTCCATACATTTTCCCTTTCGTTCTCATATCCTTAAATTTGCCATGAACTTTCTCTTTTCTATATCTGCTAATTCCAGTAATCTGTCTTCTGTTTCAGATCAATGTTCCTGCTATAGAAAACAGGGTTCTTTTTCTGTTTTACC
Organism: Lachnospiraceae bacterium OF09-6; assembly: GCA_003435055.1. Classification (GTDB taxonomy): domain Bacteria; phylum Bacillota; class Clostridia; order Lachnospirales; family Lachnospiraceae; genus Marvinbryantia; species Marvinbryantia aceti. The sequence goes on from QUMM01000009.1 coordinate 35,104, forward strand.
TGACTTTCATAATCTTTTAACGCTTTCAGAACCGTATTCGATAAAATCAAAATCACCGGAATGTTAATCAGCGCCATCACGCCCATAAGCACATCAGAGATATGCCACAGCAGTGTCATCTCCATTCCTGCCCCCAGGAAAACAGCCAGTGCTGAAACAATTCGAAATCCAGTCATGAATTTCTGATCCGGCTGCTTCTTGTAGATATATGTCAGCAGGTTATCACAGTAGAAGCAATTTCCCAGCAATGTCGTAAAAGCAAATAATACCATGGCAATCATGATAAAGTACGGGCCAAAGGATCCCATTGTCTTATGAAGAGCTGCCTGTACCCATGGTGCTCCCTGTAATTCCTTTGCCGGTGCCACGCCAGATACCAGACACATCATCGCCGTCGCTGTGCACAATAATAAGGTATCAATAAAGACTGACAGCATCTGTACCAATCCCTGCTTCACCGGATGACTGACTACAGCGGAAGCTGCCGCATTAGGAGCAGAACCAATCCCCGCTTCATTAGAATACAGCCCTCGCCGGATTCCCTGCATCATAGCAGACCCTGCAAATCCGGCAAAAATCGCCTTAAAGTTGAATGCCTCTTCAAAGATCTGTACCAGAACTGCCGGAAGCTGGCTAATATTCAGCATTACCACCGCCAATGATACCAGAATATAGATAATTCCCATAAATGGTACCAGCGTGGATGTCACTTTTACAATTCTGTGACCGCCGCCCAGCAGACACCATCCGGTCACCAGAGCCAGAATACCACCAATCATCCATGGTGTCACCTCTACATTATAAAAGGGCATTCCCGCAAAGGTAGACTGCAAATTATAAGATGCCAGCATATTAAATCCAAAGGCATAAGTCAGAATCATGGCAATACAAAAAGCGATCGCCAGCCCTCTGCTATGCAAAGCCGCTTCTATATAATAAGCCGGACCACCGTAACACTCTCCATCCTCCCCTTTTTTCTTATAGATCTGCGCCAGGGTACTCTCTGCCAGTGCAGATGCGCTGCCGATGATGGCAATCACCCACATCCAGAATACAGAACCTACACCACCGATACAGACCGCAGATGACACCCCCACAATATTTCCGGTACCTACACGGGATGCGGTAGACACCATCAGAGCCTGAAAGGATGATACACTTTTCTCTCCTTCCGGCTTCTCCATCACGGCTTTGCAGGCGTTCCTGAATGAACGCACCTGTGGAAATCTGGTTCGAATCGTAAAATAAATACCCGAGCCAATTAATATCACAATCAGCAGTTTACTATATAGAAACGTGTTGATTGCATCAATGACCGTTTCGAACATAAATCCTCCTTTTCATAAATTACAAATTCACAACGGATATCTGTTTCAAATTTTGCTGAAACACGCAAATATGTACCATCATACCTTATTTTGGTGTTTTTGAAAAGAGGTTAATTTTTCATGCTCTGGTTTATCCGTCAATTCCCAGTCCTTTTCCAACCATTTCAAACTCATCCAGATAAATGCAATGCCTGATCGTATTCTCCTGTATTCCCTTTTTGCATTTCGCATAATCCATCCAGATTACTTCGGATACTTCTTCTTCCTGAAGGATCAGTTTTGTGATATCTATTGCTTCTATATATAAGTAAACTTTACTCAGCTGGTTATCCCTAAATGACCTGCCATAGAATTCTCCTTCGAACTTCTTTCGATGGAATCCCAGCTCCTTTAATTTTCCTGGATCCAGTGTCAGTCCCAGTTCCTCTTTTGCCTCCCGCATAGCGCTTGGCAGAAAATCATCCCCGGCACTGATATGTCCTGCCGATGAAATATCCAGACAGTTCGGGCTTGAATCCTTGTGAGGACTTCTCCTCTGCAGAAGAATGTCATAGCCACTTTCCGCATTTGGTCTGGCGATCCAGATATGCACCGTTGCATGAAGCGATCCATCCAGATGAGCTACGCCCCGTTCCCGTACAATACCTGACTTTGTTCCGTCTTCATTTAAAATATCAAACAGCTCCAGTTCTTTTCCATTCAACACGGCCTGTTTTAGTGTTCCTTCTATATTATAGATCAGTTTTAGAGAGAAAAACGGTGTTTCTTCTGTCAACAGACGGAAGAACACCCGGTCGCCTTCCCAGAGATTCCGTTTCCAGATATCTGCTTTCTTCACCCATTCCAGATCACCTTCCGTACAGGTAACTGGTGTGCCGTCCCATTTGTCTGCGGTATACAGATGCATATATTCTACCGTATCCTCTCCATATACAAACGTTACAATTCCACGAAAACGCCATGACCGCAAAGTATATCCTGTCTCCTCTTTTACTTCACGAATCAGACAATCCTCCGGGCTCTCTCCATATTCAAACTTGCCACCAACACCAATCCATTTATCTTTATTTTCATCCTGCTCCTTCTTCGTGCGGTGAAGCATCAGGTACTGTTCTTCTGTTTCCAGATAACAAAGTGTGGTTAATTTTATCATTTTCATCTACCTCTCTATGCTTTCTGCTGATTATTCTACCACATCCGTGCTCTTGCATATAGCCTAAAGATGAAAACAACGAAAAGCAGATGTTGCCACCTGCTTTTCTACGTTATGCATTCTTCAGTTCCTGTACTTTTTTCACCAGCCAGTATCCAAGGGCACCTGCCATTACTCCGATTATCACACCTCCCAGTACATCTGTTGGATAATGCACATACAGATACAGCCGGGAAAAGGCAATCAGAACAGCCAGTCCCAGTGACGATATCCAGATTTTCTTTTCTCCTGCTAGGTAAAGTGCCATCACAGAAGCAAAGGATGCTGCTGTATGTCCAGACGGAAAAGAAAAATCAGTCGGTCTTTTTACCAGCAACTCGATTCCTGTCCTTACGTCAAATGGTCGAATTCTATGTACCAGTGGCTTTAAAATACCATTGCAGATCACCAGATCCACCAGCAGTGCTGCCATCAAAATCACACCAGACTTTCTGGTCTTTGGCAAAACCAGCAAGACAATGCAAAGTAAAATCCAGATGATTCCCGCATCTCCCAGTCTGGTAATCCCACACATCACAGTATCCAGAACCGGGTTGTGTATAGTTTGCAATGCATCTAATATTTGAAATTCCATTCCTATTTTCCTTTTCCAGATTTACGGTAAATCTTAAACATCAACGGTGCTTCCACAAGTAACATGGCAATCCAGCCTGCCAGATAAGAATATGGCAATGCTTCAATACCAAAATTCCATAACAGAATCATCGGTGCTGCCGCAATCACACGCACACCCATATTAGTAAAACTGCTGAGCAGTGTCACCTTCAGGTCTCCGATTCCGCGGAAGAATCCCTGAATGGCATTGGTCAATGCCGGTAAAATATACATCACTGCAATCAGATGAAGGTAGATCACACCATGTCCGATTACTTCTTCATCCTTGACAAACAGGGTCATCAATGGTCTGGCCAATAGCAGACAGATCAGCATCACGACCACGCCATAAATGATCTCCAGAATCACACCACATCGGAAGCCTTCTTTCATGCGGTCTGTCTTCCCTGCTCCTTTATTCTGCGCCATCAGTGCCGTCATAGCATGTGCGATATTCTGCTCCGGTGTAATGGCAAAGTCATCAATACGATTTACAACTGCAAAAGCTGCCGCTACCGATACGCCCATGGTATTCACCAGTGCCTGTATGGCAATCTTCCCCATCTGCACTGTAGCCTGCTGCATGGCAGAAGCCCAGCCATAGGCAATGGTCTTCTTCAAAAGACTGGTATCAAAGACCAGCCACTTCTTTCCCAGACGAAGAATCGGTACTTTTTTCTGTATGTAAATAATGCAGAACAGACAGCAAAGTGCTTCACTTAATACGGTAGATACTGCACATCCGTTACTTCCTGCCTTTAATACAATAACAAAGAACAGGTCACCGAAAATATTCAATGCTGCACTGATAATGAGAAAATACAACGGCGATGCACTGTCTCCCAGTGCCCTTAAGGTACTGGAAAAGAAATTGTACAGGAACGTAAACATCAGTCCCAGAAAAATAATCCGCAGATACTGCCTCGTCATATCCATAATTGCCGGATCTACCTGGAGCAGATGCAGGATCGGTGTGGCACAGATCACACAAAACAATGTCAAAATGAATGAAAAAATCATACCTGACAGCATCGTGGTACTGATCTGCCTGTGCAGCGTCCTGTAATCCTTCGCTCCATACTGGATTCCCATGAGAATACTGGCTCCCATACACAGACCATTCAAAAATAGAATCATCAATGTACTGATTGGGTTACAAATTCCAACCGCTGCCAGTGCTTCCTTACCCACGAACCGTCCTACAATAATACTGTCCACTGCATTATAGGTCAGCTGAAACAGATTGCCCAGGACAAGCGGTACGGTAAAATTCACCAGAATCGGCATAATCTTTCCGGTAGTTAAATCTTTTGTCATATCACATTCACCTCAAAATAATGATTCTAACTTTCTTATTCTACTACAAAATCATGCCGATGCAATCCTTTTTTAATTACCCGAAATGTCTTCCGGTGTGAGTTTTACTTGCAGCGCTCCTACCGCATCATCCAGATAACCTGATTTGGTTACTTTTAATGGTTGCCACATCCATGCTCGCCGCAGGTATGCTCATGTCCTTCTCCGTGATGATTACATACAGTATCTGGATCATATAATAAGTTTCCTTCAATCAAGGCTTTGACCGCTTCATCTGCATTTCCGCTTACTCCCGGATACAGTTCAATTCCCTGCTGTGCCAGCGCAGTTCTTGCGCCGCCACCGATACCGCCACAGATCAATACATTCACTGCATAATTTTTCAGGAATCCTGCCAGTGCACCATGTCCCTGTCCATTGGTATCATATACTTCTGACTTTACTATTTTTCCATCCTCCACCTCATAGATCTTAAAATATTCACTGTGTCCAAAATGCTGAAATACCTGTCCATTTTCATAAGTTACTGCGATTATCATCTTTTGCTTCCTCCATTCTTCGCTCATTCTTCCAAGACATCGGTTTCCTGCTGTCATCCTGCGTCTGCAGCATTCCAGATTACCGGGGCAGAACTCATAGTTTCCGCCTTCTATCCGCAATTCCTTTCCTGTCACCAGGCACTCTGCCAGCTTCTTCCGTGCTCTTGCATACATCAGTGTCACACTGGTTCGATCCATATTGATCTGCTCTGCACATTCTTCCTGCGTAATTCCTTCGTAGTCAATCAGCCGGATACATTCAAATTCATCCAGACTCATAACAATACGCTCCTGGTTCTGTTCAAACGAACCTGCAGAAAAACTGCAATACTTTGGTCTGCCACAAATGCGTCTTTTCTTTGTTGGTCTCGCCATATGAATCTCTCCTTCATGTTTTTCACATATGTTAATAACAGTATAGCACACTTTCAAAACATTGCAAGATAGAAAAACAGCCATCTAAAGACGACTATTCCCCTGTACCAGATTATACGAACCTCCAATGCTGTATTCCCCACTGGTCCTTCCAAGTTCCGCTGATGTTCTGTGGGATACAGAGATCACGGTGCGATGCTCTGCTGCTCTGGCTATGGACAGCAGCTGCCACTGTCCCTGGGAGAAGTCTTTTCCACTATTTCTGTCGATCATTTTATTATCGGCATACAGAAGAGTCAATGTCAGCATGCCCCGAACAATATTTTATCATCCAAAGGTGGCACCAGTTGCTTTGATAAACTTCTCGATTGAATGATATCCTTTAAATTAGATATAGCATCAGTCTTTCCCTCTGCAGATCATTGCATAATTCACAGGAACCCCTGCTCACATCATACACATGCACAATTTGTTTCAGTTCGGGATCTTCCGTGAACTGGCTGACAATATCTGGATATTCTGCCAGTTTTTCCGGTACAAAATGCAGTGTTTTTTCGTTGGAAAATACGGCTGTATATAATATTTCCGCCTCTACCAGATCCTGAAAAATATGGCTTCCATAGGAAAGCTCCGGGTTATATCCTGCCTTTTTCTCTTCGATCTCACAGATCGCTTCAAATTCACTGATATCCGCAAATGTAGTCGGTACCCCAAGTTCCGGCGAAGAAGTACCTATCCGTCCGGGAACCATCAAAAGCATATGCTTATTCTGCCCCTTATTTTTCCAGTTCACCGCTCCGATCAAACGTGCCACATTTGTCTTTTTTGCATATGGCATATGATAATACGCAATCGGATCCACCAGAACAATTATATCCATTTTTACATTTCTGGATAATCCCATGGAAGAATGTACATTCTCCAGAATAATATTTTCTTCTGGAATATGTTCTGGAATCTTCACTTTTCCGGTATCCTTAAATACCTGAAGTGGACGGCACTGCAGCAGATTTATGGAATATTCTCCTGTTTCCGAGAGGTTCACGGTAAACTCAATGTCTACCGGATATTCGTATTCCTTCTGGATGAGCTGCATAATTGCCTGTATCTGCTTCATTAATATCTCATTTTTCACGATACCACTACAGGAAATAAAACGAACTGACCGGTTGAGCCCCCTCTCCCGGAAGGATCTTTCCACTTCAAAATCATGATCTAACAAAATATTACCCAGATATCCCGGAAGTAACGGCTCGATCTGCTGCAGATCCAGTTGTCTCACACAATGCATGGTTGTATCCACCGCCTCTATATTCCTCTGAGAAAACTGATGTTTTTCTGCAACAGTGGTACAGCTTGTTGCCTGTGGCATATCCAGGCTGACCAGCCTTGGATAAGAATCTTTTGTTCGATCTACCGCCGACGTTCCCAGCCCCATCACCAACCGTAACATTCCTGCCCCGGGATCAATCTGCTCCAGAAATTTATATGGACTATAGGAATATCCCACTCCTGCCGCACATGGCATATAATATGAACCATAATAAGAACCAGACACCCTCTGCACCAGAAGCGCCATTTGTTCATCCCGCTTGTCCAGTCCTCTTCGCTTTCGGTAATCCAGCGCAGACAGACTCATAGAACTGGCATAGACAGTCTTTATCGCATTTTCAAACTCCAAAAGGCGTTCTTCCAGCGATCCTCGGTTGGCACAAAAAACAGACTCATACTTACCTGCAAACGCATTGCCAAACCCATCCTCCAGAATGCTGCTGGAACGCACAATAAAGGGATCCTGCCCATAATATTCCAGAATATGCAGGAACTGATTTTTCATCTCTTCTGAAAATGCGCCCTCCTTCAGACGCTGTGCGAACTCCTCTGCCAGTGAAAAATATTCTTTTTCCTCTCTCTGACGGATGCGGATATCCCAGAATCCATTGTCTACGATATAGGTATAATACACATCGGATCCTATAAAAAAAGAATCATGCGGCTCCAGCACCTCCTCAATGTCTGGTGTCAGATTGCGTACAATTGCTCTGGAAAGCAGCATACCGCAGGCTTTTCCACCGATCATGCCTGTTCCGATCATATGATTGCGAACACGGAAATAATCTTCCGGCGTAAAATGTTTTTTCACCATACGCCGCATCTTTTCATCCCTGGTCATCATAATATCGCACATAGTATTACAGGCATCGTCTGTATTCATATGGTTGTCATACAGCATTTTCGCCGTATTAAAAAAACGATTCCAGGAATCGGTAAACTGTTCTTCTCCCGGTCTCTGAAACTTGCCAAGTACCTGATAAAACCGGCTGGACTGTACGCCGTCCAGAATCGGCTTAAATGTCCCTGCTTCTCTGTTATAAATATGTGGCAGGAACATAGTTTCAGAATCACGGTTCCACACCTTTGCCGGACGAACATATATATTTTTCCGATCCGAATACACATCCAGAAAAAGCTGCGTGGTATTTAATATCTTTTTCACAGCATGAAAGGAATGCTTGCCCCGGATGATCGGAAAAAACGCAACCGTATCCAACGTAAACAGAAACGGACAGGTCACACGGAAAAAATTTCCCATCATCAGATCTGTGGCCCAGGCCGTCTGAAGCTCCGACAGACAGTCAAACACATAGAATACGTCAAAGCCCTCTTTTTCAATGATCTTATGTATTTTCACTGTGAAATCTTCAAATCGATGCGATAACGGAATCTCTATTCTTTCAACCTGCGGGCAGTCTTTTACCAGCGGTTCATGACTGGCAAATCGAAAGTATATGATTCGCCGCTCATCTTGAATTGCCTGCTCTACGTATGGTTCACAGAAATACCGGAATTCCTGAAGATTCGAAACTCTCCAGACTACATTATCACCAAGCCGGATAGCATCCAGCGCCTGATCCATGTCCGGAATTCCAGAACAGATTCTTTCAAAAGCTGCCATATCTTCCCCCATTTTATATGTAAAAAAATAAGGCACACAGACATCTTCTGTCCATGTGCCACGTTGCACCTGTATTTACTTGGAGATATTATAAAAAGAATCGTATATAAAGTCAAGCCAGACTTACCTTATTTTGTATACACTGTTTTTCCCTTTGCTATAACCTCTGTGATCTGTAGCTTCTGATCCAGAATGCACAGATCAGCATCATTTCCTTCTTCTATCTTTCCTTTTTCCTTCAGATTCAGGGTCTCTGCAGGGTTGGATGTAATAGCGGAAAGTGCTATTTCCAGAGGAATATCTGTCCGCTCTACGCATTCTTTCACCTCTTTTAACAGACAGCTGGACTGTCCTACGCCCATTCCAAGGAATTCTCCCTGTTTGTTGTAAATCGGCAGGCTTCCCTGTCCATCTGATGAGATGGTGATGCGGTTTGGATTCACGCCTGCATCTAACATCCGTTTCATACCATTGCAGACCCGAACTTCATCGCAAATCGTTTCCCAGTAATCAATGTCTTCATTTCCGGTAAAATCCACAGCCCCACCTTTCAAAGCATACGTGATGGCTTTACGGAACAGCATTTCATTCCGGTTGACATGGGTTGGAAGGAACTGGGATGCAGGTATCTCTGTCTCATCAATCACCCGTTCAATGAGATCCATACATCTCAGGCTATCACCCAAATGCACATTGATGATTCCTGCTTTACCGGAAAGCACACCGCCCAGTCTGGTATCTGCCGCCACACGGGCAAATTCTTCAAAGGTTGGCTGAGAGGATCGATGATCAGAAATGGCAATCTCTCCTGTTCCAATGATTTCCTGAATCATCATAATATCTTTTGTAATACTATCTGTTAGTGTACGCACTGGAATCTGATAACTTCCTGTATAACAGTAAGCCGTCATGCCCTGTTCATTTAATCCCTTTGTTTTTGCTACAAGGGCACACATATCACGCCCAATTCCATCCGTTCCCAGACAGCCCACTACGGTAGTTACCCCAAACTTCGTCAACCCTTCCATAGTAGCCTCAGGGGTTCGATTGGCAAATCCACCTTCGCCGCCTCCTCCCAGCACATGAACATGGCAGTCTATAAATCCCGGTGTCAGGATTTTTCCCGTTCCGTCTACTATTTCCAGTTCAGGAAATAATGTAACATCCTGTATAGTGCCTGCGTCTGTAATTTTTACAATCTTGTCATTAACCGTAAGTACATCTTTTTGCCCCAAATGCTGTGGTGCATATACGTCAATATTTTGAATGAATTTCATCATGTTTCTGCTCTGCCCTCATTTTTAGAAACCGATTCCTACTGCAATCAATATGGTAACAACCGCACCGATCATTAAGATACCAAGGAACTTCCACATAAATTTGATCCAGTTGGACCATTCGATCCTGGCAATCGCCAGGGAACCGATCAGACAGCCTGATGTTGGAACAATTAAATTCGTAAATGCATCCCCCAACTGGAAAGCCAGTACAGAAGTCTGACGGGTTACGCCCAGCAGATCTGCCAGCGGTGCCATAATCGGCATAGTGATTGCTGCCTGTCCGGAACCAGATACCACAAAAAAGTTAAATACTGACTGGAACAGATACATCAGCACGGCTGCCACTGCACCCGATACACCTGCCAGTGCCTGTGAAATATTGTACATAATCGTATTGATGACTGTCGGTGTCGTCGGATCAGAACCGCCAAGCACCTGCATAATCCCCTGTGCCATGGCTACCACCAGGGCCGCACCAATCAGATCCTTTGCTCCATCTTTAAAGGAAGAGGCGATATCATTCATCTTCATATCATTTAAGTGGAAGATGATACCAATGACGCCTGCTGCCACACCCATCACAAAGAATTGAGTAGCAATCTCTGGCATATAGTATCCTTTTGTCATAACTCCCCAGACTACCCAGATTATGGTAACCGCCAATGTCAGTAATACTAAAATATGTCCGATACCAAAACTATGACCTTCGTCAATACCGGTCTTTTCATTCTGATCACGGAAATACTGATCACTTTCGTATGCAACTGAAATCTTCGGATTCTTTTTTACTTTGGATGCATAGAACATGGTCATTCCACAGCCCAGTGCAGTAAATACCACCCACATCACCATTCGGAATCCTGCTCCGGAGAATACATCAATACCGGCAATTCCCTGTGCAATTCCTACGGAAAACGGATTCATCCAGGATGCTCCGAAGCCAATCTGAGTAGCCACATAAGTTACCAGTACGGCAATGACCGTATCATATCCTACTGCTACAAACAATGGGCAGAGAATCATAGTAAACGGAAGTGCTTCCTCTCCCATTCCAAACACTGCCCCTCCTAAGGAAAACAATACAAAAAGTATCGGAATCAGCAGTTTTTCTGCGCCCTTCGCTTTACGAATCAGTCCAATCAGTCCAGCTTCAATAGCACCGGTTCGGATCATGATGCCAAATGCACCTCCTACTACCAGCAAAAATGCTACAATCTCTATTGCAGAACTACTGACAATTCCATTATACATGTAATTAAAGAAACCTGTTTCACCATCACCACTGAATAAAGCCACACCCTCTGTTACCGGCTTTCCTTCATCATCCGTCAGATACTGGAAACTTCCATCTTTGATTACCGTACGGGTCTTTTCAGTCCCGTTAATCGTGTACGAGATATCTGTTGTCTCGTAATAGCCCTTTGGAACAAGGAATGTCATAACCGCTGCAATAACCACTACAAAAAAGATAATAATGTAGGTATCCGGTACTTTAAATCCCTTGTTAAACAATTTCAGGCCTTCTCCTTTGTTTTTGCTCATAACCTTAAATCTCCTTCATTTTTATATAACATGCAAGGAACAGTGTAACATAGAACTGTAAATAAAGTAACCAGAAAATGCGAAAAAATGAGGATTTTCTGAAAATAATATTGCTATCACAGGAAACATATGTTAAAATGACAGCCGAACTGGTTCGGAAACCTCCCAGTATAAAAAACTAGGCAAAGTAAAAATAGAAAAACAGGCTGCTCTGGCAGTCTTTTCATTGTTGCTTTTGTTTATTGAGGTATAAACAAGAGCTTTTTTTATGCCGTAAGCAAGATTCTATTTTTACACGCAAGAAAGGATTGTAATGGAAAAAAGAAAAGTTATTATTGACTGTGATCCGGGCATTGATGACAGTCTCGCCATCATGCTGGCACTGAAATCTCCGGAGATCGAGGTCGTGGGAATCACCGTTGTCTGTGGCAATTCTCCCGTAGCAATGGGATTTGAAAATGCCAAAAAAATTCTAAAACAGATGAACCGACTGGATGTACCGGTGTTCATCGGTGAAAGTACCCCGTTAAAACGGGACTATGTAAATGCCCTGGATACCCATGGGGAAGATGGATTGGGAGAAAGCTTTCTGCCAGAAGTTCCAGGCTTCCATCAGGATAGGAGTGCTGTAGACTTTCTGGCTGATATTTTGAAAAAAGAATCCATCTCTGTGATTGCACTGGCTCCAATGACGAATCTGGCCAGACTGATTCAAAAGGACAAAGATGCATTTGCCAATATTGATACGTTTGTTTCCATGGGTGGTACTTTTAAAAGCCATGGTAACTGCTCTCCTGTGGCAGAATATAATTACTGGTGCGATCCGGATGCTGCTGCCCTTGTATATCATACGATGCACGAGCTGGGTAGAACCATCCATATGGTGGGTCTGGATGTGACAAGAAAGATTGTCCTGACACCTACTCTTCTGGAATATATCTGCCGTCTGGATCAAGAAACTGGTTCATTCATACGCAAGATCACAAAGTTCTACTTTGACTTCCACTGGGAATGGGAACATATCATTGGCTGTGTCATCAATGACCCTCTGGCGGTTGCTTATTTTCTGAATCCATCTATCTGTCAGGGATTTAACTCTTATGTACAGATCGAGACCGAAGGGATCTCCCTTGGTCAGTCCGTAGTAGATGCCATGAACTTCTATCGGAAAACACCGAATACCAAAGTGCTGACAGAAGTGGATGTATACTCTTTCTTCCAGACATTCCTGTCAAGGATTCTGGATTTGGAACCGGAAAAACTGGATATTTTACAGGATTTGATCTAAGGAGGCGTGTGAATTATGAAAACATCAAAAATGACAACATATAAGATCTGCATGATCGCTTTTGCTATTTGTATCAACTTTGTAGGCGGACAGATTGCTTTGCTTCTGAGACTCCCGATTTATCTGGACAGCATCGGTACCGTCTTCGTAGCTTCTACACTGGGCCCGTTTTACGGTATGCTGCCAAATCTGCTCAGTGGCCTGTTGATGGGTATGACCGTAGACGTCTATTCTCTGTATTATGCACCGGTCGGTATTGTACTTGGTTTTGTCACCGGTCTGATATTTAAAAAATGGCAGCCGAAAAAATGGGGCATCCTTCCGGCAGCCCTGCTGATTACCCTGCCACCTACCATTATCAGTTCCTGCATTACCGCATTTTTATTCGGTGGTATTACTTCTTCCGGATCTACCATCCTGGTACAGATTCTGGCAAGAACACCGCTTGGTATGGTGGGAAGCTGCTTCGTAGTTCAGTTTATTACTGATTATATTGACCGTGTTTTATGCCTTGCAGTATCCGCAGTTCTGATCACTGCACTGCGAAAAAATATGAAAGGGATTTTTGCAAAATGAACATATTAATTACAGGTACCAGCTCAGGAATCGGAAAGGGCTGCGCAGAATATTTTCTGAAAGAAGGGCATCTGGTATATGGATTTGACAAAGATACTTCTACAATTTCACATCCTGCTTATACCCATTTCTGTCTGGACATACGGGATAAATCTGCCTACCCAAAGCTTTCTCCTGTGGATATCGTAATTAATAATGCCGGTGTGCAGGATGGCGATGATATTGATGTAAATCTGAAGGGAACCATTTCTATTACAGAACATTATGCCATCCATCCGGCAATCCATTCCGTGATCATGATCGGTTCTGCCAGCGGACACACTGGTTCAGAATTTCCGGAATATGCAGCCAGCAAAGGCGGCGTTCTCGCTTACACAAAGAACGTCGCCATGCGCATTGCTCCTTATCAGGCCACCTGCAACAGCCTGGACTTCGGTGGCGTCTTAACCGAGCTGAACCGCCCGGTGATGGAAGACCAAAAGCTCTGGAATCAAATCATGGAGCTCACCCCGCTGAAACGGTGGATGACTGTAGAAGAAGCTGCACAGTGGATCTATTTCATGGCTGTGATCAACCGCTTCTGCACCGGGCAGAATATCCTGATTGATGGACTGGAAGCCGGAAACTGCAACTTCATCTGGCCGGAATAACGTTAAAAAAAGGAACCATACTGCGATCTCACAGTGTGGTTCATCTTTTTTCTCTCAAATGTTTCAATCCAAAATATTTTTTTCCCACTCAGCTTCTTTAAATCCCGTCAGGATACAGTTTTCTTTGACAACCAGCGGACGCTTCACTAGCATTCCATTGGTCGCAAGTAGCTTCAACTGTTCCTCTTCGCTCATCGTCGGCAACTTATCTTTTAACTGAAGTTCCTTGTATACCATTCCACTGGTGTTGAAAAACTTCTTAAGTGGAAGTCCGCTTCTCTCATGCCAGTCTTTCAGTTCCTCATAAGTTGGATTTTCTTCCACAATATGACGGTCTGTATATAAAATCTGATGCACATCCAGCCACTTTTTCGCTTTCTGGCATGTGGAACATTTTGGGTATTCTAAAAATAACATCATTTTATCCTCCTGTTTTGCCTTTATGTCAAAATTGTATCACCACCTGGATGTAAATTCCAATGTTTTTGTAAGGAAATCCATCCGTGCATTCCGTCCTGGTTCTTTATTTTTCCACGTTCGCCTTTGTCTCAATATATTGGCTGCCTTTTGGTTCTCCAACATAGCCGTTTGGGATAAGTGCATTTTCTCTGACCGCTTCCGTATAAATTTCACGCATGGTTGCTATCTCAAATGCTCCGGCATGCACATCAAGTGCATCCTCAGGCATTTTGCTGATCTGAAACATTTCCTCAAATGGCATATCAGTAAGTTTCAAAATATAATCTTCTTCGCCGGAAAAACCATGCTCCTTCAGCTCATATTCATATTCCATCCAGTAAGCCTGCGTCTTGGCGTCTGGCTTGATTTCATATTCAGTTTTACATTCCCGTAGTGAAATCAGAAAACTCCTTTTACATTTCGGACAGAACAGCGGAAAGTTCTGTAAAACCGTGTCCTTGCGGAACTGTGTCCGGGTCTTTCCGTGGCACGCCGGACACAAAATCCATTGCGTTTCAGGAGTGCTCATTGCGTTTCTCCTACCTTGGATTTCACAAACAGCATCATGGCCTGAAATTCGGTTGACAGCATTTCGCCAAGCCTTCTTTCAGAAAACTGGCACATCCGAGTCGCACACAAAGCACCTATGTGTCCCATGCGTCAGGTGTAATAAGAAAATAAATTGCTGCTCCGAGCGTTCCTAATATTACAGAAAGGGACCATGCAACTAGTATCCACCTAAGATTCTTTTTAATATGTGATTTCCATCCCAAATGCCGCAGACCTGGGCGGGAAATTGCAGTCGCAAGCTATAATACGATAGTAATCATCCATATCCACGCTGAGTTTTACCGTGGTATCTGGTTTTCGTTTGCTCAAGAGGCACACAGTCTCCACGTGGCACGATACCTTCTGATTGATGTCAGGTCTTGTGCCCGTTTACGGAAACATATCCTGTCAAAACGGAAACATGTCCACAGCTTCTAAGACCGCACATTCACAGCTGTAAATAGATGCAATCTGTGGCAAAATTGACATTCATATCACGGCCTTAACCATTGAAGTCTATGGGAACAAGTCAGCATAAGGTCCTTCCTACCTATATAATGCAAGGCAAGTTTACACTGCTGTTCCCTGCCACTGTCTCGACAGTTGAGACAGTGAAGAACTCTCAACTCCTACACAATCCATCCGCTCTGACCGCTGATTGGCCATACACTCGCGAGGAGTTGAGTTGCCGGATTTCACCGTCTCGACCTGGTATCCGTTCCTTATTTCTTTGTGTTTTCTTCTAATTCCAGCATATACTTATCAAAATCAGACATAAACAATCTGTCCTGGATCACGCGGTATTTTTCAAATTCTGTCTCAGCATGAAGCTTTGCAATTTCCGCTGTCACCTTGCCTGCATCCTGTAAAATACCGTAATCAAACATTTCAATGAAGCTATTGAGCCTTTTTTCCCAATCCTGCATCGTAAGCGGAATATGCCGTAATGTCATGTTTTCCGCAAAATCCAGGTATGCCGTAACCATACGATTCAGCTGCTTCATTTCATCCTGACTCAGATAATTCTTCGCAATCGTGACGTCGCTTTTCTTAATCTTTCCATCAGGAGCATCTGCCCAGGTAGTTAATCCCATATGTTCCTTTGTGTGGTCGGCTCTTTCCACGATCAGCTCAGCTGCTGTATGTCCATGAACTGCGTAATGCATTTTATTCTGAACGGTCGCATAGAATCTTCTCGTCGTTGCAGAATTCTTATCATAATCAATGGCTGTAGCATACAGATCGGTGATCTTCTGATAGAACTTTCTTTCGCTCGCACGGATCTCACGAATACGCTCTAACTGTTCATCAAAATACTTTTCAGTCAGATACGTTCCTCGCTTCAGCCTTTCATCATCCATCACCCAGCCTTTGATGGTGTAGTCTTTAGCGATCTGGTTTACCCATTTACGGAACTGTACCGCTCGCTCAGAATTGACCTTAAAGCCTACGGCAATGATCATTTGAAGGCTATAGTGCTTGGTATCGCGTGTGACCTGGCGAGAACCTTCGGTTTGAACTATTCGGAAATTCCGAATAGTTGCTGCCTCTTCCAATTCACTATCCGCATATATTTTTTTAATATGTTCATTTATCGTTGGTAAACCAACATCATACAATGTGGCCATCATCTTCTGTGTTAGCCATATATTTTCATCCTCGTAGCGCATTTCAATGCTATCTTGCTGATCACCCACAGAGGCAACATAGGTCAGATATTCCGCTGCGATGGACCGGATGTTTATCTCATCTTTTTTCTTTGTCAAATGAAACGCCTCCTTTATAAATCAAAATGCGTTTTTGCTATTGTGTTTAGCTGCTCAGCTATTTCTGAAAATGGCAAATTCAAATCCAATGTCCGAACGGAGATCTGATTTCCACTCATTTGATAAACATTATTCGGATATATTTCTTCATCTGTCTTTGCATACAGTAACATTCCTGCGACCTTATGATCCTTGTCTCTCATCTCATACTCTTTGTTCTTCACATAGGTAAAGATCTGATAAAGATTACCTGAATGAAGTGTATGTTTGTCAAACTGTACCTGAGTACTGTGCTCATAATATTTTGCATCGATGATAAGAACTCTATCACCTCGCTGGAGCATAATGTCGCTCTGCATCACAGGCAACATGGAGCTTTCTTCATCGTCCAGTTGCCATGGAATCTGTGATGCATTTGCAGTTATCAGGTTTCTGAATTCTTTCCTGTAATATTCCAGGATAAACTTCTCATATAATCGACACATTCGCTGTTCATCCAAAAAGTCCATCAACTTTTTGCTTCCATCTGATTGTGTTTGCAGCAGGCCCTTTACTACCAGGTAGCATATCGAAATTAACATACGATAAGTCTGATTGTTCCGATTGTACTGAACATTCCAATTTACGGTGTGCAAATCAATGAAATCCACTTCACCAAAATATACCATTAGTTTTCTTAGATTCTTCTTGCGCTGTTTCGATATATTTGAACACAGGAGAAGTTCAACTGTAGATTTTATAATCCGGTTCATTGTGCTGTTAACAGAGAACTCATCATATGTGCAGATCAGTTGTTTTCGCAGCATTGACTGTGTCTTGATGGACTCTGCAATATCAATCTTTCCTCGCAAAGAAGACAGTGCCTCCATCTGCGGAATGTATTCTTTGCCAAGTCCGCGTTTTAGCTGAAGTGCAATACCCTTTTCTAAGATAGCTGCCATCAGCTCAGCAGTATTTTGAAATTGTTCTGTGGCTATATTCTTATAACCCTGCTCATTCAATACCTGAAAAGCATAGGACAGCATATAATAGACGTTTTGTATTGGTATCACTTAATCGCGCTCCTTAGATTTTCACTCCAATCTTTCACCTTCGTAGGTTCGTCAAACCAGTATTCTTTCAACAGCGGTATTAGCTCATATTCCACGACACCATAAAGCCAATCATCATCGATTGTGTCAGGCTGTAAATTACAGAAGTAACTGTGCCCAATGCAGAATCCTTCACCTAAAGATTCATCAGAAGTAATCACTCCGTTCAAATTCTCTACACAGCTAATCAGCTTGTTGAACTTCTCGTTGTCTAATGCCATGCGATACTCTCGGAAGCCCGGAGTCTCGAAACCTGGCTTGATATCAAAGAAAGCAAATCTTCTACGAAGTGCATAATCCAACATAGCAAGGCTTCTGTCTGCGGTATTCATCATGCCAATGATATAGACATTCTTTGGAACCGCAAATTTCTCATCAGAATACAAAAGCTGCAGTGCATTTCCGCGTTTATCATTTTCGATCAGCATAAACAGTTCACCGAAGATCTTACTCAAATTACCGCGATTGATTTCATCTATGATAAAGAAATACTCATTATCACTGTCTATCTCGGCCTTCTTACAGAAGCTATAGAACGCACCCTTCTTCAGTTCAAATCCTGTGGCAGATGGGCGAAACCCCATAATGAAGTCTTCATAGGAATAGCTCTGATGGAACTGCACCATCATCACACGTTCTACATCTTTTACACCCATCATGGAATATGCCAAGCGCTTAGCAGCATAAGTTTTTCCCACCCCTGGAGCACCCTGCAAAATAATGTTTTTCTTGTTTCTAAGCAGGCCAACTAATCTGGAGTAGTCTTCTTCAGACATATAGACATCATCTAGAAAATTCTCCGCTGTGTACTCTGGATAGGTAACTTCCTGCTCGTCGTCAACGATATCATCGTCTTCAAATAAGTCTTTGATTTCCTGCACAAAATCACTATATGGAGTAATATCAGTCAAAGTTTTCTGCGGTGCCTGATGGTTAATTGTCCAATTACCCTTATTGGTCCAGTTAACTTTTCTGACATTTGAATACTCATCTGCACGATCAGCATCGTATTCGTAGTCAGACTCAACGATTCCTTTACCAAGAATGCCATTGTTGCCTTTCTTCACAAATACAACATCGCCAACCCTTATATCATGGACGAACTGCCATGTAGCATGAGCTGAATTCTTATAAGAGCTACTATCGCCATATTTCTGCTTCATCTGCTGTTTCATTTCATCTTTAGAGCTGAATACTCCAAGATCTCCAATTTCTCCCCAGCCCAACAGCATATAGCCATTCTTATAGCACTCTTCCCATTTATCAGCACCTTGCCCCGGAGCATAGAGCCAATAACGAACGGTATCGATATCGTTGTCTGCAAGAGCATCGCTATCATTCGTTTTATTGCTCTTTGCATCAGAGACGCCTTTTTTGAAAATATCTGATGCCATCTCCGCTGTTAATTCCACTGTCTTTCCTGCCTCGGTAAGTGTCCACACGCCTCTTACGCTCTTATCGATGTATCCTGCTCCGACAAGATAATTTCTTGCAAAAGCAACTTCATTTTCAAATTTGTTAACCTTCGTTTTGCCTCTTGTTTCGTTTATCACCTCATCCGACAGATGCTCGTTTTCAATGATTTTCTTTCTTGCCTCTACTGGTGTCGCAGATCCTCCCAGATCACGTAGTGCCTGTAATAATGGCATAAACCATTTGAGGAATTCTGCTTTGGAAGTCTTTTTGCCTTTTTCAACAGACTTCTCTTGATTTACTTTCTCAGAGACAATCCACGCCGCATAGGATAAATCCGGGAAGCTCTTGTATTCATATTGACCTACATCCAGAACTTTCTTGCACAGTTCCTTTATTTCAAGATAATCTGCTGCATATGGCACTTTCTTAAGCTTCTTCTCGGCTGCGACGACAAACTCACCAGGCATATTCTGGACATCTGATATAAACCAGCGATTTCTGGAATCCAAGTTGATAAATGTATAAGGGCGAAT
Source organism: Lachnospiraceae bacterium OF09-6 (assembly GCA_003435055.1). GTDB lineage: Bacteria > Bacillota > Clostridia > Lachnospirales > Lachnospiraceae > Marvinbryantia > Marvinbryantia aceti. Next base: position 54,576 of record QUMM01000009.1, read on the forward strand.
CCAATAAAGTGCCATCGTAATATTCCAACGAATGCAAAGCTGATCATGTACCTTGTCATAAGCCTCGGAAAATTTCTGACGGTTATCTTCTGTGTCATTGTCAGCCAATGCAAGAGCTGCCTCAAACAAACTCCACAGATTATCAATATCACCGGATTTTCTGTCATCCTTAAATCCATAGAATGTAGCTTTCAGATTATTAAGAACCGGGATTCCATCAAAATTGCTCGGCACCGTTGCAGAAATTCCGAACACTGATGCGATTCCATTAAGAATAGCGATTCTATTAGTATTTGTGATTCCCTTATTGAAGGTTCCAAAGATAGTAAATGGATCGATGTCAATAACCTCATCGCCGCTTTCAAGCTTAGGTACGCTCATTCCTGCCATGTTATAAACCGCATATATTTGCTGAATGAGTGCCTTTCTGTCAGCTTTGAAAGGCAGGAGTTTCGTTGCAAATTCCGTGTAAAAATCTATCCAATCATATTGCATCTACGTCACACCTCCTATCAAATACAACACTCTATACGTCTGACTGATTTCCATCCTCTGTATTTATGAACTTTACCGGACCACCAACTCCAAAGTATTTTTCAAAGAAAGTTTTTAACTTATCAATAACCGTCTGTTTCTTCTTTGCACGATTACCACCTCCAAAGCGGCTGACTGGTGGCATAATTGTATCAATATCTGTGCCGACAGTTTTAACTTCTCCCTCTCGGAAAGAATTTTCTAAGAACTTACGGGTTTCTTCCGGCTTGAGTTTTTCATCTTTAATGATGGCTTCCAAATCTGCTTCACGCTGTTCAGCGACATAACCGTTCCACTCAGTCATTACATCTTCAACATCGTTAATTCCTGCAATGAAGTTTTCAATAAGCTGCTTTTTACTGCGTAGCTCTGGACTGGCATCAATTGCTTTATGAATCGTTATCAGCACTTCCTTATCTTCGCAATGCGTATCGTGATACTTTTTCACCAGCATCAGAATGTAGTCAATGTTGATTTCGATCTGTTTGATAAGCTCAACTTCAAAAACAATGTCGTCAATGATATCAGTGCTCTCACCATTTTCTCTCTTGCGCTTCCATTCATCTCTCAGATCCTGATATCTTCCAAGATAGTCCTGAAGATCTCTCTCAGAGATCATTTCCTTACCTGCAAACTCATCAAAGGAAACAAGAAGGTTTCTCATACGAAGAAGAGCACCAAACAGCGCAATGAAATCTTTCTGGTTTTTTTCCCCGACGATTTGCGGTTCAGATAGAGGAAACTTATTCTGCAAATCCTCAATCATATCTACATAACCAGGCATCTGCTTTCCATCGACAGACTCATAGCCATAATAATAGTCTTTGAAGCTCTGCAGTAAGACGATACCACCGGCGTTCTTATCTCCAAATAAGGAAATTGCTGCGTCAACACGCTTTTGCAGATTGCGGAAGCAAACAATATTACCGAAGGTCTTGATGCTGTTCAAGATACGATTCGTTCTGCTAAATGCCTGAATCAGACCATGCATTTTTAAATTCTTATCTACCACAGTGTATTCAGAGTTGTTGCATCAAACCCGGTTAAAAACATATTTACGACAATCAGAAGATCTAGTTCTTTATTCTTCATGCGGAGAGAAACATCTTTATAATAATTCTGGAACTGATCACTATCCGTCGAATAGTTCGTATGGAACATCACATTGTAATCTTTGATGGCATCATCAAGAAAGTCTCGTGAACTCTTATCGAGTGCAGATGTATCCTCTGGATTTTCCTCTTCCAGAAGTCCGTCAGCTTCCTCCTCATTTGGGGCATAGCTGTAGATGACCGCGATTTTCAGCGCCTTTGTAGGATCTTCGGCAATCTGTTTTCGTAATTCATTGTAATACAGTTTTGCCATTGGAACAGAAGCTACTGCGAAGATGGAATTAAAACCACTCACTCTTTGCTTCTTTTTAATTTCTTCTACCGCACCGCGCTCTGCAGATGCAACATCTGAAATATTGGTGAGCTGATTGTAAATATAAGTCTTATCTCCTCGATACGTCTTCTGGTCGAAATGATCCAGTATGTACTTGGTGACCTGTGAAATACGTTGCGGAGCCATAAATGCTTTTTCACGATTAATATCCCAGACCTGTTCATCATCAATATCCTTATCGGAATCCATGGTTTTAATATAATCAACGCGGAAAGGAAGAACATTCTTATCATTGATGGCATCTACAATTGTATACTCATGCAGCTGATCACCAAACGTCTGTGCTGTCGTGAAAAGCATGGATTTTGATGAAGTGTTGGCATTAACAGAAAAGATCGGAGTGCCAGTAAAACCAAACATATAATACTTTTGAAATGCACCACTCTTCTTGTTTCCGTTCTTATCGACGCCTCCAGCAATTGCTGTATGCATGTCACCAAACTGGCTACGATGGCACTCATCAAAAATAATAACTACTTGCTTGTTATAAACCGGATGCTCTTTATTTTTCTTGATAAAAGTCGATAACTTCTGAATCGTCGTAATAATAATATGAGACTTCCGATCACTAAGTTGCTTTGCCAGAATTGAAGTTGAGGTGTTGCTGTTAGCAGCACCTTTCTCAAAACGGTCATATTCCTTCATTGTCTGGTAATCAAGGTCTTTTCTATCTACGACAAATAACACTTTATCAATATATGGAAGCTGTGAAGCAAGCCTTGCTGTTTTAAATGAGGTCAGAGTTTTACCAGATCCTGTGGTATGCCAAATATACCCACCAGCCGCTATGGTGCCATACTTCTTATAATTATGAGCGATCTCTATTCGATTCAAAATTCGTTCAGTTGCCGTGATCTGATACGGACGCATAACCATCAGCATATTTTCAGATGTGAAAATACAATACTTTGTCAGGATATTTAAAATAGAATGCTTTGCAAAGAATGTTTTCGTAAAGTCAATCAGATCCGGGATTACTTTATTGCTGGCATCCGCCCAGAAGGAAGTAAATTCAAAACTGTTGCTTGTCTTTTCCTTCTTTGCCTTTCCAGAGTTTGCATCTTTAATTGCGTTCCACCTAGTGCTATTTGAATAGTACTTTGTATTTGTTCCATTAGAGATTACGAAAATTTGAACGTACTCAAATAAGCCAGAGCCTGCCCAGAAAGAATCTCTCTGGTAACGGTTGATCTGGTTGAACGCTTCTCGAATCGCAACCCCGCGACGTTTCAATTCAATATGAACAAGAGGCAGGCCATTCACAAGAATGGTCACATCATAACGGTTATCATGTTTTGCCCCTTGGTCCTGCTCGATAACATACTGGTTGATTACTTGCAGGCGATTGTTGTGAACCTGTTTTTTATCAATCAGCATGATGTTCTTGGACATGGCATCATCACGTTTTAATACCTGTACAGAATCTTCTTGGATTTTCCGTGTCTTATCTACAATGCCTTCATTCTTATTTGCAATCTTCTCTGTGAAGAAACGTTCCCACTCCGTATCAGAAAACTTGTAATCATTCAAGTCTTCAAGTCGAGTACGTAGATTCTGAATTAAATCTTTCTCTGTATGAATTGGAAGATATTCATACCCCTGTTCACAGAGTAGACGAATAAATTCCTGCTCCAGTTCTGCTTCACTCTGATACGCATCAGAACGTTTTTTGACAGGCTCATACTCTGTAACTACTGTATTTTCGTTGGTCTCAGCAACGATGTTGAAGTATGGCATACCATCACTCCTCTCTGTTTCTATTGCTTCTCTTTGAAGGTGAGAAGCTTATCCCTGTAATATTCATATTGCTTCTGACGTGCTTCGATTTCTGCCGGAAGTCCCGTAGACAGGTCGTTGCAAAGTTTGTCGAAGCGGTCGAGAACAGAAACAATACGCTTCTGTTCTTTCAGAGACGGTACACATATTTTTGCTCGACTGATGTTATCGTTATAAAGCCTTGCAATTGTACCACCCGTGGATACAGCCCATGGTTGTAGCTGGTAACAATAGAACAAGTATCGATTTAAAACAATATTTTCATCGTTTGCAATCCATACAATGTTTGAATCTTGATAATATGCATCTTCACCATCGTATATAACAGTTCTTCCTATTGTACCAGCAGCAGAAATTAAAATATCTCCCTTGCTTGGATATGAATAAGCGTTTCTATATTCTTCAAATTTCTGCCTTGTAATGTATGCGTCAGGTTGTTTTCCAAATGTGCCAATTTTATAAAATGGAACATCGCCTTCAGAGCTTGTTTCGGATTTCATAATTCGTTTACACATAGACACTTTTCCAACAATCCCCAATTCGACTTGTGCGTATCCAAACACGTACTGAAGAAGTTTAATTTCGCTCAGCTCTGTCTGTCTGTCTGTCTGTCTGTCTGTCTGTCTGTCTGTCTGTCTGTCTGTCTGTCTGTCTGTCACGAGCGTGTTGCCGGTTTCAGCGAATGTCAAGAGCAAATCACGATAATATTCATATTGTTTCTGACGTGCTTCAATTTCGGCTGGCAGACCAATATTCAGATCAGCGCAAATAGATTCAAAATTATCTAGGACATGAACGATTTTCTTCTGAATTTCAAGCGTTGGAACTGGAATCTTTGTCCCTAATATCAATGATGAATTCAAATCACCTCTGGCACCTTGCTTTTTTGAAATAAGCTCATCTTGCTTACTGCAAATGCAATAATATACATATTTATATAATGCTTTCTTAGCATCAATTTGCATATTAAGACAGTGCTGATTTGTTGTCGCCTTAATTTTATTAATTGCACATCTTCCCGCTGTTGCGCCGGAAATAGCAACAATAACGCAGTTTTCTGGAATCCATTTTGCAGCAGTTTCTTCTACCGCCTTTTCTGTAATGAAGGAATCCACCTCTGTGATTTCATTAAAACGTACATCCTGTGTTCTTATCCAAGGGATTGTTCCACCTTCATAGTACTCAGAATTCCCCTTTGCAGGTGTTGCTCCAGCACATCTTTTTTTCACCACTTCCTTGATTGGAAGTAACGGAATATCACTTTCAAAAGTAAGTAGTTTATCTCTATAAAAATCATACTGTTTCTTCCGAGCTGTAAGCTCGGCTGTAAGCTCGGCTGTAAGCTCGGCTGTAAGTAACGTGAAAGAGTCCAGCACGCGGACTATTTCACGTTGTACCTCCAGAGGAGGTACGGCGATCTTCATAGTTAATACATTAAACATACTCGGATGTTTAATTCCAGATCCCCTATAAAACGTATCTATCACATCGCCTTGGTTGACCATCCAATAATAGAGATATTTATTCAAGAGTTTTTTAGTATCCAGGGATGTTGCTATTCGATTGTCTCCAGTTACAAATTTCCCATTGTAATATTTAATTAGTCCTTTTACAGGACTTGATTTTCCCCATGGCAAAGTGACCACCTCTCCCTCGCAAAGGTAATCCCCAGCAATATTTTCTGTGGTCCATCCCGTTTCAATCCCGGTTGAGAGAAGAAAAACATCTCCTTTTTCTTGCTGCATTGCAAATAAATCCTTTGCAAGCAATACAGGATACTTATAAACTTTTGATTGCATTGATTTATCAACAGCATTAAATCTCTTATCCCATGCTGTCACAGACCAAAGTGGAACCATATTAACACCATCTGGGCAATATTCTTTTATTAGCTCATCAAGCTTGCTCATGCGTCCACCTCGATTTCTGCGATAATCTTGTCAATTTCATCACGAAGTGATTGCTCTTTTGCAACTATCTTTTTTATCTCTGCATTCAGCTTCACAATATCAATTTTCTCTCTAGTATCTTCAGCTTCAACATAAGTGGATACTGATAAATTATAATCATTGCCCGATACTTCTTCATAACTTGCCAGATGCGAAAAATGCTCTACTTCTTCGCGCTTTGCAAATACATCCACGATACGGTCAATATTCTCTGGTGTCAGCTTATTGTTATTCGTAACCTTAATGCACTCATTTGTTGCATCGATAAATAAGGTTTTATTATCCACTTTGTTCTTCTTCATTACCATGATGCAGGTTGCAATGGAGGTTCCAAAGAAAAGGTTGCTTGGTAACTGTATGATGCAATCAACATAGTTATTGTCGATTAAGTATTTACGGATTTTTTGCTCTGCGCCACCGCGATACATAATGCCAGGAAAGCAAACAATTGCTGCTGCCCCATTTGATGCAAGCCATGAAAGGCTATGCATAATAAAAGCCATATCCGCTTTGCTCTTAGGTGCAAGAACTCCAGCCGGAGCAAAACGCGGGTCATTGATCAATAAAGGATTATCATCTCCCGCCCATTTAATAGAATAAGGAGGATTTGAAACAATCAGTTCAAACGGTTCATCATCCCAGTGCTGCGGATTTATTAATGTGTCCTCGCACTCAATATCAAATTTGTCAAATCCGATGTCATGAAGGAACATATTGATACGACAAAGGTTGTAGGTTGTAATATTTATTTCCTGTCCAAAGAATCCAGTTGTAACTGCGTCCTTTCCAAGAATTTTTACAGCCTTAAGAAGCAGAGAACCTGATCCACACGCCGGATCATAAACCTTATTTACCTTCTTCTTTCCAACCGTTCCCAAACGAGTAAGAAGTTCTGAAACGTCTGCAGGTGTAAAGAACTCACCTCCAGACTTACCAGCATTGCTCGCATACATCGTCATCAGATATTCATAGGCATCACCGAACGCATCGATATCATGATCCTTAACAGAGCCAAGGTTCATGGCTGCAATACCATCAAGCAGCTTTACAAGGCGTTCGTTTCTTTTTGCAACCGTGCTTCCCAGTTTGTTGCTGTTTACATCAAAGTCATCAAACAACCCAGAAAAACTATTTTCCGACTCGCTGCCTTGTGCGGATTCTTCTATATGTTGGAATACCATTTCCAGAAGCTCATTCAAGTTATCTTTTATATTTTTGATCTTACCTTCTCGATCCTTGAATGTAGCTTTTTCATTGTTGCATTTTGCATGAACATTACAAAAAAGCTCACTGGGGAGAATAAAGAATCCTTTCTCCTCTACAAGACCTTCACGAGCCTCTTCTGCTTCTTCATCGCTCATACGCGTATAATCAAATGTCTCGTCTCCTGCTTCCCACTCACCTTCATTTACATAAGCAGTGAGATTTTCAGAAATGTAACGATAAAACATTGTACCAAGGACATAATTTTTAAAGTCCCATCCATCTACGGCACCACGAAGTTCATCTGCAATAGCCCAGATTGCGCGATGCAGTTCTTCGCGTTCTTGTTCTTTCTTATTATCTATTGGCATAATTGCATCCCCTTTCATTTATCTGCATCAGCACTTTTGCCGCTTTGAATCCAGTGATCAATTTCAGACACTTTAAATTTATATTGTCTTCCAACCTTGTAAAATGGAATTGTCTTTTTTCTAATCCATCCTCGGATGGTATCTTTACTACACCCAATATACCGGGCGATTTCTTCCAGGTTAAGCCATCTTTCTAAATCTTCCATCTTTCCTCCTCTTAGCGTCTCCGTCTATGCTGCTCACGTTTAAGTTGATTATAATAATTCTCAATCTTTAAAAATACGTTATATGTGTCGTTACTTTGCTCTGCAATATTATTTGTCATCTCCATAAAAATCTCCGGAGACTCGCAGAGGTCATAGCTATCAGCTTTAACTGTTTTCCCGAAGCAAATCAGATTCTGGTCTGTGTCCGTAATCCATGAATGATCATATCCTTGCTTATGGGATATTCTTATTGCTTCATATAAGTCTGATGACTTATTCTCAATTTGAATAATTTTCTTTTTTCTCTCGATCTCTTTTACTGTCGCTATGAGTTTTCCCGTTTCTTCTGTATTCTCTGGAATTGATTCTACTAACGATGAATGGAGTGCAAATGAGTAATCGATGTGTTCTCCAACCATTTTCAATACAAAATTCATAAGAACACTTGATGGATAATTCTCAACGTCTGAATAAATAACCTTTTCTACATCATAAATAGCTGATGTGGAAACTTCCTGCTTTTTGTCATGAACACATATGTAGACTTCATCAAAATATTGTCCCAGAAACCTTTCAAATGCATCCGTATCTTTTTTTGTAAATGCACTACTCAAAAAAGGGATGAGTAAGTATTCCTTGAATTTATCCTCACACTGTGAATACAGCATCTCTAGTGCATCAAGCTTTAACAATTTTTTATAAGGCAGGTTTTTTAACGAATTCAACAACTGATCCATATCAGGAATATCAGCTTTCACATAATACTCTGAAAAAAGATATTCCTGGAATCCTGGATCTATATAAAAAACATCACATTCCTGTTCATACATCATACAAGCTGTTGAGCACACATCATGTTTGAAGTTTTTGATATTCATTTTGTGCGGATTTTCAAATTCTTTATGTACCGTTATTAAGTTGAAATACTTTTCAAAAGTATTCGCATCAAACTCAAGAACGCCCTCCTGATAGCTTAAAGCACAAAATTGTTCAAATACCTTGGAAAACTGGGAAGCGTCATCTACACTTTTAAATACCCGATCATAAGGCTTTTTATTATCATCATGGCCAGATAAAAGTGCCTCATACGTCAGTTTATAGAAAAGTTGATGGTTTTCATTAAATCGTCTATAGTTTGGATAAAGCATAGACACGTAAGTTAAAAGCAGTGGGTTTGACGCAAAAATTCCATCTTTCTTTAAAAAGCCCTTACCAATGTAATCTACAATTGCATCCCGTTCGTCTGGTTGGTTTTGATACGTAAGTATCCTATCAATTAACTGCATAGATTGCTCTGTATCAAATGGCCACACATATAAATGTACAAATTGATTCAGTCCGGTAAGATACTCATTTTCTCTAGAAGTAATTATCACCTGTACGTTCTGATATCTATCTAGAAAACTATTTATCTTCTTTAAAAATGAATCAATATCAGATGGATCAATCTCATCAAATCCATCCATCAAAAGTTGGCAACGTCCTTCGTATAAGGCTTTCTCTGCTTCCTCAGATGTAAAACTTTCATCCTTTGATGATACCGTTTCAACTATAAACTGTAGCATTTCAGTTTCTTGAGTAAAGTATCTGAGTTCGAGAAAAATAGGGAGAATTCCTGTTGTTGTGTAATCCTCCGCAGCTTCAAGGAAAAGGTGCTGCAGCATGAGAGACTTTCCACATCCTCCGCTACCAATTAAAAGTGTTCTTTTGTTGTCATACCCGCGCTGCTTTAAATACATATTTCTAATGGTATTCATCCGCGGATTATCTAAATACAAGCATTTTATTTTCTTTTTATCAGCAAATACGCGTTCTTTTTCGCCAATAGTGTTACAGACAAAAAAGTCTTTTAATGAGACCTCTTTTCCACCAATCAATCTCATCACATTGTATCGTTCAGTGGCTTTCTCAATGTAGGCCGTAAATGTCTTTTTTGATTCATCCAGAGTATTCTGTATCGTTTTTTCAGAATTCTTCGATGCATGTCCTGTATGGAGATTGCGAGTAGGCACGAATACCCTGGAAATATTGGACCTCACTCTTTCTCCAATGTCCCCCTGATATACTCTTGGTCCTCCTCCTGCTGGCGGGCACCAGTTATCATAGGTTTGTTTTCCAATTCTGTTATCTTTTCTCTTAGTAACTGCATAATGCCAAATCCCCAAAAGAAGAGCTGGCAGACATACTTCGTTAAGGTCACTAAAAGTGGCCTTTTTTATTTTTCTTCCATCTTCAACCACAAAGAATTCTTCATCCGGTTCAATGCTGTCATCATCTATGACTAATTCGATTAGAGCTGCAGCAAGCCTCATGTCACGCTTACTAGCAGTGTCAATTTCAAGAAATTCGTAGACAAATTCCGTCATTGCTTCAAGAGCAGATGAATAATTAGTCTGAATTCTTCGAGCAAACTCGCTCATCTCAGCTGTGTTTCCAAAAGGAAAATACTTCCCAGTAGAGGTACTACACGATTTATATTCGTTCGTCTTTGATTTAATTATGTTTAATTCTGGAGCATTGTAATCCGGGTTTATTACACGAATTAGTCCCACAAGGACTTCTGGATCAGACAATCCATCACGTTCACCCCTATAGTGCTCTCTAGCCTTTGTTCGTTGTTTTAAACCTTGAAGTACCAGTGTGAAAAAGGTACCACCGCAAAGACGAGGACATGTACTCTCTTTCATTCATCATCCTCCTGCTTTATCGATACGGCTATGAGCCGTTTTTATCTTATTGCAAGTTATTCATAGTTAATTATAGAATATCACACATTTTCAGATTCTTCAATTGGGTACGTCAAATTGTATCTGGTAATCTTTGAATTTTTTCAAGGTGAACCTTAAAAACCATATGAACCTTACGAACTAGGTGCGGACAACCTAGCAAACGTTTAGATAGCTCTTGTGATCAGTCACAAGAGCTTTTCTTTTCCGTCCTGTGACTGTCGCAAATACAAGCCAATCATAGGAGGAAAATTTATGGCAAATCATGAAAATCTTAGTACACCATTCATCTATCTTCGCTCTACAGGAGAGAAGATCTCTGTCACAAAGGAACAGCACGACTCCTTCTATAAGGAAGCCGACCGCATCCGTCACAAGGAACAAGATCACGGCAGATGCATGTGTCCTTATCGCTTCATTTGGAAATGTGATGGCGAGTGCCTTGACTGCGAATACCATGCTGCAGGCGACATCACCTCACTTGATCAGCCTCTTTCTGATGGCAATGGCACCCTCGGCGACTATATTCCCGACCGTAGCAAGCCTATGGAAGAAATCATCTCCGACCGTATGCTGTTGGAGCAGCTTTTTGGCAGACTGCGTGAACTCGACTCGGATGCCGATACCATCATTCAGTGCTGGCTTGATGATTACAAGATCTCAGATCGTGCAATCGCCGAGAAGCTCGGTCGTCCGCAGCGTACCTTCGCTGATCAAATGAAGAAAATCAGAACAGAGCTCCGTAAAATTCGTGGCTATTAATCCTACATATCGTATGTAGCAATTCATCCCTCTTGGCATGCCATCAACCGATGCCCGGAGGGATTTTATATTTTTTCAACTTTTCTCCGCTCAAATCCACCACTCATCTCCAGTGGAAGGTGTAAGGCACGAAACAGCAAGCCTTAACCATCACAGAAACGGAGGTGAAGCACTGATGCTAGAATATAAATAGTACAAGCCAAAATGAGAAATTCCAAATACACATAAGCATGGTACAATAGAGACATGCTGAAGGAGGATCTCATATGGCAAAGCAACATGACAAACAATTTAAACTTGATGCAGTCCAGTACTATCAGGATCACAAAGATCTCGGAGTACGTGGATGTGCAGAAAATCTTGGCATCGGATACAGCACATTAACAAAGTGGCTGAAAGACTTCCGGGAATCAGGTGATATTCCTGTTCGTGGTTCTGGTAATTACGCATCTGATGAGCAGAAAGAAATTGCCCGACTCAGACGTGAATTGCGTGATGCCCAAGATGCACTTGATGTATTAAAAAAAGCAATCAACATTCTGGGAAAATAACGGAAGCCATTTATTAGAAGTGTCTGAGAAGACGGAAGCTGCCAAAAAAGCTAGACGCCGGGTTTCCGTCTCCGGAATGTTGAAATTTTTAGGTGTCTCTCGCTCAGGATATCTTGCATGGCTCCAACATATACCTTCTGATACAGAAAAACGCCGTGAAGCTGTGAAAGCAAAAATCCAGGATATTTATGATGATTCCAAACAGAACTACGGTGCGCCAAAAATCACTGTAGAACTGCGAAAAACCGGTGAAGTCATTTCGGAAAGAACCGTTGGTACATATATGCGCCAAATGGGGATCCGTGCTCAGTGGAGCAAGCTATGGACAATCACCACAAAAGATTCTGATTTCAGCACCGAATTACAAAATATCCTTGATGAACATTTTAATCCTGACCGTCCGAATGCCGTCTGGTGTTCGGATATCACCTACATCTGGACAATAGACGGATTCGTCTATCTGACCAGTATTATGGATTTATTTTCCAGAAAAATCATAGCCTGGACGCTTTCAGAAACACTGGAAGTATCCTGCGTGATTGATACTATAAACAAAGCCAAAGCCCGTCGAAATATCGATCAACCATTAATTATCCACTCAGATCGTGGGAGCCAGTATGTTGCAAAGGAATATAAAAAAGCAACCGAAAATATGCAACGCAGTTATTCGAAGAAAGCATTTCCATGGGATAATGCATGCATTGAATCCTTCCATTCTCTTATTAAACGCGAATGGCTCAATCGCTTTAAAATCCACGATTATAAGCAGGCATACCAGCTGATTTTTGAATATCTGGAAGCTTTCTATAATACGAAACGAATTCGTAGCCATTGCAACTATATGTCGCCAAACGAATTCGAACGAGTGTATAAAAGACCGCACACTGAGGCAGAGCTTTTGGCAGGTTAAAATGGGGAGAAATTTCTCATTTTAACTTGTACTAAATCTTGACATAGGACCAATAGGAACCAAATTGAGCTCCTAAATCGCTCCCAATCACTGGATGCCACAAAGGTATACGAGACGGAGCGCCTGCTACACTTCTGCGAACATGGAGAAATGCAGCTGGAATACAGTGAAGAATTATTTGAGCTATTCGTGGATCACATTGAGGTTTATAGCCGTCAGAAAATCGGCTTTGCACTTCATTGTGGTCTTATTTTGAAGGAGATGATTTGATGGGACACACACCCTTCGGTTACCGGATCGAGAATGGCAAGGCAGTGATAGATGAAGCTACTGCCGCTCAGGTTCGAGACCTTTACAAGAATTATTTAAGCGGTCTATCCCTTACCAATGCTGCAAAGGAAGCCGGGCTCAACCTACTCCATTCTGGTGCCAAGCGCATGATGCTAAGCAGGCATTACCTCGGAGATGACTTCTACCCGGCCATCATTGATCCGGAATCCTTCGATGCCGTCAGTTCTGAGCTTACCAAACGCTCCACAAAGCTCGGACGGAATGACCGCTATATTGCGCCAATCATAAAAAGGCCACCTACCGCCTTTCGACTTGGTGACATTACAGAGAATTATGAAAATCCAGTCAGGCAGGCAGAATACCTATACAGCCTGATAGAAAGCGAGGTCAAATAATGGGAAATGTTATGGTCATCCCTGCAAAACGGCAGGTCGGAAACACTGCCAGACAGCAGGATGCAAAGCCAAAGCTTAGAGTCGCGACGTATTGCAGAGTCAGTACTGACAGCGATGAGCAGGCTACAAGCTACGATGCTCAGGTCGAGCATTACACAGAATTTATACAGAAAAACCCGGAATGGGAATTTGCCGGTATCTACGCCGATGATGGTATTTCCGGCACCAACACAAAAAAGCGTGAGGACTTTAACCGTATGATTGACGACTGCGAGGCCGGAAACATCGACATGATTATCACCAAGTCCATCAGCCGATTTGCCAGAAACACGCTGGACTGCCTGAAATACATCCGCCAGCTGAAGGATAAGAACATTCCCGTCTTCTTTGAAAAGGAGGCTATCAACACAATGGATGCCAAGGGCGAGGTCCTGATTACGATTATGGCTTCCCTGGCGCAGCAGGAATCACAATCCCTCAGCCAGAATGTAAAGCTGGGACTCCAGTTTCGCTACCAGAATGGCCAGGTACAAGTAAATCACAATCACTTCCTCGGCTACACCAAGGATGCAGATGGAAATCTCATCATCGATCCAGAACAGGCAGAGGTGGTAAAACGCATCTACCGTGAATACCTGGAGGGCTACTCGATGGATCGGATTGCGAAAGGACTGGAAGCAGACGGCATTCTCACCGGTGCGGGCAAAACAAAATGGTGGACCAGCACTATCAACAAAATCCTCCGAAACGAGAAATACATCGGCGATGCCCTGCTTCAGAAAACCTATACCACAGACTTCCTGAACAAGACCAGAGTGAAGAACAATGGCATCGTTCCACAATACTATGTAGAAGGCAACCATGAAGCAATTATTCCAAAGGATATTTTCTTGCGAGTGCAGGAAGAGCTGGTACGCAGGCGAGTGGTCAAAACCAGTGCCAATGGCAAAAAGCGCTCCTACAGCTGCAACCACTGCTTTGCGCAGATTGTCATTTGCGGCGAATGCGGTGAAATGTTCCGCAGAATTCACTGGAACAATCGCGGCTGCAAATCCATCGTCTGGCGCTGCATCAGTAGACTGGAACCTACCGAGCAGGAATGCCACGCAAGAACCGTCAATGAGACGATATTAGAGAATGTGGTAGTTCAGGCCATCAACACGCTCCTTGGCGATAAGTCCACCTACCAGGCGCAGCTCCAACAGAACATTGCAAAGGTGATCCGAAGCGCTCAGCAAAATACCGCTGATGGCATTGACGAAAGGCTGCAGGAGCTTCAGAAAGAGCTTCTCAAAAAGGCCAATAACAAAGAGGCCTATGATGAGATTGCCGACGAGATCTTCAAGCTCCGGAAACAGCGAGAAAAGTGCACGGTTGATACCGCCGCCAGAGACGCGCAGATTTCCCGCATCAATGAACTGCAGGATTTTATCAAGCAACAGCCCGCACATCTGGAAACCTTCGATGAAGCACTGGTAAAGCGCTGGCTTGAGCGAATCATCGTCTGGGAGGACCATTTCACTGTGGAACTTAAATCCGGACTGAAAATTGATATTGAAGGTTAATACCCATAGAAGTAAAAAGGCTCCTCACCACTGGTTTAATTCCGGTGATGAGGAACTTTTCTTGTTTTATTCTGGCATCGAGCCAAAACAGATAGCTGGTATTTGAAAATTAAAACCTGCATATGACACAGTTTGAAACGTAATTTCTGCATCTTCTGGTAAGATTTCTTCATATTCATGATTACGTATTATGTGGAATACACTGTCAATCGATTTATTACGAAATAGTTCAATGAGTTTTTTCTCATCAATAACTGGAACATGTTTATTCTGTGTCCTGATATTGTGTTTTGCAACTACACAGCAAAACAAATCAACATCATTTCCATCATCGCATTCAAATACCTGTTTCATAAAATGCTCTTTATCAGTCATTGCGTATCCCATAATTTGCTCTGATTGCTCACATCCATGAGTGATATCATCTTCTCTTGCATAAACTTCCTTTGAAGAATCGGCTGCCATGAACCATTTCAATTCACATAATAAAACCGCATTTGAAACTGTATCATAGATACCTAAATCAATATCAGGCAATCGTCCTCCTAACTTCTTATGTTTTTTAATTATTAAATTGTCATTAGGAGGAATTGCTTCTTCAATTTCCTTTACCATTAGATCTTCTAAATCATTTACTTCTTTAGAATGTTCGAAATCACTTCTTGAGCTAACAACTGCAAGTAGATTTCTTTCTGGTCTAGAGCCCATAAACAACATCGGAGCAATGAGTACCATATCCTCATTAATTTTCACAATAGGTTGATACATAATATCAACATTTTTCTTAGATGGCTCAAAAATCAAATAATCAAATATACTTTTTACTTTTTCTTTTTCAACATTACTTATTGAAGCAGCATATCCTATTACACTATCAGGACTTTGCACAATTAAAGCATTTTCTATTCTTACTAAAGGGTCTTTAATTGTTAGGCAACTAAAAAAGTGGATATAGCAAAGAGCCGCAATAGCTATCCAAACACTTTTATATTCCTCTAACGTGAACGTATCAAACTTCCAAGAATCCGGTAAAGTCTTTGTTGCATTCCATTGTGCTTCAGCAACTTCCACAAATGGTGTTAGTATTTCTGAATTCAACTCATAACATATCTGTCCGCCTTGAATAGATATCTTTTTTTGTAATTTTGCATTTGCTTGCATAATTTGAATAGGATTAAACGTTTCCATAAAACCACTAACCTCTTTACTACTGGCTTCACGAAGTATATCATTCCATGATGAACAATTATCATCATCGGAGAAGAAAAATGAAACGGTGTTGTCTTCAACTTTTGCCGATAGCCTCCTTCTAGAATAAGAAATATATCCACTGCAAATCAACGAATAGGGATACGCATAGTCATTTAAAAAAGAAGCACATTGTTCATATCTTTCCTCAGAAATCGTTCTTTGTATTAATCCATCAGTGGATACACTTTCACTGTGTTCAACCCAATTCAACGCCTGATTAAGTGAATCCATATAATCTGTGATTTTCTTTAATGCTATCGAATTAAGCATACTTGCCATAACTGTACATGCACACAAATCTTCAAATGTTGTCATCAATTCATACATCAACTGTTTTTTATTTCCAGAAAGGAATACATGTTTTTTATGGTATTCATCAATTATTTTCTCTATTTCTCTAATATTCATAAACATCCTTCTTCCATAACATCTAATCCACTGCCTGCAACCACCAAAAATGGTCGAGTTGCCGGATTGGTTGTCATCCATTTTCATTATACAGATTTCACTCCAAAATTTCTGACATCTAATCCACTGTCTCAAATCATGACATCTAATCCGAGGTTACAACCCGATACACATTTTGCAGTAGATATGTTTCCATATAAGAAAACCAGGCTTTTCCAGAAGTCTGGTTTCAGATCCAAACCTCCGAAAAAGCCCGGAAATACGCCGCTTTCTGGCACTTATTTATCTTTTCTTGACATCAATACTACCGTTTCAACGGTACTTTCGTTGTCCCAACAAAGTTCCTGTGTCTCCCTGTCTCCAAAATACACCGGAAAACGGAACTTTATGTGCTTCAGGAATCTGCCATCTGGCTGCTCCTGCTCGTAAATGTCCACCTGTTCTACAAAGCTGTTAATAAATTCTTTCTTCTCCAGGTCGGTGAACTTATCATATAGTTTATCAAAATATAAAAGAAATTGATAGACGTTTTCTTCTGATATTTTCTGTTGCTGGATATTCAACAGGCGATTCTTTACTTCCTCTATACTGTTCTCCACGCCTTCAATTTCATCATACAGACGGTATAACCTTGTCTCCATATCCTGATATTTCTTCTCATAAAATTTATCCATAATATCCAGACTGTCCATCTGCTGTCCAAGTCTTGCTTTTGCTCCGGTCAGCTGCCTGTGCTGCTTTTCCAATCCGTCAATCTCTTTTTCTATTTCTTCTGTATCTATTCTTGAACCAATTTTATTCAGAATTGCTTCTTCAAATTTAGGATTCTTCACCAGCTTCCGAATAACTTCTTCCACTGCATTGTTAATCTTCTCCTCACTCCATTGTTTACGATATCCACATTTATGACCGTCTACCAAACGACGATGTTTACAGGCATAATAGAAATAATCTTTATATAAGGTTCCGTCTTTCTTTTTCTTTCGGTTCACGTTCCCATACATACCGCTTCCACATAACGGACATCTCAATATTCCAGATAAGATATGCTCATGATCCAGACTATGCGTCTTTTCATATTTCACACCTGTTTTTTCCCGTTTTTGATGTGCCAGCTCCCAATCTGTTTCTGAAATAATCCCTTCGTGGATACCATCATGCAGCATATAATTTTCCTGTTTTACAATGCGATATTCATTTCTTGTTCCTGAAACTTTCTCGTTCTTCCTTCGTCCATAAGCCAACTTTCCACAGTATACCGGATTATCCAGAACGCCTTTTATAAACGAAGAGGCAAATGCGTCCAGTGTATTATTCTGTCGTTTTTTCTTTTTATATCCATGCTGGTTCAGCCATGCAGCAATCGCAGAGATTCCCATATTTGTATGAATAAATTTGTCATAAATCAAACGAATAATCTCCGCTTCGTCCTCTGCAATCTGTAATTCTCCATTTACCAATTCATAACCATATGGAGCGAATCCTCCGTTCCATTTTCCTTCCCTGGCTTTCTGCTTACGTCCTTCCATTGTCTGAACAAGGATATTCTCTCGTTCAATCTCTGCCACCGCAGACAGAACAGAAATCATCAGCTTTCCACTATCTTTTGAGCTGTCAATTCCATCTTCTACACAGATCAAATTCACTCCAAAATCCTGCATCCTCTGCAAAGAGTTTAATACATCTGCCGCATTACGACCGAATCTGGAAAGCTTGAACACCAGTACAAACTGCACCTCATCTGTTCCATTCTCAATATTATCCAACATTCTCTGAAATTCTGGTCTGCCCTCTACGCTCTTTCCAGACTTACCTTCGTCTGAATACTCATTTACGATTTCCATATTCTGAAATTCCGCATATCTCTTCAGTTTTTCTTTCTGAGCATCCAGACTGTAGCCATCTACCTGCATGGTTGTGGATACCCTGGTATAGATATCACATTTTATCTTTTTATTCACTTTTCCTCCTCTCCTCAGAACATCCCAAAGCAATTTCCAACAACTCCGTTGCAACTTGTGAATTTCTGATACGCATTAAGTTATCCCAGACATCAGCTTTTCCAAGTAGATTCATCCCGCCATGCCATACTATTTCATCATCAATAACGGCAAAACATTCTTCTACTTCTGTTCTTGTTATCACATTTATTCCTACCAATTGCATTGCTCTGATTAATTCATAACATACATCTGACTTTCCGTAAGTAATATCTTCCGGATCTGTTGTAATAACTGTGACCTTTACCCCTACTTCCTGTCTCTTCTTGATTAGTAATAAAAATCTATCAATTTTATCCTGTCTGATATCTGGACTGGAAATTACCACCATTTTTTCTGACTCTACAATATCTTGCTCGAATTTTTCGGTATAATTTACAGAATCAAATATTGCATTTATTATTTGTTTAGGTTGCAACTCTTGCGTCCAGATTGAAAATCCTGTCTTCCTGTACGTTCTCAATCTTTTTGCATACATTTTATCAAAATAACGCACATGAGAATCAATATAATCATACACATAAACGGCTTCTTTTCCGACATAATCTCTGTTTAATCTACCTACATACTGTTCCAGGCGTCCTTCAAAAGATACAGGTGCTGCAAGCATTAATACATCCAGTCTTGGGAAATCAAACCCTTCTCCTATTTTCTGACCAGTTGCCACCAAAATAAGCGATTCATTTTCAGGTATCTGCTTTAATTTTACTCTTATTTCAGCATTTTCCTTATCCGAATTATCCCCATACAAAAGGAATACATGATCTGCTTTTTCCTTTAAGGCATCATGTAAAAATTTTGCATGTTCCTTAAATCTTGTCAAAATTACAGGAGTTTGTTTTCTTGCAACACAAGTTATAACATCATCTATGATCATCTCATTGCGCACCTTACTGGTACTAATCAAATTATATGCTTTATTAATATTATCCTTGCTTTCTGCAGTATCAACTACTCTTGTGTATCTTGGGACAAAATAATGTCCAATCCCTTGCTCCTTAGCCCTCTCCAACGCAGTAAATCTATGTCTCAAAGGTCCCAGCAGCATATAGATAATCCGATCAAGACTGTCACCACGTTTAGGTGTAGCAGAAACACCATATACGTATTTTGCATTTATTTTCTGCAATAATTCCATAGATGTGTTAGAAGCTGCGTGATGACATTCATCCATAATTACCATTCCGTAAGAATTAATTCGTTCATTAAATTTTCCTCTGCTGTACATTGAACCAACCATTGCAACATCTATGATCCCTGTTAATGTATTTTTATTTCCGTGCAAAATGCCAATCACACTATTTCTTTTTTTCTTTCTTCCTGTTTTTGTTTCATATTCCGGTGGTTCTTCTCTTATCTCTAAGAAATGATTCAATTCATCAACCCACTGATTAAGCAAATCTTTACTTTGCAGCAAAATGAGCGTATTTACTTTTCGCTCTGCAATAAGATAACTACATACTACAGTCTTTCCAAATGCAGTTGCCGCACTCAGAACCCCATCTGAATGTGATAATAATTTTTCTGCTGCTAATTCCTGTTGCATTCGCAGATCACCTTTAAAAGACACTCTGATAGGTTGTCCTGTTTCTCTTTGATCTGAGACATCAACTAAAATGCTTGCTTTTTCACATTCCTGTATAATATTTTCCCGAAGCCCTCTCGGAATCTGTATATATCCATCTATATCCTTACCTAAATATACAGCACTAAAATTATAATAATTAGAATATCCAAGCCTTTTATTTTTGTAAAATTCCGGATTATCAAATGCAGCCAAACTACGAATCTGATTTTGTATTCTTGGCATAAGATTCAGAGTATCTATATAACTCCATTGCCCAATACCATGTGAAGCTTGCCCACAACATCTGAATTACAAAACTCACATTTCTTCTTCCATGGTTTCGGTCTGACATTCTTCTCAACATTAGCAAGCATTCCTCTGACTTCTGCTAATTCTCCTTGCCATTTTGCCATGCATTGTTCAACATCTTCTATTCCCAGCTTTCTTGTTTTATTGAAAAGAGCATCCCATTGATCAGGATATGCATTCCAATTTTCATCTACAAAAGCACTATTTCCATTTTTAAGTGCCTGCCCCTGTAATGGCAATGCAATTAAATTACCTATGCTGCTTGCCACATCCTGCGAAGGATACATTCTATCATAATAATGAAACGATTTCAGATTGATGGAAGTTGAACCCTTGTCTAATAGGAGAAATCCAAAATTCCTTGCTGTTGCCGCAGGTATTGCCTTTTTAAAGAAAATCCATACATGTGCCCCTTTCCCGGAGCGGGATCTCTCAACTAAAGGTCTGATACCATTAAGCTCACACATTTTTCTAAGAGCATCCACTTCTTTATGCCACTCATTATCCGTATTTGCAAAATCCGTAACCTCTGCTCCTTTTTCGTGATTATCAAAATCAAATACAATAAATCTGCATGTACCATTTGATAGTAAAGGATATACACCTATTACATCTGATCCATCTTCTTTTGTGCCTAACAAATGAGCAATTATTTTTTTTACATCCAAACTAATCCATTTGGTATTTTCACATTCATCACACAATACCTTCTCTTTACGTTGTTTAGGACAAAGTCGGTCATTCCAACGATTTGCGCATTGTGGAAAATAACCCCCGTTCTTTCCTCTTCTGGCATATACATCTTCTCTTCCCCAAAACATCGAAAAGAAACGTATTGCCATTTTCTCTGTAATATACGGTGGATTTACAATACGATTCCCTTGATCCAGGTCATATTCTTCTGCACTTTCTATTTTTTCTTCAAAAGGATTCACCTCTTCATATGAAATGCCTGCTTTCTTCAATTTATCTTTTAATATCTTGTTCTCATATTCAAGCAGCCTAACCATCTTTCTCAATGAATCCGCATCATATGCTTCTATGTTCAAACCTTCCACCTACAATTCTTATTATCTCGTAACATAACTTCCATTCAATGTCCCAACTTAATTTTAGTACTTGTTCCAACTATTTTCAATACTTATTTTCCGTATTGACGCATTTCTTCGCCAATCGTATAATTAATACACAAAAAAAGCCACAAAAACTGAGAGGTGTCCGTATGGCTACTTCAAGTATTACTCATAATTTTGTCATATCCAATCCAAATAGCGTAAAACGTTTTGTCGCAGCAATTGACGAAGCCGACCGTGACTGCACACCAAAGCAGACACTTCCCGGACGTCAGTAAACGAACCCACAGGAAATCTTAGCTTTAATGTCAAAATGAAAAAAAACAAACTCTTAAATATTAAAATTCTTCAATAAAAAATCCTCTAAGACAATAGGTATTTCACTATCTCTTAGAGGATTTTTCTTCAAAACTTGTTCCTGTCTTTTATTCCCTTTTCATCACTGATCCAGGAAACCTGGTCGCTAAAAAAAGAAATTTTTTCAATATTATCTACTATTGTTTCCGATACTTCTCCCCACGGAAGATCATCAACAAAATAGTTTACACGCTTAAAACGATTCCACATTTCTTCGAGTCCAGAATCATCTTTAATCTTGTCTAAGGTTTCTCTCACTTCCTCCTCACCAAAAGAAGTTTCACGCTTCATGCAAGTAGCCGCAAATGCCTTTTTCAAAACATCAAAGCTTATCTGATCAGCCTTTGAATTCATAATCGCATATACATCATAAAAATCCCTCATTCTGGTATTCGCAAGTCCTCTTGCCAAAATCGTCTGCATCTTTTCCGCAAGAAGAGTTTCAAGATTATACGACAAAACTGAAATTGATCTATCTTCAAACATAAGCTTGTATTTATACTCTACTGCACCTGGCGTGATTGCATCATCCGTAGAAATATCGATCTTAAAAGGTTGCCTCATTCGTTCCAGATTAGCTTCTATCATCATCCTAACGCCAGGATAATCAAATTCTTCCATGATTTCTTTTACTGACGTAATCTTAAAGGTTACCCCATCTTCAAGCTGAAGCTCACCGATTCTCTCAATGATTGCTCTAGCATCCTTCTCATTAAGAGGTAATGCTTTCACAGTTGTATCGATATCCATTGTAGCTCTCATGTCTACACCAACAATAGAAGCAACAAGCATTCCGCCTTTCAAAATAAAATTATTCCTGTATTCAGAAACAGAAACTCTTTCTAAGAACCTTTCCATAAAATATGTTCTAATTAATGCTTGCGCAACTTCACCATTCCCGCCTGACATGTTTTTTACTTTGTCTTTAAGTTGTTTCGCTGTATGAATCATACCATTACCTCCACATACATCATCACTTCATCCCTTACTCCAAGTTTAACCGCATACTCAATCAATCTTGAAAGATTCTTTTCCTTCGAGGACATATATTCCTTGATTGCTGTCTGATATAACTGAATTTCATATTTCTTTCGATCTTTAATCAAATCACAAATACATCTTTCCTTGTCATATACTTTAACCAAGTTACCGCTGCTTGACGGGATCTCACAGGTCCCCATATCAAGAATCTCTGGGTTTGCATAACGAACTTCTTTGTTTTTCTTTTTGATATGTGTTGCATTATACCCGATAGGAACAGTGAAACAAATATGACTGTATTCTCTGTCGGTAAGACCATGCAAATAAAGGGCGGTCTCGCCCGAATAAATAATATTCTTATTTCGTTGCTGGAGGACAAACAACTCATCTGGCCACACATCATCTAAAATATAAATGCCATGTGCACTTTTTCCATGTCATGCTCTCTGACGTATTTTAAGACAGATGGCTTTGATACACCTGATTCAACGGCCTTCGATGTAATCAAATATCCATTGTCTTTTTCAATTAGCGATTCCAAAATATCTGATGTTGACATAGTTGTCCTCCTTATCCTTGATATTTGCTTTTGTGCTTAAATTATATTATATTTAAGCGTAAAAGTAAATATAAACCTTATATGCTTGCAGAAGTAAAAGATAACGCAGCCGAATAATTTCTCAAAAAAGCGACAGTCTGATTTACATTTTGTATTTCAGGAAACTGCCGCTTCTTTTTCTTCCTTATTCTGTTTTTCTTCCTCCAACTCCCGGAGGACTTCAGCGCCGTACTTATCAATCATCCGTACCAGAAAATCAATGCACCGCTCAAATTCAATATTCTGTTGCATAAGCTCCTCCCGTTATTGTTTGTTCTGAGCTTATTTTACAGAACCTGCCTGAAAACCACATTGAATAGAAATTGATTGTAAATTGACACAATCACTTTAAAAATATCCGTATTTTCTTGAATCGAATATATGTTCGTGTTATGATAGATATACTCAATCTTAACTACGAAAGGGGAATTTCTATTGAATCGATGCGATTTTTCTTCTATTAGCACTTGCTTAAAAAATCATATCAGCGAAAGTAATCAAATGAGTCAGCCTGATTTTTTATACGAATTATTTGAAGATTTTATGGATGATCCGGCAAATCAGGATTTTTCAATGGATAACGGTCTAGTTTGCCGCTGGATGACTGGTCAGGCTAAAATCAGTCCTAAAATATCCGCTTACTATTCCAAGCCATCCAATCAGGAAAAATTAGCCCATACCATCCACCAGAATCTTCTTCCACTGATGTCTGACTGTAATATGGCTATACAAGATATTTACACTTTATTCATTCAGGATGACAGCATCTCAGATGCGAAAAAGAAAAATCTGACTCCCTTATATAAACCAGCCAGTTCAAGACTGCTGTTTCTTGCAAAACTGATTTCTTTTGGCATGGAACGCCAATTCATCAAACGTAATACCAAAAATCAGAAGCTGCTCGCCGGAGGCGCTTTATCCCCCATTGTGCTGGATTATATTATGGACAGTGAGGTTCCGAAACCATGCCGTCATTTTATCGGAAGAGATAAAGAACTAGAAGAATTATATACCATGCTTGAGGAAAACCGTCATGTTTTTCTTTGCGGAATCGCCGGAATCGGAAAAAGTGAACTTGCCAAAGCCTACGCAAAGCGGTACATAAAGCAATACACCAATATCCTTTATGTAGAATATACCGGCAATCTTCATCAGGACATTACTGACATGGATTTTATTGACGATCTTCCGGAAAGCACTGAACAGGAACGATTTCAAAGACATAACCGTTTCCTGCGTTCCCTGAAATCTGATACTCTGCTTATCATAGATAATTTTAATGTCACTGCCACACAGGACAGCTTTCTGTCAGTAGTATTAAAATATCGCTGCCAGATTTTATTTACGACCAGAAGTAATCTGAATGAATACTGTACTTTTCAATTAAAAGAAATACAGGATATAAACATTCTTTTCCAACTGACATCTGCATTTTATTCAGAAGCAGACAAGTATCGTTCGACCGTCGAAAAAATCATAGAGACCGTACACTATCATACTTTTGCTGTAGAACTGGCTGCAAAACTTTTGGAAAATGGAATTTCAACTCCAGGTCAGTTATTAGCAAAACTTCAGGAAGAAAGAGCATCTCTCGATAATGAAGATAAAATTAAGATAATCAAGGATGGTCAAAGCAGTAAAGCCACTTATTATAGTCATATCCATACTCTATTTTCACTATATGCTTTATCCCGAAAACAGCAGGATATCATGTGCAATTTGTGTCTTCTTCCTTACACTGGTATTTCTGCCCGCATATTCGCCAAATGGCTGGAACTGCCTACCTTAAATGAAATTAACGACTTGATTGAAACTGGTTTTGTGCAGACAACTACACGTCACACAATCTCCCTGCATCCTATGATTAAGGAAATTGCCCTTTCAGAGACAAAACCATCTGTAAGTAGCTGTCACATATTACTGGATTCTTTACAGAAAATATGTTTAATGCATGGAATGGAAGTAGCTTATTACAAAAAGCTATTTCAAACAATCGGAAATATCATAGAATTGATTGAAAAGGATGATATACCAAAGTATCTGCTTTTTCTGGAAAATGCATTTCCATACATGGATAACTATAACTACCACAAAGGTATGAATGGAATCATTCAGGAACTGACGGGGCTGTTAAAGACAAAAAACATTGGAACCGACTCTGACCGGGCATTATTACTAGATTTTCAGGCAACTCTTGAAACCAAACCTGAAAAAGCAATAAAACTAGAAAAGGATGCACTTGCCCAGATAGAAACTATCACTGCTGACAATGCTCGCCTTGTTTCCAACCTTCATGCCAATCTCGGTGGACTTTACCTCATGAACGCTCATCCCGATCTTGCAAGAGAACACATGGAAAAAAGTATCTCACTGCTTGACCAATTTAACCTGCTTCATATAAATGACAGCATACCTCAGATTGCCAATTATGCAATGTTCCTGACAAAACAGCAGGAACCCGAAAGAGGAATCTCCGAATTACAAAAATTATCCGGCATCATCAAGGAATACCATTCCGATGACTGTCTGGATTATGCCAAAGTACAGGAAACCCTTGGAACCATTTATCTGATGACTGCCAATCTTCCGCAAGCCAAAACACATTTTAAAAGAGCTTTCAAAATATATGAAAAGATCTGGGCTGATGAACCAGAAATGATTGAAGCAAAATATCAGGAAATTCAGGAGTTATATCCACAGATTGGATTTTGCATTGGAAAAAATCTATCCGGTCTTTTAACACGTGCAATTTAAGGCGGGCAACTTGCCCGCCGTAAATCTTTAAATTATGCTTTGATTTTTCCAGAAAATATTTTACTTACTTTGTTTTTCATGAGTATGAATACAATTTTTACTTATTTCCGTATCTGCGAAAACTCTTATAAATAAAAGGCAGTAAGGCTATTGCCATCACTGTATACATTACCATTACAAGCGGAATTTGTCGAAATACACAATTCCCAATCTGATAAATAAGTGGGACTTTTACACTTGCCTGTACATTTGTCAAAATTGTTGGTATCAAATTGAAAAGCGTTGTATACCCAGAAAGTGCCCGTCCTATAAATGGCAATAAGCAATATAAAAAGAACGGAATGCAAACAGCGACACTAATTGTATGCATTTTAGCCGCTATTAACATAGACACTACAGCCGCCAGCATACTGGCTATAAATCCACATACAACTGTCAACAAATAGTATTGTCCATATGACATAATGTAAATACTATACGCCTGATACATTTGATAAGGTGTATTCATACCACTGGTTCCCATAATTCCAAAACAAATCACACTAAGTAATATAATTCCCATACAATAAATCATAACTGTCGTAGCTATTCCTGCCAGTATTTTTGTTTTAACAGCTTTTGTACGTCCATACTTTGTAGAGAAAAATACTGCATCTGCTTTTGTCTGAAAATCATCTGCAAATATTCCAGCACAAATAAAACCAACTATGATTGCCAGAATAATAGAATACGTTTCTACATACATAATCATAGTATCCCACGAACTATAAGATTCGTATTCTACTGGTAATTTTATTTCATTATATTTCTTTTCCAAGTATTTTTTCTGAACAGAAGTCTTTCCATATTCTTCTGCCATCTTTTCCATATTTTTATGATAAGTGTCATAGAACTCTTGTATATTTTCTTCTGTAATTTGATTCAGAACACTTTCATCATATTCTGAATCTGGTGTTAATACCGATATTATAAAACTCCTAATATCATCTATCGGTTGCAATGCCGTTCCGTAAATTGCATTTTCTTCTGAGGATTGTGTCACCGCATTTTTATTTTGTTCTATAACTTTTCCAAGTTCATCTTCTGTCAATGTACCTTTCCATGCTCGTCTGTTATCTGTAAGTTTTCTTGTTGCCATAATTCCAGTACTAGCATTTCCATTCTCATCCACATAGCGATTACTTGTAACTGCAAATCCGCTAAAAATGACAGCAAGTATCAATGCCAATCCGATTGCAAATACATTAATTTTCTTTGAAAAAATTCGTTTTAATTCTAATTTAAGCATCTTGTTTTTCCTCCGATTTTTTTCCAAAATAAAATAGAAATGCATCTTCCAGATTTTTTTCTACAGCCACAGCATCTTCTGTTGGCTTTTCTATTGAAATAATTCTAGCTCTGCTCCGGTTTTTGTTGTTTTTATATTTCCAACCAAATATTCATTCATATATTTGTCTATCATACTTCTCGAAACATTACATTGCCATACCTTTTCTTTCATAGAAGATACTAAATCTTCCGCAGTACCTGCATAAAAAAGTTCTCCATCTTTCATTAACATAATGTTATTCGCAATGTACTCAATATCCGATACAATATGTGTAGACAAGAGCACCAAACGTTCTTCCGACAATTCACTAATTAAATTACGAAAACGTATTCTTTCATTCGGGTCTAATCCAGCGGTAGGTTCGTCCAGGACAAGAATTTGCGGATCGTTTAACATCGCCTGTGCTATTCCTACACGTCTAACCATTCCTCCAGACAAATTCTTCATTTTTCTTTTACTAAATTTTTCCATTCCTACTTGATTTAATAATTGCTTCACTTTTTTTCTGGCAAACGGCATTTTTAACCCTTTTATAGAAGAAATGTACATCATATAATCATATACGGTCAAATCTGGATAATATCCAAAATCCTGTGGTAAATATCCCAGAACTTCTCGGTATTCACCTCCTAGTTTCCATATATCTTTACCATTCCATAATATTTGTCCTTCTGATGGTTGAACAATCGTACAAAGCATACGCATTAATGTGGTCTTTCCTGCTCCATTTACTCCAAGCAGTCCATAAATTCCTTTTTCCATAACACAATTCACTTTATTAACAGCATTTACTTCTCCGTATTGTTTTGTTACATTTTTAAATTCTAATTTCATACGTGTAATCCTCCAAAATTTTTTCATCAAATAGCAATGACTTCTGAACACAAAAAATAAAATATACAAAAGTCAATATCAGCATAGCCACCCATACCGGAGTTACAATTTTCTGATAAATAACATCATTTGCAACAATCATCATCCATAAACCAACCCATACCAGACAAGAAAGCACTGCTATATATTCTGATTTTTCCCATCTGCTGTACAATACACGAAAACATATACAACATGAAACATTTACCGGAAGCAAAAAATTAGCCACCAAATCACTTAACGAGAGTATTGTTGTTTGATATGTAATTGCCAAAAACACCATAACGATCACCAGATCCACTACTCCAAACATTAACATTCTTGCTGTACAAATCTGACGCAGTGTGTAATAAGACGCCTGCTCAATTTCAATCGCACCATTTCTTCTGTTTTTCCAAATTTCCGGGACAATCAGAACCACAAATATTGTGGCAGATATTCCCATAATCCTCATCATATCTTTTATGTCTGACGTATAATTACTCAACCATATCCATAGACACATAAGAACACAACCTTGTAAAATCCACCATCTTTTTTTTATGAATTTTGTCTGCTCATACAAAAATTCAAAATAAGATGTTCTATGCGATTGTTTCGATAAAACCGACTCTGACAAAATATTCTGACATGCTTTTACTGTTTTGTTCTCTGCTTCAGCCCTTACATACTTTTCTTCAATCTCCTCTTTATATTCCTTTATTTGTTGCTTATAATTCTTCATCTTTTTTCACCTCCAACTCTTTCATTAAAAGTTCTTTTGCTCTTCCGATTCGATATTTTACAAGAGAAAGTTTGATATGAAGTAATTCTGCAATTTCTCTTTGCTTCAATTCCTGAAAAAAATATAAAACTGCAGTTTCTCTAATTTCTTCCGGTAACTTTCTCACTGCCTGTTCAATAGTTAATCGGACTCCTAGCTCTTCTACATGATTTTTACTACAGTCCTCTGATTTTAGCAGTTCCTCTGATGGAATATCTTTTTTCTTTTTGTAATAATTTTTAACGGTATTTCCGACAATTGTATAAAGATAATTCTTAACTTTTCCATATTCTTTATATCTATATAAATTGGAAAAGAAACGTGTAAATACTTCTTGTGTCAAATCCTCTGCCTCATAGGGATCATTGATATGTAGCAAACAATATTGATATATACTTGGGTAATATTTTTTGACCAGTTTTTCACAAGCATCTTCATCTCCTGCTCTTGCTAGATGTACTAACAAAGAATCAGTTTTGTATTCCATTCGCAAATTTGCTCCCTCTGTTTTCTAAATAATATAACAATCCTACTATTAAAAAAGTTAGGATTTTCTTTTGTTTTTTATTTTATATTTTTCTAAATATTCTTCCAAACATAAATTTTCTTCTTTCATTATTTTAGCGACAGTCGTTCCAACATAACGGTAATGCCATGGTTCATTACTAATTCCTGTTATATCCGTTTTATCTTCCGGATAACGTTTTACAAACCCATATTTATATGCATTTTCGTCTAACCATTGATATACTTTTTCAGAAGAACATTTGTCGGTATCCGCATTAATATCAACACTCAGTCCTAATTGGTGTTCGCTTGTATCGGGAATTGCAACATATTTCTCGGCTCTTTTTTTTGCTTCTTTCGCAGAATATCCTTGTTTTTCATATTCATTGATTTTCTCGTCCATAATTTTTTGTTGTTCTTCTGTTGTTCGATATCCTTCTCTAACAAACAGTGCCAGCCCCTCAGCTCTTGCATCATTAAACATTTGTTGTAATTCTGGATAAATCCGTGAATCTACTTTTTTACCATTCGATAATTCTGTCAATTCTACTTGATAATTATTTGGAATATAATGATTTCGATTGACCAAAATAAGATTCCATTCACCCGAAGTGTCTGCAAAAGACTTTTCTGACTGCAAAATTTTCGGTAATGTTAATTCTCCAACCTGCACATCGATTTTTATTGTTCTCCACATTACAACGGTTATTATGATAGCCATTAAAAGAATGAATACTCGTAAAATATTCTTTCTTCTACGATTGCTGTATCTTCTTTTGTTCATTTTCTCTCCCACACTTTCATTATCAAAATATTTCTACTTTTAATATAATTAACAACCAAAACGACAAAAGAGTTAGTATCTAACTTATTTATCAATAAAAAGTTTATTTTTTCTCAATTCCAGCTCAATTTCCCCTCAATGCCTTTTTCCTCCGATTTTCGTATGCTTATCCCACAGCAGAGCAGTACCACACCGGTACGACCTGCTGAATCAATCAATACGAAAAAAGGAGGGGATAAACCATGCAGAACAATATCCGCAACACAAACCTGCGCTTTAATCTGGACAAAGAACAACAGCGGAGAGCCTGGGAATATTT
The DNA here is from genome assembly GCA_003435055.1 of Lachnospiraceae bacterium OF09-6. GTDB lineage: Bacteria > Bacillota > Clostridia > Lachnospirales > Lachnospiraceae > Marvinbryantia > Marvinbryantia aceti. The sequence goes on from QUMM01000009.1 coordinate 85,135, forward strand.
GCAGACGATGGACAGGCAGGATTTTAAATCTTACAGTCAAGTAATCTCTCTTGCACTGTTAGATTATTTTGACCGCTACTACCGCACACAGGCTGATCCTTATCTGGAAACAAGAGAACGGGAAGAACTTTTTGTGAAACAGATTGTAGAAGCACCTGAAAATTCACAGCCAGATAGTGATGTAGACTGGGATTTTCTTGGAGAATAAACCCTTTTGATTGGAGGTGAACACATGACGGACTTTCTGACAGCAGACACCAACCTGCCATCTTATATGATGTTTCCCCGTTTTCTTCTGGACATGGAAATAAACGAAACTGCCAAAATGCTTTATATTATCCTGCTCGACCGAGCAAGGCTTTCCCAGAAAAATGAGGGCTGGTCAGATATTGATGGTCATGTATTCATTTACTTTACAATTGAAGCACTGGCAGAAGTTCTCCACAAAAGCCAGATGACGGTTAAAACTGCTCTGGCAGTACTGGAAAAACAGGAGCTTATCTTCCGAAAACGGCAGGGACCTGGACAGCCCAATCGAATTTATGTAAAACTCCCAAAAGAAACCATCCACTATACAGACAGATTTCTTTCCCTAAGACAGACAGAAAACTGTCTGGTAATAAGAAAGAGATAAAAAAGAACAATTTAGCAATAAGAGGGAGTAAGGATCCACTCTCACCCTATGGGAAATTTCAAAATGTTTTTCTGTCAGAGAAAGAGCTGGAAGATATCCGGCAGACAATCCCTGACTGGAAGGATTATATTGAACGCTTATCCGGTTATATGGCTTCTACCGGAAAGCAATACCAGAACCATGCAGCTACCATCATCAGCTGGGCAAGCCAGGATCATCCTGCTTCCCGGCAAAGAAATTACGAAAGTGAGGAATACGAAACATTATGACAAAATTTACAGAAAAAGCAACCGCTATAACACCAAACAGAGAGATTCAGCCTGATGAATATTTTAACGAAACAGACCACCTGATCTACTGTTCCAAATGCAATACGCCAAGACAATGCCGGCATGAATTACAGGGAAAGGTTCTTATTCCTTCCATCCGCTGTAAATGCCAGCAGGAAATCTTTGAGCAGGAAGAAGTCCAGAGAAAACTTCATGAAAAACAAATGGAAATAGAGCATCTTAAAACCAGCGGCTTCCAGGACAAAGCACTCTATGACTACACTTTTGCCAGAGATAACGGCATCAATCCGGAAATAAAACTGGCACACAATTATGTAAGCAACTGGGAAGAGATGAAAGCAAACGCTTCCGGACTTCTCATCTGGGGTGATGTCGGTACTGGAAAATCTTTTTTTGCAGGCTGCATTGCCAATGCCCTTCTGGAAAAAGGCGTTCCTGTACTGATGACCAACTTTTCCCGGATTCTGAATACCCTTACCGGAATGCATTTTGAAGACAGAAACCAGTTCATCAACAGCTTAAACCGCTACAGTCTTCTGATTATTGATGATCTCGGAATTGAGCGGAACTCTGACTTTGCACTGGAACAGGTATTCAATGTGATTGACAGTCGTTACCGCAGTAAAAAGCCCCTGATCATAACGACCAATCTCACTTTATCAGAACTGAATAACGCCGCTGATATCGCACACAAACGAATTTATGACCGTATTCTGGAAAGATGTATTCCTGTCCGTATCAATAACCGGAATATCCGTCAGGACAATGCAACAGCTAATTTAAAGCAGGCGAAAAAAATCCTGTTGAACAATCATGCTCCGAACCAGAATTGACTCGAAGAAGTATAACACAATGATTACTTTTCACTGACAGTGGTACTACTTTCTTTCCTCATTTATTACCAGAAATATATCACTGTCAGTTATCTAAAACCATAGTACCAAAGCATAAGATTTTAAAACTAAAACCGCCCGGATACGGGCATAAAAAGGAGGTGCCAGATATGGCAGATAAAAGAATCATGACACCGGAAGAAAAAGCACTTTTACAGGCAAAACACCGCCAGGAAGAAGCTGAAGCAAGAAACTGAAAAAAAGAGCGTGATGCCAGAACACACCGATTAGTCCAGGAAGCGGTCTATCCCTTACCAATGCTGCAAAGGAAGCCGGGCTTGGCCTACTCCATTCTAGTGCCAAGCGCATAATGCTAAACAGGCATTACCTCGGAGATGACTTCTACCCAGCCATCATTGATCCGGCATCCTTCGATGCCGTCAGTGCGGAGCTTAGCAAGCGCTCTACGCAGCTCGGACGGAACGACCGCTATATTGCACCAATCATAAAAAGGCCACCTACCACCTTTCGACTTGGTGATATTACAGAGAATTATGAAAATCCGGTCAGGCAAGCAGAATACCTATACAGCCTGATAGAAAGCGAGGTCAAATAATGGGAAATGTTATGGTCATCCCTGCAAAACGGCAGGTCGGAAACACTGCCCGGCAGCAGGATACAAAGCCAAAGCTTAGAGTCGCAGCGTACTGCAGAGTCAGTACTGACAGCGATGAGCAGGCTACAAGCTACGATGCTCAGGTCGAGCATTACACAGAATTTATACAGAAAAACCCGGAATGGGAATTTGCCGGTATTTACGCCGATGATGGTATTTCCGGCACCAACACAAAAAAACGTGAGGACTTTAACCGTATGATTGACGACTGCGAGGCCGGAAACATCGACATGATTATCACCAAGTCCATCAGCCGATTTGCAGAAACACTCTGGACTGCCTGAAATACATCCGCCAGCTGAAGGATAAGAACATTCCCGTCTTCTTCGAAAAGGAATCCATCAACACAATGGATGCCAAGGGTGAGGTCCTGATTACGATTATGGCTTCCCTGGCGCAGCAGGAATCACAATCCCTCAGCCAGAATGTAAAGCTGGGACTCCAGTTTCGCTACCAGAATGGCCAGGTACAGGTAAATCACAATCACTTTCTCGGCTACACCAAGGATGCAGATGGAAATCTCATCATCGATCCAGAACAGGCAGAGGTGGTAAAACGCATCTACCGTGAATACCTGGAGGGCTACTCGATGGATCGGATTGCGAAAGGACTGGAAGCAGACAGCATTCTCACAGGTGCAGGCAAAACAAAATGGTGGACCAGCACCATCAACAAAATCCTCCGAAACGAGAAATACATCGGCGATGCCCTGCTTCAGAAAACCTACACCACCGACTTTCTGAACAAGACAAGAGTCAAGAACAACGGCATCGTGCACAATACTATGTGGAGGGCAACCACGAAGCAATTATTCCGAAGGATATTTTCTTGCGGGTGCAGGAAGAGCTGGTACGCAGGCGAGTGGTCAAGACAAGCGCCAATGGTAAAAAGCGCTCCTACAGCTGCAACCACTGCTTTGCACAGATAGTCATTTGCGGCGAATGCGGTGAAATGTTCCGCAGAATTCACTGGAAAAATCGCGGCTGCAAATCCATCGTCTGGCGTTGCATCAGTAGACTGGAGCCGACCGGGCAGGAATGCCACGCAAGAACCGTCAATGAGACGGTATTGGAGAATGTGGTAGTTCAGGCTATCAACATGCTCCTTGGCGATAAGTCCACCTACCAGGCGCAGCTCCAGCAGAACATTGCAAAGGTGATCCGAAGCGCTCAGCAAAATACCGCTGATGGTATCAACGAAAGACTACAGGAGCTTCAGAAAGAGCTTCTCAAAAAAGCTAATAGCAAAGAGGCCTATGATGAGATTGCCGACGAGATCTTCAAGCTCCGGGAACAGCGCGAAAAGTGCACGGTTGATACCGCCGCCAGAGACGCACAGATTGCCCGCATCAATGAACTGCAGGATTTTATCAAGCAGCAGCCCGCACACCTGGAAGCCTTCGACGAGGCCCTGGTAAAGCGCTGGCTTGAACGAATCATCGTCTGGGAGGACCACTTCACTGTGGAGCTTAAGTCCGGACTGAAAATTGATATTGAAGGATAATCCCATAGAAGCAAAAAGACTCCTCACCACTGGAAGCAAATCAATCCGGTGATGGGGAGCTTTCTTTATTGATTGAATTTTACTACTCCTGATAAATTGCCGTCTGAGTGCTTTGATTTTATTGAATATTCAATATCAAAATTATCTTTCAAAGGCTTTATCAGTAACGCAGGACCTAACCACTTTTTTTCTTTTGGTCTAAGAGAACTAATAGTGAATTCAAACTCACTCTTACTCCCGGAATTTGGTATTGCAATATATTTTGATATTTCTCTTTCGTAATCCGCTTCACCATACTTTGGATTTCCGTTTATTCCACTTGCATTAAAATATGCCCTTATTGATGCCTGATTCTCAGCTAAGCTATCAGCAATACTATATGATATATCACTATCATATGAAATGTCTGATGATTCAAACATTAACAAAAGTTCTTTTATAATGCCTTCTTCAAAAATTAAACCTTCCAAGCCTTGCATATCCGGATTTATCAGTTTCTTTGACGGATAAATTATTTCAGCATCATTTTCTTGTATCTTAATATGTATATCTATATCTTCATCATACACTGCAGATGCATTTTCAATTGCAAGTGGTATAAAAAACATCCCATCAAAAGTTGTTACATACCAATCCATCATTTGTATGCGATACAATTTATATTCTAATTCCATTATCTTATCATATTTAAGTTCTTCCTCTTCTGTTCCCTCGTAGGTGTATGATGACAATAAATCATTTTTTCTTTCCAAATTACCGATATTGAAGAATTCTATTTCAACGGATATATCTATACCTAAATAATTCTATTTCAACGGATATATCTATACCTAAATAATCTTTGCATA
>QUMM01000090.1 GCA_003435055.1 Lachnospiraceae bacterium OF09-6
TATCACAAGCAATATTCCTCCATTCAAATTAGGATAAATCAGAGCCTTATTTACATGGTCTATGAGCATAGTCGTAAATGCGATATACTTTAATTGTGCTCCGGATAATGTTTTCAGTTTGTTCATTTCCGCCCCTCATTGTATCGTATAACAGACATACCCATATTCATATCTGCAATTCACATTAATAGTTTTCTGCATGTACTTCAAAATAGCTCTGCGGGTGATTGCATACCGGGCATACTTCCGGTGCTTTTGTTCCCATTACGATATGTCCACAATTACGGCATTCCCATACTTTGACTTCGCTCTTTTCAAATACCTGTGCAGTTTCAATATTCTTAAGAAGTGCACGATATCGTTCTTCATGATGTTTCTCAATCTCTCCTACAGCTCTGAATTTTGCTGCAAGTTCTGGAAATCCTTCTTCCTCCGCTGTTTTGGCAAACCCTTCATACATATCTGTCCACTCGTAGTTTTCACCTTCTGCAGTAGCGGCCAGATTTTCTTTTGTGTCACCAATTCCGGCCAGCTCCTTGAACCACATCTTTGCATGTTCTTTCTCATTATCGGCTGTTTTTAAGAATAATGCTGACATCTGCTCATAGCCT
>QUMM01000091.1 GCA_003435055.1 Lachnospiraceae bacterium OF09-6
GACCCAACCGAAAGGAGGGAGCTGCCGAAGGCGGGATTGGTAACTGGGGTGAAGTCGTAACAAGGTAGCCGTATCGGAAGGTGCGGCTGGATCACCTCCTTTCTAAGGATAAACAGAATCAACGAAGTAGAGATTGTTTCACTGTTCAGTCATCAAGGATGACAAGATTTCTGGTGGCGATGCGCTTAGGGGACACACCCGTTCCCATCCCGAACACGATGGTTAAGACCTAAGCGGCCGATGGTACTGCACTGGAGACGGTGTGGGAGAGCAGGTGGCCGCCAGATTGAAGAAGGGCTTATAGCTCAGCTGGTTAGAGCGCACGCCTGATAAGCGTGAGGTCGGTGGTTCGAGTCCACTTAAGCCCATAGGGTGAAGAAAGCTTTTAAGTATCAATTCATAAACGTGAGTTGAGGAGGAAAGGCCAACTTAAGCCCATAGGTTTAAGATAAAACACTTAAGCCAATCATTGTACCTTGAAAATCGCATATGGAAAATACAAAAATATCAAATGGTTAAATCGAAAGATATTAACCATGCCGATAGAGACATCCGAGGAAGTTATCTTTAAGAAGGTAACAACCAAGAGAATAGTAAAAGTTTAGTAAAC
>QUMM01000092.1 GCA_003435055.1 Lachnospiraceae bacterium OF09-6
CTTTGCAGACTTCTTCCAAAAACCTCATGCTGTAAGAAATCCTCTGCATATCAAAACCGTAAAAGCGAAGGTCTTCGCCTTCCAATGCACTTTCATTGTACTGGCGCATATAGGAGATAAGTTCTGCCATCTCTTCCGTTCTATAAATGGAAAATCCAATCACTGCGGCTGCTTCCTGTGCTGTTCCCTCCTAAAGCCGCCGTGTCAGCGTGTAGTCGTCACTCCTTTGTCGAGGGCATAAGGGACGGCGGCCTTAATGTTACTCAAAACCGCCGCAGTACCCGGAAAATACATTTTGGGCGCATAAAGCTGCCTGCCCTGCAACGTTTTTTTTCTTTCCCCGTCTTGCGGGGCAGGATCGCTTGTCTTATTTGGTTTAGGTTTGTTCCTGTTCGGCTGCCTCTTTCAGCCGTGAAAAGCTCTCATCGCTGATGATGTGTTCAATCCGGCAGGCGTCAGCCTCCGCAGTCCTGGGGTCAACGCCTGCGGCGATAAGCTGCTCGGTAAAGAAGCAGTGTCGCTCGTAGATTTTTTCGGCAACCTCGCGGCCTACATCGGTCA
>QUMM01000093.1 GCA_003435055.1 Lachnospiraceae bacterium OF09-6
AAAGAGGAAACTATGCAGAAGACCTTTTTCCACGAGAACGGGACATTGCTTTCTCGTACATTTCTTCAAGAGAAACACGTTTATGAGCATAATAGAGTTCCAGAAACTCCATTTTATGCTTACAGACAGGGCATTCCAGAGGATCATAGCCAAAAGAAAGAAGAATAGATGTGCGCCATTGATGGAAACTCTGGTAAATACGATGTTTTTCTTTGGAAATGGATCTGCGAAGTTTTTTATCAATATCCCGGTGTCTCGCATAAATACCGCCGTAGCGGATCATTTTGAAATGTTTTTCAGGGATATGCCGGATAAGGCGTTGAATAAATTCCATGACAGGAATGGTTTCTTCCACATATTTGTTATCTTCATGACGGTTATAATGGAAAGTTGCGTACTTTCCGTCGTAACGGTCAATGCGGGAAGTAGCAATCACAGGCCGCCCGAGGTAACGACCGATGTATTTCGTAACGATTTTCGGGTCACATTTGTTTGGCTTGGCGTAGACATAAAAGCCTTTTTTGTGCTTGTCATAGCATCTGGCTTTCT
>QUMM01000094.1 GCA_003435055.1 Lachnospiraceae bacterium OF09-6
AGCCCTTTATGAGTGGTGGAAGAACAAGATTTTTACCGAAGTAAAGGTAGGCGGTAGGTACTTCTCAATCATGGCATTGTGTGCGTATGGCTTGAAATGTGGCATATCTGAAAGACGAATAAGGCAAGATGCCTATTCATTTTTGGAGCATCTGGAGAGCCTTACAGATGATGAGGACAACCATTTTACCAGAGAGGACGTAAAGGACGCACTGAAAGCCCTCAAAGCTGATAACAAGCTACTTTCGACTATGGCAAGCCGAGAATGGATAGAGAAGCAGACGAAAGTTGTAATACCGCCCAACAAGAGGAACGGAAGAAAGCAAGAGCAACATTTACAGTTAGCGAGAGGTATCAGAGCATTAAAAGAGCAAATGGGAGAAAATGTTGTTGGTGGTGGCAGACCAGACAAGGCGAAGATTGTCGAAGAATGGCGAACAGCACACCCAGAGGGAACACCAAAAGACTGCATAGCCGATACTGGCATATCAAAGAATACAGTGTATAAGTGGTGGAGCGTGGGCGAAGCCCTCTAAGGCATTTCCC
>QUMM01000095.1 GCA_003435055.1 Lachnospiraceae bacterium OF09-6
TATCACAAGCAATATTCCTCCATTCAAATTAGGATAAATCAGAGCCTTATTTACATGGTCTATGAGCATAGTCGTAAATGCGATATACTTTAATTGTGCTCCGGATAATATTTTAATAGTTTTCTGCATGTACTTCAAAATAGCTCTGTGGGTGATTGCATACCGGGCATACTTCCGGTGCTCTTGTTCCTACTACGATATGTCCGCAGTTACGGCATTCCCATACTTTGACTTCGCTCTTTTCAAATACCTGTGCAGTTTCAATATTCTTAAGAAGTGCACGGTATCTTTCTTCATGATGTTTCTCAATCTCTCCTACAGCTCTGAATTTTGCAGCAAGTTCTGGAAATCCTTCTTCCTCCGCTGTTTTGGCAAACCCTTCATACATATCTGTCCACTCGTAGTTTTCACCTTCTGCAGCAGCAGCCAAATTTTCTTTTGTGTCACCAATTCCGGCCAGCTCCTTGAACCACATCTTTGCATGTTCTTTCTCATTATCGGCTGTTTTTAAGAATAATGCTGACATCTGCTCATAGCCT
>QUMM01000096.1 GCA_003435055.1 Lachnospiraceae bacterium OF09-6
CTTTCAGGGTACGTCCCTTCAGTACTTTCTTTACGGACGGTGTATAGCTTCCGTCTGCCGTGTTGTACTCATTTGTGAAGACAAGGTCGTTCAGTCCCTGGTCGGCTGTCGCTACCAGCTGGCCTTTTCCGTTATCCTTTACGGTTACCGTGATGATGTAACTCTGCTCGCTGTAGGTTACTCCTCCGAGGCTTCCTGCATTTTCCACTACTTTATAATAGTGGGTTCCGGCTTCTTTGTACTCGATAGTGCTGAAGCTTACCGTTCCGTCTGCTGTGTTGCTCTTGGTGTCTGTGTAGCCGCCTTCAACTGCTTTTCCGTTTTCATCCACTTCCGTGATGGTAAAGCTGAATTCATCCGCTTTCAGGGTACGTCCCTTCAGTACTTTCTTTACGGACGGTGTATAGCTTCCGTCTGCCGTGTTGTACTCATTTGTGAAGACAAGGTCGTTCAGTCCCTGGTCGGCTGCTGCTACCAGCTGGCCTTTTCCGTTATCCTCCACGGTTACCGTGATGATGTAACTCTGCTCGCTGTAG